>CBFGMS010000020.1:0-58136 GCA_965649985.1 uncultured Gammaproteobacteria bacterium | reverse complement strand
CGCGCGCTTCAAGCGCCTGACCGAGAAGAAGCGCGAGGTGTTCGACGCCGACCTGGAAGCGCTGGCGCTCGGCGCCGACGGCCGTGCGCCCGGCGGCTGGCGCCTGCTGCGGCTGCAGGTCAACACCGGCGTGGGCGACGGCATCCTGCCCACCGCCAGCGTGGAGCTGACCACGCCCGAGGACGCGCGCATCGCCGATGCCGCCACCGGCGACGGCCCGGTGCATGCGCTGTTTTCGGCCCTCTCGCGCGCCACCGGCGCAGAACTCGACATCGAGAGTTATCAGGTCTCCAGCGTGACCACCGGCGAGGACGCGCAGGGCCAGGCCAGCCTGACCGCCCGGGTGCGCAGGGAGGACGGGCCGGGCGAAGAGCTCACCGGTTCCGGCACCAGCACCGACATCCTCGAAGCCAGCGCCCTGGCCTGGCTGGAGGTGCTCAACCGCAGCCTGCGCCGCGGCGCGCTGCAGGCGGATGCAGCGGCCGAAGACGCGCGTGCCGCCGCCACCGCCAACACCGCCAACACCGCCGACTCGGCCGCGGCGGCACATGCCGCCGTCGCCGCCGCGCGCACCGCACAGGCCGATGCCATCGCCGACCCGGACGCGGTCGTCCCGGACGACGCCACCGCCGATGCCTGACATTCCACACGTCTTTTCGCACACTGCCGAGCCCTGCCCTCCCATGTCCGACCCCACCGTCCAATCGCCGCCGCGCACCCTGTTCGACAAACTCTGGGACCAGCATCTGGTGGTGCCCGAGTCCACCGACGCCCCCGCGGTGCTCTACATCGACCTGCACCTGATCCACGAGGTGACCTCGCCGCAGGCCTTCGCCGAACTCGATGCGCGCGGGCTGCCGGTGCGCCGCCCGGAGCGCACCAAGGGCACGCTCGACCATTCCACGCCGACCACGCCGCCGCGCGCCGACGGCAGCCTCGACTACGCCACGCCGCAGGCCGAGGCCCAGGTGCGCACGCTGCGCGAACACTGCGCGCGGCACGGCATCGAGCTGTTCGATTTCGGCAGCGAGCACCGCGGCATCGTGCACGTGATCGGCCCCGAACTCGGCCTCACCCTGCCCGGCAGCACCATCGTCTGCGGCGACAGCCACACCGCCACCCACGGCGCGTTCGGCGCGCTGGCCTTCGGCATCGGCACCAGCGAAGTGGGCCATGTGCTGGCCACGCAGTGCCTGCTGCAACGCCGTCCGAAGCCCCTGGCGATCGAGGTCGAAGGCACGCTGCCGCCGGGCGTGGGCGCGAAGGACCTGATCCTGCACATCATCGGCCGCATCGGCGTGGACGGCGGCACCGGCCACGTCATCGAATACCGCGGCAGTGCGATCCGCGCGCTGTCGATGGAAGAGCGGATGACCGTGTGCAACATGTCGATCGAGGCCGGCGCGCGCGCGGGCCTGATCGCGCCGGACGAGACCACCTTCGCCTGGCTGGCCAACACCCCGCGCGCGCCCAAGGGCGAGGCCTGGGACGCGGCCGTGGCGCAGTGGCGCACGCTGCGCAGCGACGACAATGCCGCGTTCGACCGCGTGGTGCGGATCGATGCGTCCCAGATCGCGCCCACCGTGACCTGGGGCACGCATCCGGGCCAGGTGGTCGCGGTGGATGTCGCGGTCCCGGTGGCGAACGATCCGGACACCGCCCGCGCGCTCGACTACATGGGCTTCCGAGGCGGCGAGCCGCTGCTGGGCCAGCCCGTCGACGTGGTGTTCGTCGGCAGCTGCACCAACGGCCGTCTCGGCGACATGCGCGCGGTCGCCACGGTGCTGCAAGGCCGGCGCGTGCACCCGCGGGTACGCATGCTGGTGGTGCCGGGCTCGGGCCAGGTGAAGCGCGAGGCCGAGGCCGAGGGCATCGACGCCATCGTGCGTGCGGCCGGCGCCGAATGGCGCGAGCCGGGCTGCTCGATGTGCATCGCGATGAACGGCGACCTGGTCGCGCCCGGGCAACTCGCGGTCTCCACCAGCAACCGGAATTTCGAAGGGCGCCAGGGGCGCGATGCGCGCACCGTGCTGTCCTCGCCCGCCACCGCTGCGGCCTGCGCCGTGGCCGGCCGCGTGGTCGACCCGCGCGACACGGCGTCGTGGTCGTCCGCGCAGACCTCGCAGACCGCCACCCAGGAGTGCGCCGCATGAGCCCCGCACCTGCAAGCCGCTCCCCCATCGTCCGTCTGCAGGCGCGCACCGTCTGCCTGCCCGAGCGCAACATCGACACCGACCGCATCATCCCGGCGCGTTTCCTCACCACCACCGTGCGCGAGGGCCTGGGCCGCCACGCCTTCAACGACTGGCGCTGGCGCGGGGACGGCACGCCCGACCCGGACTTCCCGCTCAACGCGCCCGAGGCCGCCGGGGCGCAGATCCTCGTCGCCGGCCGTAATTTCGGCTGCGGCTCCTCGCGCGAACACGCCCCCTGGGCACTGCTGGACTTCGGTCTTCGCGCGGTCATCAGCGCCGAAATCGCCGACATCTTCCGCAGCAACGCACTGAAGAACGGCCTGCTGCCGATCGTGCTGGATGCCGAGGTGGTGGACGAGCTGCTGGCCAGGCCCGGCCTCACGCTCGACATCGATGTCGCCGCCAGCACCGTGACCCTGCCCGACGGGCGCCGTTTCGGCTTCCCGATCGACGGCTTCGCCCGCACCTGCCTGCTCGAAGGCGTCGACCAGCTCGGCTACCTGCTGCAGCAGTCCGCACAGATCAAGACGTTCGAAAAAAACCGCTTCGAGGAGACCCGCCATGCGCGCTGAGATCATCGTCCTGCCCGGCGACGGCATCGGCCCGGAAGTCGCCACCGCCGCCGTCCGCGTACTGGAGGCCGTCGCCCAGCGCTACGGTCACGCCTTCCGTTTCGACACCCGCCTGATCGGTGGCGCGGCCATCGACGCCGAAGGCTCACCGCTGTCGGACGCCACGCTGGACGCCTGCCGCAACGCCGATGCCCTCCTGCTCGGCGCGGTCGGCGGCCCGAAGTGGTCCGACGGCGCGATCCGCCCCGAGCAGGGCCTGCTGCGGCTGCGCAAGTCGCTGGGCCTGTACGCCAACCTGCGCCCGGTGAAGACCCATCCGGTGGCGCTCACCGCCTCGCCGATCAAGTCGCACCTGCTCACCGGCGTCGACCTGATGGTGGTCCGCGAACTCACCGGCGGCGCGTACTTCGGCGCCAAGACCCGCAGCGCCGACGCCGCCAGCGACACCTGCGACTACAGCGTGGCCGAAGTGGAGCGCTGCGTGCGCCGCGCCTGCGCGCTGGCGCGGCAGCGGCGCGGGCACGTGGTCTCGGTCGACAAGGCCAACGTGCTGGAGACCTCGCGGCTGTGGCGCGAGGTGGCGACGCGCGTGGCGCGCGAGGAATTCCCCGAGGTGCGCCTGGAGCATCAGCTCGTCGACAGCATGGCGATGCATCTGATCGCCCGGCCGCGCGATTTTGATGTGATCGTCACCGAGAACATGTTCGGCGACATCCTCACCGACGAGGCGTCGATGCTGGCCGGCTCGATGGGGCTGCTGCCTTCGGCCTCGCTCGGCGACGGCAGGCTGGGACTGTACGAACCGATCCACGGCTCGGCCCCGGACATCGCCGGGCGCGGCATCGCCAACCCGGTCGGCGCGATCCTCAGCGCGGCCATGCTGCTGCGCCATTCCCTCGGCCTGGAGACCGAGGCGCGCTGCGTCGAAACCGCCGTGGCCGGCGCCATCGACGCGGGCGCACTCACCGCCGATCTCGCCTCCGCGGCGGGCGCACCGGACCAGCCGCTGGACACCGACGCCATGACCGCGGCCGTGCTCGCGCGGCTGGAGATCGACTGCGCCGCGGTCGTGCTTCGTGACTGAGCGTGGTCCGGCACATGTCAGCCGGATGACAGGCATCGCGCAGGCCACGACCGCATCGCATACCGACATGCAGGCACGTCGTTGACGCACGGCCCTCCCATCGATTACACCTCCCTCATGCCAGGTCCCGCCGCCCGCCGATTCCTTTCGCCCAGCGCCCTGCAAGGGCTGCCCGGGCGTGGTGTCCGCTGCGCGAACGGGACTCGGCACGCCGCCATCGCCATCGCCATCAGCGACAGGACCACCGGCACCACCGGTGGTGCGGGCTGAAGCGGCGACGGAGAATCGCCCCCCTTCACGTTCGCCCCGCACCCGGACCCGGGTCGCGAGGCTGTGCGGCTGGGGCCACGAATCGACACGCGTAAGGACTACGCGGGGCTCTCACCCCACAGGAACCCTCCACATGGACTCGTCATCTTCCACCACCGCAGCGTCGCAGGACGCCCCCATGCCCGTCTCCACCACGCAGGCGCCTACGCGCCCGGTACTGGCGCACAAGTTCGGCGGCAGCAGCGTCGCCGACGCCGAGCGCATCCGCCATGTCGCGCAGCTGATCGAAGCCGACCCTGGCCCGCGCGTGGTCGTGGTCTCGGCGATGCAGGGCGTGACCGACGCACTCGGCGCGCTGGCCGAGGCCGCCGGGCGCGGCGAGGAATGGCAGGATGCCTGGTCGCGCCTGCGCGACCGCCATCTCGCCACCGCGCTGCAGGTGGGCGGCGATACCCACGGCGCGGTCGGCTGGCTCGACGAGGCCTTCTCGCGCCTGTCCGAGCGCCTGAGCCGGCTCGCCGACGCCGCGGCCGGCCAGGGCGCCGATCCGCAGGAATTCGCCGGCATCCAGGGCCTGGGCGAAGTCTGGTCCTCCGCCCTGCTGCAGGCCGCTCTCGGCGGCGAAAACGCCGGCTGGGCGCGGCTGGACGCCCGCGAGGTGCTGCAGGTCCACGCCGGCGAGCTGGGCGTGGCGGTGGACTGGGACGCCACCCGCGCGCGGCTGGCGGACTGGCGCACGCACCACCCGCAGCCCGACGTGGTGGTGACCGGCTTCGTGGCCCGCGACCGCGACGGCCGCGCCACCACCCTGGGCCGCAACGGCAGCGACTATTCCGGCGCGATCTTCGCGGTGCTGTTCGAGGCTGCGGAACTGATCATCTGGACCGATGTCGACGGCGTGCTCAGCGCCGATCCACGCATGGTGCCCGATGCGGTGTGTCTGCCCAGCATGTCCTATGCCGAGGCCTGCGAGCTGGCCTATTTCGGCGCCAAGGTGCTGCACCCGCAGACCATGGCCCCGGCGATGCAGGCCGGCCTGCCCATCGTCATCCGCAATTCGCGCAACCCCGTCGCCCCCGGCACCCGGATCGTCGACTCCACCGCCGCGGCGATGGCCGACCCCGGCGTCTCGCCGGTCAAGGGACTCACCCTGCTGCCGTCGATGGCCGTGGTCGAACTCAGCGGCGCCGGCCTGATCGGCGTGCCCGGCACCGCCGAGCGCATGTTCGCCGCGCTGCGCGAGTCCGGGGTCTCGGTCACCATGATCTCGCAGGGCTCCAGCGAACATTCGATCTGCTGCGTGATGCCCGCGGCGCAGGCCGAGCAGGGCCGCAGCGCGATCGCGACCGCCTTCGCCGAAGCCATGGCCGACGGCCAGGTCGAAGGCGTGCATGTCACCGACGGCATCGCGGTGCTGGCGGCGGTCGGCGACGGCATGGTCGGCACGCCGGGCGTCTCGGCGCGGCTGTTCGACGGGCTCGCCCGCGCGCGGGTGAACATCCGCGCCATCGCCCAGGGCGCGAGCGAGCGCAACATCTCGGTCGCGGTGGCCGCCGCCGACGCCGTGCGCGCGCTGCGCGCCGCGCACAGCGCGTTCTGGCTCTCGCCGGCGACGCTCTCGGTCGGCCTGATCGGTCCCGGCAATGTCGGCGGCGCCCTGCTCTCGCAACTGGCCGAGGCGCTGCCGCGCTTCGCCGCCGCGCCGCAGATGGCGCATCGCCTCGACCTGCGCCTGCGCGCGGTGGCCGGCAGCCGCACCATGACGCTGGACGATGCCCATATCGACCCGGCAGAGGCCATCGCACGCGTGCGCGCCGAGGGCGCGGATGCGCTCGACCTCGACCGCTTCGCCGCGCACATCCGCGCCGCGCATCTGCCGCATGCGCTGATCGTCGACTGCAGCGGCAGCGACGCGGTGGCCGCGCGCTACCCGGAATGGCTGGCGATGGGCATCCACATCGCCACGCCCAGCAAGCACGCGGGCAGCGGCGATCTGGCGCGCTACCGTGCGATCCGCGAGTCCGAGAAACGCGGCGGCATGTTCCGTTACGAGGCCACCGTGGGCGCCGGCCTGCCGGTCGTCCAGACCCTGCGCTCGCTGCTGGACACCGGGGATGAACTGCTGGCCATCGAGGGCATCCTCTCCGGCACCCTGGCCTGGCTGTTCAACCGCTACGACGGCAGCATGCCGTTCTCCGCGCTGGTCGCCGAAGCCCGTGCGCTGGGCTACACCGAGCCCGATCCGCGCGACGACCTCTCCGGCACCGACGTGGCACGCAAGCTGGTGATCCTGGCGCGCGAGGCCGGACGCGAGTTGTCGCTGGAGGACGTGCAGGTGGAAAGCCTGGTGCCGGAGGCGCTGCGCGATGTGTCGCGCGAGGAATTTCTGGCGCGCATGCAGGAGATGGACGGCCCCATGCAGGCGCGTCTGGACGCGGCACGCGCGCAGGGCCGCAGCCTCCGCTATCTCGCGCAGCTGGCGCAGGACGGCAGCGCCCGCGTGGCGCTGGCCACGCCCGACCCGGGCCATGCCAGCCTGCACGGTGGGCTGACCGACAACCTCATCCAGTTCCGCACCCGCCGCTATGCCACCAATCCGCTGGTGGTGCAGGGCCCGGGCGCCGGTGCGGACGTCACCGCGGGCGGCGTGTTCGGCGACATCCTGCTGATCGCGCAGGCGCTGGGAGCACGCGCATGAGCGCGGGCGCGGACGCACGCGGGCAGGCAACCACGCGCGTGCGCACGCACGAGGCCGCGACCGCGTGCGCACCGGCCAGCGTCGGCAACATCGGCGTCGGCTTCGACCTGCTCGGCTACAGTGTGGCCGGCCCGAGCGACGTCGCCCTGGTGCGGCGCATCGACACCCCGGAGGTGCGCATCGCCGACATCCGCGGCGATGCGCCCGGTGCGGACACCCTGCCGCGCGAGGCCGCGTCGAACACGGCCGGCCGCGCGCTGATCGCCCTGCGCGAGGCGCTGGCGCTGCCGTTCGGCTTCGAGGTGGAATTGGAGAAGGGCATTCCGCTGGGCTCCGGCCTGGGCGGTTCGGCGGCCTCCTGCGTGGCCGCGCTGGTGGCCGCGAACGCGCTGCTGGACACGCGCCTCTCGCGCGAGGCGCTGTACCCCTTCGCCCTGCAGGGCGAGGCCGCCGCCAGCGGCAGCCTGCACGGCGACAACGTCGCACCGATGCTGCTGGGCGGCGTGGTCCTGGCCACATCCACGCGCATGATCCCGCTCGAGGTGCCCGGCTGGCTGCACAGCGTGGTGGTGCATCCCGACCAGGTGCTGGAAACCCGCCGCGCCCGCGAGGCGCTGGCCGCGCCCTACCCGCTCGGCGCGTTCGTGGCGCAGAGCACGCATCTGGCGCTGTTCCTCACCGGGCTGGCACGCGGCGATGCCGAGTTGATCCGCGAAGGCCTGCGCGATGTCCTGGTGGAACCGCGCCGCGCCTCGCTGATTCCCGGCTTCGCCGAGGTGCAGCACGCGGCCATCGCCAGCGGCGCGCTCGGCAGCAGCATTTCCGGCGCCGGGCCCAGCGTGTTCGCCTGGTTCGATTCCCGCGAGGCCGCCGAACGTGGCGGCGAGGGCATGCGCGCCGCATTTGCCGCCGCGGGTTACCCGTCGCGCGCCCATGTCTCGCCGGTGGCCGGCCCGCGCGCCGAGGTGCTGGCATGAGCGCGGCCGGCACGCACGTCGACCCACATGCCGCGGCGCAGGCGACAGACGCCGACACCGCGCCCATCGCCTACGTGAGCACACGCGGCGGCACACCGCCGACCGGTCTCGACGCCGCGCTGATCGCCGGGCTCGCACCCGATGGCGGGCTGTACGTGCCGACGCGCATCCCGCGCCTGCCCGCGTCGATCACACACACCGCGTCTCCTTCCCTCGCCGCCACCGCGGCCGAAGCGCTGGCGCCGTATTTCGAGGCTTCACGACTGCGCGACGCCTTGCCTGGCCTGTGCGCGCGCGCCTTCGATTTCGAGGCGCCCCTGGTGCCGATGCGCGGTGCCGGCGACTTCGTCCTGGAGCTGTTCCACGGCCCGACCGCGGCGTTCAAGGACTACGCGGCGCGCTTCCTGGCGGAATGCCTGGCCGCCCTGCGCGCACCGGACGCCGGCGACACCACCATCCTGGTCGCCACCTCCGGCGACACCGGCGCGGCGGTGGCAGGTGCCTTCCATCGCCGGCCGGGTTTCGCCGTGGTCATCCTGTATCCGGACGGCCGCGTCTCGCCGCGGCAGGCACACGGGCTGGAGTGCTGGGGCGACAACGTGCGCACCTTCCGCGTGGCGGGCACCTTCGACGACTGCCAGCGGATGGCCAAGGCCGCGCTGTCCGACCGCGATCTGCGCGAACACATGGCGCTGACCTCGGCCAACAGCATCAGCCTCGGCCGCCTGCTGCCGCAGCTGGCCTATTACGCCCACACTGCGCGCAATTTCCATCTCGCGCATGGCGTCCCGCTCAACCTGATCGTGCCCACCGGCAATCTCGGCAATGCCGCCGCCGCACTGCTGGCGCAGCGCATGGGTTTCCCGATCGGCGAGGTGGCGCTGGCCAGCAATGCCAACGACGTGTTGCCGCGCTTCTTCGCCGGCGGCGACTACGCCCCGCATGCCACCCTCGCGACCCTCGCCAATGCGATGGATGTCGGCGCACCGAGCAATTTCGAGCGGCTGCGCCACTGGTTCGCCGACGACGCGGCCCTGCGCACCGCGATCCGTGCACGCTCGGTCGACGACGCCACCATCCGCACGCATGTGGCGTCCGCTCCCGCGCGTCACGGCATCGTCGCCTGCCCGCACACGGCCTGCGCACTGGCGATGCTCGACGACATGCGCAGCGCCGGTGATACGCGGCCCTGGGCCATCGTCGCCACCGCGCATCCGGCCAAGTTCGAGACCATCGTCGAGCCGCTGGTGGGGCATGCCGTGCCGCCACCGCCCGCGCTGGCCGAGTGCCTGGCGCGGCCGGCGCACGGCGAGGCGCTCATGGCGAACGATGCGGCGCTGCGGGAACGACTGTTGGCATGACAGGCGTAGGCGGTGCCACTGCACTGCATGCGATCGACCCTCATCGCGCCTTTGGAGTGATGTGAAGCCCCGCATGCGGGGCTCGCGCCGACTGACTGCGCTGTCGGGCCGGCCTCGACAGGAAGCGGGCTCGACAGGACTGCGAGCCGCTGAAGCCCGGACGGCCGCAGACCACACGGGTGAAACATCGCACGCCGGGCCGCCCGCGGATGGGAGGGGGAGGAAGCCGTCGGGCGGCCCGGGTGCGAATGGGGAGCGGCGATGAGCGACGAAACCACGAGATTAATCCAGCAGAAAGACCGCGGAAATGACTTCGATTTCAGGCCGGAGGCGTGTCATGCGGTGTTCATGCGGCACACACTTGACAGCGCACACATTCCCGCGCACACCTTTCCGCATGACGTAACGATCGACGCCGCGTGTCACCGGCAGGGCATCACGCCGCCGCTTCTTCCTCCGCGCGGACGCGGAACCAGGCCGCGTACAGCGCGGGCAGGAACAGCAGGGTCAGCGCGGTCGCGACCACCAGTCCGCCCATGATCGCCACCGCCATCGGTCCGAAGAACACGCTGCGCGAGAGCGGGATCATCGCCAGGATCGCGGCCAGCGCGGTCAGCACGATCGGACGGAAGCGGCGCACGGTGGATTCGATGATCGCGGTCCAGCGGTCGTGACCGGACGCGATGTCCTGCTCGATCTGGTCGATCAGGATCACCGAGTTGCGCATGATCATGCCCGACAGCGCGATCACGCCGAGCATCGCCACGAAGCCGAAGGGCACCTGGAACAGCAGCAGGAAACCGACCGCGCCGATCAGGCCCAGCGGCGCGGTGCTCATCACCAGCACCACCCGCGCGAAGCTGCGCAGCTGCAGCATGAGCAGGGTCACCACCACCAGCAGGAACAGCGGCATGCCGGCCTTGATCGAATTCTGGCCGCGCGCGGAATCCTCGACGGTGCCGCCGGTCTCCAGCTGGAAGCCTTCGGGCAGATCCGCGCGGATCTCCTCCAGCGTCGGCAGGATCTCGTTGACCACGGTCGGTGCCGTGACATCGCCATAGATGTCGGCGCGCACGGTGACCGTGGGCAGGCGGTTGCGATGCCAGATGATGCCGTCTTCGAAGCCGTATTCGAGCGTGGCGATCTGACGCACCGGCACCGTGCCGCCGTTGGCGGTCGGCACGGCCAGGCTGCCGAGCAGTTCCAGCCGTTCGCGCTCGTCCAGCGGGCCGCGCAGCAGGATCTCGATCAGCTCGTTGCCCTCGCGATAGGTGCTCACGCGCTGCCCGGACAGCGAGCTGGCCAGGAACAGCGAGAGCTGCTGCGAACTGACGCCGAGCGCACGGGCGCGATCCTGGTCGATGCGCAGGCGCACCGTCTTGCTCGGTTCGTCCCAATCCAGATTGACGTTGGTGACGTGCGGATTGGTGCGCACCTGCGCCTTGACCCGTTCGGCGATGACGCGCACGCGGTCGATGTGCTCGCCCGAGACGCGGAACTGCACGGGGAAACCGACCGGCGGACCGTTCTCCAGGCGCGTCACGCGCAGCTGCAGCGCGGGGAAACGCCTGCGCACGTCCTCCTTCAGCCAGCGCTTGAGCGACTCGCGCGCCTCGATGTCGCGGGTCAGCACCACGAACTGCGAGAAGTTCTTCGCCGGCAGCTGCTGGTCCAGCGGCAGATAGAACCGCGGCGAACCGGTGCCGACATAGGCCACGAAGTTCTCGATCTCCTCGCGTTCGGCCAGCAGGGCTTCGAGCTGCGCGACCGCCGCTTCGCTGGCCTTCAGCGATGCGCCTTCGGCAAGCTCGACGTCGATCATGAGCTCGTGCCGGGTGGAGTCGGGGAAGAACTGCTGCGGCACGAAACGGAACAGCGCGAGCGACAGCACGAACGCGGCCACGGTGCCGCCGATCACCCACCAGCGGTAACCGATGCACCAGCGCACCAGCGCACGGAAACGGCGGTAGAACCCGCTGTCGTAGGGGTCGTGCGCATGTGCGCCGCGGCCCTCGACCGGCAGCGGCGGCGGCGCCAGCAGGCCGGCGTACTGCGGCCAGCGGTCGGCGAGGCGCTCGCGTCGCGCGCGAATGCGTGCCTCCAGCGATCCCTCCGCGGGCCGCGCGTGCGGGTCCGGCAGCATCTTCTCGCCCAGATACGGGATGAACAGCACCGCGGCGATCCACGAGACGATCAACGCGATGGTGACCACCTGAAACAGCGCGCGCGTGTATTCGCCCGTGCTCGACGCCGCGGTGGCGATGGGCAGGAAGCCCGCCGCGGTGACCAGCGTGCCGGTGAGCATCGGGAACGCGGTGGTCTCGTAGGCGTAGGCCGCCGCCTTGAGCCGGCTGTAGCCCTGCTCCATGCGCACCGCCATCATTTCGACGGCGATGATCGCGTCGTCCACCAGCAGGCCCAGCGCCAGCACCAGCGCGCCCAGCGAAATCTTGTGCAGGCCGATGCCGAAGTAGTGCATCACCGCGAAGGTCATCGCCAGCACCAGCGGGATGCTCACCGCCACCACCAGGCCGGTGCGCATGCCCAGCGAGAAGAAACTCACCAGCAGCACGATGCCCACCGCTTCGGCCAGCACGCGCACGAATTCGCCGATCGAATCGCGTACCGCCGCGGGCTGGTCGGCCACGCGTTCCAGGCGCATGCCCAGCGGCAGCGTGCGCTGCAGGCGCTCGGTCTCCGCATCCAGGGCCTTGCCCAGGCGCAGGATGTCGCCGCCGGGTTTCATCGACACCGCGATGCCGATGGCGTCCTGCCCCATGAAGCGCATGCGCGGCGCAGCGGGGTCGGCATAGCCGCGATGCACGTCGGCCACGTCGTCGAGCCGCAGCGTGCGGTCGCCAGCGCGGATCGGGAACGCGCGCAGATCGTCGACCGAGCGGAACGCGCCATCCACCTGCAGACGCACGCGCTCGCCGGGCGTCTCGAAGAAGCCGGCGGCGGTGACCGCGTTCTGCTCGGCCAGCGCCTGCTGCACCACGGCCATCGGAATGCCCAGCGTGGCCAGCTTGGTGTTGGACAGCTCGATCCAGATCTTCTCGTCCTGCACGCCGACCAGATCGATCTTGGCGACCTCGGGCACGCGCTGCAGCTGCAGCTCCAGACGCTCGGCATACTCCTTCAGCAGCGCGTCGTCGAAGCCCTGGCCGGTGAGCGCGTAGATGTTGCCGTAGGTGTCGCCGAACTCGTCGTTGAAGAACGGGCCGGCCACGCCTTCGGGCAGCGTGTGGCGGATGTCGCCCACCTTCTTGCGCACCTGGTACCACAGCTCGGGCAGTTCACGGCTCACCATCGAATCGCGGGCGATGAAGATGACCTGCGATTCGCCGGGCCGGGAATACGAGGTGACGCGTTCGTAGTCGCCGGTCTCCATCACCTTCTTTTCGATGCGGTCGGTGACCTCGCGCGCGACTTCCTCGGCGCTGGCGCCCGGCCACGCGGTGCGGATCACCATCGCCTTGAAGGTGAAGGGCGGATCCTCGGACTGGCCCAGCCTTGTGTAGGACCAGGCGCCGACCACCGCGAGCACCAGCATGATGTAGAGCACCAGCGGGCGATTGGCCAGCGCCCACTCGGATACGTTGAAGCGGCGCATGGCTCAGCCTCCGCGGCAGGCGGGACGACCCGCGGACGGACACGCGGAGAGGATCCCGAACGATGTGCCAGCGAGGCCGGGCACAGCGGGACATGACAGGGAGGCGCGCATCGATGGGACTCCGTTCATTGCGCCGACTGCGCCGACAGCGGACGGTTGTCGCGATCGACCGGCACCACTTCCTGGCCTTCGCGCAGCAGATGACCACCCGCCGCCACCACCCAGTCGCCCGGGCGCAGGCCTTGCAGTACCGCGACGCGCTCGCTGCCGAACGGCCCGGTCTTCACCGCGACGCGCCGCACCTTGCGGGTCTTCGGGTCCACCACCCAGACCGCACCGCCGCCGTGGGTGGCGGGCGTCGCGGCGGTGGCGACATCGGCGCGAGCGGGCTGGATCGCGGACAGCGGCAGCTGCAGCGCGCCCTGCGCGGCGGCATCGAGCACGTACACGCGCGCGCTCAGACCGAGCGGCAGCTCGGCGCCGGCATCGCCTTCCACGCGGGCGCGGGCCGCGTAGGTGCGGGTGAGCGGGTCGGCGGCCGGCGCGATCTCGCGCAGGGTCGCCGGCAGACGCTTGCCGGCGTCGTTCCAGAGTTCCACCAGCACCGGCTGGCCGACCCGGAAGTCCTCGACCCCCTGCTCGGGCAGGGCGAAGGCCACCTCGCGCTCGCCGTCGACCGCGAGCGAGAACGCGGTCTGGCCGGCGGCGACCACCTGGCCCACTTCGATGTTGCGGGCGGCGATGGCGCCGTCGCGCGGCGCCAGCAGGCGCGTATAGCTGGACTGGTTGCGGGCCACATCGCGCTGCGCGCGCGCGGCATCGGCCTCGGCTTCGGCGGCACGCAGCGCCGCGGTCTGCTGATCCAGTGCCGAGCGACTGACCAGCTGGTCGGCCGCGAGCGCGGACAGACGGCGGTGATCGGCCCGGGCGCGGGCGAGCTGCGCCTCGGCGGCCGCCACCTGCGCGGCGGCGGCCTCGCCCTGCAGGCGCAGATCGCCCGGGTCGAGTTCGGCCAGCACGTCGCCGGCACGCACGCGATCGCCCACATCGACCCGGCGCGACAACACCTTGCCGCCGACGCGGAAGGCCAGGGTGGACTCTTCACGGGCGCGGATTTCGCCGGAATACACTGTGCCGGACACGCCCGCCGGGGCGCCGGCGCGGATCACCAGCGCCGGCTGCGGCGGCTCGGCCTCGGGCTTATCTCCGCCGCAGCCGACAAGCGCTGCCAGTGCTGCGACCGCCAAGCCGGCGGCCAGCGCGCGAACACCGCCCGCCGGCAGGCGTCGTGCTCCAGACCCCGCGGCATCCGCTGCGTGCGTGCGGACGCACGCAGGATCGGTGCCCCCACGATCGGATGGACTGCGCCGCCTCGCTCCCATGCTCTTCTCCACGCGCTTACTCTGCCTGCTGATGTCTGCGACGCCAGGCCGGGAGGCCGGCGTGGCCTGAAGGCCGACCGGGTTGGCGCTCGCCACCCCGGGTACGGCCGAATTAATGAACCAGCCGGTATCGTATTATTACCGTACCGATTAGTCTAGTATTGAATCATGCCGTCGAAACCCCGTCCCCACCCGCCGAGCTCCGCGTCGCGCCCCCCGGCCAAGTCCGGGGGCGGCGCGCCGGGACGGCCGAAGGACCCCGGCAAGCGGGCCGCCATTCTGGAGGCTGCCAAGCGGCTGTTCATGGCCAATGGCTACGAGGGCGCCAGCATGGACCAGATCGCCGCCGACGCGAAGGTGTCCAAGCTCACCGTCTACAGCCATTTCGGCGACAAGGAATCGCTGTTCACCGCGGCCATCGTGGCCAAGCTGGACGAACAGGTGCCGGCCGCGCTGTTCCAGAGCGCGCGCGGCGGTGCCGATGCCGAACCCGGCGGCCTGCGTACCCAGCTCACCCGCATCGGTCAGGCGTTCTTCGCCCTGGTCAGCAGCGAGGAATCGCTGTCCATGCACCGGATGATGATGACCGCCACCGGCGAGGAACACGTCCGTCGGCTGTTCTGGGAAGCGGGCCCCCGCCGGCTGAAGGCCGGGTTCGCCGAGTTCCTGCGCGAAGCCATCGGCCAGGGCCTGCTGCAGATCGAAGACCCGGAGCGCGCAGCAGGGCAGTTCTTCTGCCTGATCAAGGGCGATCTGCACGTGCGTCTGATGTGCAGCCTGTGCGAAGAACCCGCACCGTGCGAGATCGGCGCCCACGTCGATGCCTGCATCGACATGTTCCTGCGGGCATATGGCACCGATCGCTGAAGGGCGCGGCACACGCTCCGAGCGGACAGGCCGGCACGACAGCCGCCGACGTTTGGCTGCGTGGCGTTCGCCTGCGGCAGCGCCCGCCCTGTGCCGGGCTCATCGCGCCGCAGGCCGCATCGGCAGAAAAGACCTGACGACCGACGAGCTCACTCCCGGTGACTTCACTCCCGGTGACTTCCGGCACTCAGCGCGACCCCCTTCGCACGGCGATCCTGCCGGCATGCGGTCGATGCCGACCCGAGCGGTCCGACACCCGGTAAAATGCGCCGGCCGCCACAGCGGCACCGCCCTCCAGAGAATTCCGTCATGACGATCGATTACGCCAAAGCCCGCGAAACCATGGTCGAACAGCAGGTACGTCCCTGGGACGTGTTCGACGTGCGGGTGCTCGACGCCCTCGCTTCGCTGCCGCGCGAGCGCTTCGTCGCCGAGTCGCACCGCGCCCTCGCCTATTCCGACCTGGCCCTGCCGCTGGGCCACGGCCGCCACATGCTCAAGCCCGTAGTGGAAGGCCGCGCTCTGGAGGCGCTCGCCGTGCAGGCCGAAGAGCGGGTGCTGGAGATCGGCACCGGCAGCGGGTATCTCACCGCCTGCTTCGCGCGGCTCGCGCGCGAAGTGGTGTCGCTGGACATCCATGCCGATCTGGCCGAGGCCGCCGCTGCGCGTCTGCAGGTCGAGGGCATGGGCAATGCCCGGGTCATCGCCGCCGACGCCCTGGCGTGGGACACCGACCAGCGTTTCGACGCGATCTGCGTCGGCGCCGCCGTCACCGAGCTGCCCGCACGGTTCCTGCAGTGGCTCACGCCCGGTGGCCGGCTGTTCGCCGTCCGCGGCCATGCACCGGCGATGGAAGCCGTGCTGGTCCGCGCCGACGGCAGCCTGGAGTCGCTGTTCGAAACCGAACTGGAATACCTGATCGGCGCGGAGCCTCCGCGTACCTTCTCCCTCTGAACGATCCAATATCGACGCGACCGGTCTCCCACCGGATGTTGCGCGAACCATCACGAAGGACTCACATGACTCGCCGCCCCCTCGCCATCGCCGCCACGCTGTTCGCGCTCTCGCTCCCGCTGAGCGCTCATTCCGCCGACCTGTTGCAGGCCTACGAGATGGCGCGCGAGAGCGATCCGCAGTTCTCCGCCGCCGAATCCAACCGCGACATCGGTCGTGAAGGTGCGGTCCAGGCCCGTGCAGCGCTGCTGCCGCAGATTGGCGGCGAAGCCAGCTACACCCGCTCGCGCAGCGAGAGCGAAGGCTCGCAGGCGCTGGGTGGTCAGCTGTTCCCCAGCGACAGCGAGAACGAGAGCACCAGCGAGGACATCGGCGTCAACCTGCGGCAGATGGTGTACGACCACTCCGTCATCAACCGCGCGCGCAGCCAGGGCGCGCTGGCCGAAGCCGGCGACTACCAGCTGGAAGCCGCGGGCGACACGCTGATCACCCGCACCTCGCAGGCCTACTTCGACGTGCTGATCGCGATGGAAACCCTCTCCGCGGCCGAAGCGCAGGAAGCCGCCCTCAAGAAGCAGTTCGATTTCGCCGACAAGCGACTGGAAGTGGGGCTGGCGCCCATCACCGACGTGCACGAGGCCCGTGCGCAGTACGACCGTGCCCGCGCCAACACCATCGTGGTCCGCAACTCGCTGGAAGACGCCTATCGCGCGCTGGAAGAGATCACCGGCGCGGAAGTCCGCGACCTGCGCGCGCTGCCGCAGGACTTCCAGCCCAGCCTGCCCTCCGAACTGGACGGCGAGGGTTGGGTACGCACGGCGCTGGACAACAACCCGTCGCTCAAGGCCCAGGAGTCACGGCTGCGCTCGGCCGAGGCCGGCATCGAGGTCGCACGGGGCGGCCACTATCCCACGCTGTATTTCGGCGCCAACTATGGCCGCGGGAGCAGCGACGGCGATCAGACCAACAATCTCGACAGCACCACGACCGACTTCGAGAACGAGAGCGCGCGCCGCAGCATCGGTCTGACTCTCAGCGTGCCGATCTTCGCCGGCGGCGCCACCCAGTCGCAGGTGCGCAGCGCCATCGCCCAGCGCGACATCGCGGGCGACGAACTGGAACAGCAGAAGCGTGCGCTGGTGCGCAATACGCGCAACGCTTATCGCACGCTGGTGGCGGGCATCAGCGAGGTCGAGGCGCGCAAGGCCGCGGTGTTCTCCGCGCGCAGCGCGTACGACGCTTCGCAGGTGGGCCTGGAAGTGGGCACCCGCACCGTGCTGGACGTGCTGAACAACCAGCAGACGCTGTTCAATGCCGAACAGGAATATGCGCGTTCGCGCTACAACTTCCTGCAGAACCGGCTGCTGCTGGAGCAGGCGGCCGGCACGCTGGACATCGACGATGTGCGCGACATCAACCGCCTGCTGACCGCGGAGCCGCGCCAGCCCTCGACGCCCTGACGGCCGCGCGTCGCTGGCATCGCGAGCCGATGCCGCCCGGGCCGAAGCACGCTGCCGACACCGCCGGCCGTCGCGATATGCGACGGCCGGTTTCGTTTTCACATGAGGATGATCAGATGTCGGCGCATCTGCCGTTGGAAAAACAGCGCACCACACCGAGCAGATACCATCCCGACGTCCTGCATTCGTACTGGGCGTAATCGGTGTAGTTGCCGTCGGTCCGGGCGGTGGTCGCCAGCTGTCCGAGGTTGGCCGACGTGCACGCGGCCCTGGGCTCGGGCCAGTACGCGTGGGCCGACATCGCGAGCAGCACGGCGGGCAGTGCGACCAGGACACGGCTGCGGTTGTTCTTCATCGCGTTTCCTCCTGGAATCGTGCGCGGCAGGATTGCCGCAGACGCCATCCCTCCGGCGTCTGCCCGATGATCCGTCTCCATCGGCGTGGAGTCCATGACGCGTCGCACGCTTGTCGCGCCCCATCGGACGCGCCGCAGCGATCCTCGCTCAGTCCGCGATGGCGGGCGCGATCAGCGCCAGCGTGCGCTGCAGCGCGCCGCGCCCCTGCTCCACCAGCGCCCTGCCCGCCGCCGACATCGCGGCACGGCGCTGCGGGTCGTCGAGCAGACGCCGCAGGGCATCGCCCACCGCCGCGGCGTCCTCGCCGACCTCCAGCGCATCGGCTCCGCGCAGTTGGGCGGCGATGTCGGTGAAATTGTGCAGATGCGGGCCGGTGACCGCCGGCGTGCCGACCGCAGCAGGCTCCAGCAGGTTGTGTCCACCGATCGGCTGCAGGCTGCCGCCGACGAAGGCCACGTCGGCGCAGGCATAGAAGCGCATCAGTTCGCCCAGAGTATCGACCACGAACACCGCGTCCTCCGGCCCGGGCATCCCGGTGAGGCTGCGGGTGGCGACCTGCAGGCCGGCGTCCAGCGCCTGTTGCACCGCCGGACGGAAGCGCTCGGGGTGCCTAGGCACCCACAGCAGCAGCAGGTCGGGGTGTTCGGCGCGCAGGCGCTGATGGATGGCAAGCACCAGCGGCTCTTCGTCCGGGTGCGTGCTGGCCGCGATCCACGTCGGCCGTTCGCCGCTGCGGGCACGGAATTCGGCGACGGTGTCCTCCACCGCCTGCCGGTCCACGGGCGTGTCGTATTTGAGGTTGCCGCAGACCAGCAACTGGTCCGCCCGCGCACCCAGGCGGGCGAAACGCGCTGCATCGCCCTCCGACTGCGCGGCCACCGTGCGCAGCGTGCGCAGCGCGCGGCCCACCAGCGAACGCAGTGGCCGGTAACCACGCAGCGAGCGCTCGGACAGCCGTGCATTCACCAGGTAGGCCGGGATGCCGCGATCGCGGCAGGCGAAGAGCAGATTCGGCCAGAGCTCGGTCTCCACGATCAGGCCGACACGGGGGCGAAAGGCATGCAGGAAGCGCGCAACCGCGCCGGGAATGTCGTAGGGCGCGTAGACATGCGTGACCCGGTCGCCCCAGAGCGCGCGGACGCGTTCGGAGCCGGTCGGGGTGATGGTGGTCAGCAGCAGGCGCTGCCGCGGGTAGCGATGCAGCAGCGCGTTGACCAGCGGCGCCACCGCGTTGACTTCGCCCATCGATACCGCGTGGACCCAGATGTGCCCGCCGTCGTCGCGATCCCCTCGCACGCGATCGCCGTAGAAGGCGTAGCGCTCGCTCCAGCGCAGCAGGTAGGCGTATTGGCGGAAGCCGCGCCAGACCAGGTGGTACAGCGTCACCGGCAGCAGCAGATACAGCACGGCCGAATACCCGGCGCGCAGCAGGCGCTCCTGGAGGCGTTCGGTGGCGCTGCGGTCTGCGGGCGGCGTGGGCATCGCGACAGGATACCGGCTCGTGCCGCCGGCCAGAATTCCGGCGCGTCCGACGCGTCCGGTGCATCCGCTGCGCCGGCCGTGCGTGGACCTCAGGCCCGCCGCACGTCCTCCACACCGGCGATCCGTTCGATCCTGCCGAGCAGGCGGGCGAGCTGTTCGTGGTCGCGCACGCGCAGCTGCAGGCGCAGGCGTACGCGGCCGCCGTCCAGGCTGTCGCTGTGGATCGACAGCACATGGGCATCGTCCTTGGCGATGAGGTTGCTGAGGTCCTTGAGCAGCCAGCGGCGGTCCACCGCCTCCACCACCACCTGGGCGACGTGGCCGCTGCCGGGGCGCCCCCACTCCACCTCCAGCACGCGCTGCGGCTGGGACGCGGCCAGGCGCAGGAAGGCCGCGCAGTCGGCGCGGTGCACGCTCACCCCGCGGCTGCGGGTGAGATAGCCGCCGATCGCCTCGCCCGGCAGCGGCTGGCAGCAGCGGGCGATCTGCACCAGCAGGTTGCCGACGCCGACGACCGTGAATGCAGACCCGGGCGCCGTGCGGCGCGCGTCCGACGCAGCAGGCGCAGGCGGCGTGTGCCTGGCCGGCTCGGCCGGCGCATGCGCCTTCTTCTGCTGCTCCTGCAGGTCGCGTTCGTGGTCGAGCAGCGCGCGCCCCACCTGATGCGGGCCGGCATCGCCCAGGGCCACCGCGACATACAGGTCCTCGACGCTGGCCATGTAGAAGCGCGGCAGCACGGGCGTGAGGTCGGCTCCCAGCAGCGAGAGCCGGCGCAGTTCCTTGTCGAGCAGCTCCCTGCCGGCCTGCAGGTTGCGCGCACGGTCGAGCTTGTGGAACCACGCACGCACCTTGTCGCGCGAGCGGCCACTGGCCAGGAAGCCGTTGGCCGCCACCAGCCAGTCGCGACGCGGTGCGGGCGTCTTCGCCGTGAGGATCTCGACCCGTTCGCCGCTGTGCAGACGGTAGTCCAGCGGCACGATGCGGCCATCCACCTTCGCACCGCGGCAGCGGTGGCCCACCATCGTGTGCACGTGGTAGGCGAAATCCAGCGGCGTCGAACCCGCCGGCAGATCCACCACATCGCCCTGCGGGGTGAGGGTGTAGATGCGGTCTTCCACCAGGTCGCTGTCGAAGGCGCCGGCCAGGCCGCCATCGTCACGCTCGCCCTCACGCTCGCCGTCGCGGTCGCCGTCACTGTCGCGGCCGCTTTCCAGCAGCCGGCGCATCCACTCGATCTTGCGGTCCAGCCCGGCATCGGCCGGCGCGGCGCGCCCTTCCTTGTAGCGCCAGTGCGCGGCCACGCCCAGCTCCGCCTGCGCGTGCATGTCGTGGGTGCGGATCTGCACTTCCAGGGTCTTGCCCTCCGGTCCGACCACCGCGGTGTGCAGCGAACGGTAGTCGTTGGCCTTGGGCCGCGCGATGTAGTCGTCGAATTCGCTGGGGATCGGCGCCCACAGCGCGTGCACCACGCCCAGCGCGGCGTAGCAGGCGGGCACGTCCTTCACCATCACCCGCACCGCGCGCAGGTCGTAGAGCTCGCCGATCGGCGCGTTCTTCTTCTGCATCTTCTTCCAGATGCTGGTGATGTGCTTGGGCCGGCCGGCCACCTCGGCCTGGATGCCCTGGGCGCGCAGCGCCTCGTCCAGCAGGCGCTTCACCGTCTCGATGAACCGCTCGCGGTCCCCGCGCTTCTCGTCGAGCAGACGGGCGATGCGCTGGTAGGTGTCGGGCTCGAGCAGGCGGAAGGACAGGTCCTCCAGCTCCCACTTCAGCTGCCAGATGCCCAGGCGGTTGGCGAGCGGGCCGTGGATGTCGCGGGTCAATCGCGCCAGCGCGCGGCGCTCGTCCTCCGGCAGCGCGGCGGCGGCGCGCAACCGGGCGAGCAGCCGCGCCAGCAGGATCGGCACCACCCGCAGGTCCTTCACCATCACCAGCAGCAGCCGGCGCAGGCCCTCCGCGTTGCGCGGGCCGCCCTGCGCCGCATGCAGGCCCCAGACCTGCGCCGCCGCGCGCTGGCCGTCCAGCAGCACCGCCAGGCCCGGCCACTGCGGCTCGAGCGCGGCGCCCAGACGCGCCGCCCAGGCGGGGGTGTCGTGCAGCACGGCGGCCGCCATCACATCGCCTTCCGCGCTGAGGCGGGCGAGTGCATCGAGCGTGTCGGCCAGCTCGGCCAGCGGCGCCTCGACAGCGGGCGCCGGCTCTTCGGCCTGGCCCGGCTTCGGCGGTGCCGGGAGCGTCGCCATCGGCGGGTCCGGAGCCTCCGCCGCCTGTGTCAGCAGCGCACGCCAGGCCGGCGCCAGGCCCGCGAGCGCGGGCAGGCGCAGCAGCGCCTGCAGCCGCTCGGCATCGGCCCGGGGGCTGGAGACGGTGGGCTGTACGGAAGCGGCAGTCGGCATGGCCGGGCGGGGTGGCCGGTGGGGTTAGGATAGGCACCTCTACACTAAACGCCCGTCGCGACGAGGGCCAGACCACGCAGGGCACTCTCATGCAGCTCACTCTGATGCAGTCCACGCACGTGACCCATCTCGTCCCGTCGTCTCCTCTCCGTCTTCGCCGCCGTGGCCCGCGCCTGCTCGCGCTGGCCCTCGCCGGCGGATTGGCGGCCCTGTGCGCCACCGCGCAGGCGCAACAGTCCAGGCCGATCGAGCAGGACATGAGCGCCGAGGACTTCAAGGCCGCGGGCCTGGACAAGCTCACGCCCGAAGAGCTGGCGCGCCTGAACAGCTGGCTGGGCCGGCGTATCCAGACGGCCGCCGTCGAGGCCGAAACCCTCACCAAGGACCGTATCGAGCAGGAAAACCGCGGCTTCCTGCCCTTCGGCTCGGCCGAGCCCATCGTCGGCAGGATGCAGGGCGACTTCCGCGGCTTCCAGCGCGGGCGCGAGTACACCCTCGACAACGGCCAGGTCTGGCGTCAGGTGGACGACGCGGCGCTGGTCGGCGTGCGGCTCACCGACCCCGGCGTGCGGATCACACCCAGCAAGATCGGCCGCGTCTGGTATCTGGCGGTGGACGGCTTCAATACGCGGGCCAAGGTCGAACGGGTGCGCTGATCGGGCGCAGTGCAGGCGCCCGTGCCGCAACGCGCCCGCACCATGACTTTAGGCCAGCCCGCCGCGATGCCGGCGGGGCTATGCTCGGGGGCTGTCCGTCCACTGCCTGGAGCCCTCCGATGGCCCTGTCGCGCATCGTCCTGCCCGCCACCTTCCTCGCCTTGGTCGCCGTCTCGACCTGCACCCGCGCCGCCGACGGCACGCCCGCGGTGGTCCGCGAGGAGGTCGGCACCCGCATCAGCGAGAACATTCCGCCCATCCCGCAGGCGTTGCTGGACACCCTGAACCGCTACCAGAACACCCGCGGCGCCGGCGTGGCCGGCTGGACGCCGGACGGCTGCCTGCTGATCTCCACCCGCTTCGCCGAAACCAGCCAGGCGCACCGCGTCTGCCGGCCGCTGGGCATGCGCGAGCAGCTCACCTTCCTGCCCGAACCGGTCGCCGGCATCGCACCCTCGCCCGCCAGGGCATGGCGCGAGGGCTTCGTGTACGGCAAGGACCGCGGCGGCGACGAGTACACGCAGCTGTACTGGTTCGACACGCAGGCCCGCAGCAGCACCCTGCTGACCGACGGCGGGCGTACCCAGAACGGCGGCGTGGTGCTGAGCCGCGACGGCGGGCTGATGGCCTGGACCAGCACCGCGCGCAACGGCACCGACCGCGACGTGTGGGTGCGCGACACCCGCACCGGCCAGAGCCGTGCGGTGGTCACCGCCGGCGGCAGCTGGGGCGCGATGGACTTCTCGCCGGACGGCAAGCGCCTGCTGGTCAGCCGCTACGTCTCGATCGCCGAGTCCTATCCCGGCGAAGTGGATCTCGCCACCGACACCCTGACGCTGTTCCCCGTGGACGGCGGCAAGGCGGCGTTCGGCGGCTTCGCCTACGCACCGGATGGCGCGTCGGTCTACTTCGTCTCCGACGAGCCGGTGAAGGGCAAGGCGCAGGAATTCCGCACCCTGCGCCACCACGACCCGAAGAGTGGACGACTGACCGTGCTGAGCGCCGGCATTCCGTGGGATGTCGACGGCTTCGAACTCGCGCCCGACGGCAGGCATCTGGCCTTCGTCACCAACGAGGACGGCATCAGCCGGCTGCATGTGCTCACGCTGCCCGACCACCGCGCGGTGGCCTTGCCCGAACTGCCGGTGGGCGTGTTCGGCAGCGGCGTGTTCTCGCACGACGGCCAGCGCATCGCGCTCAGCATCAACAGCGCCACCTCGCCCAGCGACGCCTACGTGATCGACATCGCCGCACGCACGCTCACCCGCTGGACGCAGAGCGAGGTCGGCGGCCTGGACACCTCGACGTTCGTCGCGCCCACGCTGGTGCGCTACCCCACCTTCGATACGGTGAACGGCAAGCGCCGCACCATCCCCGCGTTCTACTACCGTCCCGCCGACGTGCCGGCCGGCAAGAAACTGCCGGTGGTCATCAACATCCACGGCGGCCCCGAAGCGCAGTCGCGTCCCACCTTCAACCCCACCGCGCAGTACATGGCCAACGAACTGGGCGTGGCCATGCTGGTGCCCAACGTGCGCGGCTCCAGCGGCTACGGAAAGACCTATCTGGCGCTGGACAACGCCGCGCTCCGCGAGAATTCGGTGAAGGACATCGGCGCTCTGCTCGACTGGATCGCGCAGCAGCCCGAACTCGATGCCTCGCGCGTGGGCGTGTTCGGCGGCAGCTACGGCGGCTACATGGTGCTGGCCTCGCTGGTGCACTACCCCGAGCGCATCCGCGCCGGCATCGACGTGGTCGGCATCTCGCACTTCGGCACCTTCCTGAAGAACACCGAGAACTACCGCCGCGACCTGCGCCGCGCCGAATACGGCGACGAGCGCGACCCGGCGATGGCGGCCCTGTTCGAGAAGATCTCCCCGCTCAACAACGCCGGCAAGATCACCTCGCGCCTGTTCGTCGCCCAGGGCAAGAACGACCCGCGCGTGCCGTGGACCGAGGCCGAACAAATCGTCAAGGCCGTGCGCGCCAACGGCCAGCCCGTGTGGTACCTGCTCTACACCGACGAAGGCCACGGCTTCCGCAAGAAAACCAACAGCGACTACTTCGGCGCGGCGAGCATTCTGTTCTGGCAGCAGCATTTGCTGGATGCGGCGGAATAATTCCGCCGCATCGAACCCGCAGCCCGGGTTGCGCACTGCGCAACCCGAGGTACTTTAAAATACAAAAAATTATTAAAAGAGAAAATCAATCCAACTTATCAAATCTTGGCTTTGGAGAGATTATCTTTGGAGCCATAGCTTTGATATGCAGCCAATCCGGCGCATTCACAGAAACAAGCTGCTGCTGAACAATTACAAGCTTTTGCTGCGCAGCCTCATCAAGAGCGTTTTCTATATCCAATACACGAGCATTAGGATATTTCTCAATCTGCTCCTGAACTCTTTGCGCTTTTGCACTCGGCTTAGTCCAATAAGTAGGAGCCTGCTGCTTACCCAGAGCACACATCGCGCGCCCAACGGCATGATATCCGTCGTTAAACAACCCCATGAATCCATTTGGATCGGCAAGAGTTACAACCCACAGGCCGTGCTCAGAACTGTACCGGACACCACTAGAATTTCCTTTATGCGTGGATTCTGGAACGATACCTATTCGGAGCCCCTTACCACCCTCTAGCTGGCCATAATTTGATTTTACTGTTGCCGCAAAGTAACGAGGATCATCTTTCGCAGAAAGGAACAGGTCTGTCTTCCATATGTGCTTAATCCTATCGCTCAATAGAGGCTCAGATGCCACACCTGCCGCCGCTTTTGAAACCCACGGCCCAAACTTAAATGGCCTGCCACTACCCTCCGGAAGCAGGTAAGAATCCGTACCCGCCTCGTTAACTACAGCATCCAGAAACCCTAGATACCTAGCCCTTTCATGCCCAAAAAGAAGAGAACCGGGCTCCGAATCCCGGATATGTTTAGATGCGCGCCTCATCGCCGCTGATATCGGCCCAAGAACACGCGGCTCCTTTCCTATAAGAGCCTCATGCACCGCCCACTCAAAACCATCGCCCTTCATTCCTTTATCGCGGTCCAAGCGCACAATCTTAGCCAGCTGCCTCATCCTCACGTCTTCCAGAGGAGTATTAAGGTCTCTTAGATCTTCATTTGATAAAGAATCAAGAAGCGCACGCAGAACAGATCTTGAAACGGCATATAGAGCTCGCCCGTACTCATCGATAGGGGCATTTTGTTCAATGAAAGTTACTTGAGCCAAAGCCAACCCTCCTTTAGTCTATTTTTGAAGCAAGGCGCTTTCCTTAACGCACAACCACCCCACCCTTCACCACCACCCCCACCCGCTCCAGCACCGTCACATCCGCCAGCGGGTCGCCATCGACGGCGATCAAGTCCGCCCAGCGGCCGGCTTCGAGCACGCCCACATCCTTGCGGCCCAGCGCATCGGCGGCGTTCACGGTGGCGCTGCGGATCGCCTCCAACGGGCTCATGCCGTAGCGCACCATCATCGCGAATTGCTTGGCGTTGTCGCCGTGCGGGAAGATGCCGGCGTCCGTGCCGTAGACCATCTTCACCCCGGCGCGGTGGGCGCGGCGGAAGTTCTCGCGCTGGGCCTCGGCGATCTCGCGGTCCTTGCGCAGATTGTCCT
Source organism: uncultured Gammaproteobacteria bacterium (assembly GCA_965649985.1). GTDB lineage: Bacteria > Pseudomonadota > Gammaproteobacteria > Xanthomonadales > Xanthomonadaceae > Lysobacter_I. Next base: position 32,195 of record CBFGMS010000020.1, on the reverse strand, counting down.
CGAGCACGCCGTTCTTCTTGCCTTCGGCCTGGGTGTAGTCGGTGTTGTAGATGTCCATCGACAGCCAGGCGCCGCGTTCCTTCGCCAGGCGGATGCCGGCGTCGTCGATCAGGCTGGCGTGTTCGATGGTGTCCACGCCCGCGCGGATCGCTTCGCGGATGCCGTCGGCGCCATGTGCGTGCGCGGCCACCTTCAGGCCCCACATGTGCGCCTCGTCGGTCACGGCCTTCATGTCGTCGTAGGTCATCTGCTGCTGGCCGGGCTCGGTGTTGCGCGAGAACACACCGCCGGTGGCGCAGATCTTGATGACCTGGGCGCCGTATTTGCGCAGCTTGCGCACGCGCTGGCGCGCCTGTTCGGGGTTGTCGGCGTTGTACGGGTTCTTCTGCGCCATCGACGGCGGGAAATAGGTCGAATCGCAGTGCCCGCCGGTGGCGCCGAAGGAAATCGCCGCCGGCACGATCCGCGGGCCGGGCACCTTGCCGGCATCGATGGCCTGCTGCAGGCCGATATCGTTCCAGGCGTCGGCGCCGACGTTGCGCACCGTGGTGAAACCCGCCTGCAGCGTGCGCCGGGCGTGTTCCACCGCCACCACCGACCAGAAGCGGTCGTTGAACTGCAGCGAGGTGTAGCCGCCGTAGTGCGGATCGCTGTCCAGATGCACGTGCATGTCGATCAGGCCGGGCAGCAGGGTCTTGCCGGGCAGGTCGAGGCGGCGCGCATTCGCCGGCACCTCATCGCCTGCGCGGCCCACGGCGACGATGCGGCCCTGTTCGATCAGCAGTTGCGGGTTATCGACGTAGCGCCCGGTGCGCACATCGAGCAGACGCGCGGCGGTGATCAGCAGCGGGCCGTCCTGGCCGGCAGTGCCGTCGGCGGCCACGGCCGCGACCGGACAGATGGACGCGCACACAGCGAGCGCGAAGGCGAGTGGCGCATGCAGGCGCATGGCGCGGGACAGCGGCTTGGACATGGACGGCTCCCGGGACGGAAGCCTCCAGCATAGGACATGCGCACGCGTCGCCGCGCGTCCCCGCCGCGGGGCAGCACTCAGCCGATGCGTTCCAGCCCCAGAACACCCGGGGCTGCGGGCGCGATCCACGGCATCAACCAGTGGTCGATCAGCAGGAAGGCGAACAGCGCCATCAGATAGACCACGGAGTAATTGAACATGCGCATCGCGAAGAACTCGTCCGGCGGGTCGAGCATGCGCCACGCGTACCACAGGAACACCGCGCCCAGCACCAGCGCGCCGCCGAGATAGAACACGCCGCTCATGCCGATGGCCCAGGGCATCACCGTGAACGCCACCAGCAGGATGGTGTACAGCAGTATCTGCCAGCGGGTGTATTCCACACCGTGCGTCACCGGCAGCATCGGCACCAGCGCGCGGGCGTAGTCCTCGCGGCGGAAGATCGCCAGCGCCCAGAAATGCGGCGGCGTCCACAGGAAGATGATCAGCACCAGCAGCAGCGCATGCGCCCAGTCCCACTGCCCTTCCATCCCGGTCACCGCCGCCCAGCCCAGCAGGGGCGGCGCGGCACCGGCGATGCCGCCGATCACGATGTTCTGCGGCGTGGCCCGCTTGAGCCACGCGGTGTAGACCACCGCATAACCGATGAGCGAGGCGAAGGTGAGCGCGGCGGTCAGCGGGTTGACCATCGCGATCAGGATGGTCATCGACAGCGCGCCCAGGAACACCGCGAACGCCAGCACCTGCGCCGGCTTGAGCGTGCCGGTGGCGAGCGGGCGGTTCATGGTGCGCGCCATCACCCGGTCGATGCGCTGATCGATCAGCTGATTGATCGCCGCCGCACTGGCGGCCGCGAGCCAGATGCCGATGAAGCCGAACACGCTTTCCCGCAGCGGCGGCAGGCCGGGCACCGCCAGGAACATGCCGACGAAGGCCGTGAACACGATCAACGCGACCACGCGCGGCTTGGTCAGCGCCCAATATTCGCGCCAGAGCGCCGTTCCGGAAGGGGTCGCGGTCATCGGGCGGGCACGCTCAGACCGGCGCGCGCAGGCGCGCGAGCAGGCCGACCAGGGTGAACAGCAGCAGGGCCGCGCCCGCGGTATGCAGAGTGGCCACCCAGAGCGGCAGGCCCAGCATCACGTTGCCGATGCCCAGCGCCACCTGGGCAACGGTCAGCAGCGCCAGCACCACGCCATAGGCGAGCAGGCCGGTGGTGCGGATCATCTTCACCGCCAGCCACATCAGGTAGAAGAAAACCACCACCGCCGCGATGCGGTGCGCCATCTGGATCGCGATGCGGGACGCGCCGTCGAGCACGCCGCCCTCGTAGTCCACGCCGATGCCGCGCCACAGCACGAAGCCCTCGGAGAAATCCGACGGCGGCCACCACCGGCCGACGCAGGTGGGGAAGTCGTTGCCGCAGGCCAGGGCCGCGTAGTTGGCGCTGACCCAGCCACCGAGCGCGATCTGCACCGCCAGCAGCACCACGCCGACGATCGCCCAGCGCCGCATCGACTGCGCGCCGGCGATGCGCACCGGGATGTCGGTGGCCCGCCAGGCCATCCAGGTCAACAGCGCGAAGGTGGTCAGGCCGCCCATCAGATGGCCCATGACCACCACAGGCTTGAGCAGCAGGGTGACCGTCCACTTGCCGAGCAGGGCTTGGAAGATGATCACCATCAGGGTGAAGGCAGCCACCCGCGCCAGGTCGCTGTTGTTCCAGCGCAGCGCGGCGAACAGCAGGATGGCCTCGCCCAGACCGGCGGCCACGAAGGCCCATTGCCAGTGGCCGTACATGTACAACGGAATGGCCGCCCCGACGCAGGCCGAGGCGACCAGGATCTGCGCGATGCCCAGTCTGCGCCGGCGCGCCGCCATCAGCGCGAGGCTCAGCACCAGCACGCCGAGGATGGCCGCGGCGTGGCGGTGGACCTGCTCGCGCCAGGCCTTGTGCACTTCCAGCGGGCGCACGTCCAGGGCGGAGGGCAGCTTCACCTCGGACACCACGGTGGGCCACGCCGCGCGGCCGTAGCAGGTGGGCCAGTCTGGGCAGCTCAGGCCCGCGTTCGACAGACGCACGAAGGCACCGAACACCACGATGCCCAACGTCAAGGCCACCGCCAGCCAGGCAAGGCGGTGAAAATGCCGGTGAACGGACGGCTTGTGGCCGGCCGGACGCTGCGCGGCCATCGGCTGTGCGTCGGCGCCGCCGGCGCCTTCGATGGGATGGGAAGAATCGCTCATTTCAGTTTCAACAGTCGGGACAGATCCGTACGCAGGTGGCCCGGATCGAATCCGGGAGCGTAGCGCAGAACGACGAAGCCGTTGGGGTCCACCACATAGACCGGCACGCCGGCGGGGTCGGCGGAACGCGGCAGCGCCGCGCGGAGTTCGGGTGCGTCCTGCAGCAGCCGCAGGGCCGGCGTGCGCGGGCCGTCGACGGGATAGTCGCCGATCCACAGCACGTGCACGCGGTCGGCGTCCTTGGTGAACAGCTCGCGCACCAGCTCGATCTCGGTTGCCAGCTCGCCGCAGGGCGCGCCGCATCCGGCCGTCGCCGGCACCACGATCCGCCAGGTGCGCTCGACCGGGTTCCACGCGTAGTCGCCGCCGTCCAGCAACTGCGGCGCCAGGCCACGCAGGTCGGCGGCGGGGTCGAGCAGTTCGCCGTGATTCTTCATGCCCGCCGGCCGCCAGCCGGAGAAACGCAGGGCACCGGCGATGAGGAAGCCGCCGAAGAACATCACCAGCACCACCAGCAGCGCGGTGCGATTGCGGTTGCGGTTGCGGACGGCCATGGCGTCGGCAGCGGTGTCGGGCCCGGAAGGCCCGGAGGGCGCGGGGGAAGTCATGCGGAGGTCTCCGAAGGGCGCGTGCGCCGATGGCGCGTGCGCAGGATCAGCACGAGCGCCACCACCAGCACCGTGGCCGACAGCGCGAACCACTGTACGGCATAGCCCAGGTGGCGCTCGGGCGGCAGCGTGTTGGGCAGGATCTCGAAATCGCGGACATAGGACGGTGCGTCGGCGCCGAAGGTCTGTTCCGCAGCCGGTCGCAGCACGCGGGGCGGCAATGCCGGCACACCCAGTCGGCCCGCCAACGCTTGGGGGTCCAGCGTGGTCGCCAGCAGGTCGCCGTTCTCGCCGGCGGCGGGCGGCGCCATGGACAGACCGCTGCCGGGCGGTGGCAGCGCGAGCCCTTCCAGCGCGAACGGCCCCTGCGGACGCGGAATGCGCGGCATGCGCCGGTCGGCGGGCAACGGCAGCCAGCCCAGTTCGACCAGCACCGCCTGCCCAGGCGTCGCTCCGGCAGTGTCCTCGAGCGCGAACACCCGGTACACGCGCACGCCGATCTCGGCGCCGCGGCGCTGGTTGTCGAGCAGCACCGCAGGTGCATCCACGAAGCGCCCGCGCAGCGTCATCCAGTCGTACGCATGCATGCGGACCGGGTCGCCGAGCGCCGCTGGCGCCTGCGGCCGACGCTCCGCCAGCGCGGAGGCAGCGGCGTCCAGCATCAAGGCCTTCTCGCCGCGACGCTGCAGCTGCCAGTAACCGAGTGCAGCGAAACCGGCGGCGAGCAGCAGGGCGAACAGCCACAGCAACGCGGGGGAGCGGCGCATGCTCACCCGGCGCGCGCTCCGCGCTGCGATACTGTGCTCACGATCTTCCACTCACGAACAACCTCCGGACCTGCGATGAACGACTCACTCAAGACCCTCCTGATCATCGGCTTTCTGGCGGTGATCCTCTGGAACCTCGGCGCGGGTCTGTATTACATGCTCAACGACAAGGGCAAGACCGACCGTACCGTCAAGGCCCTCAGCCGACGCATCGGCCTGTCGGTGGCGCTGATCCTGCTCGTGATCTTCTCCGCCTGGATGGGCTGGATCGAGCTGCACGGGGTCGGAAGGAACCCGAACGGCTGATCGCATCGGCGGGTGCGCCAGGCCTGGATGTTTCCGGACTCGCCGCGTCGGAACGGCCTCCGCAGGCGCCCGGATGCACATCGAGGCATCGCAGCCGGACACACACGAAGCACGTCGCGGACAGATCCCATACGACACAAGGCCGGCGGAAGGCCGGCCTTGGGGTCGTACCGCGGCCAGGGAGGGCGGCACGACGGCCGCAATGCGGCCGCCACGTTTACGGTGCCTGCCGGCGACCGGTCAAATCACGTAGACGAACAGGAACAGGCCCAGCCAGACCACGTCGACGAAGTGCCAATACCAGGCCACCGCTTCGAACGCGAAATGCTCGTCCTTGGTGAAATGCCCCTTGGCGCAGCGCAGCCACATCACGATCAGCATGATCGTGCCGAGCGTCACGTGCGCGCCGTGGAAGCCGGTCAGCATGAAGAAGGTCGAACCGTAGATGCCCGAACCCAGCGTCAGATTGAGGTCCTGGTAGGCATGCACGTACTCCTCGACCTGGAAGAACAGGAACACGCAGCCCAGGACCACGGTGGCACCCAGCCAGAACAGCAGCGGTTTGCGGTGACCGGCACGCAGCGCGTGATGCGCGAGGGTGATGGTCACGCCGGAGGTCAGCAGGATCAGGGTGTTCAGCAGGGGCAGGCCCCAGGCCGGAATGGTCTGGAAGACGCCGCCGATGGCGTTGGGGCCACCGGTCGGCCATGCGGCAGTGAAGCCCGACCACAGGTATTCGTTGGTGAGCGCGCCATCGCCCTCGCCGCCCAGCCACGGCAGCGCGAACTGGCGGGCGTAGAACAGCGCGCCGAAGAAGGCGGCGAAGAACATCACCTCCGAGAAGATGAACCAGACCATGCCCATCCGGAAGGACACGTCCACCTGCTTGTTGTAGTAGCCCTTGAGCGATTCGACGATCACGTCGCCGAACCACTTGAACAGGATGAACATCAGGCCCGCCAGACCGGTGAAGAACAGCGGCTTGCCGAAGCTCAGCTGGTTCAGCCAGCTGGCCAGGCCGACCATGGCGACGAAGAGGAAGACCGAAGCGAAGACCGGCCACCGACTGCTGTGCGGCACGTAGTAGACGTTGGGGTCGTGATGATCGGCGTGCGCTTGGGCCATGTCGGTCGTCTCGTGAAAGCTCAGGTATGGATGCGGGAATGCGGTCGGCGGGCGCGGGTCAGGGCGCGGCGTCGGCCGCCGAGGAACTGGTCGCTGACGGGGACGACGGCTTCGCCTGCAGGCGGGCGGTCAGCTCCTCGTTCTTGAAGAAAGTGTAGGACAAGGTCACGGTGTTCACATCGTCGGGCAGCGCCGGATCGACGATGAAACGCACCGGCATGTCGATCTTCTGCCCCGCCGCGAGGGTCTGCGCGGTGAAGCAGAAGCATTCGGTCTTGTTGAAGTACTGCGAAGCGCGCGCCGGAGCCACCGAAGGCGTGGCGCTGCCGACCATGTCGCGATCGCTGCGATTGCGCGCGAAGTACGTGGTCTCGTAGATCTCGCCGGGACGCACGCGCATGGTCAGCTGGTTCGGTGCGAACTCCCACGGCAGTCGCGAATTGACCGTGGCATCGAAGGTCACCGTCACCCAGCGGTCGGCCCGCTCGCCCGTCGTCGCCGCGGCCATGTCCGAAGGTCCGCGTTCAAGACGGATACCGAACACCTTCTCGCACGCGATCCGGTACAGCGGCACCAGCGCGAAGCTGAAACCGAAGGCCATCAGCGACACCGCCAGCATCGCGCCGATGCCGAAGTTGCGGGGACGCGAAGCGGCCTCCGTGGAGGCCGGCGCGGCAGCCGGCCCGGCGTGTGCGTTCGGATCGGACACGTTCACCCCTGCCTCGCGAAGAAATTGAGGGCGATGAAGCCGACATAGACCACGAACGCGACCCCGGCGACGACCCACGCAGTCCGGCGCGCGGCGGTGCGGCGCGCGGTCGTCTCGTCGTTCTGCGGAGCGGGAGTGTCGGGAGCGGTCATGTCGGAGACGGTGGAATGGGCCATCAGTGCGTGATGTCGCCGTGGGCGAGATCGCCGTCGCGGATCAGCGGCGGCGTACCGAAGCTGTGGTGCGGCGCCGGCGACGGCAGCGTCCACTCCAGACCCTTGGCGCCTTCCCACGAACGGGCCGCAGCCTTCTCGCCGTACTTCAGCGAGTGCCACAGCACCGCGAACATGATGAACGGCGTGGCGAACATGCCGAACGCACCGATCGAGCTGATCAGGTTCCAGTCCGCGAACACCACGTTGTAGTCCGGAATACGACGCGGCATGCCCGCCAGGCCCAGGAAGTGCTGCGGGAAGAACAGGATGTTCACGAAGATCATCGACCACCAGAAGTGGATCTTGGCGTAGGTCTCGTTGTACATCCGGCCGGTCCACTTCGGCCACCAGTAATACACCGCGGCGATGATCGCGAACAGGGCGCCGGTCACCAGCACGTAGTGGAAGTGCGCGACCACGAAGTAGGTGTCGTGGTACTGGAAGTCCGCCGGCACGATGGCCAGCATCAGGCCCGAGAAACCGCCGATGGTGAACAGGATCACGAAGGCGATCGACCACAGCATCGGCGATTCGAAGCTGATCGAGCCGCGCCACATCGTGGTCACCCAGTTGAACACCTTCACGCCGGTCGGCACCGCGATCAGCATGGTGGCGAACATGAAGTAGATCTCGCCGCCCAGCGGCATGCCCACCGTGAACATGTGGTGCGCCCACACGATGAACGACAGGAAGGCGATCGAGGCGGTCGCGTACACCATGGCCTGGTAGCCGAACAGCGGCTTGCGGCTGAAGGTCGGGATGATCTCCGACACGATGCCGAAGGCCGGCAGGATCATGATGTAGACCTCCGGATGCCCGAAGAACCAGAAGATGTGCTGGTACATCACCGGGTCGCCGCCGCCCTTGGCGTCGAAGAAGCTGGTCAGGAAGAACTTGTCGGTGAGCAGCATGGTCACCGCACCGGCCAGCACCGGCATCACCGCGATCAGCAGGAAGGCGGTGATCAGCCAGGTCCAGCAGAAGATCGGCATCTTCAGCAGGTCGACGCCCGGAGCGCGCATGTTGAGGATGGTGGCGATGATGTTGATCGCGCCCATGATCGAGCTGATGCCCATCATGTGGATGGCGAAGATCACGAACGAGACGTTGAAGCCGCCCTGCAGCGACAGCGGCGGATACAGGGTCCAGCCGCCGGCGGGCGCGCCGCCCGGGAGGAACAGGGTCATCAGCAGCAGCGCGAACGCGAAGGGCATGATCCAGAAGGACCAGTTGTTCATGCGCGGCATCGCCATGTCCGGCGCACCGATCTGCAGCGGGATCATCCAGTTGGCAAGGCCGACGAAGGCCGGCATGACGCCACCGAAGATCATCACCAGCGCGTGCATGGTGGTCATCGAGTTGAAGAACTCGGGGCTCACGCCCTGCAGGCCCGGCACGGAGAGTTCGAAGCGGATGTACACCGACATCGCCGCGCCGATGATGAACATGACGAAGCTGAACACCAGGTACAGCGTGCCGATGTCCTTGTGGTTGGTCGAGAAGAACCAGCGCTCGACGAACCCCTGCTTGTGATCGTGGTGGTCGGCGTGATCGTGGTGATCGGCGTGATCGGCGTGGGTGGTGGCCATGTGCGGTCTACCTCAAGAGAATGTCTTCATACCGGCCGGCGTTGCCGCCGGCCAGTCGTTCAACCGGCCGTCGGCGCGGCGGCGGGAGCGGCCTGTGCGGTGCTGGCGGGCTCGTCGGCCGCGGCGGCATCCGCCTCGGGGGCCGGCGTGTCCTGCGGCACGGGCGTGGCGAGCTGCACGTCGGCCTCGCCGGTACCGCGCTCGGCCTTCTGCTGGGCAAGCCACTGGGTGTATTCGGCTCTGGGCACGGCCTTGACCACGATCGGCATGAAGCCGTGGTCCTTGCCGCAGAGCTCCGCGCACTGGCCGCGGTAGATGCCCGGCGTTTTGATGTTGGTCCAGTTGTCGTTAATGATCCCGGGGATGGCGTCCTGCTTCCAGCCAAGCGCCGGCACCCACCAGGCGTGGATCACGTCGTTGGCGGTGATCAGGAAACGGATCTTGGTGTCGGTCGGCAAGACCAGCACGTTGTCGACGTCGAGCAGATAGTGCTCATGGTCGGCGGCGGTCGGGACCACGCCGCTCTGGCGGATGTCGTCGCTCTTGCGGTCCAGACGACTGGTGAAGGTCACACCCTCACCCACGTATTCGTATTCCCAGAGCCATTGATAACCGCGGATCTTCACGGTCATCTCGGCTTCGCTGGTGTCGTACATCGCGATCAGCTTGTGGGTGGCGGGTATCGCCATCACCACCAGCAGCACGACCGGGATCACGGTCCACACCACTTCGAGCTTGGTGCTGTGCGTGAAGTCCACATCCGGCTTGGCGCCCTTGGACTTGCGGAACTTGAACATCGCGTAGCCCATCGCGCCGAACACGATCACGCCGATGGCCACGCAGATCCACAGCGCCAGCATGTGCGCCTCGTAGGCATGCATCGACGACTCGGTCACGCCCTTGCCCATGTTGAGCTGCCAGGGTTTCGGATCGGCCGATTGCGCCAGCGCCTGTTGCGCCACCGCCAGAGCCGGAAGGGCCGCGACCTTCGCCAGCACGGCCTTGGCCGTCCTGCTCACCCGAACCCCACACGCACGTGCTTGCACCATGGTCTTGTAACCCCGAAATGGTCGTTCGCGGCCGTTGGCCGCGGTTGGATCTGATCAGTGGAAATCTGGTCTGTGAACGTCTTTGCCGGCCCGTTCGCCGGCCGCCGGCCGCTGAATCGGGCCGGGGAAACTGGCGAATGGTAGCCGTTCGGCGCCCCGGGCGGCAAGCAACGGAGTCGGACGGGCCAGTCGCTGCACACGGTCTGCGACTGGTGTACGCGGGGTGGCTCTGTACGGATGCGTACCCGTGCGCCCTCCCTCTAGAATGCCCGTCTCGCCGCCCAGATGACCGCCGTGAATCCCATCGAGAGTCCCACCGTGAGCCTGGCAGCGGGCTCCAGCCTGTCCTCCGAACTGCCGCCACCGCCGGCCCCGCCCCGCGCCGCGATCACCGCGGCCTGGGTCCGCGACGAGGCCGACCATGTGCGCGAGCTGATGGCGGCCGCGCGCCAGCCCGATGCCGACCGCACCGCCGTGCAGGCCACCGCCGCCGATCTGGTGCGCCGGGTCCGCAGCCGGGCGCAGGACCAGGGCGCGATCGAGGCCTTCATGCGCCAATACGACCTGGGCAGCGAGGAAGGCGTGCTGCTGATGTGCGTGGCCGAGGCCCTGCTGCGCATCCCCGACCAGGACACCGCCGACCGTCTGATCCGCGACAAGCTGGGCGAGGCCGACTGGAAGAAGCACATGGGCCAGTCCGAATCGGTGCTGGTCAACGCCTCGACCTGGGGCCTGATGCTGACCGGGCGCCTGGTCGACCTGGCCGACGACACCAAGCGCGACGTCCACGGCGCCTTCGGGCGGCTGATGGGCCGGGTGGGCGAACCGGTGATCCGCCTCGCGGTGCGGCAGGCGATGCGGATCATGGGCCACCAGTTCGTGATGGGGCGCACGATCGGCGAGGCGCTGAGCCGCAGCCGGAAGGGTGCGAACGCCGCCTACCGCTATTCCTTCGACATGCTGGGCGAAGGCGCGCTGACCACGCAGGACGCACAGCGTTATCTGGAAGCCTACCGCCAGGCCATCCACGCCATCGGGCGCAGCGGACCGGGCGGCACGTTCGCCGGCGCCGATGTCTTCGCCACCCCGAGCATCTCGGTCAAGCTCTCGGCGCTGCATCCGCGCTACGAGCACGCCAAGCGCGCGCGGGTGTTCGCCGAACTCGGACCTCGCGTGCTGGAACTGGCACAGCTCGCGAAGCAGTACGGCATCGGGCTGACCATCGACGCCGAAGAGACCGACCGCCTCGAACTCTCGCTCGACCTCATTTTCCAGGTGCTCGACGACACCTCGCTGCAGGGCTGGAACGGCTTCGGCATCGTGGTCCAGGCCTACCAGAAGCGTGCGCCGTTCGTGATCGACTGGATCGTCGACCGCGCGCGCGCCACCGGCCGCGTCATCCCGGTGCGGCTGGTCAAGGGCGCGTACTGGGACAGCGAGGTCAAGCGCGCGCAGGTGGAAGGCCAGCCGGGCTACCCGGTGTTCACGCGCAAGGCCAACACCGACGTGTCGTATCAGGGCTGCGCGCGGCGGCTGCTGCAGGCCACCGATGCCGTGTACCCGATGTTCGCCACGCACAATGCGCAGACCATCGCGGCCATCCACCGCATGGCCGCGACCGAGCTGGGTGCGGGCGCCGCCGCCGGCACTGCCTCCAAATACGAATTCCAGAAGCTGCACGGCATGGGCGACGACCTGTATGCCGAAGTGATCCCGGCCGACCGGCTCAACGTGCCCTGCCGCGTCTATGCGCCCGTGGGTTCCCACGAGGACCTGCTGCCGTACCTGGTGCGCCGGCTGCTGGAGAACGGCGCCAATTCCAGCTTCGTCAACCGCATCACCGACGAGGACGTGTCGATCGACGACCTGGTCCGCGACCCGGTGGAGATCGTGGCCGGCCACGAGCAGGCCGGGTCCACCATCCCCCACCCCCACATCCCGCTGCCGGTCGATCTGTACCGCAGCCAGGCCGAAGGCCGCACCGAATACCAACGGGACAATTCCATGGGCATCAATCTCGCCAACGACGCGCAGCTGCGCGACCTCGCCGACCGCATCGCGGCCGCCAACGGCCCGTGGAGCGCGGTGCCGCTGGTGCCGGGCGCGGTGCATTCCGCGCAGAAGATCGCGGTCACCAACCCGGCAGACCGGCGGCAGACCGTGGGCCACTGGCAGCCTGCCGACGCGGCTGCGGTCGAACAGGCGCTGGTGAACGCCGTCGCCGCGCAGCCGCGCTGGGATGCCACGCCCGCGGCCAGCCGCGCGGCCATCCTCGAACACGCCGCGACGCTGCTGGAAGCGCGCATCGCCGACTATATGGCGCTGTGCACCCGCGAAGCCGGCAAGACCATCCCCGACGGCGTGGCCGAAGTACGCGAGGCCGTGGATTTCCTGCGCTACTACGCCGGCCAGGCGCGCAACGTGTTCGCGCCCGAGGCCCTGCCCGGCCCCACGGGCGAGTCCAACACCCTGCAGCTCGCAGGCCGCGGCGTGTTCGTGTGCATCAGCCCGTGGAACTTCCCGCTGGCGATCTTCATGGGCCAGGTGGCGGCAGCACTCGCCGCCGGCAACAGCGTCATCGCCAAGCCGGCGGAGCAGACCAACCTGATCGGCTACGCCGCCGTGCAACTGCTGCACGAGGCCGGCGTGCCGCAGGACGTACTGCAGTTCCTGCCCGGCGACGGCGCCACGGTCGGCGCCGCGCTCACCCGGGATGCGCGCGTGGCCGGCGTGGCCTTCACCGGCTCCAACGACACCGCCCGCGCGATCAACCGCGCGATGGCCGCGCGCGACGGCGCCATCGGCGTGCTGATCGCCGAAACCGGCGGCCAGAACGCGCTGATCGCCGATTCTTCCTCGCTGCCGGAGCAACTGGTCAAGGACGCGCTGGCCTCGGCCTTCACCTCCGCCGGCCAGCGCTGCTCGGCGGCGCGCGTGCTGTTCGTGCAGGACGACATCGCCGACAAGGTGGTCGGCATGATCGCCGGCGCGATGGCCGAACTGACCGTCGGCGACCCGGCCCTGCTGTCCACCGACGTGGGCCCAGTGATCGACGCCGACGCCCTCGCCCTGCTCGACGAGCACGCCGCGAAGATGGCGCAGGTCGCGAAGCCTATTGCCACCGCCCGGGGCAGCGACGCCCTCGCCCACGGCACCTATTTCCTGCCGCGCGCCTGGGAACTGGCCTCGCTCTCGCAGCTCACCCGCGAGAACTTCGGCCCGGCGCTGCACGTGATCCGCTGGAAGTCCGACCAGCTGGACGCGGTGATCGACGCGATCAACGCCACCGGCTACGGCCTGACCCTCGGCATCCACTCGCGCATCGACGAGACCGTGGACCGCATCGCGAAACGCGCGAAGGTGGGCAACATCTACGTCAACCGCAACCAGATCGGCGCGGTGGTCGGCGTGCAGCCCTTCGGCGGCCAGAACCTCTCCGGCACCGGCCCCAAGGCCGGCGGTCCGCAGTACCTGCTGCGCTTCACCACCGAGAAGACGGTGACGGTGAATACGACTGCGGCGGGCGGCAATGCGTCGTTGTTGACGTTGGCGGATTGAGGGCGGCGAGATGGGGCATTCGCATGGTCCGCCCGCCTCACTCACCGCCATGAGCGGACATCGACACCATCATCGGCGTCCTGCTCGACCTTCATCCTCGCATCAAGGTCGAGCAGCTGCGGGCGAAGCACGCCGCTGACGATGAAGGAGCAGTGGTTCTTCTCGCATCCGGAAAGCCTTTTGGAAGTGCAGTTCGAGTCCTCGCACGGCTCTTGTCCCTTCCTGTTTGAGACGGATGAAGATGACGGCCGCTTCGAAGCCAACGCCTGTGACCAGGCGGTGACGCTTGTCGAGCGTGGATTGGGACTGAAGCACTGACTCCATCGCAGCGCAGCGCATCCCTCCCGCCTTCAACTCGCCTCGCATGTCATCCCGAGCGCAGCGAGGGATGACTGGAAAAACCGCGAAGGCACACGGCCTGACACATCCCCCACCCGCACGCCAGTCTGGTCTGCAGCGCGGATGGCGGCGACAATCGGACTTCGATGTTCAACCGCGAATCCACGATGTCCAGCACCAGCACCGATACCGCCGTCACTCCAGACACCCTCCCCGCTCCCACCCGCTCCGCGTCGGCCATCGCCGCGCAGATCGCGGAGACCATCGCCACCGAGATCGCGGCGCAGCCCGCGCAGGTGCGCGCGGCGGTCGAGCTGCTGGACGAAGGCGCGACGGTGCCGTTCATCGCGCGCTATCGCAAGGAAGTCACCGGCGGGCTGGACGACACCCAGCTGCGCGATCTGGAAACGCGTCTGACCTATCTGCGCGAGATGGAGGAGCGTCGCGACGCGATCCTCGCGTCCATCGCCGAGCAGGGCAAGCTGAGCAAGTCGCTGCTCGACGACATCCTCGGCGCCGACAGCAAGTCGCGGCTGGAAGACCTCTATCTGCCGTACAAGCCGAAGCGCCGCACCAAGGCGCAGATCGCGCGCGAAGCCGGGCTGGAGCCGCTGGCCGACGCGATCCTCGCCGACCCGTCGGTCGCGCCCGATGCGCGTGCGGCCGGGTTCGTGAATGCCGACAGGGGCGTGGCCGATGCCGCCGCCGCGCTCGACGGCGCGCGCGCCATCCTGATCGAGCGTTTCGGCGAAAACGCGGCGCTGGTGGGCGAGCTGCGCGAATGGCTGCGCGCCAAGGGCATGCTGCGTGCCAAGGTGCTGCCGGGCAAGGAGAATGAAGGCGCGAAATACCGCGACTATTTCGACCACAGCGAGAGCCTGGCCGGCATCCCCTCGCACCGCATGCTCGCGCTGCTGCGCGGGCGTCGCGAGGAGGTGCTGTCGGTGGACCTGGAACCCACCGCCGATGTCGAACAGGGCCATGCCTACGCCGAAGGCCGCGTGGCGCTGGCCGCCGGCATCGCGCAGCAGGGCCGCGCCGCGGACAAGTGGCTGGGCGACACCTGCCGCCTCGCCTGGCGCGCGCGGCTGCTGACCCATCTGTCTCTGGACCTGGTCTCCGCGGCGCGCGAAAAGGCCGAGGCCGAGGCCATTGCGGTGTTCGGCGACAACCTCAAGGACCTGCTGCTGGCCGCGCCGGCCGGCCCGCGCCCGACGATGGGCCTCGACCCTGGCCTGCGCACTGGCGTGAAGGTCGCGGTGGTCGACGCCACCGGCAAGCTGGTCGCCACCGACACCATCTACCCGCATGAGCCGAAACGCCAGTGGGATGCGTCCATCGCCTCGCTGAAAAAACTCTGCGCCGCGCACGGCGTGGAGCTGATCGCCATCGGCAACGGCACCGCCAGCCGCGAAACCGACAAGCTGGCCGGCGAACTCATCGCGAAACATCCGGAGCTGAAGCTCACCAAGGTGATGGTGAGCGAGGCCGGCGCGTCGGTCTATTCCGCTTCCGAACTGGCCGCGCGCGAATTCCCGGGGCTGGACGTGAGCCTGCGCGGCGCGGTGTCGATCGCGCGGCGCCTGCAGGACCCGCTGGCGGAGCTGGTGAAGATCGAGCCCAAGGCGATCGGTGTCGGCCAGTACCAGCACGACGTGAATCCCTACGCGATGGCGCGGGCCCTTGATGCGCGTGTGGAGGACTGCGTGAACGCGGTCGGTGTGTTCGTGAACACCGCCTCGGCGCCGCTGCTGGCGCGGGTGTCGGGCTTGTCGTCGACCGTGGCCGAAAATATCGTGGCGTATCGCGACAGCAACGGCGCGTTCAAGTCGCGCCGCGAGCTGCTGAAGGTGCCGCGCCTGGGCGAGAAGACCTTCGAGCAGTGCGCGGGCTTCCTGCGCATCGCCGACGGCGATGAACCGCTCGATGCGTCCGCGGTGCATCCGGAGGCCTATCCGGTGGTGGAACGCATCGTGAAGGCCTGCGGCCGCCCGGTGGGCGCGCTGATCGGCGACGGCAGCGCGCTGCGCGGCCTGAAGCTGGAGGACTTCACCGACGAACGCTTCGGCCTGCCCACCGTGCGCGACATCGTGAAGGAACTCGAAAAGCCCGGCCGCGACCCGCGCCCCGAATTCAAGGCCGCGCGCTTCGCCGACGGCATCGAGAGCATCGCCGACCTGCAGCCCGGCATGGTGCTGGAAGGCGTGGTCACCAATGTCGCCGCGTTCGGCGCGTTCGTGGACATCGGCGTGCACCAGGACGGCCTGGTGCACATCTCCGCACTCGCCGAGAAATTCGTGAAGGACCCGCGCGATGTGGTCAAGGTGGGCGACGTGATCAAGGTGAAGGTGATGGAGGTCGACGTGCCGCGCAAGCGCATCGCCCTCACCTGCCGCCTGGACGACGTGCCCGGCGAGAGCCGAGGCGGCCGTCGCGAGGACGCGCGTGGACAGGACGCACGCACGGGCGCTTCGCGGGGGAAAGATGCGGGCAGGCAAGGCGCAGGCGGCCGCGATGCGCGCGGTCAGGACACGCGCGGCGCAGGCAAACCGCGTCCGGGACAGTCCGCACCGCCGGCCAACACCGCGATGGCGGATGCGCTGCGTGCGTTGAAGCGCTGACGGCGGGCAAGGCCGCCTTCGCGGTCCACGTCGCTCTCGCCTGCACAGGCCCGCGTGCGGGGGCCTGGCGCCTGTGCACTCAGTCGAACGCGCGCTCGCGCAGCCACTTGGTCGCCACCCACTTCTCGCCGGCAAGCACCGGGTCGCCGCCATGCAGGGTGCGGCTCGCGGGCAACGGCCGGTCGTAGGCGAAGAACAGGGCGCAGCCGCGTTTGGCGGCGAAGCGCAGGCCGAGCTGCGGGAAGCTGGTGTCGCCGCCACGTTCCGGTTCGCGCAGGTACATCAGCAACGTGCCGCGGCGCTGGCCGCCGCGTTCGAGCAAGGCCGGGCCGCCGGCCGCCAGCGGGTCGAAATAATCGTAGTGCGGCTCGTAGCGGTCGCCCGGGCGGTAATGCAGCACCTGGATGCCTTCGCCGCGATCCACCGGCCAGCGCAGCAGGCGTTCGATCCTCGACTCGATCGCGGCCACCGTCGGGTTCTCGCCGCGCTGGAAAAACATGCCGCGACTGGTGCGGATGGCGTCGATGCGATCCGCGCCGGTGCGCTGGTCCGCGGTCATCGAGCGCTGCAGACGCAGGCAGGCGGCCTCGATCAGGCGGTCGCACTCGTGCTTGGCCAGGAAGTCGCCGAACAGGATCACCTGCGGGTCTTCGTGCACGGACAGCACCGAGACGCGGCGATCGCCGAGATCCAGATACAGCGGACGGCCATCGAGGTCGGGCGCGGGCATCTCGCTGGCCGGCTGCAGCGCGGGCGGCACGTCGGCAGCGGCGCCGGAGAGCGAGGGCGATAAGCCGGCCGCTGCGTCTGGCTGCGCATCGTCGGATGCGGCCTCTCCATCCGCCGCGATGTTCGCCGTGCCGCCCATCGTTTCCGCGATCAGCGACAGCGCGAGGTCGCGGCGCCAGCCCTGATCGCACATCGCGCGCAACAGCGCCTCGGTCGACTGGCCGGCGCGGATCTGTTCGGTGATCCATTGGCGGATGGCGCGGTAATCGTGACTGGACATTCGGGACGACGGTGAAGACGGAGGCGGAGAGGGAACAGTCGAACGCGGCGCATGGGCGGGACGCACGGACGCCGGGCGTCTGCACACAATGCGCGCGGACAGGATAGCCCAGCGTGCCGACGCCCACACCGGCCCGGCAAATCCGGCGGCCGTACGGCGCGAGCGGTAGAATCGCGCCATGTCGCCCGTTTCCGCTCCTGTCGCCCTCGACGCCTTGCGCCTGTCCGTCGCCCCGATGATGGACTGGACCGACACGCACTGCCGCAATTTCCACCGCGTGCTGGCACCACACGCACGGCTCTATACCGAGATGGTGCACGCCAACGCGGTGATCCACGGCGACCGCGCCCGGCTGCTGGCGATGACCGCGGACGAGCATCCGGTCGCACTGCAGCTTGGCGGCAGCGAACCGGCGCTGCTCGCCGAGGCCGCACGCATCGGCGCGGCGCACGGGTTCGACGAAATCAATCTCAACTGCGGCTGTCCTTCGGACCGCGTCCAGGCCGGCCGTTTCGGTGCCTGCCTGATGCGCGAACCGGCGCTGGTGGCCGAATGCGTGGCCAGGATGATCGCGGCGGTGCCGGACACGCCGGTCACGGTGAAATGCAGGCTGGGCGTCGACGACGATCACGAATGGGAACGCTTCCTCGCCTTCATCGACGCCATCGCCGAAGCTGGCTGCAGGATGTTCGTGATCCACGCGCGCAACGCCTGGCTGCAGGGCCTGTCGCCGAAGGAAAACCGCGAAGTGCCGCCACTGCGCTACGACTGGGCGTACCGGTTGAAGACCGAGCGGCCTGCGCTGCAGGTGGTGGTCAACGGCGGCATCGCCGATGCCGGCGAAGCCACCGCGCATCTGGCCCACGTGGACGGCGCGATGCTCGGCCGCGCCGCCTACCACGACCCGTTCCTGCTGCACCGTCTGGATGCCGCCTGGTGGGGCGGCGCCGAGCGCGGCCGCGCCGAACTGCTGCGCGCCTGGCGGCCGTATGTCGAAGCGCAGCTTGCGCGCGGCGTCGCGCTCAAGCACATGACCCGGCACATCCTCGGCCTGTTCCACGGCGAGCGCGGCGGACGTGCGTTCCGGCAGATCCTGAGCGAAGGCGCGCACCGCGCCGGCTCGGACTGGTCGCTGATCGAACGCGCACTCGCGGTCATCGAAGGCCATCCCGCTCACGCGGCCTGACGCATGCGGCGCCACGAGGCCGCTTCCGAGATTCGCCCATGCTCACCCGCGACCCCGCCGCCTTCCTCGCCTTCGCCCACGGCTGCGCGCGCGACGCCGGCCCTGCCCTGCCGCGCGCTGCCTTCCTGGTGGCGCCGGACGGCTTCGCCCTGGCCGCCGAATCGGCCGGCGACAACCGCTACATGGCCGATGCCGCCGCCTTCGATGCCGCGCGGGCGTCGGCAGAACACCGCGCCCTGCACCGCGCGCTCTCGGCGCAGCTGCCCACGGTGTGTTTCCCGGGCGACCCGGCGACGCCCGACGCGGTCTTTCCCAACAATGTGTTCGCAACCGCGCAGGTCGACGGCCGTCCGCGGCTGATCGTCGGCCGCATGCGCCACGCGGTGCGCCGGCGCGAAGCCGAGCGTGCCGACATCCGCAGCTTCTTCCGCGAGGTGGGCGGCTGCGATGCCATCGATCTGTCGATGCAGCCGCACCCCTGCGAACTCACCGGCGCGCTGGTCATCGACCGAGCGCGTGGCCTGGGTTTCTGCGGCCTGTCCGAACGCTGCGACGATGCCGGCGCACGACGGATGCACGACGCCTTCGGCCTGCGAGCGACCCTGCTGTTCGATCTGGCGCCGGGCGAATACCACACCAATGTGGTGCTGGCGGTGCTGGCCGGCCGGGCCGCGCTGATCTGCGCCGACGGCTTCGCCGAGCCCGCTGCGGCCGAGGCCATCGCCGCGCTCTACGCACCGCACGCGGTGATGCTCTCGCCCGCGGAACGCGCGGCCTTCGCGGGCAATGCCATCGCGCTGAGCCCGGACACGGTGTGGATGAGCGCGACCGCGGACGCCGCATTGCGCCCGGCCTCGCGCGCCGCGCTGCAGGCGGCCGGCTTCGCGGTGCGCAGCGTTGCGCTCGATGCCATCGAAGCCGCGGGCGGCTCGCTGCGCTGCTGCGTGGGCGAGTGGTTCTGAGCCGAGGGGCACGTTGGCCACGTCTTCCCGGCGGCACGCGCCGCGCCTGCGACGGCAATCCAGTCTGTACCCAATGTCGTCCCGAGCGCCGCGCGGGACGACAGGTGAAACGGCAGGACCTGGGTCACCGCAGGACCGGGGCGCGGCAGGGCAGAGTCACGACCTCAGAGGCTCATCGCAGGACATGCTCACGACGCGCAGAACCCACTGCGAAGCACGCTCGGTGTGAAGCAAGGCATGCCAAGGCCCGCCTACGCCCTGCCGTACAGATCCTCGAAACGCACGATGTCGTCTTCGCCCAGATAGCTGCCGGACTGCACCTCGATGAGCTCCAGCGGCAGACGCCCGGGGTTCTCCAGCCGGTGCTGTACGCCCAGCGGGATGTAGGTGCTCTGGTTTTCCGACAACAGAATGGTCTCGTCGCCACGGGTCACTCTGGCGGTGCCGCTGACCACGATCCAGTGCTCGGCGCGATGGTGGTGCATCTGCAGACTGAGCACGCCGCCGGGTTTGACCATGATCCGCTTCACCTGGAAGCGCTCGCCCTGGTCGATGGCGTCGTAGCTGCCCCAGGGCCGGTACACCTTGCGATGCCACACCGGGTGACTGCGGCCCTCGGCCTTCAGCGCGGTCACCACGTCCTTGACCTGCTGCATGTGATCGCGGTGGCCCACCAGGATGGCGTCGGCGGTCTCCACCACCACCACGTTCTCCAGCCCCACCAGCGCGATCAGGCGCTCGCCGTAGGCGTAGGTGTTGCGGCAGTCGATCGCGAGCACGTCGCCGTGATGCGCGTTGCCGGCCGCATCCTGCGGCGAGACCTCCCACAGCGCGGCCCAGGAGCCCACATCGTTCCAGCCGGCGTCCAGCGGGATCACCGCCGCCGCGTCGGTCTTTTCCATCACCGCATAGTCGATGGAATCGGACGGGCAGTCGGCGAAGGCGCCGGCGTCCAGCCGCACGAAGTCGGCATCGCGCGCGGCGAGCCGCCACGCGGCTTCGCAGGCGGCGAGCATCGTCGGCGCCAGCGTGCCCAGCAGTTCGAGATAGCGGCTGGCGCGGAACAGGAACATGCCGCTGTTCCACAGATGATCGCCGGACGCCAGATAACGCTCGGCGGTGGCCTGATCGGGCTTTTCCACGAACCGTTCGACCGCGCGCACGCCCTCGCCCGCCGCGGCCTTGATGTAGCCGTAGCCCGTTTCGGCCCGCGCCGGGACCACGCCGAAGGTGACCAGCCGGCCGTCCGCGGCCGCCGGCACCGCGGCACGCACGGCGGCATGGAAGGCGGGCACGTCGGCGATGGCGTGGTCGGACGGCAGGACCAGCATCAGCGCGTCGCCGCCATCGGCGGTCAGCTCCAGCGCCGCGGCCGCGATGGCCGGGGCGGTGTTGCGCCCGAACGGCTCCAGCAGGATCGCCCGCGGCGTCGCGCCGATCTCACGCAGTTGTTCCGCAAGCATGAAGCGGTGATCGAGGTTGCCGACCAGCAGCGGTCCCGAATCGGTCAGGCCGGCCACGCGCCGCCAGGTCTCCTGCAGCATGGTCTCCTCGCCCACCAGGGGCAGGAACTGCTTGGGATAGGCTTCACGCGAGAGCGGCCAGAGCCTGGAACCGGCGCCGCCGGACAGGATGACCGGGACCAGGAGTGGCGCGGTGGGGGCTGGAACGGCAGTCGAAGTGGTCTCGGGCATCGGGTGAAATCCGAAATGGAAGAGATACAGCGGTCGAATGGCGTCGGGTCGCGCGCGATCTAACTACGTAGTGCGAAAGCAGCCCGGTGGCCGCCCGCCAGCACGATAGCGCATTGTGCTCCGATGCTGACCCATGCAACAGCGAACAAGAGTGCCCGCGGACGCGGAGGCCCACTGCGCATCGCCCCGTCCTGCCGCTCAGCCTGCGGACAGGGACGTGCACTCCCGCCCAATGGGAAAGTCGGCGTCGCGTCCGCTAAAGAAAAGTTAAGGACGGATTCACCCCCCCGTTTCGACAATCCCACGAGTTGCCTCTCCCCCACCGCCTGGGGAGAGGCGACGGCTTCAGGCAGTCCTGTCTCCGGCCATGGGCTTTCCCGGACCTTCGCTGGGCTACGCGGTGGACTTGTCGCATGCCCTCCACCGCATGCACCAGATGCCGCTTCCATCCCTGCGGGGGCCGTCGGACATCCAACAATCGCCCGGACGTCGCTCCTCTCGCCACCTTGCCAACGTGCCCTCCAGACCTGGCCTCAGCCTTTCCAAGCCCTTGATTTTCTGGAGCCCCCCGCCCAGAGCCGCCACTCACAACGCCGCACATCCAGCCCCGCACTCACAGACACACACCTTCATGACCCGACTCCGTACACGACTGCTCTGCCTCGCCGCCCTGCTGGTGCTCATCACGGCCACCAGTCCGGCGTTCGCGCAGGCGAAGCCCCGACAGAGTGATCGCAATGGCGGCCCGTCGCAGGCGCGCGTCGAGCAGGGCCACGACCACGATCACGACCGTGAGCTGTCCGATGCCGTGCGAAGGGTGGTGCGCGAGCAGCGTGGCCGGGTGCTCAGCGCCGAACGCGTCCAGTACGAGGGGCGCGAAGTGAACCGCATCAAGGTGATCGACGATCAGGGCCGGGTGCGGGTCTATGTCGACGACCCCCATCGCAACGACAGACACGACCGCGGGTCCGACGCTCCGTGAAGCCGGCGGACGCCCGCGCGAATATCGCGCAGCGCACCCCCATCTGCAATCCCTCGACAGCGCCCGACACGCCTGTGCGCATGCAGGATGCGGGACCCGCCCGGCGGCATCCTGCGCAGTGCAGGCCTGCCGACGCTCTCCGCGGTCGATTCAGCTCTGCCTCAGGGCCTGGCCGCGTTACTTAAGGTACCTGAACGCGCCGACCACACTGTCGTGACCGGTCCCGCGTCCACCGCCCCACCCACGGAGTGATTCCATGCGCATTCTGCTCGTCGAAGACGAAGCCCCGCTTCGCGAAACCCTGGCCGCGCGCCTCAAGCGCGAAGGATTCGCCGTCGATACCGCCCAGGATGGCGAAGAAGGCCTGTACATGGGCCGCGAAGTCCCGTTCGACATCGGCATCATCGATCTCGGGCTGCCCAAGATGTCCGGCATGGAGCTGATCAAGGCCCTGCGCGACGAGGGCAAGCAGTTCCCGGTCCTCATCCTCACCGCCCGCTCGAGCTGGCAGGACAAGGTCGAGGGCCTGAAGCAGGGCGCCGACGACTATCTGGTCAAGCCCTTCCACGTCGAGGAGCTCCTTGCGCGCATTAACGCCCTGGTGCGGCGTGCCGCCGGATGGAGCAAGCCCACGCTGGAATGCGGACCGGTCATCCTGGATCTGGCCGCGCAGACGGTCAGCGTCTCCGGCGTCAACGTCGACCTGACCAGCTACGAGTACAAGGTGCTCGAATACCTCATGATGCATGCCGGCGAGCTGGTGTCGAAGGCCGATCTGACCGAGCATATCTACCAGCAGGATTTCGACCGTGATTCGAACGTGCTGGAAGTCTTCATCGGCCGTCTGCGCAAGAAGCTCGATCCCGACGGTGCGCTGAAGCCGATCGAGACCGTACGCGGCCGCGGGTATCGCTTCGCGATTCCGCGCAACAGCGAGAGCTGAGCGCCGCCTGGTCGGGACCCGCACCGACGATGCCCTCTGGTCGTTGAGCATGGTCGGCAACGCGCCGGCGATGCAGCACCACGGCCTTCGGTGTGGTCGCAGTCCCGCCCGGTGCCGCCCCTCCGCCACGCCCGCACATGCAAGAGCAGACTCCCTCCCGGCAACGACGCCCCCGCTCGCTCCAGTTCCGGCAGCTTCTGGCTGCCGGCATTGGTTTGTTCGCGTTCCTGGCGCTGGCGGCGTTCGCTCTCGACCGTGCGTTCACCGAGACCGCCGAGGACGAGCTGTACCGGCGGCTGCGCAACCAAGCGCTGCTGCTGGTGGCGGAGTCGGAGTTCGAGCGCGGCGGGGGCCTCATCCCGCCCAACGAAAGCGTCTATCCCGATGCGCGCCTCAAGGTACCGGCCAG
Source organism: uncultured Gammaproteobacteria bacterium (assembly GCA_965649985.1). Classification (GTDB taxonomy): domain Bacteria; phylum Pseudomonadota; class Gammaproteobacteria; order Xanthomonadales; family Xanthomonadaceae; genus Lysobacter_I. Next base: position 8,904 of record CBFGMS010000020.1, on the reverse strand, counting down.
CGGCCTGTACGCGGTCATCGTGCTGCCCTTCGTGCAGTGGGAGTCCGAATCGGCCAAGGGGCCCGAACTGCCGGCCTCGCCGATGCTGGCGCCGAACGAGGAACGCTTCGAGGGGCCGCTGGCGATGGTACGCGCCAACGGCGAGGCCAGTGAGGTCTATCGCTACGGCGTGGGCCTGGTCTGGCCCGGCGACGACATGGCCGACGAGGTGCCCTACACCGTCTACGTGCTGGAGGACCGGCGCAGCCTGGAGAACGAAATGGCGGTGTTCCGCCGCGCCCTCTGGCTGTACATGGGGGCGCTGGGCGGGGTGCTCCTGTTGCTGCTGGTGACCATCCTGCGCTGGAGTCTGGACCCCCTGCGGCAGATGACCCGCGAACTCTCGCGCGTGCGCGGCGGTGCGGCCGAACGGATGCGCGAGCACTACCCGCGCGAACTCGCGCCGCTGGCCGAAAGCATCAACGCGTTCATCGAAAGCGAGCGGCGCAACCTGGAGCGCCAGCGCAACATCCTGGCGGATCTCGCCCACAGCCTGAAGACACCCCTGGCGGTGCTGCGCGCGCGCATGGACAGCGGCGCGGGCGATGTCGAACTGCGGCAGGAGCTGGACGAACAGCTGCAGCGGATGAACGACCTGGTCGGCTACCAGCTGCGCCGCGCCGCGGCCTCGGGACATACGCTGTTCGCCGCCCCGATCGAGATCCAGTCCACCGCCGAGGACATCGTGCGCGGGCTGGAGAAGGTCTACGCGACCAAGGGCGTGCTGTGCGAGTTCGAACTGGACGCGGACGCGCGGTTCCATGGCGAGCGCGGGGACCTGCAGGAACTGCTCGGCAACCTGCTGGAAAACGCCTTCAAATGGGCCGGTTCCCGCGTGCTGCTGACCACGCGCTCCGGACCGACCGCAGCCAACCGGCGACCGGGCCTCACCATCACGGTCGAAGACGACGGCCCCGGCATCCCGCAGGAGAAGATCGCACTGGTGCTGCAACGCGGCGTCCGCGGCGACGAGCGCGTGCAGGGGCACGGCATCGGCCTGGCGATCGTGCAGGACATCGTGCGCAGCTACCGGGGCGAGCTGCACGTGGGCGCCTCAGCCGAATACGGCGGGGCGAAGTTCGAAGTGATCCTGCCTCCGGGGCTCTGACCGGGCCTGCGGACCGAATGCCACCGGCGCCCGCACTGGGCCGCACTGCGGGCGCACTGTCATCGCCACTGGCCGTCTCACGGTACGCTCGGCGTTGACCGGAGTGGATCCGGACAGGAGTGGCCGCCATGCCCGACGACGACAGCCGTGTCGATATCGGCTCGTTCCTCGGCTACACCCATCTGCTGTGCAGACCGCGCTTCGTGGCGATGGTCGGCGAGGGCCGACGGCTGCAGGTCGGCACGGTGGTGCAGCTGAAGGCAGACAGCCATGGTTACATGCGCTGCTTCCGCGACGGCGACTCCGTGGTGATCGTGGGCTTCCGCAGGCCCGATACCGACGGTTGCGCGGACTACGTGATCCTGGCCAGCGACGGACGCGAGGTCGGCGAGGTCAAGCCGCAGCGGATCGACAGGATCCTGCACCCGGGGCCGCGCGAACTGGCGGAGTGAACCGCCTCGATGGCTGAACGTGCACTCCCCGCCCAACCGCGATGCGGAGCGCAGCCACGGGTGATCGCCGGAGGCGCGTTCAGGCGGCGAAGTCGCCGTAGAACCGCCGCAGGTGCGCAGCGACCTCGGGAAAGGCGGCGCGCAGCTGGTCCGGCGCGCTGACGTGGTATTCGCTGCACACCGCGAAGAATTCTTCCGGCGCCTCCGCGGCATAGGGGTCGATGGCGGTCTCGCGGCCGGCATCCACCTCGGCGCAGAACGCGTCGTAACTGCGCTGGAAATCCGCCGCCCATTCGAGCTGCCACGCGCGCGGCAGCGGCGGAGTGCCGTCCATCGCGCCGTCGAGCGCATCGAGCTTGTGCGCCATCTCGTGCACCGCCACGCAGAAGCCTGCAGACGGGTCCTCCAGATCGGCCCGCACATCGGCCCAGGACAGGATCAGGGGGCCGGCATCCCAGGCTTCGCCGATCAGTTCGTCCTCCCATTCGTGCATCACGCCGGCGGCGTCGATGTGCTCGCGCCGGGTGCGGAAGGCCTCGGGATAGACGATGAGCTGGGACCATCCGTGGAGGCCCTGTTCACCGAATTCGAGCAACGGCAGGCAGCAGAGCGTCGCCAGCAGCAGACGCTCGTCGGCGGAGAGCTCCAGTCCTGCGACCGGTGTGATTGCCTTGCGGCGCAGGAACGCATCGACCAGCACGCGCAGGCGCGAGCGGCGAGCGGCATCCAAGCCGGCCGCCCAGGGCAGGCACGCGAGCGCCGCCTCCCACGCGGCTTCGGGCAGACGGGATGAGGGAGCGATCAGGTCACGTATCCAGCGCATGGCGCCAAGCACACCACACTGCGCGGCCCGGAGCCAAGGCCTGCAGGTATACGCGATGGTCGTTCGAACATCGCAGGGCCGGGCTGCCGCCATGCTACGGACGCCACGACGGCACGCCGCGGGAGTGCCGCGGCCTGCGTCGCGGAAACGGGAACGAGTGGAAGGACTGAGGGGGGCAGAGCAGCGGCGCCGGACACGCCGACCTGTTGTTCGCACCCGTTGTTTCGAAGCGGCTTGTTGAACCTGCTTCTTGAAAAAGACCTTTTGAACCAGACCTTTTGAACCAGACCTTGTTGAATCAGGCGGGTTCAAACACCGATGTTGAACCACGCCGGTTCAGGCCGGCCGACTCAGCGCGCCCTGCTCAGCGATACATCCCGGGCAGGTAACGGTGCCAACGGGGCTTGCGCGGCGCGTTGGCGCGGGTGTTGCCGGGCTTGGCCGGGCGCGTGGCCGAGGGCGTGGCGCGCCTGTCGGTGCCGGTGGACTTGGGCGCGTCGGGAGCGGTGGCCTCGTTGTCGGCGCAGTCGGCATCCAGACACGGCGTGTCCGCCGGGATCGGGGAGGTGCGGGCGACGACCGGAGCGGCTGCGAGTGCCAATGCAAATGCGGCGCAGGCGAGCAGCGGTCGGTGCAGGGCGAGCGGGCGGAGGAGCGAAGCGTTGGCGACGCGGTGCATGCCGGTAACCCTTGGGCGGTCAACTTCCGGACTATAGCGCGATCTCCGGGCGCGATACCTGAATGCGACGCGCATCTGCCGACTGCTGCAGCGCAGCACGAGTCCATCGCCGACTTGCGGCAGACTCGCGGCGTGCATCCACCCGTCTCCGACCCCCACCCGCGGCCCGACACGGCCACCCCTGCCCCGGCACTGACCGCGCCGACCCTGCGCCGTGCGCTGATCGCAGGGGCCCGACGGGTGATCGCCGACCGCGACGGCCTCAACCGGATCAACGTCTTCCCCGTGGCCGACGGCGATACCGGCAACAACCTGGCGTCGACCCTCGGCAGCGTGCTGAACGATGCGCTGCATCGCCGCAGCCGCCACATCGGCGAACTGCTGCGGCGCATCGGCGATGCCGCCATCGATGGCGCCCGCGGCAATTCGGGCGCGATCCTCGCCCAGTTCCTGCACGGGGTGGCGGAACATGCGCGCAGCCGGCCGGTCCTCGATGCGCAGGCGCTCGCCATGGCCGTGCGCCACGGCGCGGTCAGCGCCCGCGGCGCGCTCGCGCAGCCGGTGGAAGGCACGATCCTCAGCGTCATCGACCGCTTCGCCGATGCCATGCAGGAGGCCGCGGTGGAGGTGCAGGACCCGCGTGCCGGCTTCAGGCGCGCACTCGGGCGCACCCGCCAGGCGCTGGCCGACACCCCGAAACAGATGGCGCTGCTGCAGCGCGCCGGCGTGGTGGATGCCGGCGCGCAGGGCTTCGTCGACCTGCTCGAAGGCATCGCCGACTACATCGAGGGCGGGCCGCGCGCGGTGCGCATGCGCGGCGCGCCGCCTGCCGCCAACGAGGCCGAAGACCACCCGGATCACGCGCACGGCGGGCCTGGCCATGCACCACATGGCCTCGATGCGGTCGACCCCGCGCGTCGCTGGTGCACAGAATGCCTGGTGTTGCGCGACGGCCGGTCCGACGGCATCGACCGCGACGGCCTGCGGGCCGCGCTGGAGGCCATCGGCGCCGATTCGGTGGTGTTGGCCGGCGGCGGCACCCGGCTGCGGGTGCATGCGCATGTGGCCGCGCCGCAGGCACTGTTCGACCGCTGCGCGGAGTTCGGCGCGGTCGAGGCGATGAAGGCCGACGACATGCTGCTGCAGTCGCGCAGCGTCGCGCGCGCGCAGCGCGTGGCGGTGCTGGTCGACAGCGCGGCGGACCTGCCGGAGGCTGTGGCCGAACGGTTCGCGGTGCATGTGGTCCCGGTGCGGGTGAACCTGGACGGCCGCGACTATCTGGACAAGATCGGGCTCGGCACCGCCGAGTTCTACCGCCGCATGGCCGCCTCGCAGGAACTGCCGCGCACCAGCCAGCCGCCGCCGGGCGACTTCCGTCGCGGCTTCGAATTCCTCGCCGCGCATCACGAGGCGGTGGTCTATGTGGGCCTGGCGCGGGCGATTTCGGGCACCCTGCAGTCGGCGGAGCATGCGGCGGGACGTACGGCCGCCCATGGCGGTGGCCACGACGTGCACGTCTTCGACACCCGCAACGCGGCGGCTGGCCAGGCCCTGCTGGCGTGGCGTGCGGCCGAACTGGCCGAAGCGGGCGCCGATGCAGGCGAGGTGCTGGCCGAACTCGAACGCCTGCGCCCGCTCACCCTGACCTGGGCGATGGCCCGCGATATCGCCCACGCCGTGCGCGGCGGCCGCATCCCGGCCTGGGCCGGGCCGGCGGTGCGCCTGACCGGGCTCACCCCGATCGCGAAGGTGAAGCCGGACGGCCGCCTGGGCGTGGCAGGCGGGTTGATCGCCAAGGCCAGGGCGCCGGAGGCCTTCGCGCGCTACGTCGCCCGCCGCGTCGCCCGGCCGCTGCGCAAGGCCCTCGCCCTGCCCCGCGGCACGCCGCTGCGGCTTCGGGTGCTGGTGGGCCACTGCGACGCGCTGGAGGACGGCATGCGCCTGCTCGCGGCCGTGCGCGAGCGCCTGCAGGCGCAGGGCTGCGAGATTGAGGCGATCCATCTGGTCGAAACCGGCCCGGCCATCGGCGCCCACGCCGGGCGCGGGACACTGGTGGTGGCGGTGCAGCCATTTGCGGGATGATGCGCGGGTCACGAACGCATCGAGCATGACCGCATGGGTTGGGCCAGCGCCTACATCGAACAGCTGAAACGCGGCGAAACCGTCGCCTTCCGCCCCCGTGGGGAGTCGATGACCGGACGGATCGAATCCGGCCAGCTGTGCACGGTGGAACCGGTCGTCGACGCCTCCACGCTGCGGGTCGACGATATCGTCCTGTGCAGGGTACGCGGCGCCGAGTATCTGCATCTGATCAAGGCGATCCAGGGGCCACGCTTCCAGATCGGCAACAACAAGGGCTACATCAACGGCTGGATCGGCCCGAACAGCATCCACGGACGCTGCGTGAAGGTGGACACGTGAACATCGCCATCGCCGTCTGCGCGCTCCTGCTCGCTTACCTGCTCGGCTCGCTCTCGGGCAGCCTGATGCTCGGCCGTCTGCGCGGGGTGGACATCCGCACGCTCGGCAGCGGCAATGCCGGCGGCACCAACGCCTTCCGCACCCAGGGCACGGCCTTCGCGCTGGGCACCATCGCCATCGACATCGGCAAGGGTGCGCTGGCGACATGGCTGGCGCTGCAGGCCGCGCAGTGGGTCGAGCCGGCACAGGCGCAGGCCCTGGGCTGGGGGGCCGCCCTGGCCGCCACACTCGGGCATGTGTGGCCGCTCTGGCACGGGTTCCGCGGCGGCAAGGGCGCGGCCACCGCGGTGGGCGGCGTGGTGGTGCTGTGGCCGCAGATCGCGCCGGTGCTGCTGGCGCTGTGGATCCTCACACTGATCCTCAGCGGCTATGCCGGGCTGAGCACGATCCTGGCCGGCCTGACGCTGGCCGCTGCCGCGCTGCTGCTGCCCGATACCGCCGAACCGCTGCGGCCTTGGGTCTGCGCGGGCATCGCGCTGCTGCTGCTGTACACCCATCGCGGCAACCTGCAGCGCATGCGCGCGGGCACCGAGGCACGCTTCGACAAGGCACGGCTGCTGCACCGGGCGCGTCGACGCACATGAATCGCTTCGAGGATCCCCTGGCCGCCGTGGAGGCGGGGCTGGACGCCGCGCGCATCGTGGAGGCGCTGCCTGCCCCGGTGCATACGCTGCTGGCGCAGCTGGAGTGCGTCGCACAGATCGACTCCACCAACACCGAGCTGCTGCGCCGGCCCGCGCCGGAGCGCGGCACCGCGGTGCTGCTGGCCGACTGCCAGAGCGCCGGCCGTGGCCGGGCCGGACGGGTCTGGGCATCGCCGCCGGGGGCGAATCTCTATCTGTCGCTGTCGCGGCGCTTCGCATGCCCGCTGGCGGCGCTGGCGCCGCTCACGCTCGCAGTGGGCGTGCGCACGGCCGAGGCACTGCATGCGCTCGGCGCCCAACCCGTACGCCTGAAGTGGCCGAACGATCTGGTGGTGACCGGCAGCGACGGCGGGCTGTGCAAGCTCGGCGGCATCCTGGTCGAAGCCGGACGCATCGACACCGCAGGCGACGCCGCCGGCTGCCGCGCGGTGGTCGGGCTCGGGCTGAACCTGCGGATGCCGGCCGACGCCGCCGCCGGCATCGACCAGCCGTGGTGCGACCTGTCCGGACTGCTTGGTGACGGGCTGCCGGCGCGCGAATCGGTGGCCGCCACCGTGCTCGCCGCATTGCTGCCCGTGCTCGATGCGTGGGAGCGCGACGGCCTGCAGGCCCATGCCGCGGCCTTCGCCGCGCTGGACGCGCTCGCGGGGCGCGAGGTGCAGGCGATGCTCGGGGCGGAGACACTCACCGGCGTCGGCGCAGGCATCGACCCCGGCGGCGCCCTGCGGCTGAGGCTCGCGTCCGGCGATGTGCGCACGCTTCACGCCGGTGAAGTCAGCGTGCGCGCGGCCGGCACGCAGGCGATGGACGCAGCGACGGAAACACCATGACCGAACACACCATGAGCGAACAGCCGGCCACCACTCCCGCCTCTCCTTCGTCTGCCGAGCGCAGCGGCATCTGGCTGTGCGATCTCGGCAACAGCCGGCTCAAGTGCGCGCCGCTGGGTGCCGAGGGCCGGCCCGGCCCGGTGGTCGCGGTCGGCCATGACGGCACAGACTTCGAGACCGCGCTCGAGGCCGCCCTGCCCGAGCGCTGCGAGGCCGCGTATGTCGCGAGCGTCGCCGCGCCTGCGCTGCGCGTGCGCCTGCTCGACGCGCTGGGCGCGCGCTGCGGCCGCATCGTCCGGCCCTGCACCCTGCCGGCGCTGGCGGGGCTGCGCATCGCCTATGCCGAGCCCGCTTCGCTGGGCGTGGACCGCTTCCTGGCGATGCTCGCCGCCCGCACGCGCGGGCCCGGACCATGGCTAGTGGTGGGCATCGGCACGGCGCTCACCCTCGATCTGATCGACCACGAAGGCTGCCACCGCGGTGGACGCATCGCACCCTCGCCCGCCCTCATGCGCGCCAGTCTGCACGCACGCGTAGCGCACCTGCCCGAGGTCGGCGGCACCTTCCGCGATTTCGCCGACACCACGCCCGACGCCCTGCGCTCGGGCTGCGATGGCGCCGCGCTGGCCTTGATCGAGCGCGCACGCGGCGATGCCGCCACCCTGCTCGGCGCCATGCCTCGGCTGCTGCTGCACGGCGGCGGTGTGGCGGCACTGGCGCAGACACCGGACGGCGCCGAACACGCCGACAGCCTGGTGCTGGAGGGCATCGCGGCCTGGGCGGCCGCCACCGCCCCCGCGGCAACAGGCGCGGTGGCGTGAAGACGCCGCATACAATGCCCGCATGCTGACCCGTGCCCTGATCGTCGTCCTCGTCGTGCTCAATCTGGGCGTGGCCGCCTGGTGGATCTGGCGTCCGGAGCCGCCTGCGCGCGCTGACGAGGACGATCTGCCCACCGGCATCGCGCAGTTGCGGCTGCTGCAGGAAGTCGACAGGCCGCCTGTCGAAACGCCCGCCAGAGCGGCCGTCGCCGACACACCGCCCCCCACGACCGCACGAGAGAACGCACCGCCCGCACCGGCCGTGCCGGAGCAGGCACCCGCCACTGCGGCAGCGCCACCCGCCGAGGAACCCTCCGCGGCGCAGCCCCCTGCTCCCGAGCCCCCCAAAACCACGCCCCCGGCGTCGCGTTGCTACCGCATCGGCCCCTACCCGGACGAACTCGCGCGCACCGCCGCCCTGCCCGCACTGCGCCCCTATGCCAGCACCATGCGCAGCAGCGAGACGCGACCTGCCTCCGGCCGAGGCTGGCGCGTGATCGTGCCGCCCGCAGCCGATGCCGGGGCGGCGAAGGCCATGGCCGACCGCATCCGCGCAGCAGGCTTCACCGATTATTTCGTGGTGAGCGAGGGTGCCGACGCCCACGCGATCGCACTGGGACGCTTCAGCAGCGAAGACCGCGCCCGCCAGCACGCGACCACGCTCCAGGCGGCAGGCTTCCCCGCGCGCGCCGAGGCCCTGGGCGATGCCAGACCGCAGTACTGGGTGGACATCGTCGCCGAGGCCGACGCGCAACCCGCGGCCATCCGCACTGCGGCAGGCGGCCCGGACGTACGTCCCGGCGACTGCCCACCCGCACGTTGAGCCTGAACCGGGACGTCACGGCCCGCAGGCACGGCCTGCTAGAATGCGCGCTCGCCGCCCCGCGGCCCGCCGACATCTCCACCCAGCGCTTCCGCAGCGCGGCCGTCGGCCACCATCATGACTTCCAGGCACTCCGCGTGCCCGTCGTCGCCGGCATAGCTCAGCTGGTAGAGCAACCGCCTTGTAAGCGGTAGGTCGTCCGTT
>CBFGMS010000019.1:0-62386 GCA_965649985.1 uncultured Gammaproteobacteria bacterium | reverse complement strand
GCCCGGCCTGTACGTCACCGGCGAGGAATCACTGGGCCAGGTCGCCGGCCGCGCCGCGCGCCTGGACTTGCCGCTGGACGGCCTGAGCGTGCTGGCCGAGACCTGCGTCGAGCGCCTCCTCGAACAGGCCGCGCAGACCAAACCGCGTCTGCTGGTCGCCGACTCCATCCAGACCCTCTGGACCGAAACCCTCACCGCCGCGCCCGGTTCGGTCAGCCAGGTGCGCGAAAGCGCCGCGCGTCTGGTGCGCTACGCCAAGGAAACCGGCACGGCCATCTTCCTGGTCGGCCACGTCACCAAGGAAGGCGGCATCGCCGGCCCGCGCGTGCTCGAACACATGGTCGACGCCGTGCTGTATTTCGAAGGCGACGGCGGCAGCCGCTTCCGCGTGCTGCGCGCCTTCAAGAACCGCTTCGGCGCGGTGAACGAACTGGGCGTATTCGCGATGGCCGACAAGGGCCTGCGCGAAGTGCCCAACCCGTCCGCCATCTTCCTGTCCGGCGGCAGCGCGCAGCAGCCCGGCAGCTGCGTGATGGTGACCCGCGAAGGCACCCGCCCGCTGCTGGTCGAAGTGCAGGCGCTCGTCGACAGCTCGCCGCTGTCCAACCCGCGCCGCGTCGCCGTGGGCCTCGAACAGAACCGCCTCGCGATGCTGCTCGCCGTGCTCCACCGCCACGGCGGCATCATGGTCGGCGACCAGGACGTGTTCGTGAATGTCGTGGGCGGCATCCGCGTGCAGGAAACCGCCGCCGATTTGCCGGTCCTGCTCGCCGTGCTCTCGTCCCTGCGCGACCGCCCGCTGGCCGAAAAAACCATCGCGTTCGGCGAGATCGGCCTCTCCGGCGAAATCCGCCCCGTGCCCAACGGCGAAGAACGCCTGAAAGAAGCCGCCACCCACGGCTTCAAGCGCGCCATCGTGCCCAAGGCGAATGCGCCGCGCGCCGGTGCGGTGAAGGGGATGGAGGTGATCGCCGTCGAGCGCCTGGCGGATGCGCTGGAAGCGGCGGCGGAATAGCCCGGGCAATGTGATCGCAGCGACACTGTCGCAGCCGAGGGACGGCTGCAGCGGGCTTCCGTCTCGATGCCGTGCAGGGATGTGTCTTCACCGCCGATGTGTTGGCCTGAATCGGTCGCGGCCTGCGCCTGCGCGCTACCATCCAGACTCGTCCACTGTCCCGCCTGGCCCATGACCGGTTTCCTCTCGACATTGCGCGGCCTGTTTCGCCCCCGTTCCGACGCGCCGTCGCCCGAGGCGTTCACCGCCATGGTGCTCGCGCGGTTGCGTGAGCGGGTGCTGGGCAGCGACATCCAGACGGCGGGGGAAATGGAGCTGGTGGTGCGCGCGACGGCGGAGGGCGAGCAGCGGGTGTTTCTGGACAACGCCTACCGCATGTATTGCCGGGCGCGCGGGGAGGAGCGCGAGGACGTGCTGGAGCGCTTCCTGCAGGCGTATGCGGAGGCCGCGGGCGGGTTGGAGCGCAGTGCGGAGCGGGTGGTGCCGATGGTCAAGGCCGAGGACTGGCTCGATCAGCTGCGGGTGTCGATGCAGGCGATGCGCAGCGACGGCGAGGTGCAGGACAACGTGTTCGAGCCGCTCGGTGGCGGGCTGGTGGTGGTGTATGCCATCGACATGCCGAGCAACATCGCCTACCTGTCGCCGCAGGAGCTGGACGAATTCGGCATCGCGCGTGAGGCGTTGCGCGCGCATGCGGTGCGCAATCTGCGCGGGCTGCTGCCGCGGATCGAGGTGCATCGCGGGCCGCAGCTGGCGATGGCGACGGCCGACGGCAATTACGAGGCCTCGCTGCTGTTGTTCGACGACTTCTGGGTGCGCGAGTGCGAGCACATGCACGGCCAGCCCGCGGTGACGGTGCCGGGGCACGACCTGCTGGTGTTCTGCGATTCCGCCGATGCCGCCGCCGTTGCGCAGCTCCGTGCGCTGGCCGGCAAGATGCATCGCGAGGCGGCGCGGCCGCTGTCGGCGGAGGTGTTCCTGCGCGGCGAGGCGGGGTTGACGCCGTTGGGTTGAGCGACGGGTGCGCTGTGCGCGGTGCACATCTATCGCGCGAGTGCATTGTCATCCCGAGGCGCAGCGGGGGACCCTGCTTTGCTGTCGGCGTGCGTGCACATGGCCTCGATCCGCCGCCGCTCGTTCCAGTCGATGAAGAGCAGGTCCCTCACCGGCTGTGCAGGTTCGGGATGACATGAAATCTCGAGTCGATTCGGCCTACACCGAAAACACCACCGTCCGCCCGCCGTTGAGCAGGATGCGGTCGTCCAGCCAGGCGCGCACCGCGCGCGCGAGGACGCGACGCTCGATGTCGCGACCGATCCGGATCATGTCCTCGGGCGTGTCGTGGTGGCTCACCCGTTTGGTGTCCTGCTCGATGATCGGGCCTTCGTCGAGGTCGGCGGTGACGAAGTGCGCGGTGGCGCCGATCAGTTTCACGCCGCGCGCATGGGCGCTGTGGTACGGGCGCGCGCCCTTGAAGCTCGGCAGGAAGGAGTGGTGGATGTTGATGCAGCGACCGGCCAGTTTCGCGGCCAGGGTGTCGGAGAGGATCTGCATGTAGCGCGCCAGCACCACCAGCTCGGCGCCGGTGCGCTCGACGAGTGCCCACAGCTGTGCCTCCTGCTCGGCCTTGTTGGACGCGGCCACCGGCAGGTGATGGAAGGGCACTCCATCGAGCTGCAGGTGGCGGTAGGTCTCGCGCGGGTGGTTGCTCACCACCGCCACGATGTCCATCGGCAGCTCGCCCAGGCGCCAGCGGTAGAGCAGGTCGGCGAGGCAGTGGTCGAACTTCGAGGCCATCAGCAACACGCGCTTGCGCTGGCGGCGGTCGCGCACCGCCCAGTCCATGCCGAAGCGCTCGCCCAGAGCCTGGAAACCGGCGCGCAGCGCGGTTTCCGAGACCGCGTCGGACGCGCTGTCGCCGGCCGGGGCGAACACGGTACGCATGAAGAAGCGGCCGCTGTCCGGGTCGCTGTACTGCTGCGACTCGAGGATGTTGCAGCCCTGCACCGACAGATGTCCGGACACCGCATGGACGATGCCCGGGCGGTCGGGGCAGGAGAAGGTCAGGACATACTGCGCAGGCGGCATGGGAACGGAACGGACGTGAGGGGGATGACGACTGTACAGCGCTGGTCGCAAGCGTGTCAGCGCCCTGACAGCCCGCTCGAAGCACCGGGATTCGCGGACGTCGGTCCGCCTTCAGCCGCGTCGCCGCGCGAGCTCCTGGTCGAGTTCGGCATCGAAGCTGCGCACCGACAGACTCACTTCGCGGCCCATCGCCACCGAGGCCAGCAGCAGGCAAAGCATGCCCAGCACAGCCAGCAGGGTGGGCACCGCGCCCAGGCGGAAGCCCAGCAGCACATCCGCCGCCAGCCCGAGGCTGGTGCCGACGAAGCAGCCCAGCGCCGCATACAGCAGCCAGCAGGCGCGCAGCACCAGTCGCGAGCGTATGCGGTGGTGGTGGATCTGCGCTTCGCGCTCGCTGCGGTCGGGTGCATCGTGTGCCCAGGCGGCGATCAGCCCGCGCAGGCGGTCGACGACCCGTGCCAGACGGGCATTGGCCGACACCAGCAGCGAGCCGGTGGCGGCCATCAGCAGGGCGGGGGCGAGCATCGCGCTCAGCACCGTGTGGTGGTCGAGCTGGTTGATCGGCGACATGGCGTATGCGGGATCTGCGGAGGGCTGGGCTATGATGCGGCTTTCCCATCGCACGCGCGAGACGCATGGCCGCCGACACCGCTGCTTTCTTGGCCCACGGCTCCGATGAGGGCCGCCTGATCTGGATCGACCTGGAAATGACCGGGCTCGACACCGACCGCGATTCCATCCTCGAAATCGCCACTGTCGTGACGGACGCGCAGCTCAACGTGCTGGCCGAGGGCCCGGAGCTGGCCATCGCGCATCCGCTCGCGGCGCTGGAGGCGATGGACGACTGGAACCGCAACCAGCACGGCAAGTCCGGCCTGTGGCGTCGGGTGCTGGAAGAGGGTGTGGGCATGGCCGAAGCCGAACGGCGCACGCTGGACTTCCTGCGCCAGTGGGTCGGCCCGCGGGCCTCGCCGATGTGCGGCAACTCGATCTGCCAGGACCGCCGCTTCCTGCATCGGCTCATGCCCGAGCTGGAGCGGCATTTCCATTACCGCAATCTCGACGTCAGCACCCTCAAGGAGCTGGCCCGGCGCTGGGCGCCGCAGGTGCTGGTGGGCTTCGAGAAGGAATCCGCGCATACCGCGCTGAGCGACGTGCGCGATTCGATCGCCGAACTGCGCCATTACCGGCAGTTCATGGGTGCGTTCGCCGAGGTGCAGGCGCTGGACGTCTGAGCGCCGCGTTTGGACTGCGGCGATCGAGGCTTGTTCTCAAGATGTTCTTGGAGCGGCTGCTTTTCGAAGCGGATGTTCTTCGAAGCGGATGTTCTTCGAAGCGGATGTTCTTCGAAGCGGATATTTTCGAAACAGCAGTACCGGACTGCACGCATGCAGCGCGCAATGCGGCTGCGTCGAAGGCGAGACGGGAAAGCGGGCTCAGCGTGCCAGCGCCTTTCCCGCATCCACCGGCTGCCCATCCGGCCCGCGCAGGTAGAGGTGCATGTCCTGCTGCGGGAAGGGGATGCTGATCCCGGCGGCATCGAAGGCCAGCTTGATGCGTTCCTGCAGCTGGCACTTGGTGAGGAAGAAATCCTCGTTGGAGACATGGCAGCGGATGCCGAGATCCACGCCGCTGGCGCCGAGGCTGTAGACCAGCACATCGGGAACGGGCTCCGGCAGCACGCGTTCGTCGGCATGGATGACCTCCAGCGCGGTGCGCCGTGCCAGTTCGATGTCGTCGCCGTAATCGATGCCGATCACCAGCTCGATGCGGCGCATCGCGCCGGGCGTCAGGTTGATGATGGGCGCGGTGGTGATCAGACTATTGGGCAGGGTGATGGTCTGGTTGTCCGTGCCGCGCAGCACGGTCTGGAAGATGCTCACCGACTCGACCTTGCCGGTCATGTCGGCGATGGTGACCACATCGCCCACCTTGAACGGACGCAGCGTCACCAGACCGACGCCCGACGCCACGTTCGAGAGCGAGTCCTTCAACGCAAGACCGATCGCCAGGCCCGCGGCGCCGAGCACCGCGAATGCGGAGCTGACCGGCACGTTGAAGACCTGCAGCACCGCGAGGATGGCCACCACCTGCAGGCCGACGTAGACCAGCTTGCGCAGAAACATCGCCGCAGTCGGATCCACGCCCGCCCGCAGGAGCGCCGCTTCCGACAGGCGCGAGAGTTTTCGCGAGAGGCGCGCGCCCAGGTACAGCAGAAAGAGGCCCGCGACGATGCGCAGGCCCCACTCGCTGAGCAGGGCTGGCCAGTCGCGTTCGTTCAACCAATCGATCCAGCGTTCGTACATGAGGCGAATGTAACAAAGCCGCGTGTCGCGATGGAGTCACGCTGTGTTTCGCGAGGCCGTGCGCATGCCGGCCGATGAGTTTCCGTGCGCATCGCAGGTGATCCATGCGATACGCACGATGGCGGGTCAGCCGGAGGATTTCACCTTCGCAAGACGCAGCCAGGTGTCGACCACCGTGTCGGGATTGAGCGACACCGACTCGATGCCTTCGGCCATCAACCACTCGGCGAGATCCGGGTGGTCGCTCGGGCCCTGGCCGCAGATGCCCACGTACTTGCCCTTGCGCTTGGCGGCCTGGATGGCCATCGACAGCATCTTCTTCACCGCCGGATTCCGCTCGTCGAACAGGTCGGCGACGATGGCCGAGTCGCGGTCCAGGCCCAGGGTGAGCTGGGTCATGTCGTTGGAGCCGATGGAGAAGCCGTCGAAGATGTCCAGGAACTCGTCGGCCAGCAGCGCGTTCGACGGCACTTCGCACATCATGATGATCTTCAGGTCGTTCGTGTTCCCGCTTTCGCTGGAACGCACGAGGCCGTTCTCGCGCAGCACCTCGATGACCTTGCGGCCTTCCTCCAGGGTGCGCACGAACGGGATCATCACCCAGCAGTTGGTCAGGCCCATCTCCTCGCGCACCTTGCGCACCGCGCGGCACTCCAGCGCGAAGGCGTCGCGGAAGGACGGGTCGATGTAGCGCGACGCGCCGCGGAAGCCGATCATCGGGTTCTCCTCGTGCGGCTCGTAGCGCGCGCCGCCGATGAGGTTGGCGTACTCGTTCGACTTGAAATCCGACAGGCGCACGATCACCGGGTTCGGCGCGGCCGAGGCGGTGATGGTGGCGATGCCTTCGGCCAGGCGATCGACGTAGAAGTCCACCGGGCTGGCGTAGCCGGCCATGCGCGCGTCGATCTTGCGCCGGGTTTCGGCGTCCTGGCTGGCGTAGTCCAGCAGGGCCTTGGGATGCACGCCGATGTGGCTGGCGATGATCATCTCCAGCCGGGCCAGGCCGATGCCGGCATTCGGCAGCATCGCGAAATCGAACGCGCGCTCGGGGTTGGCGACGTTCATCATGATCTTCAGCGGCGCCGGCGGCATGTTGCCCAGGTCGGTGACGATGCGCTCGAAGGGCAGGGCGCCGGCATAGATGAAGCCGGTGTCGCCCTCGGCGCAGCTGATCGTGACCTCGCTGCCGTCCGCGATCAGCTCCAGCGCGTTGCCGGTGCCGACCACCGCGGGCACGCCCAGCTCGCGGGCGATGATCGCGGCGTGACAGGTGCGGCCGCCGCGGTTGGTGACGATGGCCGCGGCGCGCTTCATCACCGGTTCCCAGTCGGGGTCGGTCATGTCGGCCACCAGCACGTCGCCGGGCTGCACGCGGTTCATGTCGGCCAGCGAACGCACCACGCGCGCGACGCCACTGCCGATCTTGTGGCCGATGGCGCGGCCTTCGGCGACCACCTCACCACGCTTCTCCAGCGAATAGCGCTCGATCTGGGTGGCGTGGGCGCGCGACTTCACGGTTTCCGGGCGCGCCTGGACGATGAAGAGCTTGCCGGTGATGCCGTCCTTCGCCCATTCGATGTCCATCGGCCGGCCGTAGTGCGTCTCGATGGTCAGCGCCTGCTTCGACAGCTCGTGCACATCGGCGTCGGTGATCGAGAAGCGGTTGCGCAGCTCGGACGGCGTGTCCTCGTTGCGCACGCGCTCGCCGGGCGTGTCCGAATACACCATGCGGATCTGCTTGCTGCCCAGCGCGCGGCGCAGGATCGCCGGCTTGCCCTGCTGCAGGGTGGGCTTGTAGACGTAGAACTCGTCGGGATTCACCGCGCCCTGCACCACGTTCTCGCCGAGGCCATAGCTGGCGGTGACGAACACCACATCGCGGAAGCCGGACTCGGTGTCGAGAGTGAACAGCACGCCGGAGGCGCCGACGTCGGAGCGCACCATCAGCTGCACGCCGGCGGAGAGGAACACATCCTCGTGCTTGAAGCCGTGATGCACGCGGTAGGCGATGGCGCGGTCGTTGTAGAGGCTGGCGAAGACTTCCTTGACCTTGCGCACCACGTCGTCGGCGCCTGTCACGTTGAGGAACGTCTCCTGCTGGCCGGCGAAGGACGCATCGGGCAGGTCCTCGGCGGTGGCCGAGGAGCGCACGGCGACCGCGATGTCGGACCCTTCGTTCTCCGAGCACAGCTGCGCGTAGGCGCTGCGGATGTCGCGGTCCAGGTCGTCCTGCAGCGGTGCGTCGATCACCCAGCCGCGGATTTCCGCACCGGCGGCGGTGAGCGCGGGCACGTCGTCGACATCGAGCGTGGCCAGCTTGTCGTAGATGCGCGCATGCAGGTCGTTGTGGGCGATGAAGGCCTTGAACGCCTCGGCGGTGGTGGCGAAGCCGCCGGGAACCGACACTCCCAGCCCGGCGAGGTGGCCGATCATCTCGCCGAGCGAGGAATTCTTGCCGCCGACGCGGGCAAGGTCGGAGAGCCGCAACGCGTGCAGCCAGAGGATGTTCTCGTTCAAGAGGTGGGGTCTCCGAAGCGGGCGCGGCACAGGTGCCGGGGGACACGATGAAGTGAAGCGGCTATTTTAGGCCAAGCGGCGGCCGTATCGCCCGGTTCTGCGACGGCAATCGTAGTCCGGCTGCGGTGCAGGCCTGTCTGGGCCGTCCTTCGACTGCCTGGAACTCATTTGTATTCAATCACTTGTATGGAGCTCGCATGACCAGGTCGCGCCCGGTGTTCTATGTGTCAGACGGTACCGGCATCACCGCCGAGACCATCGGGCACAGTCTGTTGACCCAGTTCTCGGACACCGACTTCCAGACCGACCGCATCTCCTTCGTGGACACGGCGGACAAGGCGGCCGAGGCGGCGGGGCGGATCCGCACGGCGGCCGAGGTGACCGGCCAGCGCCCGATCGTGGTCAGTTCCTGCGTCGACGGCGCGCTGACCGACATCCTGGCCGCCAGCGGCGCGCTGATCCTCGACGTGTTCGCGCCGTTCATCGAGCCGCTGGAGCGGGAACTGGGCGAGCAGCGGCAGTCGCGGGTGGGCCAGGCCCACGGCATGGTGGATTTCGAGACCTATCACCGTCGCATCAACGCGATGAACTATGCGCTGACCCACGACGACGGCGTGGCCACCACCTACGACGAGGCGGACGTGATCCTGGTCGGCGTCTCGCGCGCGGGCAAGACCCCGACCTGCATCTACCTGGCCCTGCACCACGGGGTGAAGGCCGCGAACTATCCCCTGACCGAGGAGGATCTGGAGCACGACCGGCTGCCGCCGCGCCTTCGTCCGCATCGGGCGAAGCTGTTCGGCCTGACCATCGACCCCGAGCGCCTGCAGCAGATCCGTCAGGAGCGCCGCGCCAATTCGCGCTACGCACAGATGGAGACCTGCCGCCGCGAGGTGGCCGCGGCGGAGGCCATGCTCCGCGCCGAGCGGATCCCCACGCTCAGCACCACCTACACCTCGATCGAGGAAATCGCCAGCAAGGTGCTGACCACGCTGGGCCTGCACCGCGTGATGTTCTGAGCGGCGGCGCGGTGCGCGCCCGCGGGCCGCGCAAGCGCCCAAGGTGACCGCTCCTGCGCGGGCCGTCAACGCTGCCGCTTTTCGCCGCGAGCCTGTAGGATCGCGGCCATGTCCGAAGTTCTCGTCCGTCCCCTGAGCGAATGGCGCATCAACCGGTTCGGCTGGCTGATGGCGCTGTATGCGGAGAATCACCAGCGGCTGCAGCGGCTGTTCCTGCCCGAACGGCTCGCGGAAGGCCGTCACGTCTCCAGCGTCGGCGATGGTCTGGACCTGCACCTGGACGTGATCGCCGTGCACGCCTACACCCACGAGCTGCGGCTGAGCTACGACCTGCTCGACCCGGTCACCGGCATGCCCGACCCGTCCGCCCACCTGCGCCTGTACCGCGATGCGCGTCAGGTCGAGGCCACGCACTGCTACGTGGGGCGGCGTTGGCAGGACGTGCTGGGCATGCAGGCGCCGCCGGCCGCGATCCTCGACCACCGCCTGCGCATGAACACCTTCCTGGGCAAGTGGCTGAGCTATCTGGAAGAGCGCGGTCACGGGGTCGACAGCCTGCTGCCCGCACACGCGGCCTGAACAGCGCCGCCACCGTTTCCGCCCGCAGCCCGGGTGCCGGCTTGTGTGACGGATGACCGTGTTCTAGCGTGAACGTCCGGGCGCTGCGCATGCGGCGCCGGTGCACGGCGCAGCGGCCCATTGCTTCTGCACGCCTGGTGTCCACGCTTCATGACCACTCGGGAGGGTGCTGCCGTGTCTTCCGCCCTCCAGGCGTTTCGCCGCATGCGCGTGTCGCGCCGACGCATGTGGCACCTGCCGGCACCGCAGGCCTTGCGTCCGCATCGGTGGACCGCCTGCATGTGGCTGCCGTGCGCGCTCGCGCTGTCGGCCTGTGCCGCGACCGGCTCCGCACCCGTTTCGTCCGGTGGGGCGGGTGTGCACGGCGACTCCCTATCACCGGCCCAGGAACATGCCGCCATGAACGCAAGCTCCACGACGCTCGACACGCCCTCGGGGCCGACCGCGCAGTCGCTCTCCGAGCGCCTGATCGGGTTCATCCTCGCTATCGAGGGCATGCAGGACCTGACTGCCGACGGCCTGCGACGCGGCACCGGCCTGCCGGTCCAGGTCAATCCGGCCGATCCGAACGACTACGGCATCAACGGCCGCTTGACCGACACCTGGTACTACGGCCTGCGTTCGATGTCGCCGGATGCCGCCGAACGGCCCAATCGCGTGCTGTTCGAACTGAGCGACCAGAGCGGCTCCGATGCCGACATGGGGCCGGTCTGCGTGCCGATCGAACAGTTCCAGCAGCCGCTCACGGCCGCCGGTTTCAGCGCGCGCAAGCTGCGCAACCGGCTGGACACGCAGGACTACTGGGAGTTCACCCGCGGCAAGGTCGGGGTGACCGTCTACGTGCGCGGCAAGCGCGATCCCGCCGATGCGCAGACCTGCGTGTCGATGGCGATCGTCGAAGCCTACGTCTGACCGGGAGCACACGGACATGTCGACCCCCGAAGAACGTTTGAACACCATGCTGGATCGGTTCGAGGCCGCCCACAGGACGGACACGGCCAACCCCGGCGCCAACCTGCGCACCATCATCGAGAACACGCCGCAGTTGAGGGCGGACCTTCTCGAATCGATCTCCAGAGGCAACCTGGAGACCTTCGAAGGCATCGTCGGGCCCAGGCCGCTCGGCTACTACAACGCCGACCACCGGGCGCTGGCGGTTTCGCTGGACCAGCTGGACGACGCGGCCCGCAGCACGCAGGCCGCCAACAGCATCCGCTTCACCCTGGGCCACGAAATCCAGCACGGCGTCAACCGCCAGGACATCTTCGATCAGGACCAGACGCTGCGCGACCAGGCCAGGGCCACCGCCCGCACGCCGTCGCCGCACGATTACACGGAGGCGCTGCAGGCCTACAACGCCACGTCGCGCAGCATCGAGACCACCGCCGAGATCGCCGGTTTCAACACGCTGGCTTCCTACGTCACGGCACGAAACCCGCAGGCCACGCTGAAGGATCTGTACGACGCCTCGCCGGACGACATGCGGATGTACATCCATCGGGATCTCGCTGCCTCGCCGCCCACGTACACTGCCCGGCCGGGGTTGACGATCGGCGAGGACCTCAAGATCGCGTCCACGCCGGAGAATCTGGAGGCGATGGGCCGGCTGTTCTACGACGCGAACGGCTATCCGCCGCGCGAGGTCGGACGTGCCATCGGCATGATCCGGCAGGAGGAGGTCGCCGCGCTGGCCGAGGCGCGGTCGGTGGATCCGCGGGCGCCGGCGCCGGAGATCCGTGTGGATCTGGACGCGCTGGGCCTCTCCGGCGCGCGTCTGCCGGCCGGTTTCACCGACAGCAGCCGGCCCAGACCGGAACGCGAGGGCGCGCAGCAGGAGGCGGCGCCACAGGGCCCCGCACAGCAGGCGTCCCCGCAGCAGGGCTCTCCACAGCAGAGCCCCGCACAGCAGAGCTCCGCACCCGACGCGCCCGGCGCGCCCGACCATGGGGCGGACCCGCGCAGCGCAGCGCATCCCGACCACGGGTATTTCCAGGCACTGCGCGACCGCCTGCCGGCCTCGGTGCCGGACAATGCCGTCGCCCAGGCGATGCTGCTCGCCAAGGGCGAGGGCATGACCGACTTCTCCAAGGTCAACCCGCAGGAGGTCGCGTTCGCGGACGGCAAGGTGTGGATCGGCGGGCAGTCCCCGGGTGTCCGGGTGGGGGCGGACATCGCCCAGGCGCCGTCGATGGAGCAGGTGGGCGAGAGCCTGAAGTCGCAGCCGCCGCCGGCCGCGATGGTGCTGCCGGACGCGGCGCGGCTGCCGACGCAGGACCAGGCGGCGCCGGCCATCCGCTGACGGAGCGGGCGCTCCCCGTGGCCCGGCCACATTGGCCTGGGCGGGTGTGGGCGATGGCGGCCGCACGCTCTACCATGGGCGGATGCCTGCCATCGTTCCCGCTTCCTCCGGCCGCTCTCCGGCCGATGACGACACTGCAATCCTGTTCCGCAACGGCCTGCATGCGGAAGCCAGCCGCCGCCCGACCCGGATCCGGGTCGATCTGGATGCCCTGAGCGCCAACCTCGCCGCGATCCGCGCCCGGGCGCCGGTGCCGGTGATGGCCATCGTCAAGGCCAATGCCTACGGCCACGGCCTGGTGCCCGTCGCCCTGCACCTGCAGGCGCAGGGCGTGGACCAGTTGGGTGTGGCGTTCGTGGAAGAGGCCATGCTGCTGCGTCGCTCGGGTGTGCGCATCCCGATCCTCGTGATGGGCGGCATGTACGGCCCGCAGCTCGACGATCTGATCGGCCACGACCTGGAGATCACCGTCTCCTCGCTCGACAAGCTGCGCCAGGTCGAGGCCGCCGCCGAGGCCATGGGCCGGCGCGCGGCGGTGCATCTGAAGGTCGACACCGGCATGGAGCGCATCGGCGTGCACAGCTACAGCGCCGGGCCCTTCATCGAAGCGGCGGCGGCTTCGCGCTGGTGCGAGCTCCGCGGCATCTATTCGCATCTGGCCTGCGCCGACGACCCGGGCTCGCCGATGACCGCGCTGCAGCTGGAGCGCTTCCTGGAGGCCTGCCGGCATTTCGAGCGCATCGGCGCACCGATGCCGCGCCGCCATCTGGCCAACTCCGGCGGCGTGCTGCATTTCCCCGAAACCCACCTGGACATGGTGCGTCCCGGTATCGCGCTGTACGGCGTGCTGCCCGACCCGGCCAGCCATCCCGCGCCCGATCTGCGCCCGGCGCTGTCGCTGGTCTCGCAGGTGGTGTACTTCAAGGTGGTGAAGGGCGGGAACTCGGTGAGCTACGGCGCCACCTGGACCGCACCGCAGGACACGCGCGTGGTGACGGTCCCCATCGGCTATGGCGATGGCTATCCGCGTGCGCTGTCCTCGCGCGGCGAGGTGCTGATCCGCGGCCACCGTCATCCGATCGTCGGCCGGGTGTGCATGGATCAGTTCATGGTGGACGTCGGGCCGGACGGCACCGCGTTCAACGAGGACGACGTGGTGCTGATCGGCGTCCAGGACGGCGAGCGCATCACCTGCGAGGACGTGGCCGCCGCCGCCGGCACCATCCCGTACGAGATCCTGACCGGCCTCAACGAACGCATCCCCAGGCTGTATGCAGGCGGTGATGCCGGCGGCGGTGCAGGCACGCAGCCCGGCGCGGGGCTGCATCCGTAGCGGCATCCCGGCCCGTAACCGGCCCCATGCCGACCGAGGACTCCACCCGCACCGCGTCCCCACTGCGCCATCTGATCGTGGTGCTGGGCGACCAGTTGGACGCCGCATCCACCGTGTTCGCCGGGTTCGACCCCGACCGCGACGCGGTGTGGATGGCCGAGGTGGCGCACGAGGCCACCCAGGTCTGGAGCGGCAAGCCGCGGATCGCGCTGTTCCTCGCCGCGATGCGGCATTTCCGCGATGCCCTGCGCGCACGCAGCTTCACCGTGCACTACCGCGCGCTGGGTGAGCACGACGCTGAGACACTCGAAGCCGCCCTGGCCGACGACCTCGCGAAGTTCGCCCCCGAGCGCGTGCTCGCCGTGCGTCCGGGCGAGTGGCGCCTGGCCGAGTCGCTGCCGAAAGTCTGCCGTGATGCCGGCGTGGACTGGAGCGAGCGCGAGGACACCCACTTCTACGCCAGCCCGCAGGACTTCGCCGGCTGGGCGAAGGGCAAGAAAGAGCTGCGCCTCGAATTCTTCTACCGCTGGCTGCGCAAGCGCGAAGACATCCTGATGGAGGAGGGCGAGCCCGCCGGCGGGCGCTGGAACTACGACGCCGAGAACCGCGGCAGTTTCGGCAAGGGCGGCCCGGGCAGGCTGCCGGCGCCGCGCGCCTTCACGCCGGATGCGATCACCCGCGAGGTGCTGGCGCTGGTCGACGCGCGCTTCGCGGCGCATCCGGGCCGGCTGGAGGCCTTCGACTGGCCGGTCACGCCCGAGGACGCCGAACAGGCGCTGGAGGACTTCATCGCCCACCGTCTGCCGAACTTCGGCGAATACCAGGATGCGATCTGGGCCGGCGAGCCATGGCTGTACCACTCCAGGCTGTCGGCGGCCATGAACCTCAAGCTGCTCTCGCCGCGCCGTGCGGTGGACGCGGCGGTGGCGGCCTGGCGCGCGGGCAGGGCGCCGATCGAGGCGGTGGAAGGCTTCGTGCGCCAGATCCTCGGCTGGCGCGAATACGTGCGCGGCGTGTACTGGCTGCGCATGCCCGGGTTTCTGGACGACAACGCGCTGGGCGCCGACCAGCCCCTGCCTGCCCTGTACTGGACCGGGCAGACGCAGATGGCCTGCCTGCAGGACGCGCTGCGCCAGACGCTGGACCTCGGCTATGCCCACCACATCCAGCGGCTGATGGTGACCGGCCTGTTCGCGCTGCTGCTGGGCGTACGCCCGCGCGAGATCCACGCCTGGTACCTCGCGGTATATGTCGACGCGGTGGAGTGGGTGGAGCTGCCGAACGTGCTGGGCATGAGCCAGTACGCCGACGGCGGAAAGATGGTCTCGAAGCCGTATGCCGCCTCCGGCAAGTACATCCAGCGCATGTCGAACCACTGTGCCGGCTGCCGCTTCGACCCCGGCGAGGCGGTCGGCGAGAAGGCCTGCCCGTTCACCACGCTGTACTGGGACTTCCTGGACCGGTACCGCGCGCGTTTCCATGACCATCCGCGGGCGGCACTGCAGTGGCGCAACCTGGAGCGGCTTTCCGAACAGCGCCTGCAGGCGATCCGCGAGCGCGCCGCGCGCCTGCGGTCGGCGCTGGCGCGGACGGCGACCCCTGCAGCCGACGACGGCGATGCATCGCATGTCGCGGCTGCGGAGGCGCCCCATGCGTGATCTCGTTGTCGCTCCTGGCCCGAAGGCCGGTGTAGAGTCCGTTCAGGGCGCCAGGGAGGGCGTTGCCGCAGGCCGGTTCGCAGCGGATCCTCGCCTGCCCGCTGCGGTGGCGGTGGATGGCGATGCAGGCACGGTCCGCTGCTCTGGCTTCGACCGTCCTACCGACCATGGCCCAGGCGCTGCACAGGACCGTGCCGCCCCGCAAATCGACCGGAGAGAGCGATGACCGACGTGCAGTCCCCATCTCCCACCTGCCTGATCTCCGGAGCATCCGGTGGCGTCGCCACCGCGCTGGCGACCCTCCTGCACGCACGCGGCTGGCGGCTGGCACTCGCGACGCGCGGTGCGGAGGGCGCGCCGGCGGCCGAGGGCCTGCGCATCGTCGCCGACGTCTCCACCGAGCAGGACGCGGCGCACGCGCTGCAAGCGGCCACCGAGCACTTCGGCGCGCCGCCTGCCGCCGTGGTCAACTGCGCCGGGGCGGTGCTGGTCGCGCCGCTGGGGCGCACGACGGAGGCGCAGTACCGCGACTGCCTCGCCGCCAATCTCGACACCGCCTTCTTTCTCGCCAAGGCCTACGCCGCGCAGTGGCAGCGTGCGAAGCCGCAGACCCCCGGCGCGCTGCTGCTGTTTTCGTCGGTCGCGGCGGGCATCGGCATCGCCAACCACCCCGCCGTGGCCGCCGCCAAGGGCGCGGTGGAGGCACTCACGCGCTCACTGGCGGCCGACTTCGCCGCGCAGGGGCTGCGCGTGAATGCGGTGGCCCCCGGCCTGCTCGACACACCGGCCACCGCGCGCTTCGTCTCCAGCGAACTCGGGCGCAAGGCGATGGCCGCGCAGTACCCGCTGGGCCGCTACGGCACCGCCGAGGACGCGGCGCAGCTGGCGGCGTTCCTGATCTCGTCCGAGGCCGGCTGGGTCACCGGCCAGGTGGTCGGCCTGGACGGCGGCTTCACTACGGTCCGTCCTGCGGTGAAGGTGGGCTGATGGCCAACGCGCTCGTCTGGTTCCGCAACGACCTGCGCCTGGCCGACCATCCGGCGCTGCAGGCCGCGCTCGATCAGGGCTATGCCCCGATCCCCATCTACATCCATGCGCCCGACGAGGAGGGCGACTGGGCGCCGGGCGGCGCGACGCTCGCGTGGCGGCACCGCTCGCTGAAGGCGCTGGATGCCGACCTGCGCAAACGCGGCTCGCGTCTGCGCCTGTTCCACGGCCCCAGCCTGCAGACCCTGCAGACCCTCGCCGCCGCCTGCGAGGCCGAGGCGGTGTTCTGGAACCGCCGTTACGAACCGGCCATCGAGAAACGCGACACCGCGATCAAGTCGAAGCTGCGCGGCCAGGGGCTGCACGTGGAGAGTTTCAACGGCGCGCTGCTGCGCGAGCCGTGGCAGGTGGCGACGAAGCAGGGCGGCCCGTACAAGGTCTTCACCCCCTTCTGGAAATCCGCCAGCGCCGAGTGGACGCCGCCGCCGCCACGCGAGGCGCCCGGGCAGTTGCCCAAGGTGGAGGACGGCCCGCACGGGGTGGCGCTGGATCATCTGGAGCTGGCGCCCTCGCTGGGCTGGGATGCCGGCTTCTGGGAACGCTTCACCCCCGGCGAGGCCGGCGCGCACGCGGCGCTGCAGGCGTTCGCGGACGCGGCGGTGCTGCACTACGCCGACGAACGCGACCGCCCCGATCATCACGGCACCTCGCGCCTGTCCCCGCACCTGCATCACGGCGAGATCGCGCCCTGGCGCATCGCGCAGGTGCTGCGCGAGGCCCACTCCGGCGGCAACCAGAAGGTCGGCGCCTACGTGCGCCAGCTGTGGTGGCGCGAATTCGGCCATCACCTGCTGCACCACTTCCCGTCCACCACGCATCAGAACCTCAACCCGCGTTTCGAGCACTTCCCGTGGGCGCGGGTCGAGGAGGGCAGGCGCGATGCGTGGCGCCACGGCCGCACCGGTGTGCCCATCGTCGATGCCGGCATGCGCGAGCTGTGGGCGACCGGCTGGATGCACAACCGGGTGCGGATGATCGTCGGCAGCTATCTGTGCAAGCACCTGCGCTACCACTGGCGCGAGGGCGCGCGCTGGTTCTGGGACACCCTGGTCGACGCCGACCTCGCCAACAACACCCTCGGCTGGCAGTGGATCGCCGGCACCGGCGCGGACGCCGCACCGTACTTCCGCATCTTCAATCCCGTGTCGCAGGCGGAGAAGTTCGACCCCGATGCCGCCTACATCACGCGCTGGGTGCCGGAACTCGGCGCATTGCCCAGGGCGCTGCGCTTCGCGCCCTGGTCCGAGCCGCGCACGCTGGCGCGACTGGCGCCGGACTACCCGGCGCGGCCCATCGTCGACCTCTCCAGGGGCCGGGAGGATGCGCTCGAGGCCTACCGCACGACCGGCCGCGACGGCGACGCACAGGACTGAGCGCGGCGCGGACCGGCCCTGAAGCGCGTTGACCTTGCCACGCCGCGCGTGATTCACTCGCGGGCGCAGGAGGGCTCATGGCCGAAACGACGAAAGCACGCAGGCGTCCGCGCCGCGAATCGATGTCGCGCGTCGACACCGCATGGCTGCGGATGGAGCGCCCGACCAATCCGATGATGATCACCGGCGTGCTGATGTTCGCCGAGCCCCTGACGCTGGCGAAACTCAGGAAGGTCGTCGAAAAGCGTTTCCTGGACTATTCGCGCTTCCGGATGAAGCCGGTGGAAGGCCCGACCGGCATGCACTGGGAGGACGACGCCGACTTCGATCTCGACTGGCACGTGCGGCTCTCCGCGCTGCCCGGCCGCGCCGACCAGAAGGCGCTGGAGCGCTTCGCCAGCGCCCTGGCGTCCAGCCCGCTCGACAAGACCAAGCCGCTGTGGCAGTTCCATCTGGTCGAGAAATACGAAGGCGGGTCCGCGCTGGTCGCGCGCATCCATCACAGCTACGCCGACGGCATCGCGCTGGTGCAGGTGCTGCTGTCGCTGACCGACACCAGCGCTCATCCCGAAAAGGCCAAGCCGCTGGCCGAGGCCTGGCTCAAGCAGGACGGCGCCAAGGTCGCGCACCGTGTGGGCGCGGTCGAGCGCTACGCCAAGCTCGGCACGAAAATGCTCGAAAAGGGCATGGGCATGGTGCAGGACCCCTCGCTCGCCGGCGTGCTGGCGAAGGAGGGCGGCGACATCGCGCGCGAGCTCGTCTACGCGCTGGCCTTGCCCGACGACCCGCCTTCGCTGCTGCGCGGCCGCCTCGGCGTGAGCAAGCGCGTGGCCTGGGCGCCGCCGCTGGATCTCGAGGAGGTCAAGGCGGTCGGTCGCGCCTGCGGCTGCACCGTCAACGACGTGCTGATGGCCACCGCCGCCGGCGCCCTGCGCGACTACATGCTCGAACGCGGCGAGCAGGTCGAAGGCCTGACCCTGCGCGCCACCGTGCCGGTCAACCTGCGCCCGCTGGAACACGCGCGCAAGCTGGGCAACCATTTCGGCCTGGTCTTCCTCGACCTGCCGGTGGGGCTGCACAACCCGGTGCACCGGCTGGAACACGTGGCCGAATGCATGAACCAGCTCAAGACCTCGCGCCAGGCCATCGTCGCCTACGGCCTGCTGGCCGCGCTGGGCATGGCGCCCACCGCGGTGCAGGAGCTGGCGCTGGAGTTGTTCAGCCGCAAGGCCACCACCGTGGCCACCAACGTGCCCGGGCCGCAGCAGCCGCTGTACATGGCCGGCAGCCGCATCCGCGAGATGATGTTCTGGGTGCCGCAGACCGGCTCCATCGGGCTGGGCCTGTCGATCCTCAGCTACAACGGCAAGGTCCACTTCGGCCTCATCGCCGACGCCAAGCTCATCCCCGACCCGCAGGCGGTGACCCGCCGCTTCCGCGATGAATTCGACAAGCTGCTGTACCTCTCGCTGATGGGCGACTGGGAGCGCCCGCTGGATTCGGTGGCGGCGGAGGCGATGCTGGGCTGAGTCTCGCGTCGAGCCCGGCATGTCGCTGCGGCTGGAAACCCGGGCCGGCTGCGAACCGGAGTGCATGCCTGCAGGCGCGTCGCTTGCGATCTGCCATTCGACCACCGTCGACCCGGCGGTGACCCGGCGGTGATGCGGCGGTGATGCGGTGCATCGTTGCCGGCGCAATCGCGACGACCTGGCCTGCCGCTGGCCGCGCTCCTGCGCATGGACCGACAACGGCGATGCCCGCGAAGCAACTGGGCTGCGACCGCTTCGCGTCGTTCGATACGGGCATTCGGCCTTCGTGCGTCTGCAGGCGTCAGCCTGTCGCTGGAGGTGAACACATCCCGCTGGATGGACGAAACCCACGCTTCTACGACAGAGGACCTCTCCGCGCGAAGGCCGCGAGCGTGAACGGTCGATGATTGCGCAACGCATGGTTCACCCGGCGGATTGCCGGCCCATTTCTTGTTCAGCTTGGCGGGCCTACCGTGGCGCCACCTGAACCGGCCCATCCCCGGTGCCACGAGGAACCTCCAATGCGCAAGTCCATCCCTGCTTCCATCCGTAGTGTCTCCATCCGCCGCGCCTCGCCGCTGGCGGCCGCGATCGCCGCCGCCAGCCTGCTGGTCGGCTGCGCCTCCTACACCGGTCAGACCGACGACCCGAACGACCCCAACCGCACCCAGCGCGGCGCCCTGATCGGCGCGGCCATCGGTGCCGCGGCCGGCCTGCTCAGCGGCGACGACGCCACCGAGCGCCGCCAGCGTGCGCTGGTCGGCGCGGGTGTCGGTGCGCTCGCCGGTGGCTCGGTCGGCGCCTACCAGGACCGCCAGGAAGCCGAACTGCGTCGCCGTACCGCCAATACCGGCATCGAGGTCAGCCGCGACGGCGACGTCATCAAGCTCAACCTGCCCGACGGCGTGACCTTCGACTTCAACAGCGCCGCGCTGAAGCCGCAGTTCCGCCCGGCGCTGGACGAGGTGGCTGCGACCATGGCCGAGTACAACCAGACCATCGTCGAGGTGAGCGGCCACACCGACAGCGTGGGCAGCGACGACTACAACCAGAAGCTGTCCGAACAGCGCGCCAATTCGGTCGCGAATTATCTGGTCGGCAAGGGCCTGATGCGCCAGCGTTTCGAAGTGATCGGCATGGGCGAGCGCTACCCGATCGCCAGCAACGAGACCGACAGCGGCCGTGCGATGAACCGTCGCGTCGAAATCCGCGTGCTGCCGTTGACCCAGGGCGGCTGATCGCCACGCGGCCGTCAGGCCGCACCCCGCTGCATCGCACTCCCATCGCCCGGCCGGGTCATCGGCCGGGCGATGGCGTGTGTGGGGCATGCGGCCTTGTTCTGGCTCCGCTCGCTGCATCACAGGGGCAGAGCGAAGACGCACGAGGCCCGCTGTCCGCCGCCTCGAGCGTCGATCCCGGCCGATGTCATCCCGAGCGCAGCGAGAGGCCTGCTTTCCCGCTGCGAACCAGAGGCCGCGCGAGCCATCCCGTACACTGCGCGCATGAAACTGCTTGCGTTCGAGACCTCCACCGAAGCCTGCTCCGTCGCCGTCTGGGTCGACGGACACATCGTCGACCGACACGAGATCGCGCCGCGCCGGCATGCGGAATGCGCCTTGCCTTGGGCCGAGGCCCTGCTGGCCGAAGCCGGCATCGCACGGGCGCAGCTGGATGCGGTGGCGGTAGGACGCGGGCCGGGCGCGTTCACGGGCGTGCGCCTCGGCGTCGCGCTGGCGCAGGGCGTGGCCCTGGCCCTGGATCTGCCCGTGGTTCCGGTCTCGACGCTGGCGGCACTGGCCCTGGCCGCCGGTGTGCCGGAAGCGGGCGAGGGCGGGGAGCACGATGGTGTGCGTCAGGTGCTGGCGGTGATCGACGCGCGCATGCACGAGGTCTATGCGGGCCGGTTCGCGCTGACCGCCGATTCGGCCTCCGGCGTCGTCGTCGCCCGCGCGCTGGGTGCCGAAACCGTGGCGTCGCCTTCCATCCTCGCGTTGCCGGAGTCGGGCGTATGGCATGCGGCTGGCAGCGGTCTGGGCGCGGAGGCCGGCGTGCTGCAGGCGAGAGCGACCGCGCAGCCGGGCCTTCACTGGGCGTCGCTGCAGTCGGATGCGCTTCCGCGCGCCGCCGATCTCGCCCGGCTGGCGGTGGCCGCTTTCGCCCGTGGCGAGACCGTGGCCCCGGAACGGCTGGAGCCTGCCTACCTGCGCGACAAGGTCGCCTTGACCCTCGAGGAACAGGTGGCGAGCCGTGCCGCCGCCGCGGCGCGTTGAGCGCGTGAAGGGCCGCCCGCGGTCTTCCGGGAACGTCGGGACAGCGCCATCGTCGAACGGTGCCGATGTCGCAGCCTCAGCCACGAGCCGGGTCTGCTCCCGGGTGATCCACCTCCAGCGTGATCGATACACAAGTGTGCCGTCCTTGACGCGCAGAACCTCTGAATCGATGGGGATTTTCCCGCCACCCGCGCCGGGCTTTCCGCCCCCGTGAGCCTGCGCATGACGCGCCGCAGCATCCCTGTCCCGCATGCCCGGGGGTGTGCTGCCGACGTTTTTTCGGCAATGTATGCGGCTTCCTCTCCGCCGAGCCGCCCATGACCGACTCCGCACCGCCCGCAGGGCGCCCCGCTGCCACACAGCGTTCCGCCGTCGACCGCTTCCTGTCCATCGTCGAGCGTGGCGGCAACGCCCTGCCGCATCCGACCACCCTGTTCGCGCTGATGGCGCTGGCGGTGATCCTCCTGTCCGGCTTCGCTTCGCTGTTCGAACTGGTGGTCCAGCACCCGGCCACCGGCGAGGACGTGCGCCCGGTCAATCTCATGACCGTCGAGGGCCTGCAGCGCATCCTCACCGGGATGATCTCCAACTTCACCGGCTTCGCTCCGCTGGGCACGGTGCTGGTGTCGCTGATCGGCATCGGCGTCGCCGAACACAGTGGCCTGATCGGCGCCGCCCTGCGTCTGCTGGTGCTCTCCGCGCCGCGTCGCCTGCTGACCTTCGTGGTGGTCTTCGCCGGCATCATGTCCAACATGGCCAGCGAGATCGGCTACGTGCTGCTGGTGCCGCTGTCCGGCCTGATCTTCATCGCGGCCGGCCGTCACCCCATCCTCGGCATGGCCGCGGCCTTCGCCGGCGTGTCCGGTGGCTATTCGGCCAATCTGCTGCTGGGCACCATCGACCCGCTGCTGGCCGGCCTGTCGCAGGAGGCCGCGCGCATCATCGACCCGGCCTACGAGGTCAATGCCGCCGCCAACTGGTATTTCATGATCGCCTCCACCCCGGTGATCGCACTGATGGGCACCGCGGTCACCGAACTGGTGGTCGCCAAGCGCTTCCCCGACGCGCCGACCAAGACCGGTGGCGAGAAATTCGAGCCGATGACCGCCGCGGAGAAGCGCGGCCTGATGGCGGCGCTGCTGGCCGGCCTGCTGGTCACCCTGCTGGTGCTGCTGGGCACGGTCCCGGACGACGGCTTCCTGCGCAAGGCCGGCGAAACCGAGACGCTCAAGGCGCTGGACCCGTTCCTGAAGGGCATCGTGGCGCTGATCTTCGTCTACGGCGTGACCACCGGCGTGGCCTACGGCATCGCCGCCGGCACCATCCGCAGCGACACCGACGTGATCAACGGCATGAGCAAGTCGATGGAGACCCTGGCCTCGTACATGGTGCTCACCTTCTTCGCGGCGCAGTTCGTGGCCTTCTTCAACTGGACCCAGCTCGGCCTGATCTTCGCGGTGGAGGGCGCCGACGTGCTCAAGGCGCTGGACCTGCCGGCGGTGCCGCTGTTCATCGCCTTCATCCTGCTCACCGCCACCGCCAACCTGTTCATGGGCTCGGCCTCGGCGAAGTGGGCGCTGATGGCGCCGGTGTTCGTGCCGATGTTCATGCTGCTGGGCTATTCGCCGGAGCTGACCCAGGTGGGCTACCGCATCGGCGACTCGGTCACCAACATCATCTCGCCGATGATGAGCTACTTCGCGCTGATCATCGCCTTCCTGCAGCGTTACGAGCCCAAGGCCGGCATCGGCACCATCGTCGCCACCATGCTGCCGTACTCGATCACCTTCCTGATCGGTTGGACCGTGCTGTTCGCGATCTGGGTGACCTTCGGCCTGCCGATCGGCCCGGGCGCGCCGCTGGACTACGTGCCGGCGGGGTGATGCCGGGGCGCGTTTGAACGGCGCAGCCGCCTGGCGGGGGCATCGATGATCGGGCCATCGGTCCGCTGATCCGACAATCCGCTGGGCCGATCGTTTGTCGCCCCGAGCGCGACGCGGGGCCTGCTTTTCGCCGTTGGCTTGCATTCGCAAGCCAATGGCAGATCCCTCGTCCTTGGCTCGGGACGACATACGTTGCATTGATCGAAGCGGGGTGGGGCAGGCGCGCGAGCCGGCCTGTGCTCACGACGGGAGCGGGCCACCCTGCCATCGGTCATGGCAACTCGCGCGGTGGGCGCCGGTCTGGGAAGGACATCCCTTCCGAGATCATCGCCATGCCCGTCGATCACCCTCCGACCGCGTCGTCCGTGCCATCCACGCCGCGTCGCCTGCTCGCCGAGTGGCTGCCGCTGGTGGCGGCACTTGTGCTGCTGCTTGCCGCCCGCGACACGCTCGCCAATCACTATCAGGTGCCCAGCGGCTCGATGCAGCCCACGCTGGTGCCCGGCGACCGGGTGGCGGTGGACATGCGTGCCTACGGCGCGCGCGTGCCGTTCACCTCGATCCGCCTGACGGAAGGCTCGTCGCCGGCACCGGGCGATGTGGTGGTCTTCGATTCGCCGTTCGACGGTACCCGGCTCATCAAGCGGCTGGTGGCGGTGGAAGGGCAGACCGTCGCCGTGCAGCAAGGCCGTCTGTGGGTGGACGGCCGGCGTTCGGAGATCGATCACGATCCCCTCGCGGCTGAACAGGCCTACGAGCGCATCGGCCCCCGCCGGGTGCAGCTGGATCTCGCCGACGGCGGAGGCCCGGATCTGCCGCCGCTGCGCATCCCCGAGGGCATGGCCCTGGTGCTGGGCGACCATCGCGGCGCGAGCTTCGACAGCCGCGGCTTCGGCCTGGTGCCGCTGGATGCGTTCTATGGGCGCGCCATCGCGGTCTACCACCGCAGCGGCGAGGGCTTCGTCTGGAAGCGGCTCTGAGCGGGTCGCTCGGCTGCGCCGCATCCGGTCCAGCACCGTCGGTTCGGCGCGATCCGTCCGACTCGAACCGGGTTGCGGGGAATCCGGCGGTATCCGGACGCAGGTGACGGGTCGCCGTGTCGGCCGCCCTTACTCGTCCACCAGCGCCCCTTCCGGGAGAAAGCGCCAGGTGCGGATCACGTTGAGGATGTCCGGGTTGTCGCGGGTCTTCGGCAGAGGCGGGTAGGGCTCCGCCAGCCTCGCCAGGCGCAGCGCGGACTCGTCCAGCAGCGGGATGCCGCTGCTGCGCACGATGTCGGCCCGCTCCACCGAGCCGTCGCGGCGGATGCCGATGTTGATCACCACCGTGCCGGCCAGGCGTCGGCGACGGGCTTCGTCGGGGTAGTTCAGATTGCCCACCCGCTCGGCCCGGTCCACCCAGGCGCGCAGATAGGTCGCCCAGACGTATTCCCGGGTGCTGGCCGACACGAACTTGCGGCTCGGTCGCTTGGCGTAGCGGTTGGAGCGCAGGTGGATCTCCGCCGCCAGCCGCGCCATCTCCATGTCGTGCTCCACCTTGGCCGGCCCGGCGCGCAGCGGCAGGGGGTCGGTCTCGGGGCGCGGGCTGGGCTGGATCACCCGGGTCTCGCTGCGGCGGGTATCGACCACGCGCGCCTGGGTGGCGGGCTGAGGCGCCGGCGCCTGCGCACGGATGGGCTGCGGAGCGACACCGGCCTCGGCCTGCGGCGCCAGCCCGGGCTGGGTGTCGCGCGGGCGTTCGGCCTTTTCGCTCTCGCCGCCACCCTGGTTGTTGGCCTGCGCCAGGAAGTCCGCCTGTTCGGGCGTCAGCGGGGTCTGGGTGCGGGTCAGGATCACATCCAGCATCGGCGTGACCGGCGCCGCCTGTTCGACCGCGTAGCCCACGCCGAGAATCAACAGCCCGTGCAGCAGCACCGAAAAGACCAGAGTGGCGCCGAAGCGCTGGTCTTCATCGATCCCGGGGGGCGGGGGCAGGGTGGTGACGGACATGGTTCTGACGGGATGCGCGATGTTCTGTGGGTGTTGAGGGGCGGATTCAGCCTGTTGAGCGACGTTACGAACCTGTGGCGGTTCGCGTTGCTCGTGTGCAGGCTCAGTCCGGCTCCCGCTCCAGCGCATCGAACAGCAGTCCGGCGATGTTGATGCCGAACTGTGCGTCCAGCTCGCGGATGCAGGTGGGGCTGGTGACGTTGACCTCGGTCAGGTAGTCGCCGATCACATCCAGACCGACGAAACGCATGCCGCGCCGGCGCATTTCGGGGCCCACCTGCGCCGCGATCCAGCGGTCGCGTTCGCTCAGCGGACGGCCCTCGCCGCGGCCGCCGGCAGCCAGATTGCCGCGGAACTCGTCGCCCTGCGGGATC
Organism: uncultured Gammaproteobacteria bacterium; assembly: GCA_965649985.1. Taxonomy (GTDB): domain Bacteria; phylum Pseudomonadota; class Gammaproteobacteria; order Xanthomonadales; family Xanthomonadaceae; genus Lysobacter_I. The sequence goes on along the minus strand of CBFGMS010000019.1, from coordinate 37,108 downwards.
CGCGCCAGGCAGTAGCCCACCGGCTCGCCGTCGATCAGCAGGATGCGCTTGTCGCCGTCGACGATCTCCGGCAGGTAGCGCTGCGCCAGCGCCAGATGCCGGCCACCGTCGGTCAGGGTCTCCAGGATCACGTTCAGATTCGGCTCCCCGGCGCGGGCGCGGAAGATCGAGCGCCCGCCCATGCCGTCCAGCGGCTTGAGCACCGCTTCGCCGTGCTCGGCGACGAAGGCCTTGAGCACCGCAGGGTCGCGCGACACCACCGTGGGCGGGCAGCACTGCGGGAATTCCAGCGCCGCCAGTTTCTCGTTGTGGTCGCGCAGGCCCTGCGGGTCGTTCACGACCAGGGCTCCCGCACGCCGCGCGGCGTCCAGAATCAGGGTGTCGTGCAGATAGTCCGCATCCACCGGCGGGTCCTTGCGCATCAGCACCATGCAGCTGCTGTCCAGCGCACGCTGTGACCTCGGTCCGGTTTCGTACCAGCCTGACGGGTCGTCACGCACGGTCAGCGCCGCGACCTCGGCCACGGCCCGCCCATCCACCAGTCCGAGCCGCCCCGGGGTGACGTAGAAGAGCCGATAGTGACGCCGTTGGGCCTCCAGCAGCATGGCAAATGTGGAGTCCTTCGCAATTTTGATCGAGCCGATCGGGTCCATCACCACGATCAGATCGCGCTGCCCTGTCGCCATCGCACCGACCTTGAAGAAAAATCTCAGCGGATGGTAGCAAGTCCGCGCCCGCAAAGGCTTAGACTGTCGGCTTGTGGCAATGCAAAAACTTGACAGCCCCGACCGGGGCTGGAATATAGGCACGTTCGTGCGGCCGCGATCCGGCGATGCCTGCCGCATCGCACCATCGGCCGCGACGGGGAGACCAGATGACGCAAGACGAGAATTCCGGCGGTAGTCTCAACGGGCTGCGGGTGATGGTCATCGACGATTCGAAGACCATCCGCCGCACCGCGGAGACCCTGCTCAAGCGCGAGGGCGCCGAGGTGGTCACGGCCACCGACGGCTTCGAGGCGTTGGCCAAGATCGCCGATCAACATCCGCAGATCATCTTCGTCGACATCATGATGCCCAGGCTGGATGGCTATCAGACCTGTGCGTTGATCAAGAACAACCAGGTGTTCAAGCACACCCCGGTGATCATGCTGTCGTCCAAGGATGGGCTGTTCGACAAGGCGCGGGGCCGCATCGTCGGCTCCGAGCAGTACCTCACCAAGCCGTTCACGCGCGAAGAGCTCCTGGACGCCATCCGCAAACACGTCGTCGCCTGACCGGGGGGCAGGCAGTCCATGGCACGCATTCTGTTGATCGAGGATTCACCGACGGACACGGCAGTCCTGACCCGTCTGCTCGAGCGCCACGGTCATCAGGTCCTGGCGTCCGGCAGCGCGGAGGACGGGATCGCGGTGTGCAAGCGCGAGCTGCCCGACGTGGTGCTGATGGACGTGGTGCTGCCGGGCATGAACGGCTTCCAGGCCACCCGTGCGCTGTCGCGCGACGCCGACACCAAGGCCATCCCGGTGCTGATCGTCAGCACCAAGGGCATGGAGACCGATCGCGCCTGGGGCATGCGCCAGGGCGCGGCGGACTACATCGTCAAGCCGCCGAGCGAAGAAGCGCTGATCGCCCGGATCGACCAATTGCTGGGGAATGCATGATGAACAGCGAGACCGTCGCCGGCGACGACCTGCACACCCGGGACATCGCGCCCGGTGCGGACATGGTCGATGCCTTCGACGCCCTGCTGGAGTTCGAGGCACGGAGTCTGGCCCATGTCGCCGGCCTGCCAGAGCAGCTCCAGGCGGCTGGCCAGTGGCGCGGCATCGCCTATCGCGTGGGCCAGCGCCGGCTGGTGTCCGACTACGATGCGGTGGCGGAAATCCTGACGGTTCCGCAGATCACCCCGGTTCCCGGCGCACAGCCTTGGATGCTGGGCGTGGCCAACGTCCGCGGCAACCTGCTGCCGGTGGTCGACTTCAGGCAGTTCCTCGAAGGCGCCCGCAGCGTGCTGCATGAAGGCCACCAGAAGGTCATCGTGCTGCGTCAGCCGGGTGGCGACGTGGCGGTGACGATCGACGAGCTGTACGGTCAGCGCGTTTTCCTCGACGAGCAGCGGCTGGACGAGCAACTGCTCACTCCGGACGCCGACGACGACGCGGCCCGTGCCCTCGCGGCGCAACTCGCCGAAGGGCGCTACGGCGGATTCGTCGAGCGCGTGTACAGGCTGCAGGACGAACTGTGGGGCGTCTTCAGCTTCGAGCGTCTGGTACGCACCCCCGAATTCAGGCAGGCCGCGGCTTGAGCGCCGGCCCGACGTCCGCCGGTTTCGAGCACGCGGGTTCCGCGGGCTACGGCGCCGTCCGCGCGCCCTCCGGCAGTGCCCGTTCCATGCGCACGGCTTCAAAGAGTGCTGGTTCGCAGAACACTGTCGCCACGAGCGAAGTGTCCACGAACGCGGCTCCTTCCTTCCTTTCGACGCAACACGTTACTTACAAAGACCGAGGCGAGACATGAGCACAGTGATGGATACCCTTTCCGGCGGCGGCCGCGGCCAGAAGACTTCCCTGTGGCTGTGGTTGCTGGTCCTGTCGCTGGCGGTCTTCGCGCTGAACACCGGCTACGCGCTGTTCAAGACCGCGCGCTTCGGTGGCGCCAACACCGCCGCTTCGAGCCTGCAGGTGAACTCGCAGAAGCTCGCCAATCTGGGTCGTGAAGCGGTCGAGGGCGAGGCCAGCGCCTTCGCGGCCTTCAAGGCCACCCGGAACGAGATCGCCGAGGACGTGAAGTCGCTGAGCGACAACTTCGGCACCGCCATCGAGGTCTCCGCGCCCATCGCCACGGTCAGCGCGACCTGGGACCCGATGAACAAGAACGCCGAGCAGATCATCGACTCGGAAGCCGCGGTGGTGGCCCTGGCCGACAAGGCCAAGCGCTTCAACGACCGCGTGCCGCAGCTGCAGCAGCAGCTCGACGAAGTGGTCCGCGCGATGTCCACCAGCGGCGCCCAGTCGACCCAGCTCTACATCGCACTGCGCCAGATCGTGCTCTCCGCCTCGATGGCCCGCCGCATCGCCGAAATTCGCGCCGGCGGCACGGGTGCGGCGCTGGCCGGCGAAGCCCTCAGCCGCGACGCCGGCGTATTCGCCCAGGTGCTCAACGGCCTGAGCAAGGGCGACGAGGCGATGAACATCCAGAAGCTCACCAACCCCGCCGCGCTGGCCGCGCTGAACCAGGCCAATGCGCAGTGGGCGGAAATGAAGCAGGATCTTGACGCGATCCTGGCCTCGTCCCAGAGCCTGTTCCGCGCGCAGACCGCGGCCAGCGAGCTCACCGCCAACTCCACCAAGCTGCTGGCCGAGAGCGAGGACCTGTTCAACGCCTTCACCGCCTTCGGCACCGCCGGCAAGGGCAGCGTGCTCGGCAACATCTGGGTGAGCATCATCTCCGGCATCCTCGCCGCGCTGTCGCTCTTCCTGCTGGTGTACAGCCTGAACAAGGCGCAGCGCGAACGCTACGAGAAGTCGACCGAGCTGAACAACCGAAACCAGGAGGCCATCATGCGCCTGCTGGACGAAATGGGTTCGCTCGCGGAAGGCGATCTCACGGTGAAGGCGACGGTGACCGAGGACATGACCGGCGCGATCGCCGACTCGATCAACTTCGCGGTCGAACAGCTGCGCACCCTGGTGCAGACGATCAACGACACCTCGGTGCAGGTCGCCTCCAGCGCCCAGGAAACCCAGGCGACCGCGACGCATCTGGCCGAAGCCGCCGAATACCAGGCGCAGCAGATCAACAGCGCCACCAACCGCATCAACGAAATCGCGACCTCGATCGGCCAGGTGTCGCGCAACTCCTCCGAATCGGCGGACGTGGCGCAGCGCTCGGTGGAAATCGCCACCAAGGGCGCCGGCGTGGTGCGCCAGACGATCGTGGGCATGGACTCGATCCGCGGCCAGATCCAGGAAACCTCGAAGCGAATCAAGCGCCTGGGCGAAAGCTCGCAGGAAATCGGCTCGATCGTGGAACTGATCAACGACATTTCGGAACAGACCAACATCCTGGCGCTGAACGCGGCGATCCAGGCGGCCTCGGCCGGTGAAGCGGGCCGCGGCTTCGCGGTGGTGGCCGACGAAGTGCAGCGACTCGCCGAACGCACCTCGAACGCGACCAAGCGAATCGAAGCGCTGGTGCAGACCATTCAGGCCGATACCAACGAAGCGGTGAGCTCGATGGAACAGACGACCTCCGAAGTGGTCGCCGGTGCCCGACTGGCCGAGGACGCGGGTACCGCGCTGGGCGAGATCGAAACGGTGTCGAACACCCTCGCCGGCCTGATTCAGGGCATTTCCCGCGCCGCACAGCAGCAGACCGTGGCCGCGAACGACATCACCGAAACGATGACCACGATCCAGTCGATCACCGCGCAGACCTCGCAGGGTGCGAACCAGACCGCCGAATCGATCGGAAACCTGGCACAGCTGGCGGCGGATCTGCGCCGCTCGGTCGCCGACTTCAAGCTGCCGGCCTGATCGGTCCGGGACGCGGAGACGTAGAAGAATGGTCATCTCGAACGATCGCAGGAGCGTCGTGGCACGGGCGAGGATGCCCGGGATGCGTGTCGCCGCCGACCGCGGTCGTACTGCGGGGCGCGTGCGCGCGTCCGGGGGAAGTCGATGAGCGCATTGCATCAGGCGATCGAATACAGCGCGCTGGGCTGGGTCAAACCGGAACTGGACGAGACCCTGCGCCTGGCGCGGATGGAGATCGAAGGCTTCGTCGACGATCCGTCCGACACCAGTCGCATGCGGGTCTGCGCCGGGTTCCTGCACCAGGTGCAGGGCACGCTGCGCATGGTCGAGCTCTACGCGCCGGCGATGGTGGCCGAGGAAATGGAGCGTCTTTCCGAAGCGCTCGAACAGGGCAGGGCGGACGACCTGGAAGGCGCCTGCTCCGCGCTGCTGCGCGGCGTGGTCTTGCTGCCCGACTATCTGGAGCGGCTGCAGAGCGGGCACAAGGAAATCTCCATCGTCCTGCTGCCCGTGCTCAACGAACTGCGCGCCGCGCGCGGTGAGGTGGGCCTCAACGAAAGCGTCCTGTTCAACCCCGATCTCGACCGCGTGCTGCCGGCGTCGCTGCCCCAGGTCGCCGCGCAACCCGCCTCCGCCCGTCTTGCCGAAGCCACGCCGTTCCTCGTGCGCCTCCGCGAAGCGTTGCAGGCATGGCCGGAGCATGGCGCTCCCGCGGACACCGACGGTCTGCATTTCGCAGTCGAATCCCTGCTGGCGCGCACGCCCGAAGAGCCTCAGCGGCGCATGTTGTGGGTGGCCTCGATGGTGGCCGCAGCGCTGCAGGACAAGGCACTCGCCGCGAATGCCGGGCTGCGTCAGGCGTTTTCCAGCGTCGAGCGCGAGGCGCGCCGCCCGTTCGAGAACGACGGCTTCGGCACTCCGCGCGCCGACGGTACCCTAGAACCCACCCGCCAGCTTCTGTACCACGTCGCGCACAGCGACAGTGCGCATCCGGCCTTGGGCAAACTGCGCGAGGTGTTCGACCTTGACGCGCTGAAGCCCACCGAATCCGAACTCGATCACGCCCGCGGCAGCGTCGCAGGTCGCAACCGGGCGCTGCTGGACACCGTGTCGGCCGCCGTGAAGGAAGACCTGCTGCGCGTCAAGGACGCACTCGACCTCTATCTGCGCACCGGCCGCAGCGACACCGACAGCCTGCAGCCCCAGGTCGATGCCCTCACCCGCGTGTCCGACACCCTCGGCATGCTCGGTCTGGGCCTGGCACGCAGCCTCGTGCAGCAGCAGCGCGACGAGATGGCCGAGATCGTGGACGGCCGCCGTGCCGCCGACGAAGGCGCCCTGCTGGAGATCGCCGGCGCCCTGCTGTACGTGGATGCCTCGCTCGACGCGCAGGTGGAGCGCCTGGCCAGCGGCGACGACAGCGGCGATGCCGACGATCTGCCCGCGTCCGAAGCACGCAAGGTGCTGGACGTGCTGCTTCGCGAGGCCATCACCAATTTCGCGTCGGCCCGGCAGGCCTTCGTCGCCTTCGTGGAAACCGCCTGGAACCATCAGGAACTGGAGCCGGTGCCGAAGCTGCTGGAAGACGTGTCCGGCGCGCTGCGCATTCTCGAATTGCCGCAGCCCGCGTCCTACCTGGATGCAGCCCGCGCCTATACCGAAACCGAACTGCTCGGCCGCCGACGCATCCCCAACAGCCGTCAGCTCGACACGGTGGCCGACGCCCTGGCCAGCATCGAGTACTACCTCGAAGCGCTCGGCGAACAGCGGGCCAACCGCGACGACATTCTCGACATCGCCCGCAACAGTCTGGAGGCCCTCGGCTACTGGCCGATTCCCGTGCGCGACGGTGGGGGGGCGCAGGCCGACAAGGCTGCTTCGATCGATCTCCAGGCTGCGGCCATGGCCGATGCCGCCGTACGCGAAGCACAAGCCCAGGCGGCCGCCGAACGCGCGGAGCAGGAGCGGGCCGAGGCAGAACGCCGCGAGGCCGAACAGCGCGCTGCTCAGGCGCGTGCGGAACAAGCGCGCGCGGCTGCGGAAGCGGAGCGTGTGGTGGCCGCCGAACGTGCGGAAGCCGAGCGAGCAGAGGCCGAGCGTGCCGAAGCCCAGCGCATCGCGGCCGAGCAGGCGGAAGAACAGGCTCGGCTGCTGCAGGCAGAAACCGAGCGTGCCGAGGCGGAGCGGCAGCAGGCCGAGCAGGCGGAGGCGGAGCGGCTTGCCGCGATGCAAGCCGACGCAGAGCGGGCCGATGCCGAGCAGGCCGAAGCAGAACGCCGCGAAGCCGCGCGTCTGGAGACCGAACGTCTCGAGATCGAGCGTCTTGAAGCCGAGCGTCTCGAAGCGGAACGCTTCGAAGCAGAGCGCCTCGAAGCAGAGCGTGCCGCCTCCGAGCGCGCGCACGCACAACGTCTGGAGTCCGAGCGTCTCGAAGTCGAGCGTCTCGCGGCCGAGCGCGCGGCGCAGGATCGGATGGATGCCGAAGCCGCCCGGGCCGCACTCGCGGCTCCCGCGCCGGCTCCCGCGCCGGCTCCCGCTTCTCCTGTCGTTGCGGCGTCCGGTTTCGATGCCACCAGCGACGATATCGACGATGAGATCCGCGAAATCTTCCTGGAGGAATTCGCCGAAGAAATCGCCAATCTCGGCGAGCTGCTGCCCGCATGGCGGGCCGAGCCCGAGAACCTGGAGCGGATGTACCCCGTCCGCCGCGTGTTCCACACCCTGAAGGGCAGCGGACGTCTGGTCGGCGCCAAGGTGCTCGGCGAGTTCAGCTGGAAGATCGAGAGCATGCTGAATCGCGTTCGCGACGGTTTGCGTGGACCGTCGCCCGCAGTGCTGTCGATGACCGGACTGGCCGCGGAGGTGTTGCCGCAGCTGCACGCCGCGCTCAGCGGCGGCGGCGTGGTCACCGCCAACCTGGCTGGAATCGAAGCGCTCGCCGACCGCATCGCCGACGGTGAAGAGATCATGGCAGGGCCAGCGTTGCTGTCCGCGTCCGTCGCCGAAGCTGCGCCGCAGGCAGACGAACCGCCAGCCCAGCCTGCGCCTTCCATCTCCGCATCCGGCGCGGCGTTCAGCGTCGATCCTCTGCTCCTGGACATCCTGCAGGCCGAGGTCGACGGGCATCTGCTGCGCATCGACCAGTGGCTTGCGGTCGCCCGCGTCGCTCCGTCGCCTGCGGACGATGGCCTGGTGCGCGCCATCCACACGATGAACGGCGCCTTCGCGATGACCGAAGTGCCGTCGATCACCGACGCGCTCACACCCGCGGAAGGGTATGTCCGCCGCCTGCTGCTGTCCGGCGCCGATGCCGATGCCGCGGGGGTCGAGGCCATCGCCGATCTCGCCACGCGCGTGCGCAGCACGCTGGATGCCCTGTCTTCGCCCGATGGCGTGGTGCCGGACTGCACGGTGCTCACCGCGCGTCTGGTCGACCTGCGCGACAGCCTGCCCGATCTCAAGCCGCAGATGCCGCTGGAGCCGGAAGCGATCGGCCCGCAGACCGGTGCGGATTCGCTCGACTCGCTCGAGCTCACCGACCTGGACATGAGCGCCTTCGCCGGCTTCGACGGCATTCCCGCTCCCGCACAGCAGACCCAGGTGCCACCATCCTCGGTCCCTGCGGACACAGGTCTGGATCTGATCGATTTCGACGGAGATCCGGAGATCGACCTCAGCCGCATGCTGGCCGAGTCGATGTCCACCGAGGACACCGCCGCAGGCGCTGCCGAAGAAGAGGACCCCTTCGCACAGGCCGCCAGGCATCTGGAAGCCGAGCGTCTGGAATCGGAACGTCTGGACGCCGAGCGTCGCGAGGTCGAGCGTCAAGAAGCTCAGCGCCTCGAAGCCGAGCGCGTCGAAGCCGAGCGTCTTGAGGCCGAACGCCTTGAAGCCGAGCGCGTCGAAGCCCAGCGCCGTGAAGCCGAACGTCTCGAAGTCGAACGCCGTGAAGCCGAGCGTCGTGAGGCGGAACGCGTCGAAGCTGAGCGTCTTGAAGCCGAACGTCTCGAAGCAGAACGCCTTGAGGCAGAGCGCCTCGAAGCCGAACGTCTCGAAGCCGAACGTCTCGAAGCCGAACGCCTTGAGACAGTGCGCCTCGAAGCCGAACGCCTCGAAGCCGAACGCCTTGAAGCAGAGCGCCTTGAAGCGGAGCGCCTCGAAGCCGAACGTTTGGAAGCAGAACGTCTCGAGGCCGAGCGTGCCGAAACCGAGCGCCTTGCGGCCGTGGCTGCAGAGCGCGAGGCCGCCGAGCGTGCCGAGCTGGACCGGCTCGAAGCGGCTCTGCTCGAATCCGAACGTGCCGAGGCGGAGCGCCGGGCTCAAGAAGAGGCCGAGCAACTGGCTGCAGCCGCTCAGCCCGTCATCGACGATGTCGTCGTCGACGAAGTGCCCGCCGACATGGCGGTGCCCGGCGTCGACGAGGCGGGTGTCGAAGAGGCCGGTGTCGAGATCGCCGGTTTCGACAAGATCGTTTCCGACGAGGCCGCCTTCGCCGACGCGGCCACGATGCCGGCGGAAGAACTCCCCGCCTTCGTCGACATGTCCGAGCTGCCTCCGGCATCCGTCGAGGCCGCGTCGCCGGCCGCCGAACCGCTGCTGGCCTTCAACGAGGACCCGGATGCCCCGCTGGATCTGAGCGAGCTGGACGAAGAGCTGGTCGAGATCTTCGTCGAGGAGGCCCAGGACCTGCTGGACCACTCCGACAAGCTGCTGGTCCGCCTGCGCGAGATGGGCGAAGACCGCGAGTCGGTGGTCGGCCTGCAGCGCGATCTGCATACGCTCAAGGGCGGCGCACGCATGGCCGGCATCATGCCGGTGGGCGAGCTCGGTCATACGATGGAGTCGCTGCTGGAAGCGGTGGCGGAACAGCGCACCGTCTTCGGCGGCGGCGATGTGCCGCTGCTGGAGCGCGGTTTCGACCGTCTCCATGCGATGGTCACCCGCGTGGGTGCCGGTCGTGCCGTCGGCATGCCGTCCGCGCTGATCGCCGAATTCGAGGCCCGCGTCGAAGGGCGTCCGTACGTGCCGGCGCCCGTCGCCCAGGCCGAGCCGCAGGTCGCCGAGACCATGTCGCCGCCGGCGGCGGAGGCCATCGAAGAAGCACCGGCGTTCGCCGCAGAGCCCACGGCAGAGCGCGTCGAGGCTGGTGCGGCCGAGACCACGGATGCGACCGATACACCCGTGCCCGAAGTGCCGGAAGCCGAGGCCGTGGCGGCCGAAGCCGCGGCGGCTGCCAGCGTGCCGGTGCGGCCGGTGGAGAGCGAGCGTCCGTCCATGCTCGCCCCCCTGTCCGCCCCGGTGGAGGCTGCGCAGTCCTTCGACGACGACGTGGCCCTGCGCGGCAATCAGGAACAGGTGCGTGTCCGCGCCGACCTGCTCGACCGCCTGGTGAACTACGCCGGTGAGGTCGCGATCTACCGTTCGCGCCTCGAACAGCAGCTGGGTGCGTTCCGCACCGCCACCGCGGAAATGGAGCAGACCAACATCCGTCTGCGCGACCAGCTGCGTCGTCTGGAAATCGAGACCGAAGCCCAGATCATCGCCCGCTACCAGCGCGAGGGCGAGGTGCGGGACGACAACTTCGACCCGTTGGAGCTCGACCGCTTCTCGACCGTGCAGCAGCTCTCGCGTGCGCTGGCCGAGACCGCGACCGACCTGACCAGCCTGCAGTCCACGCTCGACGATCTGACCCAGCAGTACGAAACCCTGCTCCTGCAGCAGTCGCGCGTGAGCTCGGAGCTGCAGGAAGGTCTGATGCGGACCCGCATGCTGCCGTTCGACACGGTGGTGCCGCGTCTGCGTCGCGTGCTGCGCCAGGCCGCCTCCGAGACCGGCAAGCAGGTCCAGCTCAAGCTCGACGGTGCCCAGGGCGAACTCGACCGCAACGTGCTCGAGCGCATGACCGCGCCGCTGGAGCACATGCTGCGCAACTCGGTCGCGCACGGCTTCGAGAAGCCCGACCAGCGCACCGCGATCGGCAAGCCGGGCGAAGGCACGGTGCGCATCGCGATCCGCAAGGAAGGCTCGGAAGTGGTGCTGCAGATCTCCGACGACGGTCGCGGCCTGGATCGCGAGGCGATCCGCGAGCGCGCGATCGCCCGCGGCCTGATGCGCGCCGATGCCGTGGTGTCCAGCGCCCAGCTCGACGCGATGATCCTGCAGCCCGGCTTCTCCACCGCCAGCGAAGTCAGCCGGCTCGCCGGCCGCGGCGTGGGCATGGACGTGGTGGCCAGCGAAGTGCGCCAACTCGGCGGCACGCTCGACATCCAGTCCGACAAGGGCGTGGGCACCACCTTCACCCTGCGCCTGCCGCAGACGCTCGCGGTGACCCAGGCGGCGTTCGTGCGCATCGGCGAGACCATGTTCGCCGTGCCGATCGCTTCGGTCCGCGGCGTCGGCCGCATCCCGCGCGAAGAACTGGACCGCGAAGGCCTGACCTACCGTTACGGCAGCGACGAGTACGAACTGCACGACCTAGGCAAGCTGATCGGCCAGGCGCCGGCCAAGGCGGAGGGCCAGTTGCAGATGCCGGTCCTGCTGACCCGCTCCGGCGATCTGCACGCGGCGGTGACCGTGGACCAGATCATCGGCAACCGCGAAATCGTGGTGAAGCCGATCGGCCCGCAGGTCGCGTCCATCCCCGGCATCTTCGGTGCGACGGTGATGGGCGACGGCTCGGTCGTGGTCATCCTGGACGTCGCGCCGCTGGTGCGCCGCCAGGCCGCGATCGCCGCCGAGCAGGCCGAACTGGCCGCGCTGGGCCAGGCCGCGCAGGAAGCCCAGGCCCCGGCAGAGGCACGTGCGGTGCCGCTGGTGATGGTGGTCGACGACTCCATCACCATGCGCAAGGTCACCGGCCGCGTGCTGGAGCGCAACAACTTCGAGGTCATGACCGCGAAGGACGGCCTGGATGCGCTGGAGCGCATGGCCGACCGCGTGCCCGACCTCATGCTGCTGGACATCGAGATGCCGCGCATGGACGGCTACGAGCTGGCCACGGCGATGAAGGCGGAGCCGCGACTGGCCAGGGTGCCGATCATCATGATCACCTCGCGTACGGGCGACAAACATCGCCAGCGTGCGCTGGACATCGGCGTGGACCGCTATCTCGGCAAGCCGTATCAGGAGAACGAGCTCATGCGCAACGTCTTCGCCCTGCTGGAATCGGTGCAGGCGCATGGCTGAGACCACGCCCCGGGTGGTGGTGCTGGCCCGACCGGGCAAGGCCGCCGACAACCTGGCCGACGCGCTTCGCCAGGCGGGTGCCGAACTGGTCGCGATCGTCGACCCGTCCGGACTGGACAAGGCTGGCCTGCTGGCGCATCGCCCACAGGCCGTTCTGGTGGCGCTCGAGCCCGGCATCGAGGCCGCGGTGGATGCACTGGACGAGGTGTTGTCCTCGCCCGGGCTCACCGTGATCTTCGACGAGGCCGACATCGCCGCGCAGCGGGCCGGCTGGGACGCGGCACGCTGGGTGCGGCATCTGTCCGCCAAGCTGCATCGCCACAGCGATGTGCTGCCGCCCGGCGCCGAGCCGGAAACCGACATGCTGCCGACCCCGGGGCAACCACCCACGCCGGCGTCCCGGCATGCCGCGGGGCTCGACATCGCCCCCTTCACCCGCGAGGCGGAGGGCAGGGCGGGCAGTGTGCCCACAGACGAACTGCGCCAGGAGCGCGACGCCTCTGCCTTCGCGCATGCGGGTGATCCATCCGGCACACCGTCGCCAGCCCCGGGGCCGTCGAGACTTTCGCTCGACGACGACGCCTTCTTTCTCGACACGCTGTCCAGCGGAGCCGCGCCCCCCGTGCCCGACATGGCCGCCGACATCGGAGGCTCTGGACTGTCGCTGGAGCCGATGGCAGGTGAAGACGCCGAGGACGACCTGCCGCTGAATGGCGGTGCCGGCCTGGACCTTGATGCGGGTGCCGACTTCGCCGAGGAGATCGATGCCGGCGAACTCAACGAAGACGAGTTGCGCGCCTTCGAGCAGGCCATGCGTGCGTCGAGTCCCGCCGACAATGGCACGGTCGACGAGGACGACTCTCCCGGTTTCGATCCGTCCCTGTTGCAGGACCTGGGATTCGACCCCGCTCTGCTGGAGCCGATCCAGCCCGATGCCCCCGCGGAGGCGTCCTACTCGGCAGGCGAATCTCTCCACGACTTCGACTTCCCGCGCGCCGAGTCTCCCGCCGCCGCGCCCTCCGCGCCGACCGCGTCGGCACCGCCCGGTGTCGGCGCGTCGGTCGGCCTGCCGGATTTTTCCTCGCTCAGTCTCGCCGACGACGATGCCGCTCCGCTGCAGACGCCACCGCCTCCAGCCTCCGCGCCGCGTCATGACCTGAGCGATCTCGAACAGCGCATTTCGGGCCTGTCGCTGGTCGACATCGAGCCGTCGGATGACGACGGCAACCCTGAGTCTGAAGCGTCCGCCGAGAAGCCTCCGCTGCGCGCTTACGACGACATCGCCGAGTCAATCATGCCCGTCGCGTCGGCCGCGGCAGTGCCGGAACCCGACCCGATCCATGTGGACCTCGAATCCACGCGGGTCGATTCGCCTGCATACGCTTCGGTCATGCCGCCCCCGCTTCCCGACTATCAGGTGCCGTCCATCGCGACGCCGTCGGCCTCGCCGGTCGCTGCGGTCGTGCTGGTGGAGGCCGGCCTTGGCGGCCCGGACCCGGTCCGCCAGCTGCTCGCCGGGCTTCCCGCTCATTTCCCCATTCCGGTCGTGGTCCGCCTTCAGTTGCAGGGTGGCCGCTATGACCGCCTGGTCACCCAGATGGAACGCGCGGCTGCGCTGCCGGTCTCGCTGGCCGGGCCCGATCAGCCGCTGCTGCCCGGCAGGATCCACTTCCTGCCCGAGGGTGTTGGCCTGCGCCGTGACGGCGGCGGCCTGCGTTTCGACGTCGCGTTCGCCGGCCCCGAAAGCCTCTACGACACGCTGGAAACGCTGGACGACGGCGCCCTTGTCTTCCTCAGCGGCAGCGAGCCGGGTCTGGTCGACCGGGCCGCATCGCTCGCGGCCGGCGGAGCCCTGGTGGTCGCCCAGTCGCCGGAAGACTGCTACGACGGCGTCGCCTGTGCCCAGCTGCGCAGCCGCGGGGTGCCCGTCGGCGCCGCCCCCGAACTCGCCGCGCGCATCGCCCAGCACTGGCCGCATTGATGCGGCCACCAGAAGAGCCGACACCGATCATGAACACCAGCATCGTCAACGAAGTCCGCGGGGTCCTCATCCAGGTGGCCGGCCATCCGCTGCTGCTGCCCAACGCCGCCACGGTCGAGGTGCTGTCCTACGGCGAACCGGACCCGATCGAACACGCGCCGGACTGGCTGCTCGGTCGCATCCGCTGGCGCGGTTGGCGTTTGCCGCTGATCGCGTTCGCGAGCCTCAGCGGCGCGGCGCCCGACAGACCGGGCGTCGGCAGCAAGGTGGTGGTGCTCAAGGCGCTGGGCGGAGACCCGTCGTTCTCGTATTTCGCGCTTGTGGCCCAGGGCTTCCCCCGCCTGGTGACGGTGAGCCGCGACAACATGATCGCCGACACCCAGTACGGCGAAACCCTGCCCGACGTCGTCCGCGCGCGCGTGGTGTTCAACTACGACGTCGCGCTGGTACCGGATCTCGACGCGACCGAACGGCGCATCGTCGAGGCACTGGAAGACGCCGCCAGGCGCGGCGCTGAACTGGCTGCCGAGCACCCGGCCGAACATGCAGCCGAGCACGAAGCGCATCCCCTCGACTGAGCGTGCCCGGGTCCGGCAGTGGCCGGCCGGATCGTTCTCCCGGCATTTTCTGCGGTTTCTCCCCGACGTCCTTCGCGCCCATCGCAGGCGCCGCATGTGCGCGCATGCGCGCACGTCTGCGCTATGCTCGCGGGCCGCTCCTGACCGCTGACGCCGCGGCGGGATGACATCGTCAACGACTCCCTTCGCCTGCGATCACACCATGACCTCCACGGAAGACGCCACCAAGCCCCAGATCAAGCAGCCGCCGGTCCTGTTCAAGAAGACCCAGGGCCTGCTCACCCGCATTTCCGAGCGTCTCGGCGCGCCGGTGCTGGCCTACTGGAACTCGCCACGCGGGTCGATCTGCCACAGCGACGTGGTCGCGGCCTACGCGCTGCTGGAGCGCCTGGGCAAGCACGACCTGATCTATCTGTTCGTGAAGTCCGACGGCGGCAACGGCCAGGCGTCGCTGCGGCTGATGAACCTGATCCGCCAGTACGCCGCGCACGTGCGCCTGCTGGCGCCGCTGGAGTGCTCCTCGGCCGCCACCATGCTCGCGCTCGGCACCGACGAGATCCACATGGGGCCGATGGCCTACCTGAGCGCGGTCGACACCTCGCTCACCCACGACCTGTCGCCGCTGGACCGCGACAACGACCGCGTGCGCGTCAGCCTGGACGAGCTCAGCCGTGTGATCCGTCGCTGGAATTCCGAGAACCGCGACGCGCACCTCAATCCCTACCAGTCGCTGTTCCAGTACGTGCACCCGCTGGTGATCGGCGCCGTGGACCGTGCCGACAGCCTCAGCATCATGCTGTGCAAGGAACTGCTGTCGTATCACCTGGACGATGAGGCGCAGATTCTCGAGATCGCCGAAACGCTCAACTCCAAGTACCCCTCGCACGGCTACCCGATCATGCTCGACGAAGCCGCGCGCATCGGGCTGAAGGTCAAGGCGATGGACAAGGAGGTCAACGACGACCTGCTGGCGCTGAATTCGCTGTACAGCGAGATGGGTCAGCGCGCCACCACCGACTTCGACGAGATCCGCTCGCACAGCAACGAGATCCTCAACATCCTCGAAGCCCCCGACCTGCAGATCTACTTCCAGAACGACAAGGACTGGTTCTACCGCAGCGAGGAGCGGCGCTGGATCACGCTCAACGACAACTCCAACTGGCGTTCGATCCGCCGCGTCGACGGCAAGCTGCGCCGCGAGATCTTCCACATCTCCTGAGTCCCGTGCCGACCCGTGCCGCGCGCGCAAGCGGCGCGGGTGTTTCGCATGCGCCACAACGGCCACCCCGCGGGCGCGGGGCGGCCGCTGGTCCTTATTCCTGCGGCGGCTCCTCGGCGCGGATCGCGTCCAGCAACTGCTCGTGCTCCCGCGAGAATTCATCGATGCGGTAGCGCACGCGCAGTTCCTTCAGGCCTTCGTGATACAGCGCTTCGCCGGCCGCCGACAGCGGCGCTTCCCCGAGCGGACCACCGCTGTCGCCGGTCACGGTCATGTACCCGTGGAATCCGCCCGTGCAGGCGCACAGCGGGCGGCCCGGATTCGGGTTGTGGCTCCAGCCCTGTCCCCACATCGACTGGACCTGCGAAAAGCAGGCGTTCGGCGTGTTCGCGGAGACGGTGTGGTACTCCCAGGGCGAGGGGCCGTTGCTCCTCGGGCGGCGCAGATGCGCGGTGCAGACGGTGTAGCCACCGGTGTCGTGCGGCTCCCAGGGGCCAACGCTGACCACGCTGATATCGCCGAGCTGGCGCGCGTGGGCGGGACCTCCCCACGCGAGCGCGAACGCACAGGCGAGGGCGGCGCCGGACAGTGCGGAAAAGCGAGGTGTCGGAAAGGGCAGTACGGACATGGACGGGCGGTAGCGCGACATGACGATCACTCCTTCGATGCGTACGTGTGAAGACGGGCCGATGCCGACCTCCGTGGCCGGTGTGGACCCGATGCCGGCCCCATGCCGGCTGGTCGCCGCAGGGCGATCCAGCGCGCGACGACACCGGCAGCCCACCACTCGCGCGGGCCCGTGTCGAGCATTCGGCGGAACGGATGCGGGTTTCTTGCGGCCGGTCACGGGCGGGATGAGGCCTGCGCCGCGATCCAGCTGACCGGATGCTGAACGCGCACCCGGTGGGTTCGAGGGGGCGAGCCCTTGAAAGCATGCCTGCGCCGCCCCACTTCCCTGCCGTCCCGCATTGCCGGGCGTATTTTCGTCACGGTTTTGGCACTCTCGGGTCGAGACTGCTAAAATCGCCGACCTTTCTCCACCCAATCAACCACTTGCGAGGGTCTACATGAATCTCAAGCCGCTCCACGACCGTCTGGTCGTCAAGCCGATCGAAGCCGAGGAAAAGTCCGCCGGCGGCATCCTGATCCCCGACAACGCCAAGGAAAAGCCCACCAAGGGTGAAGTGCTGGCCGTGGGCGAGGGCAAGGCCCTGGACAACGGCACCGTGCGCGCGCCGAAGGTCAAGGTCGGCGACAAGGTGATCTATGGCCAGTACGCCGGTTCGTCCTACAAGCAGGACGGCGTCGAGTACAAGATCATCCGCGAAGACGACGTTCTGGCCGTGATCGCCTGATCCGTCAGGGGTCGAAGCCGCGCGCAGGGCGGGCTCAAGCCCGCCGTAACGCCCTCTCCGATGCGGATCGCACCCATCGAAACCGCTTCGATCAGCGCACGACGCACACAAAGACATCGCAACGGCGGGCCAAGGCCCGCCCTACGAACATCCAACATTTTCTGGAGTTATCGCAATGGCTGCCAAAGACATTCGTTTCGGTGAAGACGCCCGCGCCCGCATGGTGCGCGGCGTCAACGTCCTCGCCAACGCCGTGAAGGCCACCCTCGGCCCGAAAGGCCGCAACGTCGTGCTCGAGAAGAGCTTCGGCGCCCCCACGATCACCAAGGACGGCGTGTCCGTCGCCAAGGAGATCGAGCTGGCCGACAAGTTCGAGAACATGGGCGCGCAGATGGTGAAGGAAGTCGCCTCCAAGACCTCCGACAACGCCGGCGACGGCACCACCACCGCCACCGTGCTGGCGCAGGCGCTCATCCGCGAGGGCATGAAGGCGGTCGCCGCCGGCATGAACCCGATGGACCTCAAGCGCGGCATCGACAAGGCGGTCATCGCCGCCGTCGCCGAGCTGAAGGCCATGAGCAAGCCCACCGCCGACGACAAGGCCATCGCCCAGGTCGGCACGATCTCGGCCAACTCCGACGAGTCGATCGGCACCATCATCGCCGACGCGATGAAGAAGGTCGGCAAGGAAGGCGTGATCACGGTCGAGGAAGGCTCGGGCCTGGACAACGAACTGGATGTGGTCGAGGGCATGCAGTTCGACCGCGGCTACCTGTCGCCGTACTTCGTCAACAACCAGCAGTCCATGTCCGCCGAGCTGGACGACCCGTACATCCTGCTGCACGACAAGAAGATCTCCAACGTGCGTGACCTGCTGCCCGTGCTGGAAGGCGTGGCCAAGGCCGGCAAGCCGCTGCTGATCGTGGCCGAGGAAGTCGAGGGCGAGGCCCTGGCGACCCTGGTGGTCAACACCATCCGCGGCATCGTGAAGGTCTGCGCCGTCAAGGCTCCGGGCTTCGGCGACCGTCGCAAGGCGATGCTGGAAGACATGGCCATCCTGACCGGCGGCACCGTGATCTCCGAGGAAGTCGGCCTGACCCTCGAGAAGGCGACCGTGGCCGATCTGGGCCGCGCCAAGAAGATCCAGGTCTCCAAGGAGAACACCACGATCATCGACGGCGCCGGCGAGACCTCGGGCATCGAGGCCCGGATCAAGCAGATCAAGGCCCAGATCGAAGAGACCAGCTCCGACTACGACCGCGAGAAGCTGCAGGAGCGCGTCGCCAAGCTGGCCGGCGGCGTGGCCGTGATCAAGGTGGGCGCCTCCACCGAGATCGAGATGAAGGAAAAGAAGGCTCGCGTCGAAGACGCCCTGCACGCCACCCGCGCTGCGGTGGAAGAGGGCATCGTCCCCGGCGGCGGCGTCGCGCTGATTCGCGCCAAGACCGCGGTCGAAGGTCTGAAGGGCATCAACGAAGACCAGAACCACGGCATCGCCATCGCCCTGCGCGCCATGGAAGCCCCGCTGCGCGAGATCGTCTCCAACGCCGGCGACGAGCCCTCCGTGGTCGTCAACAAGGTGAAGGAAGGCAAGGGCAACTACGGCTACAACGCCGCCACCGGCGAGTTCGTCGACATGGTGGACGCGGGCATCCTGGACCCGACCAAGGTCACCCGCACCGCGCTGCAGAACGCCGCGTCGATCGCCGGCCTGATGATCACCACCGAAGCCATGGTGGCCGAAGCGCCGAAGAAGGAAGAAGCCGGCGCCGGCATGGGCGGCGGCATGGGTGGCATGGGCGGCATGGGCGGCATGGATTTCTGATCCAGCGCTTCCGTTCGAACGTCATCTGCGACACGAAAAACCCCGCCGCGAGGCGGGGTTTTTCGTGGGCTGTGAACGCTGCGCTCCGTGGCCGCCGGCGCATGCGTCGGAATGAATGCGGCGGAGGCCGCCCATTCCGGTTCACAGCGTGCGGCTCAGAGTTTGACGACCTGGACCTGGCCGAAAACGAGCTGGGCGTTGCCGTGCCAGTAGATGGCGGTCTCCAGCTCTTCGCCGCACGGGTTTTCGAAATAGAGGAAGAAGGGCTGCCATGTGTTCGTCGCAAGGAAATCGCGTCGATTGATGTCGCGCCGCGCAAGGATGCGGTTGCCCTTGCGGGTGTAGATCTGCAGCGATGCGATGATCGGGCGGGGCGAGGTCGTGTTGTCGTCGACCTGCAGGACGAACGCGGCGCGGTGCAAGCCCACTCCGAAGCGCGGATCGTAGGGGCCGTAGATCATGAATCCGGGTTGGTCGATTCCCGGGCGGACGCGCCAATCGGTGAGGCCGAAGCGAGAGCCGGTCTGCTGGAAGGTGTTGCCTGCGAAATAGAGAACCGGCTCCCCGGAATAGCCTTCGGCGCACTGGGCGGTGGCGCGATGCGGGAGCATGGAGACGGCTGCGAATGCGAACGCGAGTGCGATCCGCATTGCGAAGGAACGGGACAGTATCGGGGTGGACATCGGAGACTCCTTGTTTCGGGGGATGTGCGGACGGACTCGATGCGAGCGTCGCAGGAGCCGTCCGGCCAGGCCGTGCGTATGCGCAGCGCATGTGCGTGCAGAGCGCAGGAATGCGGCCCGCCCGCCGCTCGACCTGTCTGGATTCTGACACGGGTTTCCGCCCCCTGACTTTGCGCACTCGCGTCTCCGCCGATGGCCGGCATCCTCTCCCGGTCCCCATTCCGGGGGCGCTTCCCTTCATCAGGAGAGTCTCGATGCGTCATGCGGCCATCGTTGTGCTGCTGCTGGCCTGCGCGGGTGCCCATGCGGCAGCCCAGGCGCAGACCAAACTCCCGTTCACCGCCGAACGCAGCTGGCAGATCCAGCGCATCGGCACGCCGTCGGTGTCGCGCGATGGACGCACCGTGGTGGCGCCGGTCACGCGCTTCGTCATGGACGAGGACAAGGGCTACACCGACCTGTGGATCTGGGACGGCGACGGCGGCGGCCAGCGTGCGCTCACCACCGATCCGGCCAACGACGCGGAGCCCGCGATCAGCCCGGACGGGCGCCATGTCGCCTTCGTCTCGCAGCGCGGCACCGACAAGGCGCCGCAGCTGTATGTGATGCCGCTCGGCGGCGGCGAGGCGCGCCGGCTCACGGACCTCGGCACCGGCGTGCAGAGCATCAAGTGGTTCGAAGACGGCCGGCGTCTGGCCTTCGTCTCGCGCATATTCGTCGACCTGCCGCTGGCCGGGCAGGGCAAGCGTCTGGACGAGCGCAAGGACCGCAAGATGACCGGCATGGTCTGGGACGACGGGCCGGTGACGGCCTGGGACCAGTACCTCGACGAGCGCCAGTTCCACGTGTTTTCCGTGGCCTTCGACGCCGCAGCGCCGGCCCTGCCGCTGCCGCAGGTCAGCGCCTTGACCCAGCCCAGCGGTCGTCAGTTGCCGCGCGGCGCCGTGCAGGGCACATCGGCCCACTTCGCGCTCTCGCCCGACGGGCGCGAGCTGGCCTTCGTCGCCGATGCCGACCCGCACATCGCACGCACCGACCACGACGTGTTCGTGCTGGCGATCGGCGAGGACGGCAGCGGGGCCGCGCAGGCGCGCAACCTGACCGAGGGCAACAAGGCCAGCGACGGCAACCCGCTGTACAGCCCGGACGGCCGCCATCTGGCCTTCGTGCAGCAGCGCATCCCCGGCTTCTATGCCGACAAGGGTCGGCTGATGCTGCACGATCGGCGCGGCGGCGGCATGCGCGAGCTGTTCACCGACTGGGACCGCAGCGCGTCCGGGCTGGTCTGGGCGCGCGACGGGCGTCGCCTGTACGGCAGCATCGACGACGCGGGCACCGTGCGGGTGTACGAGCTGCCGCTGCAGGGGGCGCCGCGGGCGGTGACAAAGGAACGCTCCCATCGCGCGCTGGCCATCACCGACGCCGGTCGGTTGTACGCCCTGCGCGAGAGTTTCGTCGAGCCGCCCACCCTGATGCGCATCGACCCGAAGTCCGGCGCGTCCACCCGGCTTTCGACCCTCAACGATGCGCTGCTGGCCGAAACCGCCCTCGGCACCTACGAATCGGTGACCTATACCGGTGCGGACGGGCAGCCCGTCCAGATGTGGGTGAACTACCCGCCGGGTTTCGACAGGTCGAAGCGGTACCCGCTGTTCGTGCTGATCCACGGCGGGCCGCACAACGCGATGGTCGACGGCATGGCCTTCCGCTGGAACGCGCAGGTGTTCTCCAGCTGGGGCTATGTGACCGCCTGGCCGAACTTCCACGGCAGCTCGGGCTTCGGCCAGGCGTTCGCCGATGCGATCAACCCGGAATGGTCCGACAAGCCCTATCGCGACGTGATCGCGGCCGCGGACTGGTTCGCGGCGCAGCCCTGGATCGACCGCGAGCGCATGGTGGCCGGTGGCGGCAGCTATGGCGGCTATCTCACCAGTGTCATCCTGGGCCGCGACCACCCGTTCCAGGCCCTGGTCGCGCACGCCGGCGTGTACAACCTCTACACCCAGTACTCGGCCGATTTCGCCTCCGAGCCCGGCCGCTTCGGCGGCTTCTGGGAAGGCGACAACCGCAGCGTGCTGGAGCGCAATTCCCCGCACCTCGCCGCCGCGCGCTTCAGGACACCCACGCTCGTGGTGCACGGCCAGACCGACCTGCGTGTGCCGGTGAATCACGGGCTGGAGCTGTACCAGACGCTCCTGAATCGCGGTGTGCCCACACGCCTGCTGTACTACCCCAACGAAAACCACTGGGTGCTGAAACCGCAGAACTCGGTGTTCTGGTACCAGCAGGTGCGGCGCTGGTTCGAGGAGCGGAATCCGCCCGACCGATGACGCAGGCGCCGGGTGCGGCAGCGACCGTCTCATCGTGCAGCGACCGGCCACAGCACATCAGCCGCCCCTTCATCGAGCGCGAGTCCGGCAGAGCCGGACTCGCGATGCGGAAAGATGGCCGTCGCGAGCGTCTCCGACCGTCGTCCCGGAGCGCGGCGGTCTGCTCCAAACAGGGCCCGCGTCGGCCAACGCCTCTGGCCGGCATCGGGGACTTGTGATGCACATCCGCGAAACCCCGAGATGGCCTCGCGTGGAAATCGTTTTCAGGCGGAACCGGAGATCATCTGCGGGATCCCGCCGATAGAGTGCGCGGCACCGCAAGGACTGCGTTTACAACGGGCAGCGCTTCAGCGGTCGCCTGCTCCGCTCCTCATTAAGGAGCGGCCCCCAGACGGTATTTCCCACCCAACCCGACTGCGACCGTCCTCGATTCGGTCGGCTGCGTTGTGCCCATCTTTCCTGTGGAGACTTTTCGATGGAACCGATTCGCTCTTCCCGTATTCCCTGTGTCGCGCTCACCGCGATTTCGACCGCGTGTCTCGCATTCGCCGCGCAGGCGCAAAGCTACCAACAGCTCCTGCCTCTGCCCGGCGGCATGCAGGGTGCGCCCATCCTGGTCAGCAACAACCCCGAGTCCGTCAACCGCGCCGGTCTTCTGCTGGGCATGGATGCGATGAATTCGACCGACAGCGGAAAAGTCACCCGCCGACTGACCGGCGTCACCACCCTCGATGCCAACTGTCCCAGCGGCGGCATGCGCGAGTTCTCCTTCTACATGCACCACATCCTCGGCGGAGCCACTGGTGGCGATGCGCAGGTCGATCGCATTTTCCTGGTGCTTGAACCTGTCGGCAGCAGCGCCACCTACACCGCCTACGGTGCGGCGGTGTCGCAGCGCGACATCACCGGGGATGCGAGGTACACCCTGGACCCGAGCCGCAGCCCGAGCTATGCGGTGCAGCGGTTGCTGCTGACCGGTGCCTTCCCGCCCAGCCTGGTCGGCACGGTGCACGGCTCGAAGATCATCAACCACCCGGCCACGGCACCGCGCACCATCACCTCGGCCACCGAAATCTTCCAGCTGCGTGGCGGCAGCACGCCGATCGGCGCATCGCTTGATGCGCGCATCACCTTCAAGGCCAGCAGCGGCTGTCTGCGTGCACGCGTGGTCGCCGCGCCGGCCACGATCACCACCGTCACCGCCGCCAACAGCCTGGGCAAGTCGCTGTACGCCTGGGGCAATGTGCCGAGCACCTACAAGACCGATGGCAGCACCAACGTCTTCGGCGGTACACCATGCACCGACCGTCAGTCGCAGAACACCGACGGGACCTACAACTGGTCCGGCTGGGGACGCCCGTCGGGCATCTATCAGTACAACAAGTGGATCGGTACCGTCCCGGTCACCTTCACCGCGACCGGCCAGACCTTCGGTTACCGGTATCTGGCCGCGCCCTCCAATCTGTTGAAGGCGCCCAGCACCTCGCCCGTCACCATGCCGTCGGGTGTCTGCGATCCGCCTTCCGGTTCGCCGGTCTCGCCCTCCGGCAACGCCCAGCGCCCGCTGGCGCTGCGCTACTACTCGAGCAACACGTCGCTGTATGCGGCCGGGCGCCCGGCCGACCGCGACAGCGACAAGTTCTCCACCGCCAACTACGGTGCCGAATACGGCGTCACCTACAACGTCACCAACAACAGCACGTCCTGCATGAAGGCGCAGCTTGTATTCACCGCCTATCCCAGCCAGCAGAACTGCGCCACCTTCAGCGGTGGTGCGGTGACCCGGCACTACGACGGCGACTTCAAGATCACCACGGCCGGTGTGGCCGGTTCGTCCGTGGTGCGGTCCTACATCAAGTGCAATCTGACCCCCACCGCTCCCGTCGACAAGACCACGCCGTACATTCCCGCCAACAGGGTGGTCGAGACCGTGCTCGCCGAACGCGTGCTGGGGACCTCCACCACCAACCGATCGGTCAGCTGGACCGCGCAGAACTTCATCCCCGGTCTGATCTCGATCCCCGCGGCAATGCTGGTGCGCTCGCAGCCTTCCAGCTGCCCCTGACCCGGCCCGACGCGCGGGCGGCCGTTCGCTGCCCCCGCACCGCCGCCTGAGTCGATACGCAGAACGGCCGCCCTCGGGCGGCCGTTCTGCGTGCGCCGGTGGTCCGGCACAGGCCGGGCCACCGGCGTCATGCGCAGGAAGCCCGGCCGTCCTACCAGATGGTCACACGCTCTTCCGGCGGCAGGTAGAGCGCATCGCCGGGCTTCACGTCGAAGGCGGCGTACCAGGCATCGAGGTTGCGCACCGGGCCGTTGACGCGGAAGCGCGGCGGGGAATGCGGCCCCACCTTGACCTGGTTGATCATCGCCTCGTCGCGGTACTTCGACTTCCACACCTGCGCCCAGGCCAGGAAGAAGCGCTGGTCCCCGGTCACACCGTCGATCACCGGCGCCTCCTTGCCCTTCAGGCTCAGGCGGTAGGCGGTGTAGGCCATCGACAGGCCGCCGAGGTCGCCGATGTTCTCGCCCAGCGCCAGGCGGCCGTTGATGCAGTGGCCTTCCAGCGGGCAATAGCTGTTGTACTGCGCCACCAGCGCGTTGGTGCGGGCTTCGAAACGCGCGCGGTCCTCGTCGGTCCACCAGTTGCGCTGGATGCCGGCGTAGTCGGACTTCGAGCCCTGGTCGTCGAAGCCGTGACCCATCTCGTGGCCGATCACGCCGCCGATCGCGCCGTAGTTGACCGCGGGATCGGCGTTCACGTCGAAGAACGGCGGCTGCAGGATGGCGGCCGGGAACACGATTTCGTTGAAGGAGCTGTTGTAGTAGGCGTTCACCGTCTGCGGGGTCATGAACCACTCGCGGCGATCGGGCGTGGTGCCCAGTCGTGCGATCTCGTCCCGGTGCCAATAGGTACGCAGCGCGAGCACGTTGGCCATCAGGTCGCCGGGCACGATCTGGACCCCGGCATAGTCGCGCCAGGTGTCCGGGTAGCCGATCTTGGGCAGGAAGGTCTCCAGCTTGCGATTGGCCTCGGCCTTGGTCGCATCGCCCATCCAGTCCAGGCCGGCGATGTTCTGGCGCAGCGCCTTGCGCAGGTTTTCCACCAGATCGTCCATGGCGGCCTTGGCTTCGGGCTTGAAGTGCCTGGCGACGTAGCGCTTGCCGACCAGATCGCCCAGGCCTTCGCGGCCGCCGACCAGAGCCACCGCGCGTTTCCACTGATCGCGCTGCGCCTTCTGGCCCTGCAGCACCATGCCGGTGAAGGCGAAGGCCGCCTGGTCGATCTCGCTGCTGAGCAGCGGCGCGTGGTTGCGGACCGCATGGAAGGCCAGGTAATCGCGCCACGTGGACAGAGGGGTGTCCTTGACCACGCTCAGCACAGGTCCGGTGGCGCTGGGCATGCTCACGTTGACCTGTTCGGGCGCCTGTGCGAAGCCCTGCGCGGCGAAATGCGCGGCCCAGTCGTAGCCGGGGAACTCCCGCTGCAGCTCGGCGAAGCTGCGCAGGTTGTAGGTCTTGTCGCGGTCACGGCGGTCGGCGCGGTCCCAGTGGTGCTTCGCCATCGCGGTTTCGAGCGCCAGCACCTTCTCGGCACGGTCGGCCGCATCGGCGATCCCGGCGAAGCCGAGCATCGTCTCGATGTGTTGGCGGTAGGCCGCGCGGATCTGCACGAAGCGCGCTTCCTCGTTGAGGTAGAAGTCCTTGTCCGGCAGGCCAAGCCCGCCGACGCCGATGCCGACGAGGTAGCGGTTGGGGTCCTTGCGGTCCAGGCTCACGCTGCCGCTCACCGGCGCGCTGGTGCCGTCGAGGCCGGCGCGGCCGAAGGCCTGGGTGAGCGCGGCCATCGAGTCGATGCCGGCGATGCGCTGCAGCAGCGGACGCAGTGGCGCGATACCCGCCGCATCGCGTGCGGCGGTGTCCATGTAGCTGGCGTAGTAGTCGCGGATCTTCTGCTCTTCGCTGCCCGCGGTGATGCCCGGGCGGGTGAGCAGCTCTTCGATGATGGCGCGGGTCTGCAGTTCGGCGCGGTCGTTCAGTTCGTTGAACGAGCCGAAGCGCGTCTCGTAGTCCTTCAGCTCGTAGCCGTCGAACCAGGTGCCGTTGGCGTAGCGGTCGAAATCGTCTCCGGGCTTGACCGAGACGTCGCGGTTGGTCAGTTCGATGCCGAAGCGGCCGAGCTCGGCCTGGCCGGCGGGTTTGGCGGCGGGCTTGCCGGCAGGAACGGCCTGGGCCAGCAGGGCCGTGGCGAGCCCGAGCGCAAGTGCGCTGCCGCGCAGGTGCGGACGCAGGGAGGGGCGGGAAGCAGTGTGCATGGCGGTCCGGAGAGAGAGATGGAGTCGACCTCCCAGACTAGCCATTGTCGATCCGCCGGCATGTGCCGGAGGTCGGGGGCGCGGGCGACGGAACACAGCATCCGCGGAGACGGCAGGCTGCACTGCACATCGCACGGCATGGCACGGGCGCAGGCGAGGATGCGGCCTGGCTGCATCCGCACGCCGTACCGCATGCGTGGTCAGGCGCCTGTGAAGGGCCCCGCCGATGGCGAGGCCGCCGGATGATGCGTGGCCTCAGCCCCCGGACGCGGCGCCCGGCGCAGGTGCCGGCGCGGGTGCCGGCGTGGGCGCGGATGCGGGCGAGGAGGGCGCAGGCTGGGAATAGGCCGCCTCGCGCGCTTCCTGCAGGCGCTGACGCAGGTAGGCGTCGCGGTCCATGCCGCCGGGAATGGTCTGCATGGCCTGCACTTCGGCCACGATCTCCGCCTCGAGCTCCTTGTAGCTGCGGAAGCGCGGGTCGTTCTGCTGGGCCTGTTCGAAGCTGGCCTGGCGACGCTGCGCGTCGTTGCGGTACTGCTGCGCCAGGGCCTGTGCGCGCTGCAGACGGTCGGCATCGTCGCCGCCGGAGGCGTTGAGCAGATGCATGCGCAGCAGGATGGCCTCACCGGCGGAGAGCTGACGCGCGGCTTCCATCCGTGCGATCTCCGCCTCCAGCGACTGTCCGGTGGCGGCGCGCTCGGCGTCGCTCAGCCGGTCGGGCTGCTGCAGGAAGGCCCGGATACGCTGCTCGAAGCGCTGGCGTTCGCGGTAGGCCTGCACCTCGGGCCGCGCTTCCAGGTCGGCCGTCGACCCTGCGGGGGGCGTGCCCGTCGTGGCGGTGACCCCCTCCGCGGGAGGTTCCAGCGTGAGCTGGCGCGCGGGCTCCGGCTTGCGCAGCCAGAGCATGACCACCGCGGCCGTGGCCAGCAGGATCGCGACGGCGGCGAGGGCGATGGCGTGGACGGGCTTGATCTGTGTCTTGGCGGGCTGTTCGGACATCGGCGGCGGTCTGTGGGGCGTGGTCTGCGTGTCGCCTTCGTGGCCCCGGGCTTGCGCGCGGGGCCACGGAAGGGCGGAGCCGCCGCCCCGGTACGGGGGCGGCGGCGTGCCAGCTTACAGCAGCGAGTCGACGGTCCAGTACAGCAGGTTGAAGGGCTTGGCGCGGTCGGCCGCGTCGCTGGTTTCCGAAGCGTCCAGCACGTTGCCCGAACCGTCCAGCACGCTGTCGATGAAGTTCTTCAGCTGCAGGTTGCGTTCCTGCACGTCGCCGTTCTTGAAGTCGACGATGGTGGTGCAGTGGCTCTCGTTGAGCGCGCGGTACTGCGGGAAATAGCCGCCGAAGTTGCCCAGGCCGTTCAGCCGGTCACGCAGGCGCGCGGTGTCCACGTCCCAGCGCGCGTGGATCAGCGACTCCTTGGCGGCCTGGCTCGGGGCATTCTGGATTTCGGGGTAGAACCGCTCGTAGGAATACGAGGAGTAGTTCAGATCCTTCCAGAAGTGGGTGTGGCCCAGGCGGTCGGACGGGTAGCGTGCCGAGATCGCGCTGTAGATCGTGCCGAGCTGGTTGCGGTCGAGGGCGGGCAGGGTGGTCGACATGAAGTACAGCGGGCCGTTGCTCGCATCCAGGCCCCAGACGTTGCGGATCTGGTTCTGCAGCGGGATCTGCGGGTACTGCGCCGGGTTGCCGCCGAGCGGTGCATCGAAGATCGGGCCGGAGTCGTTGATCAGATAGCCGCGGTTCGGCGCCATGTCGCGGCGCAGCGGGCCGTAGTGGGTGAGGCTGCCGGCGCCGCCGGCGCTGCAGCCGGTGGACAGCATCTGCGTGGGACGCGGCAGGTTGTCCTTCAGCCAGCCCACGACCGCGCGCACGTTGCGCAGGCCGTTGTGGTGCCAGACCAGCGGCGGCTTGGCGCCGGTGGGGTCGTTGTAGACCGCGACGCGGTCGCCGCTGTAGATGTCGCCGGTGCAGTAGGGGACGTAGATCATGTTCCACTTCTGCGTCTTCACCGAATCGAACGGGCTGACACGGGTGACGAACGGGCTCACCAGGCTGGCGCCCGGGTTGAGCAGGGCCATGTAGTCGTCCGGGATGCCGTTCGGGTTGCGCGCGCCGCGCACGCCCGTCTGGCCGGTGCAGCTGGCGTAGTCCCAGCAGGCGCCGCCGCCTTCCATGTAGATGATCGTGTTGCGGGTTTCCGGCGTGCGGTTGACGAAGAACTTGAAGGGCGAGCCGTTGCCGCAGACCGCGCCGGTCTCGGGCGCGAGCTGGACGGTCTGCCATTCGTTGTACTTGCCCGGGCTGAAGCCGTCGGCGAAGCCGCTGGGATTGGCGAGCAGCGGGTACAGGCCGGTGCGCTGCGCGGCGGTGACCTTGTTGTCGGCCTTGGGCGGCGACACCAGATTGGAGAGCGTCTGCCAGAAGGAGTAATCGCCTTCTTCTGCATGCAGGGGAGCGGCGACCAGAACCGTGGCGATGGCGGTCGCGAGCAGGGTGGTGGTGCGGATGTGGCGTGTCATTGCGAATCCTTGCGTCGATGAGTGGAAGCCTCCGGCGACCACGCGCGGCTGGGCGCGCGGCCCGGGGGCGTTGGCGATGAAGCCTGTGTGCCGGCGGGGCCGGCGGCCGCAGGCGCGTCGCGGGCCGGCCGTCGGCCGGCTCGCGTGCTGACCCTTGCGGATGTCACCTTTGCGGGTGTCGATCGCTCCGTGAAGGCGGTGCACGCGTCGTGCGTCCCCATGCCGTCCGACAGCGGCTGCGATCGCGCACGACAGTAACGAAATGCGATGTCGGTCGCATGATGCATCGCCGAACACGGTCCCGAAATGTTCAGTCGCCCTGCAGGGTGGGCCACGTCGGAACCGGTGGGCCCTGCATGGCACGACTGCAGGCGGCTCACTCGCCCGGCTTGGCGGCCTCGACCGGCGCATGCGTGGCGGCCCGGCGCGCAAGCTGCGCTTCCCGGTGCGCGATGTAGGCGTTGGCGGCGAAGATCACGCCCGCGCCGCCCAGGGTCCAGGCGTCGAGTCGTTCGGAAAACAGCAGCCAGCCGAACAGTGCGACGATGGGCAGCTGCATGAAGCTGATCGGGGTGAGCGCGGAGACATCGCCGAGCTTGAGCGCGCGGGTCCACAGCATGTGCCCGCCGGTGCCCAGCAGCCCGGCCGCCGCGGCCCAGACCCACACGATGCCCTGCGGCCACTGCCAGACCCACAGCGCCGGCAGCAGCGACATCGGCACCCAGATCGCGGTGGTCAGCAGCACGATGCGGTCGGCCGGTTCGGTGCGCGACAGCTGCTTGATCTGGATCGAGACGATGCCGCTCAGCACCGCCGCGCACAGCGCCACCAGTGTGCCGGCGGTGAACTCCGCACTGCCGGGGCGCACGATGATCATCACCCCGGCGAAGCCCAGCACCACCGCGGCCCAGCGCCGTGCGCGCACCTGTTCGCCCAGCAGCAGCACGGCGGCGATGGTGACGAAGATCGGCGTGGAGTAGGACAGCGCCACCGCCTGCGCCAGCGGCAGATGGCCGATGGCCCAGAAGCCCGCGAACATCGAACAGATGCCGATGGCGCAGCGGACGATGTACCGCGGCCATTGCGTGGTGACCAGCAGCGAAGGCCCATGACGCAGCAGCAGCGGCAGCGCGGCCAGCAGGCCGAAGGCATTGCGGAAGAACGCCACCTGGAAGGTATGCAGCGACTCCGAGGCGAGGCGGATGGCGATGGTCATCAATGCGAAAAAGGCCGTGCTGCCCAGCATCAGCAGGGCGGCGCGCGCGTGCGGGGTGCGCGTCCTGCGCGCATCGTGCGTGGCGGGCGGGCGTGTGTCGCTCACCAGGTGGCGCCGACCAGGCGCGGCTCCGGTTCGATGCGGATGCCGAAGCGCGCTTCCACGTCGGCTGCCACGGCGCGCGCCAGGGCCAGCAGCTCGGCACCGCTGGCGCGGCCGTGATTCACCAGCACCAGCGCGTGACGTTCGCTGACGCCGGCATCGCCGCTGCCGGCATTCCAGCGTCGGCCCTTCCAGCCGCAGGCATCGATCAGCCAGGCCGCGGACAGCTTGCGCAGTGCGTCGTCGCCGGCGGGAAACACCGGCAGCTCGGGATGGTCGCGCCGCAGCGCCTCGGCGGTGGCTGCGGGCACGATCGGGTTCTTGAAGAAACTGCCGGCGTTGCCGACGACCGCCGGATCGGGCAGCTTGCGCCGGCGCAGGCGGGTGACCGCGCCGCAGACCAGGGCCGGGGTGATTCTGGCGGTGGTCGTGGCCGCGTCAGCGTCGCCCACTCCCATCGCGGCCAGCTCCTCGCGGATGCCGCTGTACTCCAGGCGCAGGCTGTCGGGGCCGCTGCCGTCGGGAGCGAGGTCGTCGGCCGGCGGCAGCGCGAATTCCACCGCCACGATCAGCCAGCGGTCCAGGTCCTGCTTGAACAGGCTGTCGCGGTAGGCGAAGGCGCAGTCGGCGGCGGAAAACCGACGCAGCGTGCCGTCGCGACGGTCGATGGCTTCGACCGCGTGGATGCGTTCGCCCACTTCCACGCCATAGGCGCCGATGTTCTGGATCGGCGCGGCGCCGACGGTGCCGGGGATCAGCGCCAGGTTTTCCAGACCGGCCAGCCCCTGGGCGAGGGTCCAGCGCACGAACCTGTCCCACTCCACGCCGGCATCCGCGCGGACGATGCGGTGTGGGTCCGCGTGCGCGTGATCGCCGGAGAGCTGCCCGTGCCCGAGCACGCGCACTTCGCGCGCGGTGGGCGCCAGCGCGAGCGCGGGGCCTTCGACGATCAGCAGATTGCTGCCGCCGCCCAGCACCAGCGGTGCGGCGCCGGCCAGTTCACCGGTGAGCAGCGCGATCAGCTCGCCCGTGTCGTCGCATTCGACGAGCAGCCCGGCCTGCGCCGCCACCCCGAAGGTGTTGCGCAGCGGGGCGGAGACGGTGCGGCGGATGCTCATTCGCTGGGCAGATTGCCGCGGCTGGGGGCTTCCTTGCGGCGCCGGATGGCCTCCACGCAGTCGCCGATCAGGCCCGGGCCGCGGTAGACAAGCCCGGTGTACATCTGCACCAGGCTGGCGCCCGCGGCCATCTTCTTCACCGCGTCGGCGCCGGACAGGATGCCGCCCACGCCCACCAGCGGGATCTGCTCGGGCAGGCGTGTGCGCAGCATGCGCAGCACCGCGGTCGATTTGGCCATCAGCGGCTCGCCCGACAGGCCGCCGGTTTCCTTCGCGAGCGGGTGCGTGTGCACGGCCACGCGCGAAACGGTGGTGTTGGTGGCCACCACGCCGTCCACCTGCATTTCGCCGAGCACCCGCGCGGTGACGTCGATGTCCTCGTCGGTGAGGTCCGGCGCCACCTTCACCAGCATCGGCACGCGGCGGCCGTGCTTGGTCCACAACCGCTCCTGCGCCTCGCGCAGATGGCCCAGCAGGCGACGCAGCTGCTGCTCTTCCTGCAGCTCGCGCAGGCCGGCGGTGTTGGGCGAAGAGATGTTGATGGTGACGTAGTCGGCCAGCGGATAGACCTTTTCGAGGCAGATCAGGTAGTCCAGCGAGGCCTGCTCGTTCGGCGTGTCCTTGTTCTTGCCGATGTTGATGCCGAGGATGCCGTCGCCCTTGCGCCGGGCCTTCTCGACATTGCGCACCAGCGCGTCCACGCCCGCGTTGTTGAAGCCCAGACGGTTGATGACGGCCTGGTGCTCCGGCAGGCGGAACATGCGCGGCTTCGGGTTGCCCTCCTGCGGCCTGGGCGTGACCGTGCCCACTTCGACGAAGCCGAACCCCAATGCGAACAGCGCGTCGATGTGCGCGCCGTCCTTGTCCATGCCGGCGGCCAGGCCGACCGGATTGGGGAAGGTCAGGCCCAGCAGCTTCACCGGGAACGGCTTGAAGCGCGACGCCACCAGCGGCGTGGTGCCGGTGCGGTAGGCGGTCTCGAGCATCGACAGGCCGAGCCCGTGCGCACGCTCGGCGTCCATGCGGAACAGGAACGGGCGGGTGAGGGCGTACACGCCGGTCAGCCTGCCATGATGCCCAGCGCCACCAGCGCCGTGACCAGCCCGCCGAAGAACAGGATGGTCAGCAACACGCCGACCAGCCAGACGACCACCGACAGCCAGCCCAGCACCAGTCCGGCCACGGCGAGACCGTCGCCGACCTGCTGGCCGGCGCTGCGCC
The DNA here is from genome assembly GCA_965649985.1 of uncultured Gammaproteobacteria bacterium. Lineage (GTDB taxonomy): Bacteria > Pseudomonadota > Gammaproteobacteria > Xanthomonadales > Xanthomonadaceae > Lysobacter_I. Next base: position 4,925 of record CBFGMS010000019.1, on the reverse strand, counting down.
GGATCTCGGCGCGCGCCATGTGCCCGAGGATGATGGCGGCCACGCTGCCCAGGAACGGCAGCAGGGTCCAGCCGAGGATGCCGGCGATCAGGGACAGCAGGGCCTTGGTGTTGCTCTGCGGTGCTGGCTGCAGGCTCATGGCGATTCTCCGGAACGTGGGGCGGGGCGGACGGGGCGGGAGTGTTCGGGCGGGGTGCGGCGGCCGTCCCGGTCATGGCGACGCACCGCTTGCGGCGTGCGTCGGCGGGCCGGATCGACCGGGCGGCGCTTACAGGTCGAACTTGATGCCCTGTGCCAGCGGCAGCGCGTCGGAGTAGTTGATCGTGTTGGTCTGGCGGCGCATGTACGCCTTCCACGCATCGGAGCCCGACTCGCGGCCGCCGCCGGTGTCCTTCTCGCCGCCGAACGCGCCGCCGATCTCGGCACCCGAGGTGCCGATGTTGACGTTGGCGATGCCGCAGTCGCTGCCGGCCGCGCTCAGGAAGGCCTCCGCGGCCTTGAGGTTGGTGGTGAAGATCGACGAGGACAGGCCCTGCGGCACGGCGTTCTGCATGTCGATGGCGTCCTCCAGCGTGGAGTACTTCATGACGTACAGGATGGGCGCGAAGGTCTCGTGCTGCACGATCTCGGCATCGTTGGTGAGGCCGGTGACGATGGCCGGGCGCACGAAGAAGCCCTTGCCTTCGATCGCGGTGCCGCCGGTCTCCACCGTGCCGCCCGCGGCCTTGGCCTTGGCGATGGCGTCGAGGAAGGCGTCCACGGCGTCGCTGCTGTTGAGCGGGCCCATGAGGTTCTTCGAATCGGTGGGGTCGCCGATCTTGCCTTCCACCTGCTTGTAGGCGGCGACCAGCTTGCCCAGCACCTCGTCGTACAGGCTTTCGTGCACCAGCAGGCGGCGCGTGGTGGTGCAGCGCTGGCCGGCGGTGCCGACCGCGCCGAACACGATCGCCGGGATGGCCAGCTTCAGGTCGGCCGTGGGGTCGACGATGATCGCGTTGTTGCCGCCCAGTTCCAGCAGCGAGCGGCCCATGCGCCGCGCCACGCGCTCGCCGACCATGCGGCCGACGCGGGTGGAGCCGGTGAAGCTGATCAGGCCGACGCGCCTGTCGTCGACGAACTGCTGGGCGATGTCGCTGCCGGCGTCGTTGAACAGGAAGAAGATGTCGGGGAAGCCGCCTTCCCTCAGCGCCTCGTTGCAGATCTTCATCGAGGCGATGGCCGAGAGCGGGGTCTTCGGCGAGGGCTTCCAGATCGAGATGTCGCCGCACACCGCGGCGACGAAGCTGTTCCAGGCCCACACCGCGACCGGGAAGTTGAACGCGCTGATGATGCCGACCAGGCCGATCGGGTGCCACTGCTCGTACATGCGGTGGCCGGGGCGCTCCGAATGCATGGTCAGGCCGTAGAGCTGGCGCGACAGGCCGACGGCGAACTCGCCGATGTCGATCATCTCCTGCACTTCGCCGTCGCCCTCTGGCTTGGACTTGCCCATCTCCAGCGCCACCAGCGAACCCAGCGCGTCCTTGTGCTTGCGCAGCGCTTCGGCGCACAGGCGGATGGCCTCGCCGCGACGCGGCGCCGGCGTGGTGCGCCACACCTTGAACGCAGCCTGCGCGCGCTCGACGATCAGGTCGTAATCGGCCTGCGACGAGGCCAGCACCCTGCCCAGCACCTCGCCGGTGGTCGGGTTGACCGGCTCCAGGACTCCGGCGTCCGCGGTCTTCGACCACTCCCCGCTGCCGAGATAGGTGCCGGATTCGCTGGCGCCGAGGCCAAGGGCGGTGAGAACGGGATGCGACATGGGACGACTCCTGGGATGGCTGGTCGAACGCCGGTCGAGCGCCTGCAGGGAGGCGTGCCGGCATCGAACGTGAAGGGAAAGCGATGCGAACAGTATGCAACGTGCCGGCAACACACCTCCCGGCGCAAATCATGCCCCGCCGAAGCCGATGGGCCAGCGCAACAGGCCGGCTCAACAGGCCGGCTCTGACAGGCCGATGCCGGCACGTGCGGTTCGACGGGACGGTCCGGCCGAATGGGGCCGGGTTTGCACGGTTGGGTGGGGTGAAGCTGGCGGCCCCGACACGATTCGAACGTGCGACCTGTCCCTTAGGAGGGGACCGCTCTATCCAGCTGAGCTACGGGGCCAAGGTCGGCATTATCGCAGGGAAGGCCCGCGCCCGGCACCCCCGTTCACCCCCTGTCCTCCCACGTCCCCCCGTAGGAGCGGCTTCAGCCGCGACCACGCACTCCCATCACCACACCGCCACCGTGCTCGACCAGCCTTCCCGTCGCCGATCCCGTGGCATCATCCGTCGAAGACAGCGCGATGCGGCACAGGGGAAGGGAATGTCCGAGCTTCATGCGATTTCAGATGCCTGCACGGACCCGGCACGGAAGGCCGATGTGGTGTTCGTCCACGGCCTGATGGGTGACCCGTTCAAGACCTGGCGCCACGGCGAGACCGAAGACACCTCCTGGCCGCACTGGGTGATGGAGGAATTCCCGAAGATCGGTGTTTGGACGCTGGGCTACCCGGCCGCCTTGTCGAAATGACCGCACTGGCTCAGAGCCCTCGGCGGGCTGTTCATCCAATTGCAGAGATCGCAAACACGCAGCGGGCACGCCACACCGCTGGAGCGACGTGCGGGCACGACGCTTGACCGACTCGTCCAGAAAGGTTTGGGGCGCAAACCGCTGATCTTCGTCTGCCACAGCCTTGGCGGCTTGTTGGTCAAACAGCTCATCCAGACGGCGGCCATGTCGCGGGAGCCGCGCGAGAAAGCTCTGGCATCGTCGATCAGCGATGTACTGTTCCTGGCCACGCCGCACCATGGCGCGGATCTGGCCACACTCGCCAGACACCTGCGCAGCCTGCTGCGGGCGTCCGTCATCGTCGATGACCTGCAGGCCCATGGCGCGCATCTGGAAAGCCTGGCGGAGTATTACAAGGCCCATGCCGGTGACTTCGGCATCCAGACGCATGCCTATTACGAAACCATCGGCATCGCCGGTAGCGACATGCTCGTGGTGAACTCGACTTCCGCCAATCCGGGTATCGGCAGGCGCCCGGATGGACTGGATCGCGATCACGGCAGCATCTGCAAGCCGCTGCAGCAGGACGACCCTGTGTGTGAGCGTCTGCGGGAAATCCTGCAGGGCTTGCCTGCGCGCATGCAGCCGCCAGCGTCGGTGGCACCCCTTTTCGAATTCATGCCCAGGACGATGGACCGAGCATCCGTGCGCGAGGTCGCCGTTCACGTCCACCTGCCCGCAGATCAACCGCAAGCCGCGCGCCTCTCGGTCACCCCCTGCCAACTCCCCCGCGCCGCCTCGAAGTTCTTCGGTCGCGACAAAGAGGTCAAGGCACTGGTGACCCGCTTGGGCAGCGAACGCAACACCGTGGTCGCCGGGGCCGCCGGCCTGGGCAAGACCGCGCTGGCCGCGGAAGCCCTGCACCGCATGCTGGGCGAGCGGCCGAGGGAGCGATTGGCGGAGACGCCATTCCCCGACGGCATCATCTATCTCGATCTGTACCAGCAGAAGGACCAACCGCAGGCGGCGTGGCGGGAAATCGCCGATGCCTTGGGTGGACGCGACCTGCCGCAGAACACCACCGACGACCTCCGCGCCCGCGAAGCCTGCCGCGGCAAGCAGCTGCTGCTGATTGTCGAAGGCGGCGAGGAGGCCGACGGCGGATTGCGTGCGGACGGCAGCCAGCGCCCCACCCGTCACAGCCTGATCGACCCGCTGCAGTGGGAGGGCAGCGTGCTGTGGCTCACCCGACCCACGCCGACGTCGCCCCCGGCCGACATCGTGCTGGATGCACCGCTGAGCGAGGGTGAAGCTGACGCCCTGCTGACCCATCTGACTACAGGCGCACCTTTGCCTGTCGAGGAGGTAGTGCGCAAGGCCTTGGCGGAAGGCCTGGGGCGTCATCCGCTGGCCTTGACCTGGGCCGGCGGCCTGCTGCAGCGCGGCGGCCTGCGTCCGGAGCGTCTGGTCGAGGAATTGCGCCTGCAGCCGGCGCGCGCGCTGCACGACCCCGAGGATGCCCGCCACACCCTGCAGTGGCTGTTCCAGCGCAGCGTGCGCCTGCTCGATACCAATGCGCACGACACGCTGGCCGGCGCGGGCCTGCTGGCGCATGCGCCGTTCCCGCTGTCCGCGCTGTGTGCCGCCACCGGCTTGGCGAGCGATATGCAGGAGGCATCACTTCGGCAGTGCGTACAGAGTCGGCTGCTGGAACTGGCCCCCCATACACAGCCCGAGCGTTGGCACTTCGGTCACGCCCTTGGCCATCGCTTCGCGACCGTGCTTGCCGAAGACCTTGCACCTGAGCGGCGCGAAACGATGCTGCAGGAGCTGATGCGATGGACGGACCGGCAGCTCCAGGCCGATCTGGCCGTCAACGCGCCTGCGGAGTCGCTTGCGCATGCACAGACGTTGCTCCAGGCCTGCCGTCCTCCGTCGGGATGGGACCAGCTGGTCCGCAAACTGCTTTATATCCATGAGGACAGGCTCGACAACTTGGGACGTCTGGGTGAGCGCTGGGCGCTGCTGGGCATGGTGGAAGCTTGGTGGCTCAGGATCGACGATATGCAGAGGGACGATGCCGAGTGGCAGCGGGAAGCGTCTGTAATCCACGAATTCCAAGGGGCGCTCTTGGCGGAACGGGGCGATCTGGCCGGGGCGCAGCAGCGCTACGAGGCCAGTCTGCGGATCCGCGACGCGCTCGCCAGGCGCGATCCGGACAACGCCGGCTGGCAGCGCGATCTGAGCGTGAGTCACATCAAACTCGGCGATCTGCTGCAGTCCCAGGGCGATCTGGTCGGGGCGCAGCAGCGCTACGAGGCCAGTCTGCGGATCAGCGACGCGCTCGCCAGGCGCGATCCGGACAACGCCGGCTGGCAGCGCGATCTGAG
>CBFGMS010000018.1:0-63047 GCA_965649985.1 uncultured Gammaproteobacteria bacterium | reverse complement strand
CCGGCTATTTTGCAGCAGTTTTCCTCAAATTACGATTTTGAGATAGGTTCTAGTAGGTGCGGTCGCGGTTGCTGACGATGAACAGCTGCATGAAGCAGAGCAGCGTCCTGGCGTAGCCATTGCCCGTATCGCTCTTGTACTGGACGATCTGCTCCATCGCCCGACGCGGGGTGATGCCGAGGGTCTTCAGTTCGATCTGCACCACCGGCACGCCGTTGATCAGCACGATGACATCGTAACGGTGGTGGCTGTTGTCGGTGTTGACGCGGAGTTGATTGACCACCTCGAAGTGGTTCTTGCACCAGTCCTTGATGTTCACCAGCGTGTAGTTGAGCGGCGTACCGTCTTCACGCGTAAAGGCATTGCGGCTGCGCAACACCTGCGCAGCCTTGAACACGTCGTGGGTGACCACCTCATCGAGCAGGCGCTTGAATTCCGCATCCGTCAGCGTGACGCGGTTCAGCGCTTCGAATTTCTCGCGAAAATTCTGTTCGAGCGAAGCGCGGTCCTGGATATCCGGGCGATAGACGTACTTCAGCGCTTCGAGCTTGTCGATCAGTTGGTCTTCAAGCTGCTTTTCGGAAACTCTCATGGTCGCGAATCATTCCATCTGACAGGGCAGGATACCGGGTTGAATCAGGGAGCGGGAAGGGTTTGAAGCCTTGGAATACGGCATTCGAAGCTGCAGGCCAAACGCCTCGCCTCGCCATTCATCGCACTCAAGATGAGCTGGATGGGCGTCTCACGCCATGTATTGCTCGCATCACCGGGGGTGAGGATGGCTGCGCCTGCGATGCGCCCGCGTGCGAGGTGAGTACCCATGATTCCGGCGTGCCACTCACTCCTCCCCCGCCAAAAACCACACCGGCCGCAGCGGGAACCGCCGCCGCGCGGCGTCGTCCAGCTTGTCGTGGTGGGCGGTCCACAGCTCCACGAAGCGAGCGGTGTCCAGCAGGGTGATGCGGCGGTGGCTCTGGCGGGCTTCGAACTCGGCGTCGCGGGTGAAGCCGGACAGGGCCACGAACAGGCCCACGTCGCCTTCGCCCAGCACGGCCATGAAGCTGCGCAGGCCGGTCACGTCGATGCGCGAGGAACCTGCATTGCGCTTGACCTGCACCTTGATGCGCGGCGGGCGCGAGCCGATGGGGTCGTTGTAGGCCAGGATGTCGGTGCCGCCGTCCTTTCCGGGCGGGGCTACCCAGCCCACGTGGTAGCCCATGGCGCGCAGCAGCGCGGCCACTAGTTCCTGGAAGTCGTAGGCCGGCATCTGCGCGAGAAATTCCTCGATCTCCTTCCAGGCCATCTCCTCGGCGTATTCGAGGGTGATGACGGCGGAGTTCTCGACGGCGGCCTCGGCTTCGGCCTCGTCCTGCTGCACGGGCTGGGCCTTGCGCCAGGCCCAGTACAGCTTCACGGCCTGGCGCTGGAAGGCTTCCGGATTCTTGATGCTCTCGTAGGCGCTGCGGCCGTCTTCAGTAACCGACCAGTGGCCCTTCTGCTTGACCAGCCAGCCGGCCTTGACCGCTGACACGGTGCCGAAGCGCACGATGCGCTCGAACCGGCGCCCGCCGGACTCGTAGTCGCCCGCCTCGTAGGGCGTGAGCGTGACCGCCTGCTCCAGCGCCTTCAGCGCATCCGACGCGCGCATGGGCTCGCCGTGCGCGATCAGGATGCCGAACAGCGTGCGGATCAACTCGCCGGTCCTTGCCTTGGTCACATCCGCCATGTGGTCATCCCCCCTGTTTTCATGCCTGTTTCGTGGCTGTTTCTGGCCCCGGAACTGTACGCTGGCGGCGATGGGGACTCAATGCAGCCTGTCACGGCATGAAGCGATGGCCTCTGCGGCGCGCGAGGCCCTTCGGGGTCGCGGCCGTGCGTCATGACGGGCAGCCTCTTGCCACTGATCGACGCAGGACGACACACTGCCGGGCGGAAGCGGACGCCGGCGCCTCGTTCACGCAGGCGTTCGCGCCATGGCACGGACACCACCTGGCACCGTCGCCAATATGGTGGCGCTCTGCCTCAACCATCATCGCGAAGCGCACCACAGCACCGAGCGCGACGTGATCCGCGCGCATCTGATGACGATGCTGGGGCGTGCTCTCGGCGCTTGACGCGCTCTCTGCCTGGTCGCGGCTGAAGCCGCTCCTACGTGGTGGCATGCGTTTCAGGTGAGCGCGGCGCAAAGCTCCACCCATCGCTGTGAACGCAGGCAGGCGGGGAGCTGGCCTCCCTCGGCTAGAATCCCCGCAACGCCCGCACCCCGGGCACGGGGATTCGCCATGACGCTCGGGATGTTCGATATCGCGGTGGTGTGCCTGGTGTTGACGGCCGTGTTGGCGTATGTGAACCACCGGTTCGTGGGGCTGCCGACCACCATCGGGGTGATGGCGATCGCGTTGTTGCTGTCGCTGGGCTTGATCGTGCTGGACAGACTCGGGTTCGGGGCGTGGCGGGATTACGAGGCGACGTTGTTGTCGTCCATCGACTTCAGCGAGTTGTTGATGCAGGGCATGTTGTCGCTGCTGTTGTTCGCGGGGGCGCTGCACATCGACCTGAGCCAGTTGCGGGACCATCGCTGGCCGGTGGGCTTGTTGGCCGTGCTGGGCACGGCGGTGTCCACGGTGATCGTGGGTGTGGCGGTGTGGTGGCTGCTGCCGGTGGTGGGGCTGGAGCTGCCGCTGGCCTATTGCCTGGTGTTCGGGGCGCTGATTTCGCCCACCGACCCCATCGCGGTGATCGGCATCCTCAAGTCGGCGGGCGCGCCGCAGAGCGTGAAGCTGGTGGTGTCGGGCGAGTCGCTGTTCAACGACGGCGTGGGCGTGGTGCTGTTCTCGCTGCTGCTGGCGGTGGCGGTGAAGGGCGAGACGCCCAGCCTGGGCGAAGGCGCGTGGCTGCTGGTGCACGAGGCCGGCGGCGGGCTGCTGCTGGGCGCGGCGCTGGGCGCGCTGCTGTATTACATGTTGCGCAGCATCGACAACTATCAGGTGGAGGTGCTGCTCACGCTGGCCGGGGTGATGGGTGGCTACGAGCTGGCCAGCAACCTGCATGTGTCCGGCCCGCTGGCGATGGTGGTGGCCGGGTTGATCGTGGGCAATCACGGGCGTGCGTATGCGATGTCGGACGACACGCGGCACCACGTGGACCTGTTCTGGGAATTGATCGACGAGATCCTCAACGCGGTGCTGTTCGTGCTGCTGGGCCTGGAGATCGTGCTGATCGCCTTCACCGGACAGGTGATGCTGGCGTCGGTGGGCGTGATCGTGATCGCGCTGCTGGCGCGGCTGCTGGCGGTGGGCGTGCCGGTGGCGGTGCTGAAGCCGGTGTTCCGGCTGCCCGACGGCGCGTGGAAGGTGCTGACCTGGGGCGGCCTGCGCGGCGGCATCTCGGTGGCGCTGGTGCTGTCGCTGCCGCAGGGTCCGGAGCGCGAGCTGCTGCTGGCGCTGACCTATGCGGTGGTGGTGTTCTCGATCCTGGTGCAGGGCACCACCATCAAGGGCGTGGTGATGCGCAGCCTGAAGGCGCCGCCGTCTGTCCCGTAGGAGCGGCTTCAGCCGCGACAGAGAACAACGGTCCTCCACCCGCAGGAGCGGCTTCAGCCGCGAAAGAGCACGCAGCGATGCGGGACACCACGCATGCAGGCCAAGTGCGTGCGTGTCGGTGTCGCGGCTGAAGCCGCTCCTACGGCGGGTTGGCCGGGTGATCGGCGTCCCGACAACGACGAAGGCCCCGCGATGCGGCGCCTTCGTGCGTGTGCGCAGGGCGGCGTGCTTACGCGAACGGGTCGCGCAGCACGATGTTGGCGTCGCGGTCGGGGCCGGTGCTGACGATGGCCAGTTGGCAGCCTGCGAGCTCCTCCAGCGCGCGCAGGTAGGCGCGGGCGGCGGGCGGGAGTTTGTCCCACTCGGTGATGCCGGCGGTGCTCTCGCTCCAGCCCGGGAATTCCAGATACACCGGCTTGCACTCGCGCCAGCCGTCGGCGTCCAGCGGCGCGTATTCGGTGCGCTTGCCGCGGTATTCGTAGGCGATGCAGATCTTGAGCTTCTCCATCCCGTCCAGGATGTCGAGCTTGGTGATGCACAGGCCAGTGATGCCGTTGATGGCGACCGCGCGCTTGAGCGCGACGATGTCCATCCAGCCGCAGCGGCGCGGGCGGCCGGTGGTGGCGCCGTATTCCTGGCCGCGGTCGCGGATGCCCTGGCCGATCTCGTCGTCCAGCTCGGTCGGGAACGGGCCGCCGCCCACGCGCGTGGCGTAGGCCTTGGCGATGCCCAGCACGTAGTCGATGGCGTCCGCGCCCACGCCGGTGCCGGCCAGCGCACCGCCGACGGTGGTGTTGCTGCTGGTGACGTAGGGGTAGGTGCCGTGGTCGATGTCGAGCAGCGACCCCTGCGCGCCTTCGAACAGCACGCGCTTGCCCTGCTTGCGCAGGTCGTGGAGGATGCCGGCCACGTCGGACTTCATCGGCTCGATGTATTCGCCGAAGGCCAGCGCCTCGTCGAGCGTCTTCTGGAAGTCGACCGCCTCCACGCCGAGATAATTGGTCAGCACGAAGTTGTGGTAGTCGAGCGTGCTGCGCAGCTTCTCGGCCAGTTCGGCCGGGTAGCTGAGATCGGCCACGCGGATGCCGCGACGCGCCACCTTGTCTTCGTAGGCCGGGCCGATGCCGCGGCCGGTGGTGCCGATGGCGCCCTTGCCGGCGGCCTTTTCGCGGGCCTGATCCAGCGCGATGTGGTACGGCATGATGATCGGCGTGGCCGGGCTGATCTTCAGCCGGCTGCGCACGTCGACGCCGTTGGCTTCCAGCTCGGCGATTTCCTTCTGCAGGGCGCCCGGGTGCAGCACCACGCCGTTGCCGATCAGGCACAGCGCACCGACGCGCAGGATGCCGGAGGGGATCAGGTGCAGCACGGTCTTCTTGCCGCCGATCACCAGCGTGTGGCCGGCGTTGTGGCCGCCCTGGAAGCGCACCACGGCGCCGATGTTCTCGGTGAGCAGATCGACGATCTTGCCCTTGCCTTCATCGCCCCACTGGGCGCCCAACACCACGACTGACTGACCCATCTTTGACTCCAGAAAAACCGGTAGGAGCGGCTTCAGCCGCGACCCGGCCGGCGGCCACGCACGGTCGCGGCTGAAGCCGCTCCTGCGGGTGCACCGACACGGAAAAAGCCGGAGGGGCGAAAGGCCCCAACCGGCTTTTGTGCATTATCCGGGTTTTACCCCCGGGGGGCCACCCCTGCCCGGCCCGGCCGGCGGGATGCCCGATGGACGGGGGCTCCGGCTGCTGCCGTCCCGGTCTGGCGCCGATGGGCACCGCAGGGCGGCGGCGCACGGGCAGGCCAACCGGGACAAGCAGGTCCCTCGCTGCGCTCGGGACGACATGGGAGGCGCCTTCTGGACGAGATCGGAAGCGCATTCCGGACGCCCGGGATGGCGGTGCGCGGGGCCCTCAGCCGCGGACCAGATGCAGGGCGATCAGGCCGAGCACGATGGCGCCGAGGCCGAACATCCGCAGCCGCCGGTCGGGCTGCTTGAGCGCCTCGGCGGCGGTCTGCTTCCACAGTCGCGGCGCGACGAACAGGATCAGGCCCTCGATCACCGCGACCAGGGCGAGGGCGGCCCAGAGGTCGTTCGGGGATGCGCCGGTCATCGACGGACCGGGGCGATCACATCCACGCGGACCTCGGCGACAGGCACGGCCGCGGAGCGCCGGGCCGCCGCTGGCGGCCCCGCATCGTCGCGCCGTTGCCCGGTGGGCACGGACGCGGCGACGCGATGCACTGATGCGCGCATCAGCGGTCGGCGCGCATGTACTGCAGGAACGGGTCGTCCTGGTCGAGCACGATCACCGCATCGCCCTTGGCGAAGGACTTGCGGTAGGCCTCCAGGCTGCGCTGGAAGGCGAAGAAGCCGGGGTCGGCGCCGGCGGCCTGGCCGTACAGGCGGGTGGATTCGGCATCGCCTTCACCGCGCAGGGTCTGCGCGTCGCGCTCGGCTTCGGCCAGGATCACCGTGCTTTCGCGGTCGGCTTCGGCGCGGATCTGGTTGGCCTGCTCCTCGCCTTCGGCGCGCAGCTTGCTGGCCACCTGCTGGCGCTGGGCGCGCATGCGGTTGTAGACGTCGTCGATCACGCGGCTGTCGGTGGGCAGGTCGATCTGCTTGATGCGCAGGTCGACGATGCGGACGCCCAGCGTGGCGGCACCCTCGTTGATGACCTTCAGCTGGGCGCCGACGATCTTGGCGCGGTCGCCGGAAACCACCTGCGACAGGGTACGGCTGTTGATCTCGTTGCGCAGCGCGTCGCGGATGATCGGCTGCAGGCGCTCGACCGCGGCGTCCTCGTTGCCGCTGGTGGCGCGGTAGTAGGCGCGGCTGTCGCTGATCTGGCCGACCGCGAAGAAGTCCACGCTCACGTCCTTGCGTTCGGAGGTGAGGTAACGCTCGGGGTCGGCCGGCAGCACCAGCAGACGCCGGTCGAAGATCAGCGCGCTTTCCACCAGCGGTATCTTGAAGTGCAGGCCGGGGCCGATATCGCTGCGCGCGACCCGGCCCAGGTTGAGCACGACCGCGGTATGGCCTTCGCGGACCACGTAGACCGAGCCGAACAGCAGGATGAGCACGGCCAGCAGGATGGGGACGATCAGGTTCGGACGCATCGTGGCGGCTCCTCAGTCGCGGCTGCCGCGGCTGCTGCGGCCGCTGCGGGTGGAACGGGATGTCTCGTCGGGCGTGGAGGTCACCGCCGGCGCGATCACTTCGGGCGGAGGCGCCGAGGCGGGGGCAGGCGCGGACGACGCGCCCGGGGCCACCGGCAGATACAGCAGCTGACGGCTGTCGCCGCCGACGACCATGCGGTTCTCGGCCATCACCTGTTCGAGGGTCTCCAGCCAGAGGCGCTTGCGGGTGACCTCGGGCGCGCCGCGATACTGCTGCACCAGCAGGGTGAAGCGCTGGGCGTCACCGGTGGCGCGGGCGATGGTGGCGGTCTTGTAGCCCTCGGCCTCGGTGCGCACGCGCGCGGCCTGGCCGCGGGCTTCCGGCACCACCTTGGCCGCGTAGGCGCGGGCCTGGCTGACCAGGCGATCCTTGTCCTGCTGCGCCGAGTTGACGTCGTCGAACGCCGGCTTCACCGCGTCCGGCGGACGCGCGTTGGGCAGGTTCAGTTCGGTGACGGTGATGCCGGTGCGGTAGGCCTGCAGCGAGCGCTGCAGGTTCTCGCGCGCGGCCACTGCCAGCGCTTCTCGTGCGCCGAGCACGGTGTCGAGGTCGGAGCGGCCGACCTGCTCGCGCACGGAGCTGAGCGCGGCCTCTTCCAGCACCTCGACGGCGTTGCGCGTGCCGAACAGGTACTGGCGCGCGTTCGAGATGCGGTACTGGACGTTGATCTCGACGTTGACGATGTTCTCGTCGCGGGTCAGCACCGGCACCGATGCGCGCTCGAAGCTCTTGATCTGGGTGGCCTCGACCTTCTCCACGGTCTCGACCGGCCACGGCAGCTTGAAGTTGGGGCCGGGGTCGAGGATGCGGTGGAACTCGCCGAAGCGCAGCACCACGCCCTGCTGCTGTTCGGCGATCAGGGTGAAGCAGTTGAACAGCACCACCACCACGAAGCCGATCGCCGCCCAGCGCAGCGGGTGGCCGTCGAAGCTGCCTCCACCGCCGCCGCCGAAGGCGCCGCGGATGCGGTCGATGATGTCGTCGAAGCCGCCGCCGCTCGGCTTGCGCCGGCGCGGTGGGGGCCACGGGTTGTTGCGGTCGCCGCCCGATGGGCGGTTGGAATTGCCGTCGTTGCCGCCGGGGGTATTCCAGGCCATGCCTGCTCCAGTCGATGGTCGGATGTCGCCGGCAGGTGATGCGGGCGAAGCGTTCATATTACAAGGGAACGCCGCCTGTGCCGGCGCGGAGGCAGGCGATGCCGACGGCACGGTTCATGCCGGGTCCAGTCGGGAACAGGTCCAGCCACGGCGCTCATGCCGCGCGCACGCGCGTGCGCATGCGCAGGGAGCAGGCGCCGGCGTGAAGACGGCACCTCGTGTCGTCCATGGGGAGGCGGCTCAGGGCCGCTCCCAGGCTTCCGCCGCGGTCTCGGGCATCAGGGGGTCGAGCAGATGGCCGCCGGGGCCCGCGGCGATGCGGCGCGCCTCCGACAGCGGCATGTCGATCTGCAGCCGCCAGCCGGTGTCTTCCTGCGCTTCCTCGCGCACCGCGCCGCTCTCGTACAGCCGCGCCCGCAGGCGGCCGGCATCGGCCGGGAGCAGCAGCGTGCCGCTGGCGCGGGCCACGCCGAAGCGCTCGCCCAGCGCCTCGCGCAGCAGCTCCAGACCGGCGCCATCGCGGGCCGAGATCCACACCCGCTCGCGGCTGGCGTCGGGCGCTTCGGGGTCCGCGGCCTCGCCGGCCGGGCGCTCGTGGCGCGGCTGCGCGCCTTCGATCCGGTCGATCTTGTTGAACACCAGCAACTGCGGGATGTCGCCGGCGCCCACCTCGGCCAGCACCGCGTCCACCTGCGCGATGCGCTCGTCGCGATGCGGATCCGAGGCGTCGATCACGTGCATCAGCAGATCGGCCTCGCGCGCCTCGGACAGGGTGGAGCGGAACGCCGCGACCAGGTCGTGCGGCAGGTCGCGGACGAAGCCGACGGTGTCGGCCAGCACCACGCTGCCGGCGGGCAGGTCGATGCGGCGCACGGTCGGATCGAGGGTCGCGAACAGCTGGTCCGCCGCGTAGGCCTCGGCGCCGGTCAACGCGTTGAACAGGGTGGACTTGCCGGCATTGGTGTAGCCCACCAGCGCCACCCGCGGCAGCTCGCTGCGCACCCGCGCGCGACGCATCTGCGCGTGCTGGACTTCGACTTTCTCCAGGCGGCGCTGCAGTTGCTCGACGCGCTTCTGCAGCAGGCGGCGGTCGGTTTCCAGCTGGGTTTCGCCGGGGCCGCGCAGGCCGATGGCACCGCCGCGCTGACGCTCCAGATGGGTCCAGCCGCGCACCAGGCGCGTGGCCATGTGCCGCAGCTGGGCCAGCTCCACCTGCAGCTTGCCCTCGTGGCTGCGCGCCCGCTGGGCGAAGATGTCGAGAATCAGGCCGGTGCGGTCCACCACCCGCCGCCCGAGCGCCTTCTCGAGATTGCGCTCCTGCACCGGGCTCAGCGGGTGATTGATGAGCACGATGTCGGCACCGGTGGCGTCGGCGGCGGCCTTGGCTTCCTCCAGCTTGCCGCTGCCGATCAGATGCGCGGCGTTGGGGCGGTCGATGCGCGCGTGCAGGAGCGCCGCCACCGTGGCGCCGGCGGAGCGCGCCAGGTCGGCGAATTCTTCCAGCACGTCGGCCTCCGGCGGACCGCCGGCGTGGGGCTGGATCAGCAGGGCGTGCTCGCCGCGGCGCGAACGTTCGAACAATTCCATGGAGCGGTGTCTGGAGCCTCGGTGCGGGACAGACCCGACATGGGGCCGGGCAGCCATGGGGGCAAGTCGGCGGAGACGCCCGGACGCCTGCTGGCCGCGCCGGGTTCAGCCCGGCGGGTGGCGTGAGTGCCGTGCGACCCGGCCCAGCACACGTCCTCCGGCCGTTCGCGGCCGGCCATGGAAGCAGCGGCCGCAGGTGCGATGCCGGCCGGGCAGGACAGGCCTGCCCGACCGGCGGTGCTCACATCTGGCCCGGCATCGGGCCGTCGTCGTGCTCGTCGTCGTCCTCGTCGTCCCCGTGCTCGGGCACCGGCTGGACATAGCCGCCGCCCGGCCCGACGCGCACGTTGCGCGCGGGGACGACCGTGGAGATCGCATGCTTGTAGACCATCTGGCTGACGGTGTTGCGCAGCAGGACGACGAACTGATCGAACGACTCGATGGTGCCCTGCAGCTTGATGCCGTTGACGAGGTAGATCGAGACCGGCACGCGCTCGCGGCGCAGCGCGTTCAGGAACGGGTCTTGCAAGGACTGCCCTTTGGACATGGTGTTCCCCAGTTTGGGTCTTGTTATCGGCTGATACATCGTTCTGGTCTTCTTCGAATGGCGGTGATGGCCGGAAGGTCCGGACGCAACCGGCGCGCACGGACCCCGCACGGGCATGGGCCAGGCCGAAGCCCGGCACCGCGGTGCACATACCGGCAAGGCCGGGCGGGTCCGGCTCCCCAGCCGGCGGTTCGATGGTGGCACAACCGACCCGCTACCGGAAGCAGGCATGCCTGCGCAGCCGGTCACACTCGCCCGCAACGCATTGATCCATATCGATCAATATCTTGCGACAAAGCCCTGCAACAGCCTGTCGAGCCGTGCGCGCTGCCGCTGCGGGTCGGCCCAGAGCAGGCCCGGCTGCCCGCGCAGCCAGGTGAACTGGCGCTTGGCGAGCTGGCGGGTGGCGAAAATCCCGCGGTCGCGGAGCTCGGCGGCATCGACGGCCCCGTCCAGATGCTCCCAGGCCTGGCGATAGCCCACCGCACGCAGCGCCGGCAGATCCAGTGGCGCCGGATGCCCCTGCAGCTGGGGCAGGGCCCGCAGTGCGCGGACCTCGTCCAGGAAGCCGGCGGCCAGCATCGCGTCGAAACGCCGGGCGATGCGCGCGTGCAGCTCGGCACGGTCGGCCGGCGCGATGGCCAGGCGCAGGGTGCGGCAGGGGAAGTCCGGCCGATGACCGGCGGCCTCGCGCTGCCAGGCGCTGATCGGGCGGCCGCTGATGCGATGGACCTCCAGCGCGCGCTGGATGCGCTGCGCATCGGTGGCGTGGATGCGCGCGGCGGCGTCGGGGTCGACGCGCGCCAGTTCGGCGTGCAATGCAGGCCACCCGCGCTCGGCCGCCTCGTCCTCCAGCTGCGCACGCACCGCAGGGTCGGCCTCGGGCATCGGCGCCAGGCCCTGCAGCAGCGCACGGAAATACAGCCCGGTGCCACCGGCGAGGATCGGCACCCGGCCACGCGCGAGGATGCCCGCCACCGCCCTGCACGCGTCGGCGGCGAACTCCGCGGCCGAATACGGCTGCCACGGCGCGCGCAGATCGAGCATGTGATGCGGCGCCCGCGCCTGCTCCTCCGCCGTGGGCTTGGCCGCCCCGATATCGAGCCCGCGATAGACCAGCGCCGAATCCACGCTGACGATCTCCCCGCCCAGGCGCTCGGCCCAGTCCAGCGCGAGTGCGGTCTTGCCCGAGGCCGTGGGGCCGAGGATGGCGATCGCGAGCGGGCGTTGGTCGGCAGACATCGAGATGGCTGGATTCGGATGGCGGATGGCGGATGGCGGATGGCGGATGGCGGATGGCGGAATCGTAGGCGCATGGCCTCGCGCGTGCCCGACATCTTGTCATCCCGAGCGCAGCGAGGGACCTGGTGTGCCCCGAGACCGCGGTCGCCAGGCGGCGACACACTGCCACGCCTGCGTCCGGGACGGAAAGCAGATCGCTCGCTGCGCTCGGGATGACCAGAGGGCTGCGCAAGCCGATGCCGCGGGCTGCGCGGGCCGGGCGCCCGGAAGGCCCTCGACCCTTGAAATCGCCGATGGGCCGCGTAGGCTTGTGGCATGCCGCTCTGGAAACGCCTCGGGTTCCTGTTCGTGTTCATCGTGCCGGCGCTGATGCCCGCGGCGGCATGGCTGGGCGCGCTCAGCGGGCGACCGGGGCTGTTCGCGTGGTTCCCGCTGTTTTTCCTCTTCGTGCTGCTGCCGCTGGCCGACTACGCGCTCGGCCACGACCCGCGCAACCCGTCCGCCGACGAGGCGAAGGCCCTGGAGCAGGACCGCTGGTTCATGTGGCTCACCCTCACCGCGGTGCCCGCGCAGGGCGCGGTGCTGCTGTGGTCGGCCTGGCATTACGCGCAGGCCGGCTTCGGCCCGGCCGGCAGCCTGGGCTGGCTGCTGTCGCAGGGCATCGTCGGCGGCGTGCTGGCGATCAACGTCGCGCACGAGCTCATCCACAAGGACACCGCACTCGAACGCGGCGCCGGCGGCCTGCTGCTGACCAGCGTCGGCTACCACGGCTTCAAGGTCGAACACCTGCGCGGTCACCACGTGCACGTCTCCACCCCCGAGGACGCGTCGAGCGCGCGCTTCGGGCAGTCGCTCTGGCACTTCCTGCCGCGCGCGCTGCTGCGCAACACCCGCAATGCGTGGGCGCTCGAAGCGCAGCGGCTGGCGAAGCTGGGCGCGCCATGGTGGAGCGCTCGCAACGAGCTGCTGCGCTGGAGCCTGCTGTGGGCCGGCTTCGCCGCCGGCTTCTGGCTGTGGCTGGGCGCGACCGGGCTGGGCTTCTTCCTGGTGCAGGGCTTCGTTGCCGCCTGCGCGCTGGAGATCATCAACTACATCGAACACTACGGCCTGGAGCGCCGGCGCATCGACACGTCCGCCGACGGCGCGCCGCGCTACGAGCGCACCACGCATCTGCATTCGTGGAACTCGGACTACCTGCTGAGCAACCTGCTGCTGTTCCACCTGCAGCGTCACTCCGATCACCACGAGACCGCACGCCGTCGCTATCAGGCGCTGATCCACCACGTCGACAGCCCGCAGCTGCCGGGCGGCTACGCCGCGATGTTCCTGCTGTCGCTGTGCCCGCCGCTGTGGTTCCGGGTGGTCGACCCACGCGTGCGCGCGTTCCGCGAACGCATGGAGCGTTGAGGACGTCTCCGCAGGGCCGCATCGCGCGCCATCCACAGCCTCTGTGGACAACTCGTGCGCAAGTCTGTGGATGAGCGGCTGCAGGCCAGACGGCGCATGGGCCCGCGACGGTTTGGCGAAAAAAACACCAGCCATCGGCGTCGCACACAGTGGCGATTTTTTCGCCAAACCGTCGTCAGGCCTTGCTGCGTCTGGGCCGCAGACGGTTGCCCACAGAAAGACCCCACGGGTTGTCCACAGGCTGTGTGCACAACCTCACGCATACGCACGAAGGGCTTGACGAATCCGCACGAATCCGCATCGCGGGCGATGCTTGTCGCCTGCATGCGCATCGTGTATTCGCGCATCGCGCGCGTGTGCATCCGCTGCATCGCGTACGCGGATGCATCGCATGCGGGGGTGCATCGCATGCATGGTGCGCACCGGTGTTGACGCACCGCATGCCGGCACGCCAACGCGGCGGCCGGCACGACGGCCAGGTCAGATGTCGTCCGGCCAGACCACGCCGCGTGCTGCCTGCTTCGGCATCGGCACATCGGCCACCGCGCTCCACACCTTGAGCGTATCCACCGTGGCGGCGACATCGTGCACGCGCAGGATGCGCGCGCCGCGCTGCACGGCGATCAGGTGCGCGGCGACGGACGCATGCACGCGCGCATGCGGCGCCTCGCGTCCGACGATCTCGCCGATGCTGCGCTTGCGCGAGAGCCCGGCCAGCACCGGGACGCCCAGGTCGACGAAACGCTCCAGCCGCGCCAGCAGCGTCACGTTGTGCGCCGTGGTCTTGCCGAAACCGAAGCCCGGGTCGATCACGATCTTCTTCTTGTCGATGCCGGCCATCTCCGCGGAGAAGATCCGCTCGGCGAGGAAGCGATGCACCTCGTCGACCACATCGTCGTAGACCGGATCGTCCTGCATCGACCGCGGCGCGCCCAGCATGTGCATCAGCACCACCGGCACGCCCAGTTCCGCGGCGGCATCCAGCGCGCCTTCGCGGCGCAGGGCGTACACGTCGTTGATCATGCCCGCACCCGCGGCGACCGCGGCACGCATCACCTCGGGCTTGGAGGTATCGATGCTGATCGGGACGGCACAGTCCTTCGCCAGCCGTTCGATCACCGGGATCGTCCGCGCCAGCTCTTCCTCGATCGACACATCATCCGCACCCGGCCGGGTCGATTCGCCGCCGATATCCAGGACATCGGCACCCTCCTCCACCAGGCGCAACGCATGCGCCACCGCCGCGTCGACGGTGAGGTAGTCGCCGCCGTCGGAAAACGAATCCGGCGTGACGTTGACGATGCCCATGATCCGCGGGCGGTCGAGCACGAGCGCGCGGCCGGCGCAATCGAGTTGGGGTGATGTGTCGAACATGGGATTCGGGATTCGGGATTCGGGATTCGGGATTCGGGATTCGGCAGAAGCATACGCCTGTCGTCCCGGGCGCAGCGATGGACCTGCTTCGACCGGAGGGCGACACGGTGCGGCGAAAGCAGGCCTCCTCGCGGTACTCGGGACGACAAGGGGTTGAGCTGCGAGGACGCTCCGTCCGGCACAAGGAAACCGCCTGCCGCATGCTGCCGTGCCGCATGCCGACCTGCAGCCCGCCCGTCATCGCGCGCGCGTCGGGCCCACAACGCACGACGCCCGGCATCCCGGGCGTCGTGCTTGGATCACTGCAGAGTGGAGGCGCCAGGATTCACCGCTCGAATCCCGACCGCCGGATCACGAATCCCCCAACCCGGACTCGCGGTTCTGCGTCGCCGGGCCACCGATCGCCGGAGCGGCCGGCGGCGGACGCTTGGCGGCGTCGTCGTTGCCGGACTTGTTCCAACCCATCGGCGGCGGCGGCTCGCGGCCTTCCATGATCGCGTCGATCTGCGGCGCGTCGATGGTCTCGTACTGCATGAGCAGTGCCGCCATGGTGTGCAGCTTGTCGATGTGCTCGGTGAGGATCTTCGTGCTGCGGCCGTACGCCTTGTCGAGGATGCCACGGACCACCTCGTCGATGCGGCGCGCGGTCTCGTCGGACACATTCTTGGTCTGCGACACGCTGCGGCCCAGGAACACCTCGCCCTCGTCCTCGCCGTAGGCGATGGGACCGAGCTCGTCGGACAGGCCCCACTTGGTGACCATGTTGCGCGCCATCTTGGTCGCACGCTCGATGTCGTTGGAGGCGCCGGTGGTGACCTTGTCGGCACCGAAGATCAGCTCCTCGGCGACGCGGCCGCCGTACAGCGAACACAGGTTCGATTCGATGTACACGCGGTTGTAGCTGTAGCGGTCGCCCTCGGGCAGGTACATGGTCACACCCAGCGCACGTCCGCGCGGGATGATGGTGACCTTGTAGACCGGGTCGTGCTCCGGCACCACGCGGCCGACGATGGCGTGCCCCGCCTCGTGGTAAGCGGTGAGGCGTTTCTCCTCCTCGCTCATCGCCATCGAACGACGCTCGGCGCCCATCAGGATCTTGTCGCGGGCGCGGTCGAAGTGGTCCATGCGCACGTCGCGGCCGTTCTCGCGCGCGGCGAACAGCGCGGCCTCGTTGACCAGATTGGCGAGATCGGCACCGGAGAAGCCGGGCGTGCCGCGCGCGATGGTCATCGCGTCGACGTCGTCGGCCAGCGGCACGCGGCGCATGTGCACCTTGAGGATCTGCTCGCGGCCCTTCACGTCCGGCAGGCCCACCACCACCTGGCGGTCGAAGCGGCCCGGACGCAGCAGCGCCGGGTCGAGCACGTCGGGACGGTTGGTGGCGGCGATCACGATCACGCCCTCGCCGCCCTCGAAACCGTCCATCTCCACCAGCAGCTGGTTGAGGGTCTGCTCGCGTTCGTCATGGCCGCCGCCCAGACCGGCACCGCGATGACGGCCGACCGCGTCGATTTCGTCGATGAAGATGATGCACGGCGCGTGCTTCTTGGCCTGCTCGAACATGTCGCGCACGCGGCTGGCGCCGACGCCGACGAACATCTCGA
The DNA here is from genome assembly GCA_965649985.1 of uncultured Gammaproteobacteria bacterium. Classification (GTDB taxonomy): domain Bacteria; phylum Pseudomonadota; class Gammaproteobacteria; order Xanthomonadales; family Xanthomonadaceae; genus Lysobacter_I. The sequence goes on along the minus strand of CBFGMS010000018.1, from coordinate 47,469 downwards.
CGAAGTCGGAGCCGGAGATGCTGAAAAACGGCACCCGCGCCTCGCCGGCGATGGCCTTGGCGAGCAGGGTCTTGCCGGTGCCGGGCGGGCCGACCATCAGCACGCCGCGCGGAATCTTGCCGCCGAGCTTCTGGAACTTGCCGGGGTCGCGGAGGAACTCGACCAGTTCGGCCACTTCCTCCTTGGCCTCGTCGCAGCCGGCGACGTCGGCGAAGGTGGCCTTGGTCTGATCCTCGGTGAGCAGCTTGGCGCGCGAACGGCCGAAGGACATCGCCCCCTTGCCGCCGCCCTGCTGCATCTGGCGCATGAAGTACAGCCACACCGCCACCAGCAGCGCGATCGGCAGCAGGTTGATGAGCAGACTCAGGAAGATCGAGCGCCCGGACGAGGGCGGCGCCTGTTCGATCTGCACGTCGTGATCGAGCAGATCGTTGATGAGATCGGGGTCCGACGGACTGTTGGTCACGAAGCGCGACTGGTCCTTGCGCTCGCCGGTGATGGTGGTGCGGTCCTCGGCGATCTTCACCTTGGCCACCTGGCCGTTCTGGACCTGGTGCACGAACTCGTCGTAGGCGAGCGGCTCGGCCCCGCCGGGGTTCATCTTGCCGCTGAAGCTTTCGAAGACGAACATCAGGACGATCGCGACGACCACCCACACGAGAATATTCTTGGCCACGCACGGCTCCTCGGGAACGGCGCCCTTGCGGGCGGTGACGACGGGGCAGAGCCCCGCCGTCGTTGACATCTACATCGCGCGTGCCGCGGACCGTGGGTGACCCGGTGGGGTCAGGGCCGACGGTCCTGGGCCAGCGCGTACACTTCGGACGACCGCCTGCGCGAGGCGGCGGGCTTGCGGATGACCACCCGTCCGTAGCGCTGACGCAGCGCACGCACGTAGTCGTCGAACCCGGCTCCCTGGAACAGCTTGATGAGGAAGGCGCCGCCGGGACGCAGATGCCGGTCGGCGAAGTCCATCGCCAGTTCCGCCAGATGCATCGCCCGCGGCTGGTCCACCGCATCCACACCGCTCATATTGGGGGCCATGTCGGACAGCACAAGGTCGACCGGGGCCCCGTTCAGCAGCGTCTCGAGGGCCGATAACACCGCATCCTCCCTGAAGTCGCCGTGAAGGAACTCGACCCCGGCCAGCCCCGGCATGTCCAGGATGTCCAGGGCCACCACGCGTCCGCTGTCGCCCATCGCCTTGCGCACGAACTGCGACCAGCCGCCGGGGGCGGCGCCCAGGTCCACCACGGTCATGCCGGGCTTGAGCAGGCGGTCACGCTCCAGCAGCTCCTCCAGCTTGTAGGCGGCGCGCGAGCGCATGCCTTCGGCCTGCGCCTTCTTCACGAACGGGTCGGAGAAGTGCTCGCGGAGCCAGCGGTGGCTGCTTTTGCTGCGGGACATGGGAAGGGTACGAGGCGGGAGTCGAAGAGGAGGCGGCCCGGAGGCCGCAACCGGCGCGATGCAGCCGGAATGAAGCGGCCTGCGCGGGGGGCCGGGCGGTCCATGATACTCTGCGCCCCCGCGCTACGCCGACCGCGCGCCCGACTGCTTCGCCCATGCCGACCGAGCTGACCAACGCCCAGACCCGCTTCCTTCGGGGCCATGCCCATGGCCTGAAGGCGCTCCTCCAGGTAGGCGCCAAGGGCGTCAGCGAAGCGGTGGTGGCCGAGGTCGACGGTGCGCTGGAGCACCACGAACTCATCAAGGTCCGGGTGGCTGCGGCCGACCGCGACGCACGCGACGCGATGATCGCCGATCTCACCCAGCGCTGCGACGCCGCGCTGGTCCAGCGGATCGGGAACATCGCCGTGCTCTACCGCCCCAGCCGCGACAAGCGCCAGATCGTGCTGCCCCGGGCCTGAGGCCAGCGGTCCGCGTGAGCGGGGCTGCCCGCACGCACTGCCTGCCGAGGGGACGGGACACGCTTCCCAGGACGGCGTCCGGCCGGTGAGCCGGTCCGCCACGCACCATCACCGCCCGAAGCCACGCCACCCACGCCAGCCCGCCGATGCTCCTGCACCTGGAAAAACCGGACTACGACTACCTCCTCCGCGGTGCGGACGGGAGGTCCGCGAAGGTCAACGACCGCTTGCTCATCGCGAGCTTCGTGGTGTCCCCGAGCCGGCTGATCGAAGACTGGCCGGTGGTCGACATCCGCACACTGACCATCGCAGGCCTCGAGCCGCTGTGGGCGCTGGAGCCGGAGCTGGTCCTGCTCGGCAGCGGCGCTGCCCAGGCCTTTCCGCCGGCGCAGGTGCAGGCCGCCTGTCTGGGGCGCGGCATCGGGCTGGAAACGATGACCAATGCCGCCGCCGCCCGCACCTTCAACGTCCTCGCCAGCGAAGGGCGCCGCGTGGTGGCGGGGTTCGTGCTCGGCGGCTGACACACGGCCCTGCGGGATGACGGCACCGGAACCCCGCATGGCAGGCGGCGGCGCCACGCGGGCACCGAGGACACTCCGCGGCATCGGCCTCGCCCTGGTGGCCTGCATCTTGTTGGCCGCATGCGCGCGCAACGAGGCGCCTGCCGTCGACGCCTGGCGCGACTGGCTGGGTCGCGACGACCACGCGGCCGAGGTCGTGGCCTATGCCGCCTACCTGCGCACGGAGGGCGTCGAGGCGGTGGTGCCGATGCCCGAGCTCCTGCGCACGTCGCGACGCTGGCGCGACTGCGGCCACGACGCCTGGGCCGTCCCGCCGCGCGCGCTGTGGCCGCGGATCGTGCCCACCCTGCGCCTGATCGCACGCATCGAAACCGACACCGGGCTGCGCCTCGATGCCGCGCGCTCGGGCTGGCGCAGCGAGACGGTCAACCGCTGCGCCGGCGGCGCGGCGCGCAACCGTCATCTGCAGAATGTCGCGCTCGACATCGACCTGCCCGCATCGCTGCCCGCGCCCGCCGGCACGGCGACGGACGCCGGCGGCAACGACAGCCCGCTGACGCGCCTCTGCGGTTTCTGGCGACGCCACGGCGCGCAGACGGCCATGGGCCTCGGGTTCTACACCCCCACCCGCATTCACATCGATACCGCCGGCCATCGCACCTGGGGCAGCGACCACCGTCGCGGCACGTCGCTGTGCGTCCGCGGATAGGCACGGCGGCGAGGACGACCGCCGCGTGCGGTTGCACGAGGTGTCATGCGGCACCGCGGGCAGGCGACGGGTCCACGGCCTGAACGGCTCACGGCACGTGCGTGTGCGGCCCGCGGCTAGTCCCGCGCGGAGGCCAGCAGTGCGCGGAATGCGCGCAGGGCTGCCGGATGGAACACGGTCGAATGGGACTCTTCCGGCAGCGCCACCAGCTCCCAGCGCAGGCCGGCGGGCGCCGCGCGCTCGAGCACCGGACGCAGCCGCTGGACGGTGCCGGCGATGGACGGCTCGGCGCTGTGCGCGATGAACAGCCGCGCCTGCAGACCGGGATGCGCGGCCAGAAACGTCTCGAACCGCCCGGCCAGCGCTTCGGCGTTCCACCACAGGCTGGGATCGATGGCGATGTAGGCATCGAACAGGCCAGGCGACTCCACCAGCGTCTCCAACACGAACAGGCCGGCCAGGGATTCGCCGACGATCGCGGCCTCGTCGGTCACCCGATGGCGCCGGGCGATCTCGGGCATCAACTCGTCGCGGAGGAAGGCACGGAAGGCGGCGGAACCGCCCACCACCGGTGCGATGGCGCGATCGTCGGCGACCTCGGTGGGCCCGGTGAGATCGCGCCGACGCTGGGTGTTTTCGATCCCCACCAGCAGGAAGGGCCGCATCGTGCCGTTGCCGGACGAGACCTGCAGCAGGCCGGCGATGTGCAGGAAATCCTCGTGCAGGCCGCCATCGGGCATGTACAGCACCGGCAGGGCCTGGTCGGCCGGTGCGGCGGCAGGCCGGTAGAGGTTGATGCGACGCGTTTCACCCAGCGCCGCGGACTGCAGCGTGAAGGTCTCGCCGATGACCAGCGCCTCGGCAGCCCCCTCCCGCGGGGCACCAGCGTCCAAGGTGGACGCAGGCGCCGACAGGGGCACGGACACGAGTGATGCCAGAAGCAGCCAGACCAGCGGGAGCGGTGTTTTCATGGAGATGCACGCGATCGTGTGGTGGAAAGCCCCCTGCGCGAGGGCGGAGGGCCCCTTCGAACGCGCAGCGCCGGCCGTTACCGTTTCGGCAGATACAGCAGCGGGTCCTGCGGCTTGCCGTTGTAGCGGATCTCGAAGCGCAGCATGTCGCGGGCGGCGCCGGTGCGGCCGAGTTCGGCGATGCGTTCGCCGGCCTTCACCCGCTGGCCTTCGTTGACCAGGCGGGCGCGGTTGTGGGCGTAGGCGCTGAGCCATTGCTCGTCGTGCTTGACGATGATGAGCTCGCCGTAGCCGATCAGGCCGGCGCCCGAATACACCACCACGCCATCGGCGGCGGCGCGCACCGGTTCGCCGCCGTTGCCGGCGATGGCGATGCCCTGGCGGGTCGGATCGCCCGCGGCATAGCGCTGCAGCAGCGCGCCATCGGCCGGCCACTCCCACTTGAAGGGCGCGTTCGGCGGCGCGACCGGAGGGCTCGGGGCAGGCGTCGTCGGCCGGGTCGTGGCGCCTGTCGCGCCCCCTGTGGTCGTGCCTCCCGTGACGGGACGCGTCGACGGACCGGACGTGCCCGGCTTCGGCGGCGTGGAGGCGGTCGCGCCGCCGCTCCGCGGCGTGTCGGCGGGCGCGCTCAGGCGCAGGCGCTGGCCCGGATAGATGGTGTACGGCGCGGAGATGCCGTTCCAGGTGGCGACATCCAGCGGGCTCAGGCCATGGCGGGTGGCGATGCGGTACAGGGTCTCGCCCTTGCGCACGGTGACCACGGTGCCGGGCTTCGGCGGCGTGGGACGGGACGCCGTCGAACCGCCGCGGCCTTCGCCTTCGCGGCGCACCACCGTGGTGGTGGTGCAGGCCGCGGTCGCGGCCGCCAGCATCGCGACGAGCAGAAGGCCCGTCGACCCGCGCGCACGGCCAGCGACTGCCGCGCGTGCGGCATCGGAGCCGTGGCCCTGTTCGGGTGCATGCCCGAAAGACCTGGAAGTAGGGGGCGAAATCGTGTCCACGTCGCGTCTCCTGCGCTTACATGCCGATGCGCTGCAACAGCTCGCGCACGGCCAGACCACCGCCGCCGAGCAGCACGCTGAAATACACCACCGTGCCGATGTTGGCGGCATGCCCGAGCAGCACGGCCCCACCGTCGCGCTGGATGAAGCCGACGGCATAGAGCAGCAGCGCGAGCGCCGGCAGGGTGTTGCTGAAGGGAACCAGCCCGAACGGCGCCATCAGCAGCAGCGCGGCGAACAGGAAGGCGAGATCGTTGATCAGCCGCGGCGGGCCGGCGTCGACGAGACGCGCCAGGCGGTGCGGGCGGCTGATGCGTTCCATGCGGTGCATCCACACCAGGCTGCCCTGCAGCGCGGGACGCAGCCTGGCGACCGGCAGCGACTTCTCGCGCAGCCGCTGCGGCAACCACAGCGGGCGGTTGGTCAGGCGGCTCAGCCCGACCAGCAGGATGGCCGCGCCGAACACCGTGCTCACGCCGGGGATGGACACGGGAATCAGGAACACCAGCGTCAGCAGCGCGGTGAGCAGCAGCAGGCCCTCGTCGCCGAAGGTCTCCACCAGCACCTGCAGGCGGATGGTGTCGGGCGGCAGGGCCTCGATCACCGCCCGCAGCTGCTCGCCGAGCGATTCCGGGCCATGCGTTGAAGGCGTGGGGGCGGATGGGTTGGTGTCGGGATTGGGGGCAGGTGCGGTCATGCGTCAGTCCACCGCGCCGGACAGCAGCGGCACGAACACCACCTCGGCCAGATCGGCCTGCGCCACGCTGCCATCGGCGCGCCGGCGCAGCTTGACCAGCGACTGGCCGCCGGCCGGGCCCACCGGGGCGATCAACACCCCGCCCGGGGCGAGCTGGTCGATGAGCGCCTCCACCAGCGCCGGCGCGGCGGCGGTGACCAGGATCGCGTCATAGGGCGCATGCTCGGGCCAACCGATGCGGCCGTCGTCGTGCTTGCTGCGCAGCTGCAGGCCCAGGCTGCGGAAGCGCTTGCGCGCCGAACGCAGCAGGTCGCCGATGCGCTCGACGGTGTACACCTCCAGGCCCAGCGCGGCCAGGATGGCCCCCTGGTACCCGGAGCCCGTGCCCACTTCCAGCACCTTCTTCGGCGGGAATGCGGCCAGGCCTGCGATGCCCGCGGCGGCGTCCTCGGCGCGCATCGCCTCATCTTCGGCGCTGCTCTCGAACAGCGCTTCGGTCATCCGCGCCACCACCCACGGCTGGGAAATGGTCTGCCCGTGGCCGATCGGCAGGGCGTTGTCCTCGTAGGCGCGCGCGGCGAAGGCCTCGTCGACGAACAGATGCCGCGGCACGGTGCGGATCGCGTTGAGCACGCTCTCGTCGCGGATGCCCTGCTCCCGCAGCCGCTCGATCAGCCGATCGCGCACGCGCTGCGAGGTCATGCCCATGCCGATGGCCTCGGGCTGCAGGCGGATGCGCGCGATCATGCGTCATCCACCGCGCGTGCCACGTCCCCGGTGCCTGCGCCGTCCGCCGCGCGCTCGCTGCGCGGATGCGGCAGGCCGCCCACCCAGCTCGCCACCTGCTCCAGCGCCTGGTAGCGGGTGAGGTCGACGTGGATCGGCGTGATCGCGATGTGCCCGCTGCGCACCGCATGGAAATCGGTTCCGGGGCCGGCGTCCTGCTCGGGGCCGGCGGCGCCGATCCACCACCAGGTGCGGCCGCGCGGGTCCTCCTGGCGGGTGCAGGCTTCCGCACGATGACGGTTGCCCAGGCGCGACACCTCGAAGCCACGGATCTCCTCCCACAGCAGATCGGGCACGTTCACGTTGAGGATGGTGTCGGCCGGCAACGGGTCCGCGCGCAGGCGGGCGACGATCTCCACCGCCGCGCGGGCAGCGCTCTCGTAATGCAGCCCCTTGTGATCGGCGGTGACCAGCGACACCGCCACGGCCGGCAGGCCGAGGAAGCGCCCTTCCATCGCCGCGGCCACGGTGCCGGAATAGATCACGTCGTCGCCGAGGTTGGCCGTGTTGTTGATGCCGGAGACCACCAGGTCGGGCTCCACCTCCAGCATGCCGGTGATCGCCACGTGCACGCAGTCGGTCGGCGTGCCGAACACCCGCCAGGTCGTGGCGTCCATCTGCACCACGCGGATCGGCGCATCGAGCGTGAGCGAATTGCTGGCGCCGGAGCGGTCGCGGTCGGGGGCGACCACCAGCACCTCATGCCCGGCATCGCGCAGGCCGGCGGCGAGGACACGGATTCCGGGGGCGTCGACGCCGTCGTCGTTGCTGATGAGGATGCGCATGTCGCGGGGCGGGTCTCGTGGGGGCGTAGCGGAAACTCCGCATGATACCGGATGCGTCGTGCGGCCTCGCGGCAGCCGCGCCACGACGCCGCGCGACGGGCGTGGGAGCCACATCACATCGCGGCGCCCTGCAGCCTGCACGCTGCGTCCGGCGCGGCACACTGCAGCCGTGGCCTGGCCTGCGCTACCCTGCCCGCATGAGCCGCCGCGACCGCCAGCGCAACGCCACGCCACCGGAGCCCGAGGCCGTCGACGACGCGGCGCTGTTCCGCGAGGCGATCGGTCCCGTGCGCCCGATCGAGATCCCCGACACCGCGCCGGCGCGGCCGAAGCCGCGCCCGAGCACGCGCATGGCCCGTCGCGACGAGGCCGAGGCGCTGGCCGAGTTCCGCAGGATCGCGACCGGCGCACCGCTGCTGCCCGGCGACGCGCTGAGCTACCGCCGCGACGACGTGCCGCCCCAGGTGCTGCAGAAGCTTGCGCGCGGCCAGTACGCGGCCCAGGACGAGATCGACCTGCACCACGCCGACGTGGCCCTGGCCGAGAGCATGCTGCGGCGTTTCCTCAACGAGGCCCGCGACCACGGGGCCGGGTGCGTGCGCATCGTCCACGGCAAGGGCCTGCATGCGCCCAACGGCGTGCCGGTGCTGAAGAACCTGGTCGACCGCTACCTGCGCCACCGCGGCGATGTGCTGGCCTTCCACTCCGCGCCGCCCGCGCAGGGCGGCACCGGCGCGGTGCTGGTATTGCTCGCGCCACGCTGAAGGCCGCAGCACCCACCTGCAGCGGTAAGCGCTGCGGCGTGGCCTCAGGCCTCAGGCCCGGTCCGCGCTCACTCGGCGTGGGGTGTCGCCTGCCCCGGTGGGAGGCGCTTCTGCCGCTTGTTCACCCAGTGCACGGAAATGCCGCGACTGGCCGCCTGCCGTTCGACATAGGCGGTGTAGGCCACATCAGTGACGATGCGCGGCACGTCGCCGTCATTCGCGACCGGAGCCGGCTCGGGCGTGGTGCGCCGGGCGGATTCGGTGCTGGCGCAGGCGGTCAACGCGAGTGCCGCGGCCAGACAGGTGGCGAGCGCGCGCGCAGTGGACAGCGACCTGCGGGGTGCAGGCAGGCCTGATCGAGACGTGCCTGACCGGAGCGTGCCGAATGGCGACAGACCGGAAGGACGCATGCGGCTGGGGGGCATGCGGCTGGGGGGCATGCGGCTGGGGGGCATGCGGCTGGGGAGCATGCAGCTGAGGAACATGCTGTCGAGGAGCATGCGACGCGAGGATGCGTTCATGACGAAACCTCCCTCGGATGGACGATGATGCGCCGACCGTGCGCGAGGCGGGACGATGGGCACGACCGCGCACGTCCGGTGTACGCCTGTGCATCGCGCGGCGCCAGTGCCGGCCGCAGCCGACGCAACCGTGCCGGGAACGGGTGGAGCCACGCAGGCCGATGGCGCAGCCGTCCTCCGGGACCGCGCCCGACGCGTTCAGCTCTCGCCGGCAGCGCCCTGGCAGTCGCCCAGTTCCCGCAGCACCGCCGTGGCATATCCGCCCGGCGGCAGCGCGAAGCGCAGGCGCAGCGTTCGCGCGTCGGGCCATTCCCAGGCCAGGCCCTGCGCCTGCAGCCGCAGCGCGCGACGCTCCTGCTGCAGCCCGGCGCGCTCCAGTCCGTTGCGCAGCGCCAGCGCGGTCTCGTCGGCCAGGGCCGCCAGCTCGATCGCAAGGGACTCGTCCGTGCTGCGCAGTTCGCCGCGCCCCCACAGCGGGCCACTCGGGTGGATGTCGAACCGCGCCAGCCGCTCGGCCAGCGCCTCGCTCCACGGCTCCGGGCCGAACACGCTGCGGCTGCCGTCGAGCATCCACACCTCGCCCGCGCAGGGCGCGTCCCAGCGGCCATCGGCCACGCGTGCCGACAGCGCGCGGTTGAACAGCTCGGCGCGCGCGGCCGACAGCAGGAATCCGCGCTCGTCGCGGCCCATCCGCCGGCCTGCGAACATCGCCAGCGCCTTGCCGATGTTGTCGCCACGCCCGAAGCGCTGTTCGCCAAAATAATTGGGCACCCCGCGCGCGGCGATCGCCGCGAGCCGCGCCTCGATCGCCTCGCGTTCGCCTTCCACCTCGCGCAGGGTCAGCACGAACCGGTTGCCGGCATGCGCGCCGCGCGGCAGCTTGCGGCTGTGCCAGTGCGCCTCCAGCGGCTCGAGGTCGTCGCCGTGCAGCAATGCCACCTCCGGCGCGGTCTTCTTCGGCAGCCACACGCTGAAACGCTGCGTGGTGAGGGCGTGGCGGTCCTTCATGCCCGCATAGCCGATGGCGGATTCGGCCACGCCCGCCCACTGCGCGATGGTCTTCGCCGCGAAGCCGGTGTTCATGCCGCGCTTGCGCACGGTGAGCAGCAGATGCTCGCCCGCGCCGCTGGGCGGGAAGGCGTCGATTTCCTCGACGATGAAGTCCTCGGGCACGCTGCGCATGCGCGCGCGCAGCGCGGGCGCGCCGTGTGCGTGCGCGTGAGCGGACTGCGCGTGCGCCCGGGCAGGTGTGCCGCCCACCTCCGGCTGCGCGCCTGCGTCCGCGCGCGCGTCGTCGCCGGCCGCCGTCATGCGCGCACCAGCAGGCACACGGCCTGCGCGGCGATGCCCTCGCCGCGGCCGGTGAACCCCAGTCGCTCGGTGGTGGTGGCCTTCACGCTCACCGCATCGATCTCGATGCCGAGATCCAGCGCGATCAGCCGGCGCATCTCGTCCGCATGCGGGCCGACCTTCGGCCGCTCGCAGATCACGGTGATGTCGGCATTGCCCACGCGCCAGCCGAGCTCGCGGATCAGGTGGTCGCAATGACGCACGAAGGCGCGGCTGTCGGCACCCTTCCAGCGGTCGTCGCTGGGCGGGAAGTGCCGGCCGATGTCGCCCAGCGCCAGCGCGCCGAGCATCGCGTCGCACAGCGCATGCAGCGCCACGTCGCCGTCGCTGTGGGCGAGGATGCCCCGCGCATGCGGAACACGCACACCGCCCAGCATCACATGGCGGTCATCGCCGGAGCTGCCGTCGTCGAAGGCGTGGACATCGAAGCCCTGGCCGATGCGGAATGGAACGCTGGACATGCTGTTTCCCCGTAGGAGCGGCTTCAGCCGCGACACGCGGCACACAAGGATGCGGAAAGAACCGCAGGTGAATGCGAGGCCACGGCCATGCCGCGCTCGATCTTCGCGACGGCTTTCATGACCTTCGCGCGGTTGCGCGCGGACTTGATCCACGTCGGCAGTCGCGAAAAATAGCTGGCGCTTCCGGCCTGCCGACGCTCGCGCAGCTGGGCCGCGATGTAGACCTTCAACTCCGCAAGATGCGCACGATTGTAGGCCCACACCGATTTGCCCGGCATCACCGGCTCGGCCAAGGCGAGAGACAGGCCGAACACCGGCTCGCAGCCCATCGCATCATCGCGGATGCGCAGGGCCTGCAACTTCAGTGGCATGCGGCGGCCACAGGCATGACAGTCCACCGTGGTATCGAAGCATGCCGAGGTCAACTCGGACGCGTGACGGATGATGTCGTGTCGCAGCCAGCGGGCACCGCAGTAGCCGCAGACGCGCCGGCCGTGCAGACGGACCTTGCCGTGCCACATCCTCGGCGCCGACGACAGATCGGAATCGGCATTGTCCGCCGCCGAATCAAGCGTGCAGGCACATGCGCCGCAGACGAATCGCGCGGAGGTACGCCGGCTCTCGTCCGTCGCGTACCGGACGACGCCCCGCTGCCTGCAGCGCGGACAACGCACATCGCAGCGATCACCGAGAAAACCGCGCAGCCAACGACCGTCGTCGCGATGCCGCGCAGGCGTCGCGACGGCAGCCCAGGCGACGACCACATCGCTCACCGCCGCGACACCTCGAACGCAAACCGCGCCAGGTCCGCCGGCGTGGTGATCTTGAAGTTGTCCTCGCGCCCTTCCACCAGCACCGGGCGCAGGCCCAGGCGTTCGATGGCCATGGCCTCGTCGGTGACCTCGATGCCCTGCGCGGCGGCTTCGGCCAGCGCGCGGGTGAGCTGGCCGCGACGGAACATCTGCGGAGTGAACGCGCGCCAGAGGCGGTCGCGGGGTTCGGTGGCGGCGATACCGCCGTCGGCATCGGCGCGCTTGAGGGTGTCGCGCACCGGCGCGGCGAGGATCGCGCCGACCGCATAGGGCGCATCGCACGCAGCGCAGAGGCTGTCGAGATCGGCCGCGGCCAGGTTCGGCCGCGCCGCGTCGTGCACCAGCACGAAATCCTCGGCCGGCACGTCGATGGGCAGCGCGCACAGCGCGGCCAGCACGGATTCGGCGCGGGTGGCGCCGCCGACGCAGGCGATCACCGGCTTGCCCGCGAGCTCGCGCCAGCCCGGCCAGCGAGGATCACCCGCGGACAGCGCGACCACGGCGCCCGCGACGCGCGGATGCGACAGCAACGCATCCAGCGTATGCGCCAGCACGCTGCGCCCGGCCACTTCGAGATACTGCTTGGGCACCTCGCCGCCGAAGCGCGCGCCGCGGCCGGCCGCAGGGACGATCGCCCAGAACATCGCGTGCGTGCTCACTGCGCCGGTACGGCGTCGATCGGTTGCGTGTCGGCCGACAGCGACGCGTCGGTTCCGGTCGCGGCCTGCGCAGACGCCCCTTCGGCCGCGCCGCCTTCGACGACACGATAGAACGTCTCACCCGGCCGGATCATGCCCAGCTCGGTGCGCGCGCGTTCTTCCACCGCGGCTTCACCGGACTTCAGGTTGTCCACCTCGGCCGCCAGCACCGCGTTGCGCTGCGCCAGGCCACGGTTCTCCTCGCGTTGCGCCTCCACCCGCAGCTGCAGGCCATGCGCGGCCGGCAGGCCCGCATCGCCCAGCCACAACCGGTACTGCAGCCACAGCAGCAGCGCCAGCAGCAGCAGGCCGATCAGGCGCAGCGGAGGGGCCGTGAGTGCCATCGTGCGAGGCTCAGCCCTTGCGCAGGGACACGAAGGCGTCGCGGCCGGCGTAGCGCACGGCGGCGCCGAGCTGCTGTTCGATGCGCAGCAACTGGTTGTACTTGGCCACGCGGTCGCTGCGGCACAACGAGCCGGTCTTGATCTGGGTCGCGGTGGTCGCGACCGAGATATCGGCGATCGTGGTGTCCTCAGTCTCGCCCGAGCGGTGCGAGACGATGGCCGCATAGCCCGCCGCATCGGCCATCGCGATGGCTTCGAGCGTTTCGGTGAGCGTGCCGATCTGGTTGACCTTGATCAGGATCGCGTTGGCCACGCCCTGGTCGATGCCCTGGCGGAAGATCTTCGGATTGGTCACGAACAGGTCGTCGCCGACCAGCTGCACCTGGCCGGTCAGGCGCTCGGTGAGCAGCTTCCAGCCTTCCCAGTCGTGTTCGGCCATGCCGTCCTCGATGGTGATGATCGGGTAATCGCGGCACCAGCCGGCCAGGAAGTCGACGAACTGCTCGCTCGTCAGGCGCTTGCCTTCGCCGGTCAGGTTGTACTTGCCGTTGTCGAAGAACTCGCTGGAGGCCACGTCCAGGCCCAGCAGCACGTCTTCGCCGGCCTTGTAGCCGGCCTTGCCGATGGCTTCGAGGATGGTTTCCAGCGCTTCCTCGTTGCTGCGCAGGTCGGGGGCGAAACCGCCCTCGTCGCCGACCGCGGTGCTCAGGCCCTTGCCCTTCAACACCGACTTCAGCGCGTGGAAGATCTCGGTGCCGCAGCGCAGCGATTCGGAGAAGGTCTCGAAACCGACCGGCAGCACCATGAATTCCTGCAGGTCGACATTATTGTCGGCATGCGCGCCGCCGTTGATGATGTTCATCATCGGCACCGGCAGGGCCACGTCGCGGCCGTTGGCGAGGTACTGCCACAGCGCCTGCTTGCGCGATGCGGCCACCGCATGCGCCGCGGCCATCGACACGCCCAGCAGCGCGTTCGCGCCCAGGCGGCCCTTGTTCTCGGTGCCGTCAAGGTCGATCAGGCGCTTGTCCAGGCCGGCCTGGTCGGCGGCGTCGAAACCGCCCAGTGCCTGCGCGATCGCGCCGTTGACGTTGCCGACGGCCTTCTGCACGCCCTTGCCGAGGTAGCGGGTCTTGTCGCCATCGCGCAGCTCGACGGCTTCCTTGGTGCCGGTGGAGGCACCCGACGGCACCATCGCGCGGCCGAAACTGCCGTCGGCGAGAGTGACCTCGGCTTCCAGCGTGGGGTTGCCTCGGCTGTCGAGGATTTCGCGGGCGTGGATCTTCGTGATCGTGGTCATGGGCTCGGGGTGGTGTGGGATGTCGTGGGGCAGGCGTCGGCGCACCATCGTCGCGCGCGCAGGCCGGGCGGGATCGACCAGCCTACAGGCGCGGCGGCGTCGCTGCGGCGGTCAAGAGATCGTTTTCAAGAAACCCGTTGCGCTTGGTCACCTCATCCAGCGCCAACAGCGTTTCCAGCAGCGCGCGCATCTTCGGCAGCGGCCAGGCGTTCGGGCCGTCGCTGAGCGCCTTGCTCGGGTCGGGATGGGTTTCCATGAACAGGCCGGCGATGCCCACGGCCACCGCCGCGCGCGCCAGCACCGGCACGAATTCGCGCTGGCCGCCGCTGCTGCTGCCCTGCCCGCCCGGCAGCTGCACCGAATGGGTGGCGTCGAACACCACCGGGCAGCCGGTGTCGCGCATCACCGCGAGGCTGCGCATGTCGCTGACCAGGTTGTTGTAGCCGAAGCTGGCGCCGCGCTCGCAGACCATGATGTTCTGGTTGCCGGTGGACTTGGCCTTCTCGACGACGGGCTTCATGTCCCAGGGCGAGAGGAACTGCCCTTTCTTGATGTTCACCGGCTTGCCGGCTGCGCACACCTTCCTGATGAAGTCGGTCTGACGCACCAGAAATGCCGGCGTCTGCAGCACGTCGACCACGCTCGCCACTTCGTCCATCGGCGTGTATTCGTGCACGTCGGTGAGCACCGGCACGCCGATCTGGCGCTTCACTTCCGCCAGCACGCGCAGGCCTTCCTCCATGCCCGGCCCGCGGAAGCTGGTGCCCGAGGTGCGGTTGGCCTTGTCGAAACTGGACTTGAAGATGAAGGGGATGCCGAGCGCGGAGGTGATCTCCTTCAGCTGGCCCGCGGTGTCGAGCTGCAGCTGTTCGGACTCGACCACGCAGGGGCCGGCGATGAGGAAGAACGGCCGGTCGAGGCCGATGTCGAAGCCGCAGAGGTTCATCGCAGATTCTCCGTAGGAGCGGCTTCAGCCGCGAACATCGCGTCGAAACCTCCGAATAGGGACGTGAGGGCCTTGAGGGTCGGGGCTGAAGCCCCTCCTACGGCCCAAGAGTTGCCGGACGCGCTCACGCGCTCGCCTCCTTCAACAGCATGCCGCCCTGCCCGGCATTGGCCTTGTGCTCGCGCGCGGCGCGGATGAAGCCGACGAACAGCGGGTGGCCCTTGCGCGGGGTGGACAGGAATTCCGGATGCGCCTGGCAGGCCAGGAACCACGGGTGCATCGTCTGCGGCAGTTCGACCATCTCCACCAGCAGGTCGTCCATCGACTTGGCGGCGATCACCAGGCCCGCGTCTTCCAGCTGGGTGCGGTAGCGGTTGTTGAATTCGTAGCGGTGGCGATGCCGCTCGCCCACCACGTCCTGGCCGTACATGCGGTGCGCCAGCGTGCCGGGCTTGATCCGCTGTTCCTGCAGGCCCAGGCGCATCGTGCCGCCGAGGTCGCTCTTCTCGCTGCGGCGTTCGATCTCGCCGGTGGAGGTGCGCCATTCGGTGATCAGGCCGATGACCGGATGCGGGCTCTGGCGGTCGTTCTCGGTACTGTTGGCGTCGGCCAGGCCCGCGACATTGCGCGCGAAATCCACCACCGCCGCCTGCATGCCGTAGCAGATGCCGAAATACGGCAGACCGTGCTCGCGGGCGTAACGCGCGGTCAGCACCTTGCCCTCGAACCCGCGGTCGCCGAAACCGCCGGGCACCAGGATGCCGTCGACGTCGCCCAGATGCGCCTCGGCGCCCTCGCGCTCGATGTCCTCGGACTCCAGCCATTTCAGCGTCACGCGCGTGCGCTGGCGCAGGCCGCCGTGTTTCAGCGCCTCGGCCACAGACTTGTAGGCGTCCTGATGGTCGATGTACTTGCCGACCACCGCGATGGTGACCGCATCGATCGGATGCACCGCGGCATCCACCACCGCCTCCCACTCCGAGAGGTCGGCGGTGGGCTGCGCCTTGCCCTGCAGGCGCAGGCCGTCGACCACAATCTGGTCGAGCCCCTGCCCGTGCAGCCACATCGGGATCTTGTAGATGTTGTCCAGGTCCACCGCGGAAATCACCGCACGCTCGGGCACGTTGGTGAACAGCGCGATCTTGCGCCGCTCACCGTCGGGCAGCGGCTGTTCGGTGCGGCACAGCAGCACATCGGGCTGGATGCCGATCGAACGCAGCTCCTTCACCGAGTGCTGGGTGGGCTTGGTCTTCAGCTCGCCGGCGGCGGCGATGAACGGCACCAGCGTGAGATGCATGAACATCGCCCGGTCGGCGCCGCGCTCGGTGCGGATCTGGCGGATCGCTTCGAGGAAGGGCAGCGACTCGATGTCGCCCACCGTGCCGCCGATCTCCACCAGGCCCACGTCGAAGCCTGCGGTGGCCTCGTCGATGCAGCGCTTGATCTGGTCGGTGATGTGCGGGATCACCTGCACGGTGGCGCCGAGGTAGTCACCGCGGCGCTCCTTGCGGATCACTTCCTCGTAGATGCGGCCGGTGGTGATGGAGTTCTTGCGCGTCAGGCGGGTGTCGATGAAGCGCTCGTAGTGGCCGAGGTCGAGGTCGGTCTCGGCACCGTCGTCGGTGACGTACACCTCGCCGTGCTGGAACGGGCTCATGGTGCCCGGGTCCACGTTGATGTACGGGTCGAGCTTCATCATCGTGACCGTCAGGCCGCGCGCTTCCAGGATGGCGGCGAGCGAGGCGGCGGCGATTCCTTTGCCGAGCGAAGACACCACGCCGCCGGTGACGAAGACGAGGGGAGTCGCGGAGCTGGGGGAGTTCATGGCGGCAACAGGTCGCTTGAAACCGACAGTGTAGCGGATGCGGCCGCGCCCGGCGGCTCGCCCTGCCGCCCGACCGGCCGCCTGCGTGATGCAAGGCCATGATTCGAAAGGGTTCAGCCCGCCGCCATCCGCCGGAGGGGCCACGCTGCAGGACCATGCGGGCGGCGCATCTGCGCGGCGTCGGGTGCTGCCTTCCCCCACAACGCAGGACGCCCCGGCTGGCCGGGGCGTCGTGGTGGGTGGCAAGCGATGGGCGGGAAACGCTGCTCTAGAATCTCCGCCCTGGGATCTGACCGGGCTCAGCGCCGGTCGTCTTCCTCTTCGCGCTCGCGCTGCGGCAGCGGCTTGCGCTCGCCATCGCGCTTGGGCTTGCGACGCTCGGCATCCTGTGCGGCTCGCTGGTCGGCCTGAGCCTCGGCTTTCTGCTCGGACGCCTCGGCCTTGCGGGCTTCGGGCTCGGCCTTCGGGGGCGGAGCCTGGGCCCGGAGCGGGGCGGCTGCCAACAGCGCGGCCGCGGCCAGCACGGGCAGGGCCAACAGGAGGGACGTCGTGGGTCGGGGGAGTCGTAGAGCCATGATGGTGACGGGCTTCCGCCGCGGCGCCGGGAATCGACGGAGTCTGCGGAAGCGGTGTGAGCCTAGCGCAGGCGCCTGAAGCACAGGGTGAATCCCGCCCGCCAACCTGAATGCTTGACCCGCGGCGAGCAGGCCGCCAAGCTCGCCGGCTTCGGCGGCAATCGCCGTCATTCACAGCATTCCGCACGCAGATGAGCACTCGCTACAACGCCGCCGATATCGAAGTCCTCTCCGGCCTGGACCCGGTCAAGCGCCGGCCGGGCATGTACACCGACACCACGCGTCCGAACCATCTGGCGCAGGAAGTCATCGACAACGCGGTCGACGAAGCCCTGGCCGGGCACGCACGCACCATCGAAGTCACCCTGCACACCGACGGCAGCTGCGAGGTCTCCGATGACGGCCGCGGCATGCCGGTGGACATCCACCCGGAGGAGAAGATCCCCGGCGTCGAGCTGATCCTCACCCGCCTGCACGCGGGCGGCAAGTTCAGCAACAAGAACTACACCTTCAGCGGCGGCCTGCACGGCGTGGGCGTGAGCGTGGTCAACGCGCTGTCCACGCTGGTGGAAGTGCACATCAAGCGCGACAGCAACGAATACCGCATGACCTTCCGCGACGGCGACCGCGCCACGCCGCTGGAAGTGGTCGGCACTGTCGGCAAGAAGAACACCGGCACCCGCGTGCGCTTCTGGCCGGACGCCAAATACTTCGATACGCCCAAATTCAACCTGCGCCATCTGCGCCACCTGCTGCGCGCCAAGGCGGTGCTGTGCCCGGGCCTGAGCGTCACGCTCACCGATGCGGCCACCGGCGAAAAGAATGTCTGGCATTACGAAGACGGCCTGCGCGATTACCTGCGCGGCGAGCTGGGCGAGAACGAGGCCCTGCCGTCCGAACTGTTCGTCGGCCAGCTCAAGAAGGATTCCGAAGTCGTCGACTGGGCCGCCGCCTGGGTGCCCGAAGGCGAACTGGTGCAGGAAAGCTACGTCAACCTGATCCCGACCGCGCAGCACGGCACCCACGTCAACGGCCTGCGCACCGGCTTCACCGATGCCCTGCGCGAGTTCTGCGACTTCCGCAACCTGCTGCCGCGCGGCGTGAAACTGGCGCCGGAAGACGTGTGGGACCGCGTCGCCTTCGTGCTCAGCATCAAGATGACCGACCCGCAGTTCAGCGGCCAGACCAAGGAACGCCTGTCCTCGCGCCAGGCCGCCGCCTTCGTCGAAAACGCCGCGCACGACGCGTTCTCGCTGTGGCTCAACCAGCACGTGGAACTGGGCGAACGCATCGCGCAGCTGGCGATCGACCGCGCCGCCGCGCGCCTGAAGACCGAGAAGCAGATCGTCCGCAAGAAGGTCACCCAAGGCCCCGCCCTGCCCGGCAAACTGGCCGACTGCATCAGCCAGGACCTCTCGCGCACCGAGCTGTTCCTTGTGGAAGGCGACTCCGCCGGCGGCAGCGCCAAACAGGCCCGCGACAAGGACTTCCAGGCCATCCTGCCCCTGCGCGGCAAGATCCTGAACACTTGGGAAGTCGCCAGCGGCAGCGTGCTGGGCTCGCAGGAAGTGCACGACCTCGCCGTCGCCATCGGCTGCGACCCCGGCAAGGACGACATCAGCGGCCTGCGCTACGGCAAGGTGGTCATCCTCGCCGACGCCGACTCCGACGGCCTGCACATCGCCACCCTGCTCTCCGCCCTGTTCCTCAAACACTTCCCCGCCCTGGTGAACGCCGGCAACATCTTCGTCGCCATGCCCCCCCTGTTCCGCGTGGACGTGGGCAAACAGGTGTTCTACGCCCTGGACGAAGAAGAAAAGCGCCTGCTGCTCGAAAAAATCGCCCGCGAGAAGATCAAGGGCCAGATCAACGTGACCCGCTTCAAGGGCCTGGGCGAAATGAACCCGCAACAGCTGCGGGAATCGGCGATCCATCCGGATACACGGCGGCTGGTGCAATTAACTGTCGAAGATGCGCAGGATACGCATGCGCTGATGGACATGCTGCTCGCCAAGAAGCGCGCGGGGGATCGGAAGCAGTGGTTGGAGGCGAAGGGGGATTTGGCGACGTTGGAAGTTTGAGGGCGTGAGCGGGGTATCGTAGCGAGCCCCATCATGCAGTCCTACAACGCGCCCGTTGCGTCGCCTATCGGACAGGACAAGTATGCAAGTGTTATGCGGCGATGGAGTTGGATAAGGACCGTAGGGCGCATAAGCCGAAGGCGTCATGCGCCACAAGATGCCAGACAATTTCGCGACATCGGGCATGGCGCATGACGCTTCGCTTATGCGCCCTACGGAACTACGGGTTTTGACCTTGACCGCCCTTCGAAGCGGCAGGTCTCGCGGATCAGGCCCGCAGGGCGCACGGCAGGATGCCGTGCGTTTTTCGATGGGCTATGGGTGAGCGGGTGCGCTTGCGCGCCACTGGCGCGCGCAGCGGCGAACGCCCACGCGAGTAGCGCGGGCCGGGTTTCGGCCGCACGGCCGAAGGCCCTTCGAAAACCCCCGCGAGACCTGCGGACCCGGCGCGCAGCGCCGGGCGCGACGACGGGCCGTGCTTTCTTTTGCCTACTTCTTCTTGATTCGCACCTGTGGTGCTCGCCCTTCGGGACGGCTTCGCCGTTCGCGCCGCAAGCGGCGCAGCGCACGAGCAAAGAAAACCAGGTCGCGCGCCAGCGCGAAAGCCTTTGCTTTTTCCGCGCAATCAGGCAAGCGCTCGCAGCCTCGGAGGCATCAACCGCAGACAGTGTTCGCGGGCTCCGGCATGGTGGGGTTCGCTGCGCTCACCGCCATCCTACGGATTCTCAGTCATCCGACGGGACACAGGCGGACGCGGCGTCGCGGCTGAAGTCGCTCCTGCGTGGGGCGATACGGGCAATGCGAGTGCCGGGTCAGGGCACCGCGCGCGGGAAGACGACTTCCACCTCGGCGCCGCCTTCGGGCCGGTTGCCCACGCGCAGCCCGCCGCCGTGGCGCTGCACGATGTCGCGCACGATCGACAGACCGAGGCCGTGGTGGCCGGAGGCCTGTCCCGCGACCTGGAAACCGGGTTCGAACACGCGCTCGCCCATGCCTTCGGGGAAGCCGGGGCCGTCGTCGCGCACGGTGACGGCGCAACGGTCGTGGCCGCGTGCCTCGGCCGCGATGCGCACGCAGCCGCCGCGGGGCATCACGCCGATGGCGTTGCCGATGAGATTGCCCAGCACGCGCAGCACGTCGGCGCGCGGCACGGCCAGGGACAGCGCCGGCTCGACCTCGGCGCATTCGATGCGGATGCCGTGCGCGTCGGCCTGCTGCAGCAACAGCGAGCGGGCGGCGTCGAGTACGCGGGCAGCGGGCGTGACGACGCTGTCCGCGGCATCGGGAGGCAGGGGCTTGCGATGGCGAAGGAGGTCGGCGGTGACCGCCGACATGTGCGCGGTCGCTTCCAGCACCTGCCCGGCCAGCACGCGCTGCCGCGCGGGTTCGGTGTCGCGCATCATCATCTGCGCGCTCAGGTCGATGTTGCCGAGCACCGCGCGCAGGTCGTGCGCCACCGCGGCGAGGGTCTTTTCGTAATGCACGACGACGTCCCACGCATGCTCGCGTTCCTGCTCCAGCCTGCGCAGCGTGGCGCGCAGCTCCAGCTCGCGTGCGGCCGAGGCGGCCAGTTCGCGCAGGGCGAGCACGGTGGGCTCGTCCCAGTCGCGCGGCTGGAAATCGACCACGCACAGGCTGCCGATCGGCAGCCGGCCTTCCAGCCCGACCGGGACGCCCAGATAGGCGCGGATCCCCAGGCTCTTCACGGTAGGCACATCGCGGTAGCCCTCGAGTGCGAGCGTGTCGCCCAGCACGAGGGGCTCGCTGGAGCGGAGCGCGTGGTGGCAGAAGGTCTCGCCGTACAGGCAGCCCTGCTCGGCGAGTGTCTGCGGAAAGCCGGCGTGGTCGATGTAGATGTCGCGCTCGACCGTCGGCACCGAGAAAAACCCCACCGGCGAGCCGCACAGGCGGCGCGCGCTGTCGATCAGGCGAGAGAAGGTCGGGCGGTCTTCGGCGAGCACGCCGGTGAGCGCGATGTCGGACGACCGGGTCGGGTCGCTCAGGACCGCATGGATTTGCGCCGGGTCGGCGGCGGGGGGAACGGGATACGCCATGGCATGCCTCCGCGAGCGACGCATGGTAACGCATCGGGGACCGCGCCCAGAATGCGGAGCCGTTGCGGCGGCCGCCAACGCAGCCTCCGATGCCGCCGCATCCGGCGAGCGGCCGGCGGGCCTCAGAGCCCCATCGCCGCCTGCTGCACCGCGCGGAACAGCGCCCGTCCCTTGTTCATCGTTTCCTCCCACTCCTTCTGCGGGTCGGAGTCGTAGACGATGCCCGCGCCGGCCTGCACGTGCAGGCGGCCGTCCTGGATGACCGCGGTGCGGATGGCGATGGCGGTGTCGGCATCGCCGTGCCAGCCGATGTAGCCGATGCTGCCGGCGTACACGTTGCGCTTGACCGGTTCCAGCTCGCGGATGACTTCGAGCGCGCGGATCTTCGGCGCGCCGCTGACGGTGCCGGCCGGGAAGGTGGCGCGCAGCACGTCGGCGTAACTGAGGTCGCCCTTCAGCTTGCCGGTGACCTCGCTGACGATGTGCATGACGTGGCTGTAGCGCTCGATCACGAAGCGGTCGCCCACATCGACGGTGCCCGGTTCGCTCACCCGGCCCACATCGTTGCGGCCGAGGTCGATCAGCATCAGGTGCTCGGCGCGTTCCTTGGGGTCGGCCAGCAGCTCGACCTCGAGCGCCTGGTCCTCTTCGGGCGTGGCGCCGCGCGGCCGGGTGCCGGCGATCGGGCGCACGGTGACGGTGCCCTGCCCGTTCGCATCGCGTTCCAGACGCACCAGGATTTCCGGCGAGGAGCCCACCACCTGGGTGCCGCCGACATCGAGGAAATACATGTACGGCGACGGATTCAACGCACGCAGCGCGCGGTACACATCGACCGGACGGGCGCGGAACGGCACCGACATGCGCTGGCTCAGCACCACTTGGAAGATGTCGCCGGAACGGATGTATTCCTTGGATTTCTCCACCGCGGCGATGAAGCCCTCGCGGGTGAAGCCGGAGACGAAGTCCTGTTCCTGCAGCGGGTTGGCGTCGAGCGTTTCCGGGTAGCCGGGTCCGCCCTGGCGCAGGCGGTGGACCAGCGCGTCCAGGCGGCGCTGCGCGCGCGCCCAGGCCTTGGGCTCGCGCGGGTCGGCATGCACGACGAGGTACAGCCGGCCCTTGAGGTTGTCGAACACCGCGACCTCGCGGCTGTCCATCAGCAGGATGTCGGGCGTGCCGAGTTCGTCCGGCAGCGCGCCGCCGCGCAGGCGCGGTTCGATGTACTGGATGCACTCGAAGCCGAACCAGCCCACCAGCCCGCCGGTGAAGCCGGGCAGGCCGGGCACGCGCGCCACGCGCTGTTCGGTGCGCAGCCGTTCGACTTCGGCCAGCGGGTCGTCGACCGTGCGCGTGTCGACGAGTTCGCCCAGCTCGCTGACGAACAGCGTGTGGCCGGCGAAGGCGTACACGCGGTGTGCGGGCAGGCCGATGATGGAGTAGCGGCCGAAACGTTCGCCGCCCTCCACCGATTCGAACAGATAGGTATGCGGGCCGTCGGCCAGCTTGAGATAGACCGACAGCGGGGTGTCGAGATCGGAGAGCACTTCGCGGACGACGGGGATGAGGGTGTGGCCCTCGGCGGCGAGCTGCTGGAACTGGTCCTGGGAAATCACGCGGCGATCCTGGCGGGGGAATGCCGGAGCGGGGTCCGGCGAACACGGGGCAGAGCCCGGGGAAGGGAGGTCGAAGGGCGCGGGCTCAGCGACGCCATCGGCACGGCGCGATGGGCCGACCGGATACGGGCACGCGGGTGAGGAGCATGAGATGAGTGGCGGCGGCGAGTCTGCGCATGGCCGCGACATCCTACCCGCTCGCCGCCGGCATGGCATCCGCCGTCATGGCGGTGTCATCGCGACGTCGCACGGCCGTCACTGTCCACCCGGACCATGGGAGGCCATCGCAGGGACGACGGACGGAAGCGGGATTGCTTCCAATCTCACCGGGGCGGCGCCGAAAGGCGCCGCTCTTTCTTTGTGGCTGCTCGAGTGACTGTTCCGGTGAGCGAACCTGTCGATGGCGATGGCGCTCAGCCATACCAGACATCGAACAGCGGCCCGACCTCGACACGTGTCACCTCGGCGCGTGACGCAAACCAGTCGCGCACCGATGCGCGGTGTGCCTCGGTTGCGGAGCCGAGCACGGGAATCACGACACCGCCCTCGTCGCTGCCGCCGAAGGTCAGCGCATGGGGTTCGATGATCTCGGCCAGAAAGGCATCCCAGAACGCATCGCTTGCGGACGGATCGAGCTCGGGCGACAGCGGGAAACGGACACGGAAACCCAGCGTGGTGAATTCGCCGACATGCAGCTTCTTGCGCAGGCGGCGACTGCGATGACGGGAAAATCGCGGCGGAGCGCTCATTGCGAGACCGCCAGCAGCGGACACCCTTCCGGCAGCCGCATCCGCAGCCGCCGCGGCACGGCTTCGACTACGAAGCGCTGCGCGGTCACCGGTTCGCCGTCGAGATTGAGGGTGAGCGTGGCTTCGGCGGGCATGCCTTCGGTGGGCGTGCATTCGGCGGGCATGCATTCGGCGATCAGCTCCACGCGCCGGAGGCGCGCGCGGGTGGCCACGCGCTCCAGCGCGGCGCGGCTGCCTTCGAACACGGCGGTGCCGAGGGTGTCGCCGAGCACGCCGTCGAGCGGCGGGACGAGGGTGAGGTCGATCAGGCCATCGTCGATGCAGGCATCCGGGCACAGCGCCTGGCCGCCGCCGGCCTGTCGGCCATTGCCGAGCCCGAGGGCGATGAACCGGCCGTGCCAGCCGAAGCCCTCGCCCTGCAGGCGGGCGTGCACCGGCTCGACCTGGCCGATGCGGGCCAGGCCGCTGATGGCGTAGGCCAACCCGCCCAGCGCCCGTTTCAGCGCGCCCGGGGTTTCCTGGGTGACGGTGGTCCCGAAGCCGCCGCTGGCGAGGTTGAGACACCAGTGGCGGGCGCCATCGGCCTCCACGCGCAGCAGATCGATCGCGACGGCCGGGCGCTGCAGCAGGGTGAGCGCCTCGGACGGCGTCTCCGGAACCCGGGCGGCCGCGGCGAAATCGTTGGCCGTGCCCAGCGGCAGCACGGCGAGCGCGGGCAGGGCGTGGGCATCGTCGCCCTGCTCCGCCAGCGCGGCGGCGACCGCACCCAGCGTGCCGTCGCCACCGGCCGCGACCACGGTGTCGGCACCCGCGGCGCAGGCCTCGGCGACATGGCGGGCGGCATCGCCATGTTCCCAGGTCACGCGCACGTCCACGCGCAGGCCGTTGTCGCGCAGGGCGTGGACCGCCACGCGCAGGGACTCGTCGCCGGCGGCCTTGCCGTTGAGGATCAGCCAGGCGTGGCGCGAGGCGCCTGGTCCGGCCCGGGTTTCATCCACGCGCGGCCGCCACTTCGGCCTTCATCTGCGCGACCACGGCGGCGTAATCGGGCTGGCCGAAGATGGCCGAACCGGCAACGAAGGTGTCGGCACCGGCGGCGGCGATCTCGCGGATGTTGTCGGGCTTCACGCCACCGTCGATTTCCAGGCGGATGGCGCGCCCGGTGCGCGCGGTGGCGGCGTCGATCCGCGCCCGCACGGCACGCAGCTTGTCCAATGCGGAGGGGATGAAGCTCTGGCCGCCGAAGCCCGGGTTCACCGACATCAGCAGCACCAGGTCGAGTTCGTCCAGCACGTAGTCCAGCACTTCCACCGGCGTGGCGGGGTTGAGCACAAGTCCGGCCTGGCAGCCGGCGGACTTGATGAGCTGGATCGTGCGGTGCACGTGGCGGCTGGCCTCGGGATGGAAGCTGATCAGCGAGGCGCCGGCCCTGGCGAAATCGGGCACGATGCGGTCCACCGGCTCGACCATCAGGTGCACGTCGATGGGCGCGGTCACGCCGTGCTTGCGCAGGGCTTCGCAGACCATCGGGCCGATGGTGAGGTTGGGCACGTAATGGTTGTCCATCACGTCGAAATGCACCCAGTCGGCGCCGGCGGCGAGGACGGTTTCGACCTCCTCGCCGAGTTTCGCGAAATTGGCCGAGAGGATGGACGGAGCGATGACGGTGGGCTGCATGGGCACGTGTCGTAGGAAGGGCTTCAGCCCCGAAGGCGGCATTATCGCCGCGGACATGCGGTGGGTGCGACCCGAGCCGTGCAGGAACCCCACCCGTCGTGGCCCGACGGTCATTGCCCGGCAGCACACGGGGAGGGGGACGCACGATCGGGGCTGAAGCCCGTCCTACGAGCCCTTGCGCAGCTCGCGGATGCGGTCGTAGGCGCGGTTGATCTCGGCGGCCTTCTTCTCGGCCTTGCGCCGCAGGTCTTCGGCCACGCCGACCAGACGGTCGGGGTGGTACTGCGAGATCAGCCGGCGATAGGCCTGTTCGACCTCGATGTCGCTGGCGTCCTCGTCGATGCCGAGCACGCGGTAGGGCGTGTCGCGGGGGCTTCGGAACCAGTCGGCGTCGAAGGCGTGCCCGATCAGCAGGCCGAGCACCGCGCCCGCCGGGTGGCGCAGCAGCAGCCAGCCGGCGATGAAACCGAGGAATTTCCCGTACCAGCGTCGATTCATCGGGGCAGTGTACAGGGTGGAGGCGTGAGGGCGACGCAGGGCGGGCGGCCCTCCTCGCGCTGAAGCGATGGGACCGGACGACGCTGGCGCGTGCGCGGCGCTGGCAGCGAGGGTTTCAGCACGCTCTGCATGGCTGGGCACCAGCAGACAAAAGCAGCTCCCTCGCTGCGCCCGGGACGACACATCAAGAATGTGTCGCGACACCTGTGAAACCACCGCCAAACACCCGCACGAACACTCGCCCCACAGGGCACGCATCGGATCCGTACCGCTTTCGTCTCGATGTCGCCCCGAGCGCAGCGAGGGACCTGCTTTTCGGGTGCCTGCAACAGGCGCGACATGCCTGCGGCGATCCCCGCATCCACCCGCATCGCTCCGCCGCAGCGCCGACCCTCCCGCGGCGACCACGCGCCACGCAGCCGCCCCAGCGCAACCGGCCGGCCCAGTGACGAGCCTTGCCATCCGCGCCGCGCCGCCCAGCGGCGATCCCGGGCCGGCCACACACCGCCCGCACGCCGGCCACAGGTGCCCTACACTAGCCGGCCCGTCCGAGTCCGGCCCCGCATGGCGACCACCCTGATCGCATCCGACCTCCCCGGCCTGCCGCTGCGCCATCGCGGCAAGGTGCGCGACGTGTTCGACCTGCCGCCCGAGCAGCTGCCGGCGGAGGTGCGCGAGGCCGCGAAACCCTTCGGGCCGCTGATGCTGATGGTGGCGACCGACCGCCTGAGCGCGTTCGACGTGGTGCTGCCCGACCCGATCCCGGGCAAGGGCGAGATGCTCTGCCAGATCAGCAACTTCTGGTTCGAACGCACCGCGCACATCCTGCCCAACCACCTGACCGGGATCGACGTGGCCGCGGTGCTGCCCGCAGGCACCGACGCCGCCCTGTACGCCAGGCGCGCGGTGGTCACCCGCCGGCTCAAGCCGGTGCCGGTGGAAGCCATCGCCCGCGGTTATCTCATCGGCAGCGGCTGGAAGGACTACCAGCGCACCGGCCGGGTCAGCGGCATCACCCTGCCCGACGGCCTGCGCCAGGCCGAGCGGCTGCCCGAACCGATCTTCACGCCCTCGACGAAGGCCGCCGTGGGCGACCACGACGAGAACATCGATTTCGACACCATGGTGAAGACCGTCGGCGGCGAGCTGGCCGAGCAGGTGCGCGACGCCACCCTGCGCCTGTACCGCCACGCCGCCGACTACGCCGCCGAGCGCGGCATCCTGCTGGCCGACACCAAGTTCGAATTCGGCACCGACGCCGACGGCCGCCTGTACGTGATGGACGAAATGCTCACGCCCGACTCCTCGCGCTACTGGCCGGCAGACGAATACCAGGTGGGCACCAGCCCGCCGAGCTACGACAAGCAGTTCGTGCGCGACCATCTGGAAACGCTGGACTGGGACAAGACCCCGCCCGGCCCGCACCTGCCCGCCGACGTGATTGCACGCACCCGCGCGAAGTATGCGGAGGCGTTGATGCGGTTGGCTGGGATTTCGGTGGATTGAGCAGATGCGCGGCACCATCTCCGGCACGCTCGATGCCGAGGATTATCTCGCTGCGCAGCGCCTGCATCAGGCGGCGGCGAATGCGCGGTTCCTGAAACTCGATATCGGCCTGCTGCTCCTGGGCGCCACGATCTGGGGCATTGCCCGGGCCTGGCCCGGGGCCGCTGGTTGGGATGGCGTGGGCATCATCTTCATCGTCGGCGGCGCCGCCGCGATCTGCATCCAACTGCTGATGGCGCGCATCGTCGCCCCGCGTCTGTGGCGCAGGCATTTCCGCCAGCAGAAAACCGCCCAGACGCCTTTCGAATATCGCGTCGATGCCGATGGCCTGCATGTGCGCACTGCACACGGCCAGGCGATGCGGCCCTGGAACGTGTTCCACAAGGTCCGCCAGAACGACCGGCTGGTGTTGCTGTACCACAACGATGTGCTCTTCGAGATTCTCGCCAAGCGCTGGTTTTCGGACCCTGAGGACATCGCCGGGCTGCTGCGGCATCTTCCCGCGCCGGTGCGTTGAACGGCTCTCTCGCGGCACGGTCCATACCCCGTCATGCCGCCGGACATCGGCCCAGGACCGTGGCCCGGACCATTCCAGCGGAATGGGCGTACCATGCGCGAACCGCACGCGACCCGCTCGCCTGCATCGCATCTGTCGCGGAGTCATACGCAATGAATACGACGACCACCCATCCGCAATCTTCCGGCCGCCCCATCGACCGCTGGTTCGCCAACTACAGCGCCGACCACGTCAATCCGGTCAACCAGAGGATCCACTACATCGCCGTGCCGCTGATCCTGTGGAGCGTGACCGCGCTGCTGTGGTGCATCCCGCTGCTCGCCACGATGGAGCGGATGGGGTTCCGCAGCGGCTTCTGGTCGGCACTGGCCATGTTCGCGGCGTGGATGTTCTATTTCCGCGCCTCGCGCATGCTGGGATTCGGCATGCTGCTGGTGTTCGTCGCGATGTCGTGGCTGAACTTCTGGCTGTACAACACCTTCGGCGGCACCTTCCTGCTGCAGCTGGGCATCGGCGTGTTCGTGGTGGCCTGGATCGCGCAGTTCGTGGGCCACAAGATCGAGGGCGCCAAGCCGAGCTTCCTGACCGATCTGGTGTATCTGATGATCGGGCCGGCCTGGGTGCTGGCGAAGGGCATGCGCCGGTTCGGGCTGGCCTACTGAGTGGCCGCGGCCACCGGGACACCCGCCTGGGACGCACCTCGCGCATCGGCCACTCCTCTCCGGCCTGATCGCCGATGGCGGTGCCTGCACCGTCGAGCGCTGCGCTGATGCAGGTCGAGCGCCTGGGGGCGCGCGATCTCACCCTGGTGACGGTGATCTGCCTGGTGTGGGCCGGCAACTTCCTCACCTCGGCCTTCGCCCTGCGCGAGATCCCGCCGTTCCTGTTCAGCGCGCTGCGCATGGGCCTGCTGGCCGTGCTGCTGGTGTCCTTCCTGCGCCCGCCGCCGCGCGCGCAGTGGCCGCGGCTGGCGGCGGTGGCGCTGCTCAACGGCGCGCTGCATTTCGGCACCAGCCTGTGGGCGCTGCGCATGGCCGGCGACCTGTCCTCGCCGGCCATCGTGATGCAGAGCTACATCCCGATGTCGGTGCTGCTGGCCTGGTGGCTGCTGGGCGAGCGCTTCGCCTGGCGCACCGGCACCGCGATCGCGATCAGCTTCGCCGGGGTGCTGGTGCTGGGCTTCGACCCGCTGGTGCTCGACCGCCCGGAATCGCTGCTGATGATGCTGTTCTCGGCCTTCCTCATCGCCCTGGGCACGGTGCTGATGCGCGGCCTGCGCGGGATGGATGCGCTGGGCATGCAGGCCTGGACCGCGGTGATCGGCGTCGGCCCGCTGCTGGCCATCAGCGCGGCGATCGAGCCCGGCGGCTTCGCGGCATTGCCCGACGCCTCGCTCGTCGCCTGGGGTGCTGTGGGATATTCGGCCGTATTCGCCTCCATCGTCGGCCACAGCCTGTTCTTCGGCCTGGTGCAGCGCCATCCGGTGGTGCAGGTGGCGCCGTTGCTGCTGCTCACGCCGGTGTTCGCGGTGGCGCTGGGCATCGCGTTCTGGGGCGACCGCCCCGGCCCGAAGCTGTGGATCGGCGGCGCGATGGTGCTGGGCGGAGTGTTGATGGTCGCCCTGCGTGCGCGGAGCAAGGCTCTGGGCCCCTGAGCGGCATCCGTCGCGGCACGGCGGCTGTTCCGATCCATGGGCATCGATGCGTGGACCCGATCCGACCTGCGCAAGGCGCTCACTCCGCCGGCGCGAACATCGCCGCCTCCGGGGCGAACGCACGCGGCGCATAGCCGAAGTCCCGTCGCGCAGGTCCGGCATCGAACGCGAGATCCTCGGCCATGCGCGCGACCGCGGCTGCCGACAGGTCGCGGGCCGTGCCCGTGGCCTGTGCCAGCGCCAGCAACGCGCGGAACAGCGGCATCGGCAGGGCATGCAACGCCGGGGCCGGACGCAGGGCGGCCAGCGTGCGCGCCACCATCTCGCGATAGGGCAACGTCTCACCGCCCGGCAGCGCATAGGCGCGGCCGTGCGCGGCTGCGGCAGGCAAACACCGCAGCGCGGCCTCGGCCAGGTCGTCGGCATGCACCGGCTGACGCAGACCGCGCGCCGAACTCGGCAATGCGATCCGGCCGAAACGCCGCGCCTGCGCGACGATCCGGCTGAGGTTGCGGTCCAGGCCGCGGCCGTAGACCAGGGTGGGACGCAGCACCGTGGCGGCGGCACCGCGTGCGGCCGCGGCCGCGAACAGCGTGGCCTCGGCCTCGGCAAGACGTGTGGCCAGCGCGCGTTCGTCGGGGTCGGGCGATGTGCGTTTCGCGTCCACGCTGGTGGAGCCGAACGCGACCACCCGCACGGCGGCCGGCGCCACGTCGGCATACCACCGGGCGAAATGGTCGAGCGGGCCGGCGCTGAACACCGCCTCCACCCGGGCCGGCGGCGCCGGCATCGCCGCCACCAGGTCGCCGCACAGCCAGCGCAGCCCGGGCGCGTCCGCGCGCGGCACGCGCGAGACCGCGACCACCTGCCAGCCCGACGCGCACAGCCTCTCGATCAGCGGCACGCCGATCTGCCCGCTGGCACCGAACACGAGCGCGGTGCGCGCCGCGGCTGGGTCCAGGAAGGTGGATGCGTCAGAAATGCCGGGCATTGACCAGGAAATGGGTGGCGATGCCGGCGACATAGCCGAGCGCGATCGCCCAGGTCCACTTCAGATGCCCGAAGAAGGTGTAGCGGCCGCGCGCCTGGCCCATCAGCGCCACGCCGGCGGCCGAGCCGACCGACAGCAGGCTGCCGCCCACGCCGGCGGTGAGCGTGACCAGCAGCCACTGCCCGGTGCTCATGTCGGGGTTCATCTGCAGCACGGCGACCATGATCGGGATGTTGTCGAGAATCGCCGACATCAACCCGATCAGCACGTTGGCGGTGGTGGCACCGAGATCGCCGTAGAGATTCTGCGAGAGCAGGGTGAGATAGCCGCAATAACCCAATGCACCCACGCACATGATCACGCCGAAGAAGAACAGCAGCGTGTCCCATTCCGCGCGCGCGACCTGCTCGTAGCTGTCGAAGGCATCGATGTCGCCGGGGGCGCCCTGACGCTCGAACTCCGCGCGCTCGGCGGCCTGCCGCTCGGTCGCGGCCAACCGCCAGCCGTAGAGCTTGAGCAGGGCCAGCCCTGCGACCATGCCCATGAACGGCTGCAGGTGCAGGACGCTGTGGAAGCTCACCGCCATCGCCACGGTCACCCCGAACAGGGCCACGATGGCCCAGGCGCCGCGCTTCACCCGCACCTGCTCCTGCGCGGGCGCGGGCTCGCCCTGCGGCACCGCCCAGTGCATGCACAGCGCCGGCACCAGCCAGTTGACGAGGGAGGGAAGGAACAGGCTGAAGAAGGTCCAGAACTCGACCACGCCGCGCTGCCACACCATCAGCGTGGTGATGTCGCCGAAGGGACTGAACGCACCGCCGGCATTGGCCCCGACCACGATGTTGATGCAGGCCAGCGTGACGAATCGCGGGCTGTCGCGGCCCACCGCCAGCACCACCGCGCACATGACGAGCGCGGTGGTGAGGTTGTCGATGACCGGCGACAGCGTGAATGCCATCGCGCCGGTGACCCAGAACAGCGTTCGGTAGCCGAAACCGCGCTGCAGCAGCCAGATGCGCAGGGCCTCGAAGAGATTGCGCTCGCTCATCGCGTTGACGTAGGTCATCGCCGCGAGCAGGAACAGCAGCAGCTCGGCGAATTCGATCAGATATTCGCGCACAGCCTCGTTCACCTGCTCGGCTTCGCCCAGTTGCGAAGCCACCACCGCCAGCACGCCCCAGATCACCGCCGCGGCCATCATCACCGGCTGCGACTTGCGCAGATGGGTGCGCTCCTCGGCGATCACCAGCGCGTACGCGAGCACGAACAGGCCGATCGCGACGAAGCCGGCCCAGTGCACGGTGAAATCGGAATGCGGGGGGATCTGCGACGCCCATGCCGGCGCGGCGGATGCCGCGGCCATCGCGAGCAGGGTCAACAGGCCCAGCCGTCGCCGCCGTCCCGGCGTCCCGCACGCGTCGGCACTTCTCGATGGAGCCGATCCGGGCGAACGTGGCGTGAGGGACATGGCCGGTGCGATGCGGGAAAGGTGCAGCAGTGTACCCGCCCCACCCCGCCCACGGCCGTCCGTCTGCCGATGCGCCCTCGTCACCTGTACCGGCGACGCATGCCCGCCGGCACGGGAGGCGGCAGGCGGTCGAGCGGTCCGCGCTGCATCAGCACCGTGCCAGCGCCGACCCAACGCCACCCCAACCCGGATCGATCCGCGCGGATCAGCGCGCGACCGGCGGCGCCGGCAACGTGGCCCGCAGCCACAGATAGCCGACCACCGCCGCGATCACCGAAGCCGAGAGCACGCCCAGCACGCTCGCCTGGGCCAGGGCCGGATTGCCCACGAACGCCAGCGAGGCGATGAACAGGCTCATGGTGAAGCCGATGCCGCAGAGAATGCCCAGACCCACCATCGCCTTGAAGCTGATGCCGTCGCCGAAGCGCGCGACACCCGAGACGTGGGCCAGCCATGCGGCGCCGACGATGCCGATCGGCTTGCCGATGAGCAGGCCCAGCGCGATGCCCAGCGGCAGCGGCTGCAGCGCATCGCCGAGCGACAACCCGCCGAGCGCCAGACCGGCATTGGCGAAGGCGAATACCGGCAGGATGACGTAGGCCACCCAGGGGTGGAGCGCATGCTCGAGGTGTTCGAGCGGCGAATACTCGACCTCGTCGTCGATCGCGTTGCGCTTGTCGACGTGCGGGATCATCAGGCCGGTGATCACGCCGGCGAGGGTCGCGTGCACACCCGACTTCAGCACACACACCCAGACCACCACGCCGAGCAGCAGGTAGGGGGTGAGCGCGCGCACCTTCATCCGGTTGAGCACGAACATCGCGACCACCCCGACCGCGGCCGCACCCAGTGCGGTCGTGGAGAGATTCTCGGTGTAGAACAGGGCGATGATGACGATCGCGGCCAGGTCGTCGAGCACGGCGATGGTGGACAGCAGGATCTTCATCGCCACCGGCACGCGCGAGCCGAGCAGCGAGAGGATGCCGAGCGCGAAGGCGATGTCGGTGGCCGCCGGAATGGCCCAGCCGCGCATCGATTCGCTGTCGCCCTGGTTGATCCACCAGAAGATGGCCGCCGGCAGGATCACGCCGGCGGCGGCGCAGACCAGCGGCTGGATCAGCTGCGCGCGACTGGACAGCTGTCCGCTGACCACCTCGCGCTTGATCTCCAGCGCGACCAGCAGGAAGAAGATGGCCATCAGGCCGTCGTTGATCCACAGCAGCAGCGGCTTGGCGATGTTGAGATCGCCGACGCGCACCTGCACCGGCGTGGCGTTGAAGCCCTGATACAACCCGGCCAGCGGCGAGTTGGCGAAGATCATCGCCAGCACCGCCGCGCCGATCAGCAGGATGCCGCCGGCGGCCTCCAGCCGGAAGAAGTTCTGGAGCGCGCGTGCGGCACGGGAGGGCAGGAGGGGAACGGCGACGGCTGCGTTGCGGTCGGTCATCGATGGGCTCGTGATCGGCTGGCGCGCTGCGCCGGGAGGACTATTTTACAAGCAACAGCTCGAACGCGACCCAACCCGCCAGCGCCGCCAGCAGAAGGCCGCCCTCGGCGCGGCTCAGCCGCAGGTCGCTGCGCAGCATCGGCACCATCAGCAGCAGGAAGGCCAGTGCCGCCGGCAACTCGAAGCGCACGAACGACGCCGGGATCGGCAGGTCGCGCAGGGCCGCCAGACCGCCGACGGCGACGAGCAGGTTGACCAGGCTGGACCCGAGCACGTTGCCGGCGACGATGTCGCCCTGGCCGCGGCGCGCGGCCATCACCGCGGCGGCGGCCTCGGGCAGCGCGGTGCCGATGGACACCAGGATCAGGCCGGTCACCAGCGGGGTCATGCCCATCTGCAGGCCCACCACCGGCGCGCTCTCCACCACCCATCCGGCGCCGTAGTACAGCAGCGCGGCGCCGATCGCCACGCGGATCAGATTCAGGGCGAGATCGTCGCTGGTGGCCGCGTAGGCGGCGACCGCCTCGCGCACCTCCGGCAGCTCCTCGCGGCTGCGGAGGGCCGCATAGGCGAAGATGGCGACGAAGGCCACCAAAAACAGCGCGCCTTCGATCCGCGACAGCACGCCGTCGAGCGACAGCAGGATCAGCGCCACCGTCGCCAGCATCAGGCACAGCAGCAGCGGCGCCAGCGCGCGCCAGCGGATCAGCAGCGGCGCGAACACCGCCGCCAGGCCCAGGGTCAGCCCGACGTTGACGATGTTGCTGCCGACCGCGTTGCCGAGCGCGAGGCTCTGGCTGCCATGCAGGAACGCCGATGCGTTGACCGTGAGCTCGGGAATGGAGGTGGCGAAGCCGACCAGCAACAGGCCGATCACGAACGGCGGTACGCGCAGACGATGCGCCAGCCCGCTGGCCGCCTTGACGATGGAGTCGCCGCCCAGCGCGAGCAGCAGCAAGCCCAGCAGGAACCACCCGATGGCCTCGGCCATGTCCCGTCTCCGCGTCTGCCCGTGATGGGCGATGGCCGGATTCTAGCCTGCGCGGCCGCCTCTGCCGCCTGCGCGCGCGCAATCGTCCTCACAGCTGCCTGCGAGGCCGTTGGCGAGTGTGTTCGCGGGGTGGATTGCATGCCCGCGCATGCGGGCATGGTGCAGAGCGCAATCAGCCCGGAAAGTGCTTCCTGAGCCCGGCCCAGCAGGCCTGGTAGTCGCGCTGGCGGTGCGCGGCGTCCAGCGCCTGCGCGGTGGGCCGGATCACCGCGCGGCTTTCGAACATGAAGGCCATGGTGTCGCGGATGTAGTGCGGCTTCGAGGTGTCGGCCGCACTAGCCTTCTCGAAGGTCTCCGCATCCGGGCCGTGGCCGGTCATGCAGTTGTGCAGCGAACAGCCGCCGGGGGCGAACCCCTCGGCCTTGGCGTCGTAGGCGCCGTGGATCAGACCCATGAATTCGCTGGCGATGTTGCGGTGGAACCACGGCGGACGGAAGGTGTTCTCCATCGCCAGGATGCGCGGCGGGAAGATCACGAAATCCATGTTGCCCACGCCCGGCGTGTCGCTGGGCGAGGTCAGCACCAGGAAGATGCTCGGGTCGGGATGGTCGTAGCTGATCGAACCGATCGCGTTGAAACGGCGCAGGTCGTAGGCATACGGCGCATGGTTGCCGTGCCAGGCGACCACATCCAGCGGCGAGTGGCCGATGAAGGCCCGCCACAGATGCCCCTGGAACTTCGCGATCAGTTCGAAATCCCCCTCGACATCCTCGAACGCCGCGTTCGGGGTGAGGAAGTCGCGCGGATTCGCCAGGCCGTTGCTGCCGATCGGGCCGAGATCCGGCAGACGCAGGAACGCGCCGTAGTTCTCGCAGACATAGCCGCGCGCGCTGCCGTCCGGCAGCGAGACGCGGAAGCGGATGCCGCGCGGAATCACCGCGATCTGCTGAGGCTCCAGCGCGATCACGCCCAGCTCGGTATCGATCTTCAGCCGGCCATGCTGCGGCACGATCAGCAGCTCGCCATCCGCGCTGTAGAAGAAGCGGCCCTGCATGTCGCGGTCGGCGCTGTAGAGGTGGATGCCGATACCGGTGCCGGCCGACGCCGCGCCGTTGCCGGCCATCGAGAACAGGCCGTCGACGAAATCCAGACCGCGCGCACGGCCATGCTCGCCGGGCAGCGGCAGCGGGCTCCAGCGCAGCTGGTCGGGCGTGACCGGACCGTGGCCGAAGTCGTCGTGGAACTGCGGCTGCGGCGCGTGCGCGGGCATGTACGGCGCGAAGGCGCCGTGCATCGCCGCCGGGCGGATGCGATACAGCCAGCTGCGCCGGTTGGCGTGCCGCGGCGCGGTGAACGCGGTGCCGCTGATCTGCTCGGCATAGAGCCCGTGCGCGACGTTCTGCGGCGAATTGCGCCCTTCCGGCAGCGCGCCCGCCACCGCCTCGCTGGCGAATTCGTTGCCGAAACCGGATTGGTAGCCGTTGGGGGTCATGTCGTTGTTCCGGTCAGTGGTCGTTCTTGGTCTGGAGTCGTTGTGGCTTGAGGCGCGTCATCCCGGACAGTTCCGTTCAAAGCCCCTCTCCCTCCGGGAGAGGGGTTGGGGAGAGGGTCGGCCGGTCGAGCGCTTGGTCACCAATCGCATTCCAGATGGCTTCGAGTACGCTTTCGGTGCGTATCAGGACATCGTGATTCCAGAATCCCAGAACAAGCCAGCCTTGTGTCCGCAATCGCTGCGTCCTGGATCGATCACCCGCTTCGTGGTGCTGCGAACCATCCAGCTCGATGATCAGCCGCTTCTCCACACAACAGGAATCGGCGATGTATGGCGGGATCGGATGCTGCCGGCGAAACTTCAGACCGCCGAACCGTCCTGCGCGCGGATGGGACCAGAGCTTCAGCTCGGCATCCGTCATCTCACGGCGCAGGTTGCGTGACTGCTCCAGCGTCCGGGTTGGGAGCGGGGGTTTGTTCGTCGTCACGTCCCCGACCCTCTCCCCCAGCCCCTCTCCCGGCGGGAGAGGGGAGAAAAGCAACAACGCCTCAGAGCACCCCGCGCTTCATCTGGTCGCGCTCGATGCTCTCGAACAGCGCCTGGAAATTGCCTTCGCCGAAGCCTTCGTTGCCCTTGCGCTGGATGATCTCGAAGAAGATCGGGCCGATCGCGTTCTGGGTGAAGATCTGCAGCAGCTTGCGCTGCTTGGTCTCGGGGTCGGCGTCGATCAGGATCTTGTTGCGGCGCAGGCGCTCGACATCCTCGCCATGTTCGGGGATGCGCTGGTCGATCACGTCGAAATAGGTGTCGGGCGTGTCCAGGAACGTGATGCCCTGCGCGCGCATCGCCTCGACCGTGGCGTAGATGTCGTCGGTGAAGCAGGCGATGTGCTGGATGCCTTCGCCGTGGTACTGGTCGAGGTATTCGTTGATCTGCGACTTCGGGTCGCTGGATTCGTTGAGCGGGATGCGCACGATGCCGTCGGGCGCGGTCATCGCCTTGCTCACCAGGCCGGTCTTGGCGCCCTGGATGTCGAAGTAGCGGATCTCGCGGAAGTTGAACAGCTTCTCGTAATAGTCCGACCACTTCTCCATGTTGCCGAAATAGAGATTGTGGGTGAGGTGGTCGATGAAGGTCAGACCGAACCCGATCGGGTTGGACTCGGCGCCGTCCACCGGCACGAAGTCGCGGTAGACCTGGCCGAGGTCGGCATAGTCGTCGACCAGATAGAGCATGGCGCCGCCGATGCCCATCACCACCGGCCGGTCGATGGCGCGGCTGTCCTCGCGCGCCACGCGCTCGCCGCCGCGGGCCAGCACCTGTTCCTGCACCCACGCGGCCGGCTTGCGGAAACGGATGGCGAAGCCGCAGGCGCAGGGGCCGTGCGTGGCGGCGAAGTCGGCGGCGAAGCTGTCCGGGTCCTCGTTGACCAGGAAATTCACGCCGCCCTGGCGGTACACCGTGATCGGCCGGTCGCGATGGCGCAGCACCGCGCTGAAGCCCATGCTGCGGAAATACGCGTGCAGGGCTTCGGCCTGGCCGGCGGGCGCGGCATACTCGACGAACTCGAAGCCGTCGATGCCCATCGGGTTCTCGAAGGTGGTGACCTGCATGCCGAGGTTCTGCTGCGGCTGCGCGGAAGGTGCCTGCGTCTGCAGGGAATCGGCGGGGTGCGCGCTCATCGTCGGGCTCCGGTTGCGGCCGCTGGGCATCGCGCGGAAGTCGCGCAGGGGGTGCCGCCACGGCGGGTTGAACGACAAACACCGAATATAGTTTCATGTGAAACCACTTGCAAGCATGCCATGACCGACACCCCTGCCCCTCCTGCACCACCCGCCGCGCCCGCCGTCCCGCCATCCACCACCGCAGTGGACGGCGACCACGCAGGTGCCGGCCATGCCCTGCTGGCGCTCGAACGCTTCCTGCCGTATCGCCTGAGCGTGCTGTCGAACCGGGTGAGCCAGAGCATCGCCCGCGCCTATGCCGACCGCTTCGCCATCGGCATCACCGAATGGCGGGTGCTCGCGGTGCTGGGCCGGCACCCGGGCCTGTCGGCCAACGGCGTGGCCGAGCGCACCGCGATGGACAAGGTGGCGGTGAGCCGCGCGGTGGCGCGGCTGCTGGAGCGGGACCTGATCCGCCGCGATACCGATGGCGAGGACCGCCGCCGCTCGGTGCTCACGCTCAGCGAGGCCGGGTATGCGATCTACGACGAGGTGGTGCCGGTGGCGCGCGCCTGCGAACGCACGCTGATGTCGCATCTTGATGCGGACGAAGCCACGCAGCTGGATCACCTGCTGACCAAGCTCGAGGCCGGCATGCGCGGCCTGGAGGACGCGGTGGAGGCTTCGACCGAAGGCGTGCCGGGACGCGGGCAACCGGACTGAGGCCTTCGCAACAAGGCCGGGGAAGCAGCGGTCGAAATGGCTGGACAGGCCGGATGGGGGCCTCGGGACCTGGTCACGGGCGCCCGACGCCCGCGCGTGACGAAACGTAGGCGTGCCAACGCCCTGGGGCTCAGGCGTTCAGGCGATCCAGCGCCTGCGCGCGGCCTGGCGCGCGAAGACCACCAGCAGCACCGCCACCACGACGATCATGACCGGCATCGCCATGCCACCGGGGCCGTGGACCTCGAGCGCCTGGCTGGCGAAGAGCGTGTAGCCGACCTGCAAGACGACGCCGACCAGCGACAGCAGCAGCACCGGCAGCGCGATACGGCTGCGCAACAGCAGCAGCAGGCAGCCTGCCGCGCCTCCGAAGACCGCGGTGGCGAAGGCGGCGGTGACCCAGGCCGGCGTCGCCGCCAGCAGCGCGCGTTCCGCCTCGGGGAGAGCCTGCAGCGCCTCCGGTGTCATCGTGGCCTGCGCGATGTAGGCCATCACGCCGATCAGGTTCCAGGCCAGCGCCAGCACGCCGACCACCCAGAACCAGACCGGTGCCTTGTTCGTTCTGCCCATGAGCCCCCTCCCGATGGATCACCGGCGCACGACCGCCGGCGGTGTGGATGCACGGTGGCGACAGGATCCGGGCGAGTGCCGCGCCGTCCTCCGGGACCGTCGCCGGGCCCTCGCGCCCGCATGGCCGGACGGCGGCACGGGCCCCGTCACGCCATGCCGACGCGGGCAGGCCCGCGTCAGTTGCCCGGACGCATGCCCCCGGCCTGGGGCTCGGCGAGTTCGCCGGACCCGGCCAGGGCGGCCGGCTCCGCGTCGCGCAGGGTGTCCAGATGCATCAGGCGACGGATCAACGGCGCGATCAGCACCATCGCCACGCCCACACCCACCGCCACCCAGCCGACCGTGGTGTAGACCTCGAGCACGCGCTCGGGGCCGGCGTTGTCCACGTCCTTGGACCCGGTGGCGGCGGCGATCAGGCCTGCGGCGAAGTTGCCGGTGGCCGAAGCGAAGAACCAGGTGCCCATGATCAGGCTGGCCAGATGCGCGGGCGAGAGTCTGTTCATCGCCGACAGCCCGACCGGCGAGAGACACAGCTCGCCCGTGGTGTGCAGCAGGTAGATCAGGAAGATGAAGATCACCGGCGTGAGGTCGCCATTGGCCAGACCGGCCGAGCCGGCCACCAGCACCAGGAAGCCGGCGCCGAGCTGGATCACGCCGAGGCCGAACTTGGCCGGGGACGACGGCTCCAGGCCGCGGCGGCCGAGGAACAGCCACAGGGCGGCGAAGACCGGGCCCAGCAGCACGATGTAGATCGCATTGATCGACTGGAACACCGACGCCGGCACTTCGTAGCCGAGCATCTGGCGGTCGACCGAGCGTTCGGTGAACAGGTTGAGCGACGAGCCGGCCTGTTCGAACAGCGCCCAGAACAGGATCGAGCCGACGATGAGGTACAACGCGGCGATGATGCGGTCGCGGTCGTGCGGCGGCAGCTTGAACACCGCCGTCCACAGCACGTAGCCGACCAGCACGACGCCGACGCCCATCAGCAGGCCGCCGACCAGATGCTGGTACTGGATCAGCACCCAGACCAGCGCCACGCCGGCGATGCCGAGCAGATACAGCCACCACTCCATGCTCAGGCCCGCGGTCCGGCGGGACAGGCGCTGCGGGTCGGGCGACTCGCCGCGGCCCATCAGCGCCGGCTTGCCCAGCACGAACACCACCAGGCCCAGCAGCATGCCGACACCCGCCGCGCCGAAGCCGTAGGCCCAGCCGTAGGTCTCGCCCAGCCAGCCGGCGACGATCGCGCCCAGCGCCGCGCCGAGATTGATGCCCATGTAGAAGATGGTGTACGCCGGGTCGCGGCGCACGTCGGTGCGCGGATAGAGCTGCCCCACCATCACCGAGATGTTGGCCTTCAGGAAGCCGGAACCGACGATGATGAAACTCAGCGCCAGCCAGAACCAGTCGAGCGCCCAGCTGTCCTGGCCGCCGCTGCCTTCCACCGCCATCAGGCAGTGGCCGATGGTCAGCAGCACCGCGCCGTAGAGCACGGCCTTGCGCTGGCCGAGGTAGCGGTCGGCGAGGTACCCGCCCAGCACCGGGGTGATGTACACCAGCGCGGTGTACGCGCCGTAGATGATCGAGGACTCTTCGTCGCTGAACAGCCAGTGCTTGGTCAGGTAAAAGATCAGCAGGGCGCGCATGCCGTAGTAGGAGAAACGCTCCCACATCTCGGCGAAGAACAGCACGAACAGACCGCGCGGATGGCCGAGGAAGGTTTTCGCCTCGGCAAGATTGGGTTGGCTGGACACGTGGACGAGTACTCCCTGGTGGGTCGTCGGAAAGGCGGAGGGACGCAGGCGGGCGTCCCCCGCCGGCCAGCGCGAAGGTGTAACCGCTCCGAGCGGCTCCCGTCAAATCCGCCCGGAGTCAGGCCGAGGCCAGGCCGGACTCAGGCCAGGGTTCGGCCCGGGGCCTCAGCCTGCCGGCGTGTAGCCGTAGGCGGCACCGAAGCCCAGCGGCAGACCCAGGCCCCAGAACGCCAGCAGGAACAGCGTCCAGCACACCAGCAGGGTGATCGAATACGGCAGCATCAGCGCCAGCAGCGTGCCCACGCCCGCGCCCTTCACGTACTTCTGGCAGAAGACCACGATCAGCGGGAAGTACGGCAGCAGCGGGGTGATGATGTTGGTCGAGCTGTCGCCCACGCGGTACGCCGCCTGGGTGAGGTCGGGCGAGACGCCCAGCTGCATCAGCATCGGCACCATCACCGCGCCGATCAGCGCCCACTTGGCCGAAGCCGAGCCCACCAGCAGGTTCACCGCGCCCGACAGCAGCACGATGCCGACCACCGTCGCCGCCATCGGCAGGCCGAGCGCCTGCAGGCCGTTGGCGCCCTTGATCGCCATCAGCACGCCCAGGTTGGACTGGCCGAAGGCGTAGATGAACTGCGCGGCGAAGAAGGCCATGACGATGTAGTAGCCCATGCCGCTCATGGCCTTGGACATGCCGGCGATGATGTCGCGATGGGACTTGGCGGTGCCGGCGACGTAGCCGTAGACCACGCCGGGGATCAGGAAGAACACGAAGATCAGCGCCACGATCGAGCGCATCAGCGGCGCGGTGAAGGCCAGCAGCGGGTGGGTGCCTTCGGTGAGCGTGGCCGGGTCGGCCGCCCAGGGCGTGCCCGCGGGCAGCAGGGTCAGCACGAAGGCGGCCACCGCCAGCGCCATGGCCGCCATCGCCGCCCACAGGCCGCGACGCTCTTCGGCGGTGAGCGGGTCCATCTTCGGCATCTGGCTGGTGTCGCCGTCCACTGGGGTGGCCTTGAGCCGGGGCTCGATGACCCGGTCGGTGAGGAACCAGCCCACCAGGATGATCAGCAGGGTCGAGCTGGTGGTGAAGAAGTAGTTGTTGAGCGGGTTGATCTCGATGCCCGGAGCGATGAGCCGCGCCGATTCCTGGGTGAGGCCGGCGAGCATCGGGTCCAGGCTGGAGGGCACGACGAAGGTGGCCGAAAACCCGCCGGACACGCCGGCGAAGGCCGCCGCGATGCCGGCCAGCGGGTGGCGGCCGGCGGCGTAGAAGATCACCGCGCCCAGCGGGATCACCAGCACGTAGCCGGCATCCACCGCCACATGGCTGAGGATGCCCACACCGATCAGCGCCGGCGTGAGCAGCATGCGCGGGGTGATCGACAGCATGGCGCGCAGGCCCGCGTTGATGAAACCGGTGTGCTCGGCCACGCCCAGGCCGAGCATCGCCACCAGCACCACGCCCAGCGGCGCGAAGTTGACGAAGGTGTTGACCATGCTGGCCATGAACGCGGTGAGGCTGGCGCCGCTCAGCAGGTTGACCACCTGCACCGGCTGGCCGCTGCGCGGGTCGATCTCGCTGAAGGTCATGGTCGACATCAGTGCCGACACCGCCCAGGTCGCGAGCATCAGCAGCAGGAACAGCACCGCCGGGTCGGGCAGGCGGTTGCCGATACGCTCCACCGCATCGAGGGTGCGGCCGACGAGGGACGTGGACGAGGATTCGGCGGCGGACGGAGGGGTCTGGGCCATCGCGGGCGCACTCCAGCGGAGATGGACGGGGCGATGATCCTAGCAGGCCAGCGGGCGCCCATCCTGCCGGCCGCCCCGCCGCCCCGCCGCTCCGCCCTCCCGCCCCATTCGGGCAGTGGCATCGCACCGTGCGGCGCGACCCGGCGCAGGCCGGCCGCGCGCGGGTGGCTCAGCGCGCGGGCCCCACCACCGTGCGCACGTCGAACAGCTCCGGGAAGAAGCTCAGATCCAGGGCCTGCTTGAGGAAGCCCGCGCCGCTGGAACCGCCGGTGCCGCGCTTGAAGCCGATCACCCGCATCACCGTGCGCAGATGGCGGAAGCGCCAGATCTGGAACTGGTTCTCCAGATCCACCAGGTCCTCGCACAGCGCATATTCGCGCCAGTAGGTGTGGGTGTCCTCGTAGATGCGCTCGAACACCGGCACCAGGGCCGGGTCGAAGACGTGGGCGCGGGTCCAGTCGCGCTCGGTGTGTTCGGCGCCCACCGCATGGCCCCAGCGCGCGAGGTAGCGCAGGAACTCGTCGTACAGGCTGGGCGCCTCCAGCGTCGCGCGCAGGCGGGCCTGCGCTTCGGGGGCGTGCTCGAACACCCGCAGCATCGCCGCGTTCTTGTTGCCGAGCACGAACTCGATGCTGCGGTACTGCAGCGACTGGAAGCCCGACGACGGGCCGAGCACATGACGGAACTCCATGTACTCCGACGGCGTGAGCGTCTCCAGCACCGACCACATCGCGGTCAACTGTTCCTGCACGCGCTTGCAGCGCGCCACCGCCTTGCCGAACTGCCAGACCCGGTCGTGGCGCAGATGCTCCACCGCCGCGCCCAGCTCATGGCCGAGCAGCTTCATCCACAGCTCGGCCACCTGATGCTGGACGATGAACAGCATCTCGTCGTGGTGCGGCGGGTCGGACAGCGGGTTCTGCGCCGACAGCAGTCGGTCGAGCTGCAGATAGCCACCATAGGTGGTGCGACCGCCCAGGTCGGTGTGGATGCCGGCTTCCAGCGGGCGTTCGTTGCGTTCGAGAGTCATGCAGGGGCTCCTGCCGGGGGCGGCACAAGTCGTGGACGGGACGGGCGGCGCCCGGTGGTGGTGGACGCACGCACCGGCGAACGGCGCACGATCGCGTGCGGAGGGTGGCGCCGAGGGGCTGCGGGCCGGCGATGCCGAACACGGGCCCCATTCCAGAGCCCACCGGCAAAAGCACCGCCAAGCCATTGAATCACATGGAGGCGACGGCGTCCCTGCAGGCCGCGGGAGCGGCGATTCCGACCCGGCCGGGCAGGCCCGACGGCCGCCGGTCATCGGATTGCAACGCACATCCGTCACATTTTGCGCGAAAATACGCCGGCTACGTACCGGATCTCCTGTTGAAAGAGTCGCGCATCGTCCACCGGTGTGCGCACAGGCACATGGCCGTGCCGACCGCGCAACGTCCCCCGACCGCTGCGCGAGACGTCTTCCGGACCCGTCCGGAGCGTCTGCCGGGCATCTCCACGCCGCCCGGCGTCCGTTGCAGATGGACCGCAGGAGATGCCGTCGAGCCATCCATCGGACGAAGGGGATTCTCATGTATCGAAGTATCGGCCGCATCCTTGCGGCGGGCGTTCTGCTGATCGCCGCCGGGCAGGCGCATGCCCAGGTGGTGATCAGTCAGGTGTACGGCGGCGGCGGCAACAGCGGCGCCACCTTTCGCAGCGACTTCATCGAGCTGCGCAACAACGGCAACACCGCGGTCGATCTGAGCGGCTGGTCGGTGCAGTACGCCTCCAGCGGCGGCAGCAGCTGGAACCGCACCAACCTCAGCGGCACCATCGCGCCGGGCGGCTACTTCCTGATCAAGCAGGCGGACGGCAGCGGCGGCTCGGTCGACCTGCCCACGCCCGATGCGATCGGCACCACCGCCATGTCCTCCAGCGCCGGCAAGGTCGCGCTGGTGAGCAGCCAGACCGCGCTCAGCGGCGCCTGCCCGCTCGGCGGCGCGGTGGTGGACTTCGTGGGCTTCGGCAGCGCCGCCAGCTGCTCCGAGACCGCCCCCACCCCGAATCTGAACAACACCACCGCCGCGCTGCGTGCCGAAGACGGCTGCGTGGACACCGGCAACAACAACGCCGACTTCGCGCTCGGCGCACCGGCGCCGCGCAACAGCGCCGTGGCCGCCTTCACCTGCGGCGCGACCACGGCCCAGCTGTCGGTCGGCGATGCGCTGGTCGATGAGGGCGACAGCGGTATCCGCCCGATCTTCTTCACCTTCCAGCTCAGCCAGCCGGCCGGGGCCGGCGGCGTGACCGTGCAGTACGCCACCGCCGACGGCACCGCCACGGCCGGCAGCGACTACGTCGCGACCGCCGCCAGCGTGACCATCGCGGCCGGCGACAACAGCGCGACCATCCGCGTCGACGTGCTCGGCGACACCACGATCGAGGGCGACGAGACCTTCCTGCTGCAGGTGGTGTCGGTCACCGGTGCGGACATCGCCGACGGCGAGGCCGAAGGCCTGATCCGCAACGACGACGTGGCCATCGTGCCGATCTCCGAGATCCAGGGCAGCGGCCTGCTTTCGCCCTACGTCGGCGCCACGGTCAGCACCGAAGGCATCGTCACCGCGCGCAAGTTCAACAACGGCTTCTTCCTGCAGAGCACGGACGTCGACGGCAACCCGGAGACCTCCGAGGGCATCTTCGTCTTCACCGGCAGCGCACCGCCGGCCGCCGCCGCCGTGGGCAACCGCGTGCGCGTCACCGGCGAGGTGGTCGAATTCACGCCCAGCAGCAACCTGGCCCAGCTGTCGATCACCGAAATCGTCAACCCGACGGTGCAGGTGGTGTCGACCGGCGAGGCCCTGC
Organism: uncultured Gammaproteobacteria bacterium; assembly: GCA_965649985.1. GTDB lineage: Bacteria > Pseudomonadota > Gammaproteobacteria > Xanthomonadales > Xanthomonadaceae > Lysobacter_I. The sequence continues at coordinate 2,484 of CBFGMS010000018.1, read as the reverse complement.
CCGCTGCGGTGGAGCTGACCTCGGCCGACTTCAATGCGATGTCGAACCCCGGCACCGCCGAGAAGTACGAAGGCATGCGCGTGAGCGTGGCCTCGGCCCGCACCATCAGCGGCGCCGAAGGCAACATCAGCGAGAGCACCGGCAACGCCTCCAGCACCGGCGTGTTCTACGTCACCGTGCCCGGCGTGGAGCGTCCGTTCCGCGAAGCCGGCATCGACATCCTCGACACCACCCCGCTGCCGGCCGGCAAGAACCCGCCGCGCTTCGACGGCAACCAGGAACGCCTGATGGTCCGCAGCCGCGGCCTGATCGGCGCGAACCCGCTGTCGCTCGATGCCGGCGCGGACGTCACCGGCCTGGTGGGCGTGCTGGACTACTTCTCCGGCACCTGGGCGCTGCTGCCCGATCCGGATGCGGCGATCGTCGTGAACGGCGGCAAGCAGCCCACCGCGGTGGCCGACGCCGGCTACGAGGACGTGACCATCTCGGCCTTCAACCTGCTGCGCTTCTTCGACGAGATCAACGACAGCAACGGTGCCGCCACCATCCGCGCCGAAGCGCTGGACAAGCGTCTGACCAAGGGCGCGCTGGCGATCTGCGACTACCTGAAGTCGCCGGACATCATCGGCGTGGTCGAGGTGGAGAACCAGCGCGTGCTGCAGCTGCTCTCCGACCGCATCCAGGCGACCTGCACGGATGCGCCGCTCTACGTGCCGTATCTGGTGCCGGGCAACGACGTGGGCGGCATCAACGTCGGCTTCCTGGTCAACACCCGTGCGGTGGGCGCCAACGCCCGCGTCGAAGTGCTGTCGGTGACCCAGTACGGCAAGACCACCGTGCTGACCAACCCCGACGGCAGCACCAGCCTGCTCAACGACCGTCCGCCGCTGGTGCTCCGCGCCCGCGTGCATCAGGACAACGGCGCCAGCTACCCGGTCACCGTGATCGTCAACCACCTGCGTTCGCTCAACGACATCGAGTCGACCGAGCCGGGCAGCAGCGGCTGGGCGACCGCCGGTGAGCGCGTGCGCGTCAAGCGCGCGCAGCAGGCGGTGTTCCTGGCCCAGCTGGTCGAGGACCTGCAGCAGGCCAACCCGGGCGAGCGCATCGTGGTGCTGGGCGACTTCAACGCCTTCGAAGTCAACGACGGCTACGCCGACGTGATGGGCATCCTCCGCGGCGCTCCGGCGGCCGAGGACGAGGTGCTGACCTGGGCCGCCAGCCCGCTGACCAGCCCGCTGATCGGCGGCGAGGAACTGATTCCGAACCCGGCCGAGCGCTACTCCTACGTCTTCGGCGGCAACGCCCAGACCCTGGACCACGTGCTGGTCAACGAGGCGGTGGTGCTGGACGCGTTCGACATCGAAGTCGACCACCCGCGCATCAACGCCGACTTCGGCGTGTTCAACTACGCCACGCCCGGCGTGCCCACCCGCATCTCCGACCACGACCCGGTGCGCCTGCGCATCTCGGTGCCCGCCTTCCGCAGCGCGGATCTGGGCATCGTCGCTTCGGCTCCGGGCAACGTGCAGGTGGGCGAGAGCGTGTCGTTCACGGCCACGGTGAACAATGCCGGCCCGAGCGACGCCGCGTTCGCGTCGGTCGCGCTCGTGTTCGACGCCCTGGTCTCGCCGTCGGTCACCGCACCGGCCGGCTGGACCTGCGATGCGCCGCTGCAGGACGCCGGCGCCACCACCGTGACCTGCACCGTGCCGGTGCTGGCCGCGGGCGCCAGCGCCGGCTTCACCGCCGAGGTGATCGCCGACGCCAACCTCGGCGGCAGCACCCTGCGCATGGTCGCCGCGACCACCTCGCAGGTCACCGACCCGGCCAACGGCAACAACCAGGCCTCGGCCGAAGTCGCCGTGATCGCCGACGCCGACCTGTCGGTGCGCCTGCTCGGCGGCCCGCTGGTGGGCCACGCGCGCAGCGGCACCCTGGCGGTGTTCGTGATCCCGGTGCGCAACGACGGCCCGGATGCGGCCAACGCCACCACGCTCAGCGTGACCGGCGATGCACCGATCGCCAACGCCGCGCTGGTCGGCCCGGCCGGCTGGACCTGCGCGCGCAGCGGCGGCACCGATGCCTTCCGCATCGACTGCACCCGCACCGCCCCGCTGGCCGCTGGCCGTACCGACTACTTCGGCTTCGCCATGGTGATCCCGCCGCGCGACGGCAGGGACACTCTGACGATCGGCGCGAACGTCGCGTCCAGCGCCACCGATGCGGACCTGTCGGACAACACCGCCAGCCGCAGCTTCCGGGTCATCGGCGCCAACCGCGTCACCCCGGCGCCGGTGCGTCCGACGCCTCCGGGCCACGCCAAGTAAGCCGAAGCGGAGCCACGTCGGGCCCGGAGCACCGGGCCCGACGGACATCGCGAAGCAAAGAAAAAGCGCGGCCTCGGCCGCGCTTTTTCTTTGCCCGCCGCACGCAGGCAACCGCCAAACCCGCCGCATCGGCCGGTCGCCGGTCGCCGGTCGC
>CBFGMS010000017.1:0-64607 GCA_965649985.1 uncultured Gammaproteobacteria bacterium | reverse complement strand
GGCACCGCGGCGGCGCTGCAGGCGGCCGGTGTCGACGGCGTGGCCGTGCCCGCGCGGGCCGACAGCGAAGGCGTGCTGGCGTTGCCCGCACTGACCGAGGTCCGCGGGCGTCGCGTCGGCCTGCTGACCGCCCCCGGCGGACGCGACCGCATCGCCCCCGCGCTGCGCGCGCGCGGCGCCGACGTGCTGCGCGTGGATGTGTATGCCCGCGTGCCCGTGCCCCCGCGCGCGATGGCGCTTGCGCAGCTGCGCGCGCATGCCGGGCAGCTGCTGCTGCCGCTGAGCAGCGGCGAGGCCCTGCAGCGCACGCTGGACGCCCTGCCGCAGGACCTGGCGGCCCGGCTGCGCACCGCCACCGTGCTGGCCGCGAGCGCGCGTCTGGTGGCGCTCGCACGGGAGGCCGGCTTCACGCAGATCCGCGCCGCCACCGGGCCTTCGCCCGGGGCGCTGCTCGCGGCGTGGACGGACGCACGATGAGCCTGCTGCGGACCCGCGGCGCACGCGATGCCGTTACCATGACCGTCATCACAGGATGCAGCCGCGCACGCGCGCCGAGCCCATGACCGACCAGGACACCCCCGCAGCCGCCGAGACCACGCCGCCCGCCATCGTGCCGGCGGCTGCGCGCCTGCCGCAGGACCCGCCTGCGCCGCGCCGCCGCGGCAGCCGCTGGCCGTGGCTGCTGGTGCTGGCCGCGCTCGGCACGGCGGGCTGGTTCTGGTACGACGGCCAGCGCCGCAGCGCCGCCGCGGTGGCCGACGCCACCGACCTGCGCCAGCGGCTGGAGGCGCTGGAGTCGCGCGGCGACACCCTGCGCCGCGACAGCCGCGGCCACAGCCAGCGCCTGCAGCAGGCCGAGACCACCAACCGCGTGCTGCGCGACGAGCTGCTGGGCCTCGGCCAGCGCTCCGCCCTGCTCGAAACCCAGGTGGCCAAGCTGGCCGACGCCAGCCGCGAAGGCGCCGAGGCCCTGCGCCTGGACGAGGCCGAACTGCTGTTGTCGATCGGTGAGCAGCGCCTGCGCCTGGCCGCCGACCTCGACGGCGCGCGCCGCGCCTACGCCCTGGCCGACGCCGTGCTCGACCCGGTCGACCGCCCGGGCATGCTCGATCTCAAGCAGACCCTCGCCCAGGAACGCGCCGACCTCGACGCCCTGCGCGCCGACCCGCGGCAGTCGGTGGTGAGCGCGCTCGACGCGCTGGCCCGCGCCATGCCGGCGGCGGTCGACGCCGAGCCGCTGCCCGAGATCGACCCCGAGGCCCCGTGGTGGGAACGCGCGCTGGCCCGGCTGGTGCGCGTCACCCCGTCCGACAACAGCCTGGCCCTGGGTGGCGAGGAGCGCCGCGCCGCCCGCCAGGCGCTGGACCTGGAACTCACCCTCGCGCGCGCCGCCGCCGAACGCCGCGACCCCGCCGCGCTGCAGGCCGCCCTCGATCGCGCCGACGCCTGGCTGCTGCGGCTGTGGCCGGAATCGGCCGAACGCAGCCGCCAGCGCGAGGCGCTGCGCCGCATCGCCGCCATGCCGCTGAACCTGGAGGTGCCGACCCTCGGCAGCACCCGGGCGCAGCTGCGGGCGCAGCGGGGCGGGTGACATCGGGCATGAACCTCTTCCGCCATCTCCTGCTGTGGACCCTGGTCGCGGTGGCCGGCGCGCTGCTGGCGCAGGTGCTCATCGCCGAACCCGGCCGGGTGGTGGTGCGCTACGGCGGCCTGGATTACGCCACCAGTCTCGGCGGGGCGCTGATCGTGGGCACGGTCGGTGCGTTCGCGCTGTGGCTGCTGTGGACCCTGCTCACCCTGCCGCTGCGGGCCTGGCGGCGCCGACGCGAGCGCACGGTGCGGCAGCGCTTCGGCGATGGCCTGCTGGCGCTGCACGAGGGCCGTTGGGAGCGCGCCGAACGCCTGCTCGCGCAGTCTTCCGGCGAAGCGCCCTATGCGACCGCCGCCCGGGTAGGCGCCGCGCGCGCCACCGCGGCACGCGGCGATGCCGCCGCCGATGCGCGCCATCTGGCCGCGCTGCAGGATGCGCACCCGGCCGCGCACGGCGTGCTGCTGGCCGAACGCGCACTCGCCGCCGGCGATGCCCGCGCCGCGCTCGATGCCCTGGCGGCCATCCCCGGCGCGCCGCCGCCGCGCGCACTGGTGCTGCAGGCGGATGCGTTCGCCCAGGCCGGACGCGCGGGCGAGGCGTGGGGCATGCTCGGCGCGCTGCGCCAGCAGCAGGCGCTCGATCCCGCCGCGCTCGCCGCGCGCGAGCAGGCCTGGGCCGCGCAGGCGCTGCGCGAAGCCGCCGACGCCAACGCCCTGGCCGACCTGTGGGACCGCATCGGCGACACACTGCAGCGCAGCCCGGACGCCGTCACCGCCTACGCCGAACGCGCCGCCGCGCTGCGCTGGGAGGACGCCGCCTGCGCCAGTCTCGAACAGGCGATCGACGCGGCCTGGAACCCCGAGCTCGCCGCCGCCTACGGTGCGCTGCCCGTCGGCCAGCTGGAGCGTCGTCGCGGCCATGCCGAGCGCTGGCGGCAGGCGCATCCCAGCAGCCCGGGCGCCCTGCTCGGCCTGGCCCGGGTGCTGATCGCCGAGCGCCAGTGGCCGCAGGCCGAGGCCCTGCTGCACCGTGCCGTGGCGCAGGGCGGCGGCGCCGAGGTCTGGGAAACGCTCGGCCACGGCTACGCCGACATCGGCGACGAGGCCAATGCCCGCCGCTGCCTGGCCAATGCCCTGCGCGCGCTGCGTGGCGAGCCGGCGCAGCCGCTGCCCGGCCGCGACCTGCGCCAGCAGATCGCCGCCGCCGCCGCGATCGAGGACCGCGACACCCACGGCCTGCCGCGCCTGCGCGACTGAGCCCGCCGCCGCGCATCACCACCAGAGCCCGCATGACCGCATCCGCCACGCAGCCACCCGAGATCGTGCTCGACCCCGCCCAGCCCGGCCGCGTCCTGCTGCGCGGCGACTGGGTGCTGGATCGGGCGCTCGAACTGGCCGCGGCGCTGCGCGAGGTGCCGGACGACGCCACCGAGCTGGATGCCCGCGGCATCGGCCGTATCGACTCGCTCGGCGTGCTGCAACTGCTGCGTCACTGCACCCGCTGCCGCCTGGGCGAGAGCGCGCTGCACTTCCGCGAGGAACACCAGGCGCTGGTGCAGGCCATCGAGGATGTGCGTGACGAGCGGCCGCGGCTCAAGCGCGAATACGGGTTCGCCGCCGCGATGGGCCGCCTCGGCCATGCGATGCACGACAACGGCAAGGAGATCGTCGCGCTGGTCGGCTTCCTCGGTGAAGTGATGGTCAAGACCGCGCGCATGGTGCGCGAGCCCCGCCGCCTGCGCCCCATCGCCACCGTGCACCACATGGAGCAGGTCGGCCTGGACGCGGTGCCGCTGGTGGCGCTGCTGAGCTTCATGATCGGCGCGGTGGTGGCCTTCCTCGGCTCCAACATCCTCGCCGACTTCGGCGCGTCGATCTATGTGGTCGAACTGGTGAGCATCTCCTTCCTGCGCGAATTCGGCGTGCTGCTCACCGCGATCATCCTCGCCGGCCGCACCGCCAGCGCCTTCACCGCGCAGATCGGCGCGATGGTCAACCGCGAGGAAGTCGACGCCATCCGCGCACTCGGCCTGGACCCGATCGATCTGCTGGTGATCCCGCGCGTGCTCGCGCTGGTGACCATGCTGCCCTTGCTGACGTTCATCGCGATGCTGGCCGGCCTGCTTGGCGGCATCGCGGTGGGCGCGAGCAATCTCGACATCAGCCCGCAGGCCTACATCGGACGCATGTACGAGACGATGGAGCTGCGGCATTTCCTGGTGGGCATGGCCAAGGCGCCGGTGTTCGCGGTGGTGATCGCGCTGATCGGGTGTCTGGAGGGGCTGCAGGTGACGGGCACGGCGCAGTCGGTGGGGGATCGCACCACCTCGAGCGTGGTGCAGACGATTTCGCTGGTGATCGTGATCGATGCGATCGCGGCGATCTGGTTCATGAATATGGGGTGGTGAAGGAGCTGTCTGCCTTCGCTGCCGAGCGCCTGTCGAGCGTAGGAGGGGCTTCAGCCCCGAGGCCTCGGATTTCCGGCGCGCGCTCTTTCTTGAACGAGATTAGCCCCGTCAAAGCAAGAGCTTTCGCGCTGTCGCGCGACCACACTTTTCTTTGCTTGTGCACTGCGCCGCTTGCGGCGCGAACGGCGAAGCCGGCCCGAAGGGCGAGCACCGCAGGTGCGAGTCAAGAAAAGTGGGCAAAAGAAAGCACAGCCCAATCGTCGCGCCCGGCGCTCCGCGCCGGGTCCGCTGACCTCGCGGGGCTTTTCGAAGGGCCTTCGGCCGTTCGGCCGTTCGGCCGAAGCCCGGCCCGCGCTACTCGCGCGGGCGTTCACCGCTGCACGCGCCAGTGGCGCGTAAGCGCAGCGGCTCACCCCTGGCCCATCGAAAAGCGCGCGGCCTCCTACCGCGCGCCCTGCGGGCCTGATCCGCAAGGCCTGCCGCTCCGGTGGGCGCGAAAATTCAACGGCAACAGCGACAGCGACAGCAAGGCACGATAGGCGATCTTCATCGCTGGCTACTCATGAAATACGAAGACATCGATTCACTCGTCCACAGGCTTCTGCCCTCGGCCTTCGATCTGTATGCCCGCGCACACAGCGGCACTCTGTCTGTGGGTTTTCAAGCAACGGACGATTTCGTTGCAGCGAGCATCGCCGCCTCCAGCGCCAACATTCGGGCGGAGGTGTTCAACACGTTCGAGGGCAAGCTTTCAGTACCGCGATCCATCTCGAGCTGTCGCATCAAGCTGTTCCTGGGTCGCGATTGTGCAGATGAAAGACTCATCTGGTTCTTTGCGGAACTTGCCATCCTGCGCAGATCAGATAACTCGCTGAACGACAGTGATTTTTCCGAATTGAACGCGTGGCTGCATGCACAAGCGCCTGCGCCCCCCGGGCGGGGATCCATCATGAGCCTGCCTCGCCCTCACCCCGCTTCCTCGATGCAACCTGATCCCACCCGCAATATGGAGGCGTCGGTCTTTTGACTCTGACGTCCTCCGGAGCGGCAGGTCTCGCGAATCAGGCCCGTAGGGCGCGCGGCAGGAGGCCGCGCGTTTTTCGATGGGCCAAGGATGGTCCTTCGAAAAACCTCGCGAGACCTGCGGACCCGGCGCGCAGCGCCGGGCACGACGATGGGCTGTGCTTTCTTTTGTCTACTTTTCTTGACTCGCACCTGCGGTGCTCGCCCTTCGGGCCGGCTTCGCCGTTCGCGCCGCAAGCGGCGCAGTGCACAAGCAAAGAAAAGTATGGTCGCGCGAGAGCGCGAAAGCCTTTGACTTTACAATCCCGAGCATGCTGAATGACTGACATGCAAGAACCAGACGCCCCCATCATCCGCATCCGCAACCTGCGCAACCAGTTCGGCGCCCAGGTCGTCCACGACGACCTCGACCTCGACGTGCGCAAGGGCGAGATCATCGGCGTGGTCGGCGGCTCCGGCAGCGGCAAGTCCGTGCTGATGCGCTCGGTCATCGGCCTGCGCCAGCCCAACGCCGGCGAGATCGAGGTGATGGGCATCGACGCCCTGTCCGGACGCGTCGAGGACCGGCTGGCGATCGAGCGCAGGACCGGTGTGCTGTTCCAGGACGGCGCCTTGTTCTCATCGCTCACGGTCGGCGAGAACGTGCAGGTGCCGCTGAAGGAGCATCACCCCGAATTGCCCGACAGCCTGCTGTACGAGCTGGCGCTGCTGAAGGTGAAGCTGGCCGGGCTGCCGGCGGAAGCCGTCGCCAAATACCCCTCGCAGCTGTCCGGCGGCATGCGCAAGCGCGCGGGCCTGGCGCGGGCGCTGGCGATGGACCCGCCGCTGCTGTTCCTCGACGAGCCCACCGCGGGGCTCGACCCCATCGGCGCCGCGGCCTTCGACCAGCTCACGCGCACGCTGCAGCAGGCCCTGGGCCTGACCGTGTTCCTGATCACCCACGACCTGGACACGCTCTACACCATCTGCGACCGGGTGGCGGTGCTGGCCGAGAAGCGGGTGATCGCGGTCGGACCGCTGGCCGAGATCGAGGATCTCGACCACCCGTGGGTGCGCGAGTATTTCCATGGCCCGCGCGGGCGTGCCGCGCGGGCGGCCGGCGGTGGATGACGCGCGGCTGATGCGCGGATCGTGCATGCCGCGGCGATGCGGGCCGGTTTGCTAGGATGCCCCACGCGCCGGTGCGGCCGGGTGCGCATGTCGGCCAGTCCTGCGCGATGGCGCGTCGCCGGCCGTTGCCGGGCATGTCGCGGCATCGCCCGGTGTCGCGCCGGCCGCCATCGGCCGTCGACGCCCACCGCGTCCGTCCCACCTCCGCAGCCGCGATGAGCCCGCCATGGAAACCAAAGCCAATTACGTCCTGATCGGCGTGTTCACCCTGATCACCTCGGTGTTCCTGCTGCTGTTCGGGCTGTGGGCGGCCAAGTATTCGACCGACCGCGACTGGCAGCGGTACCAGGTGGTGTTCGACGAGGCGGTGACCGGCCTGACCGAGGGCGGCAGCGTGCAGTACAACGGCATCTCGGTGGGCACGGTGGAGGAACTGAGCCTCGCGCCCGACGACCCACGGATGGTGGTCGCACTCATCAAGGTGCGCAAGGAAACGCCGGTGAAGGTGGATACCCGCGCCAAGCTGTCGTTCACCGGACTCACCGGCACCGCCTTCATCCAGCTCACCGGAGGCAGCCCGGACGCGCTGCCGCTGCGGGCCGACAACGGCGACGAGGTGCCGCGCATCCTCACCGAGGCGTCGGCCCTGCAGAACATCGCCGAGACCGCCAACCGCCTGGTCGCGCGCATGGACAAGGTGCTCAGTGACGAGAACATCCAGAACATCAACGCCACGCTCGAGAACATCGAGAGCGCCACCGGTGCGCTGGCCGACCAGCGCGAGGATCTCGGCACGCTGATCCGCAACGCGCGCATCGCCAGCGACAAGCTCAACACCACGCTGGACACCGCCAACACCGCGCTCACCGACATCGACCGCGAGGTGATCGACAAGCTGCCGGGCATCATCGCGCGCCTGGACAACACGCTGCAGCGTCTGGAAGACACCGCCGGCAACGCCAACGCGCTGATCGCCGAGAACCGCGGCCCGCTCAACGACTTCACCCAGGACGGGCTGGCGCAGATCGGCCCCACCCTGGAAGAACTGCGCACCCTGGTGCGCGACCTGCGCCGGATCGGCGCGCGCTTCGACGACAATCCTGCCGGCTACGTGCTCGGCCGTGAGCAGCCCAAGGAATTCGAGCCGAAATGAACCGCTTCGCCGACATCCGTCCGTCCGCGCATCGCCTGCGCGCCGCCGTTCGTGCGCTGGCCTGCGTGTTCGCCGCCGGTCTGCTCGCCGGCTGCAGTGTCCTGCCCGAACGCAGCGACCTGCGCCTGTTCGACCCGCAACCGCAGATCGTGGTCGCGGCGGACACGCCGCAGGTGGACTGGCAACTGGCGATCCCGCGGCCCCACGCCGACACCACCGTGGATTCGGCGCGCATCCTCGTGCGCCCCTCGCCCGGCGAGGTGCAGGTGTACAAGGGCGCGGCCTGGACGCGCTCCACGCCGGACCTGGTGCAGGACATGCTGCTGCGCGCTTTCGCCGACAGCGGCCGTCTGCCCGGCGTGTCGCGCCGCGGCGACGGCGTGGGCGCCGAGTACGTGCTGCTGCTGGATCTGCGCACCTTCGAATCCGACTACACCGCCACCGGCGCCCCGCAGGCGAAGATCGTGATCGGTGCCCGCCTGCTGCGCGCGCGCGACAAGCGCGTGGTGGCGACCCGGCGTTTCGAGAGTGCGGTCGCGTCGGAGGCCACCGATGTCGCCAGCGTGGCGCGGGCGTTCGAGCGGAGCCTGGCCGCGGTCGGCGGCGAGATCGTGCCTTGGGTGCTGCAGCCGCGCTGAGGCACGCCAGGCTTGCGCGTGGCGCCCCGCGTCAGGCGTGAGCGCCCTCAGCGCGCGAGGTCGGCGACCTTGCGCGAGGACAGCGGACGGAAATCCGCGAGCGAGTAGCCGTGGTCGTGCAATGCGCCGGCTTTTTCCACGAGCAGGTTCAGCCGGGTGCCATCGGGCGAGACAGTGACATCGACCACGTTGTCCACGCTGTCGCCGAGCGGGGTGTAGCCGCTGCCGTCGGTGTGCACGAGGGCGGGGACGATGCCGTCCTGCCTGTCCATGATCCCGTCGCGGTTGGTGTCGGCGGCGACCACGTCCAGATACACCGCAAGCGTCCGCTTCTGTGCCTGCGCGCAGGCGTCGCGGTAGTGCGGAACACGGTCCATGCAGACGGGCTCCACGCGGATGAGCAGTTTTTCCGCATCGTCGAACAGCCAGCGAGGCTCTGCCGGGTCGCCGCCGAGAAACAGCAGATTGCGTATCGCGCCATGACTCGGCTCCTTGAGCCCGAGCGAGCTGCCGCCTGCGGGCTCCGCGGCACGCAATTCGATCATCCGCGACGTGGTCCCGGTCAGAGAGACCACGTTGGCGACCCGGAGCTTGGCGCGGACCGGGGGGGGGCGCCGGTTTTTGCGGCAGGCACGACGACATCCGGGCTGTATGGCGGCATGAACGAGGAGCCGAAGCCCCACAGCGCGAACACGGCGAGCAGCAGCAGACCCAGCAGCGCGCCCAGCGCGAGCAGGCGGTTCACCCACAGAAAGAAGCGGTTGGTTTCCTGCATGCCACGGCATCCGCACAATGGAGAACTGACCGCATCCTGGCCTGATGCGCCAGCGGCTTGCGGGACGCGAAACGCGAAGCAGCGGCCTTACGCGGCGTCGGAGCTGTCCGGTATCGCCTGCAGCACGTCAGACACGGCCCACCAGACGCAGAAAACCCGGTGCGCTGTGGCGCACCGGGTCCGGATGCAGAGAGTCGAAGCCGTGTGCCGTGTCAGGCCGCTACGGCGGGCGCTGGACAGACAGAATGGAACTTCATGCCGCCCACGCGGGTGTTGATGAGCTTGAGGCCGTAGTGCGAGCGGACCCGCTCCCAGGCGCTCTGGGCGTAGTCCACGCTGGCGCGGGGCAGGCCGACATCGGCCGGACGGACCAGCAGCAGGCCCTTGCCGCAGAACAGGGCCATCACCCAGGAGAACACTTCCTCGGGCGCGAACACGTTCTGCACTTCGGTGCGGCGGGCGCAGACCATGCCGGCGGCGATGTTGTGCTCCACCGCGGACTGCATCGACGAGCCCTGGCGGTGGTTGGCCTCGAGCGTGCGCATCGTCCTGAGCGCGGTCTCGGGCCCGCTGACATGGCACAGGCGCACGGTGATGTAGGCCTGGCGCAGCGCGTCGAGGTGGGGAGCGAGCCCGATCATCGCGGCGGTTTCGCCGGGATCGAGGACGCCGCTGCCGATCAGCAGCCCGTCCAGCTCGGTCGCCAGTTTTCTGTAGGTCGCATCGTCGATCATCGCTCACTCCATGTAGATCGGGCAGAGGCCGGGACGCCGCCGCTTCGGCGCGTCACCGATGGAACCGGGCTCCGCGGAGCCCGCATCTGCCGTTCGGTACGTCTGTCATGCGAATCAATCTGCGGCGGGGCAGCGTGGGACGATGAAACGGTCCACCACCGGATGATGCCCCACGACTGCCCCGTCGCGTGACGGAATTTGTCGCATTGCCGGTGGTCGAGGACCATCCCCCCGTGCTCACGGTTGCGTCTCGGAACCGTCTCGGTTCAAAGATTCGATACGATTCAATCAGTTGCTGGCTTTCACACGTTTGCAATCTGAGCTTTTCAAGAGGAATCGAGATAAAAAAACAGACGTGTGTCACATCGTCCGAGATGTCAGAACCTGCCCGGAATTTCACTTTACCCTGCGTTGGGGCAGAAATTCCAGGCAAGCATACGAAAATTCGATGCTGCGTATGGTGCGGAAGCGCCCAAGGTGACGCTCGACGGCACCCCAGACCGGCCCCCAACCGACACCTCGAAGCTGCGCGTGCTGCAAGCTGACCGTGCGTCCTCCAGACACCCTCCTGCCACCTGGCGCGCGGACGCAGCCGGGCACCCGTCGCATGGCACACCCGTCGCATGGCCCGCACCTCATGGCGCGTCTCCTCCGGCTCCGCCCGCTCCCGGCATCCGCGCGACGCACTCAGTCCCCGCAGGTCTCCAGCCGGTCGCGGCTGGCGGCCTCGCGGCCGGCGTAGGGGGTCACATCGGCCAGCAGCAGGTTCAGTTCGCAGCGCTGGTGCTGCGGAAGCGTGGCGTCTTCGGCCAGCTCGCGCACGCGGGCGCGGGCTTCGGACCAGCGCCCCTGGGCGAAGTCGATCCGGGCGATGGCGATCTTGGCCTCGGGCATGGCCGGATAGAGGGCCAGCGCCTGGCCGTAGGCGGCCAGGGCTTCGTCGATCCGCAGCCGCTGCTCGGCCACCACGCCGTCGACATAGGCCTCGGCGCCCGGGGTCGCCTCGCGACCCGGCGGCGGCAGATGCTGGCGCATGAAGTCGGCGACGGCCGGGGTGAGGCCGCTGACCGGGCCGCGGAAGACCATGCTGCGGATGTTGCGGGCATCGGAGAGGCGGATGGTCGCGGCCACGCGGTCCTCGCGCATGTCGCCCACCTCCACGTGCAGGGCGGCGCCGGCATAGGCCTCGCGGCGCGCCGCGCCGCTCATCGTCCACACCCGCGCCTGGCGCAGCCAAGCCTCCATCGCGGCCGTGCGCAGCACGTCGACACGCAGTGCATCGAGCCGGTCCGGTGCGATCACGCTGAGCCGGATCTCGTAGTAGGGCGCGAGTGCGATACGTTCCGCCGCGCCGCCGCGCTGGGTGCTGGGCCAGAGCCACAGATACACGGAGATGTTGAAGATCAGCAGCGCGGCGGCGAACAACCAGAACCAGCGTGGGGCCTGGACCGGAGCGGGGCGCGAGGGCGGATCCGCGGTGCCGGAGGCCGGTACCGGGCCGGCGGGAGGCTCGGGCACGTCGTCGCCGAGCCAGGCGCCGGGCGGCAGGCTCAGCAGATAGCCGCGCCGCGGGCGGGTCTGCAACAGGTGCTTGCCCTGGTCGCCGAAGGCCTTGCGGATCTGCCAGATGCAGTTGGTGATGGCCGCGTCCTCGACCACCGTCCCCGACCACACCGTGTCGAGGATCTCCTCGCGCGAGACCAGATTGCCGGCGTTGCGGCACAGCAGCAGCAGCAATTCCTCGGCGCGCGGCGTCAGGCCGCTGGGGCCGCCATGCTCATCGGTCACGATGGCCCGCGCCAGATCGATCCGCAGCGGGCCGACGGACACTCGCGTTCCTGCCTGTATGGAAGCAGGCAATGCCATGTGCGCTGCGTATCCCCTACCCGGTACTGTGCGGTGGAGTGTACGGGCGGGCCAGTGCCGTGCCAACCTCCGTGCGGGATCGCCGTCGGCGAAGCCGGGATCCCGCCGGATGCCGCCGTGCGCCGCGCCGGCGGGAGGCGTCGTCGCCCATACCCGCGTCGGGCGACGCGCCGCGGCGCTCAGGCACGGGCCATGCCGCGCGCTTCCAGAGTCTGCGCCGGATTCTCGAGGGGCGTCTGCGCGGGCGCGGCCGCCATCGTCAGGTTGCGCTGCGTCTCCAGTCCTTCCATGCGCGCCATGGAGACCGCTTCGGGCCACTGCATCCGCTCGGGGGCCACCTTGACGATCTCGGCCGTCGGGCTGTCGAGGCGATCGCCCCGGGCCAGGAAACCACCGCCGTCGGCGGTCTTGCCGGCGAAGTCGGGCGACGTCCAGTTCCTTTCTGCGGAGGCGAGCGTGAGCGCGGCGACGGCTCTGGGGTCGTGCTGTTCGTGCTGCATGCCGGGCGTGCGTCGCAGCGCGTCGAGCGTGCCCTGCTGGCGCGGATCCTGCGCGGGATCGATCGAGGCCATCTGCACTCCATCGCCTGCGTCCGAACGCAGCGGACCGATACGGGGACGGGTCTGGCTCGGGTCGGTGATCAATTCCCCGGTCCGCGCGCCCTGCAGGACGCGCTCGAACAGCCGCTCCTGAAGCGTCTCGCCCGGCTGCAGGGGATTGCGATGCCCGTCGTTGATGACCTGGTTGCCGTAGCGGGCCCCCATGTCGTTGTTGTGGTAGTCCATGCGCTGCTGGTCGGGCGGATTGGGATTGCGCCGCTCGTGTTCATTGCCGATGACCTTGGCGATCTGGTAGTTGTAATCCTGGGTCAGGCGCCCGAGCACGTAGGCGTGGCGCACGGCGTCGATGTCGCCCGACATGTTCCGCGAACTCTCGTCCTGGCCGATCATGCCCCGCTCGCGCAGGAAGCCGTCGAGTTCGCGCACGTAGCCGTTGACCTGGTTGTTGACGTGGTCCCTCAGCATGTGGGCGGGGTTCGGGATGCTCATGACATGTCCTCGCTCGCGCGCTTGCGCCCTAGGTGGTGAGGCCTTGTACCCCATCGCCGGCGTTCGGCCCAGTGGCCCCGGGCCGCCGACGGCAATCCGTTCAATCGCGATCCAGATGCCTTGGCGCCGGCCCGGGCGCGACCGTCGCGTCGTCGCTCGGAGCGACAGGCCCGCCGGCCAACGGACGGACGGCGGTGGTCTCCGGCAGGCCGCCGCCGTCTGCGACGACGGGATGCCGGGGCCGAGTCCGGATGCGTCGAGGGAGCATCCGAGACGCGGGGGGCCGCGCTCGACTGCCTCCCCGACTCAACCCTCCCGCGCCGGCACCGGAGGCGGCGTCCTGCGCGCGCGGCGTGCGCGCAGCCAGCGGCGGTAACCGTAGGCAGCCGCGCCCAGCAGCAGCCACGCCGGCCAGGCCTGCAGCAGCCACAGCACGACATTCTGCACGCCGTACCAGCCCACCCGCAGCGATTCGCCCAGGCGGCTGAAGAAGCCCGGGCCGTTGGCGCGGAACACCGCATCGACGTCGGTCAGCTCCGTCTGGCGGATCTTCGGCAGCTGGTGCAGGTTGAGGTCGATGGTGGCGAACTCGATCTTGTCCTCGTATTGCTTCTGCGCCACCAGGGCCTCGTCGCGCTGCTGCATGGCGCCGCTGCGCGCGGCGACCACATCGGCGCGGCGGTCGCTGCGTCCGGGGGCATCGGCGATCTCGCCCAGCTGCTGCTGGGCCAGTTCCTCGCGGCGGCGCTGCAGTTCCCGGCGCAGCAGTTCGAACTGCACGTCGTTGGCCTGGAACGCGCGACGCTCGAGGAACTCCATTTCCTTCGCGATCGCGCGCAGGAACGCCTGCGCGTTCGCGCTGGGCACGCGCACGCTGAGCCGGCCGTGCACGGTGTATTCCGCCAGCTCGATCAGCTTGCCTTCGCCGGCGGGGCGACGCTGCACGGACTGGGTCCGGGTATCGATGGTGTTGTCGACCACGAAACCGCCCTGCGCCGCGGCCACGTCCTCGATGGCCAGCGCGGAGCGGTAGACGTCCTTCACCCGGAACTGGGCCTGGGCGGTGCGCACGAAACGGCGCCTGCCGTCTTCGTAGGTGGCTGCGCTGGAGGTGAGCTGGTCGGGTGTGGGGCGGGTATCGGTGGCGATGTCCTCCGCGGGGGCCATGGGCTTGGCGGCGGCGTCGGCACTGGCGTTGAGGCGCGTCTGCGGCGACTCGGCGCGCTGGCTCGACACCTCCTCCATGGGCTCGGCCATCCCGGCGGCGGCATCGGCCTCTGCGGCCTCGAAACTGGCTTCCGCCGCTGCGTATTCGGACTCCTTCGCACAGCCGCCGAACGTGAGCGGCAGCAGAATGGCGATGGCGACGGCGGTGCGTGTCTTGCGCATGGTGTGGACCTCCCCGGATTGGATGCAGTGTAGCCGCGGCAGTGCGGCGCCCGGGGAGTGAAGACGCGCCAGTGCACGGAACGGGGTTGATGCGCGCACAAAAAAGCGCCGGCCTTTCGGCCGGCGCTTGAGCGCGGTACGCATGTCGGAGCCGGCCCGGCGGGCGTCGCGGGCCAGCGCTGCGGGTCCGCGCGACGGCTGAGTGCCTCAGGTCAGCACCCCAGATCAGCGCTCCAGAATGGCCACCACGCCCATGCCGCCCGCGGTGCAGATCGAGATCAGGCAGCGGCCGCCGCCGCGTTCCTTCAGCTGCTTGGCGGCGGTGGCGACGATGCGCGCACCGGTGGCGGCGAAGGGGTGGCCGGCGGCCAGCGACGAGCCCACCGGGTTCATCTTCGCCGGGTCGATGCTGCCCAGCGGCGCATCCAGGCCCAGCCGCTCGCGGCAGTAGTCGGCGCTTTCCCACGCGCGCAGGGTGCAAAGCACCTGTGCGGCGAAGGCCTCGTGAATTTCGTAGATGTCGAAATCCTGCAGGGTGAGGTTGGTGCGCTTGAGCATCTCGGCCACGGCCACGGTGGGTGCCATCAGCAGGCCCTCGCCGTGGGTGAAGTCGACCGCGGCCACGTGCACGTCGCGGATGTGGCACAGCACCTCGTGCCCGTGCGCGGCGGCCCAGTCATCCGATGCGATCAGGCAGGCCGAGGCACCGTCGGTGAGCGGGGTGGAGTTGCCGGCGGTCAGCGTGCCCCGGCCGGAGGTCTTGTCGAAGGCCGGCTTGAGCGTGCCCAGCTTCTCCAGCGTGGTGTCCGCGCGCAGGATGTTGTCGCGATTCACGCCGCGGAACGGCACCACCAGATCGTCGAAGAAGCCGCGCTCGTAGGCCGCGGCCAGCTTCTGGTGCGAGGCGTAGGCCAGCGCGTCCTGTTCCTCGCGGCCGATGTTCCACTGCTTGGCCATGTCCTCGCAGTGCTGGCCCATCGACTTGCCGGTGCGCGGCTCGCCCACGCCGGGGAACTCGGGCTTGAGCTCGGAAAAGGAAAAGCCGCGGGTGAAGCGCGCCAGGCGGTCCATCGCGGTCTTGGCGGTGGACACCGACATCAGCCGGCGGCGCAGTTTGGGGTTGAGCGCGATCGGCGGGTCGGAGGTGGTGTCCGAGCCGCCGCCGATGCCGGCCTCGATCTGGCCGGCGGCGATCTTGTTGGCGACGGTGATGATGGTGTCCAGCGAGGTGCCGCAGGCGCGCTGCATGGTGATGCCCGGGGTCAGTGGCGACAGGCCGGAGGACAGCGCCGCCTCGCGGCCGAGGTTCCAGTCGCTGCTGTGCTTGAGCACCGCGCCCATCGCCACTTCGCCGAGGACCTGGCCCTGCAGGCCGAATTTCTCGACCACCGCGCCGAGGGTGCGCACCGACATGCCGAGATTGCCGATGTCGGAATACGCGGTGTTCTGGCGGCAGAAGGGAATGCGGACGCCGCCAAGAACGGCGACGGGACGGCCATGCAGCATCGGGCACCTCGCGGAAGGATGGGCGGATCGCGGCGCAGGCCCCGGCGGTGGCCGGTGCGGGCGGCGCGGATCGGAGGGAACGGGACGGGCAGCGGGCTCCCCGGAAGGAGACGCACCTGTCGGAGTGTACGCCTCCGTATTGGAGTGTTGAACCGAATGTGGCCGGATCGGGCCGTGTCCGGGCGCTGCCGACCGGCCCCAGCGGGACGCCGTGGGGACGCCCTCATCGCGGCGGGCGGGGGCGTGGGCGAGCGCATGGTGCCGCGTCCCGCACCCAGGACGGCGCGACAGTCGGCGACGGCGGGCCAGGCTGCGGGACAACCCCGCATTGGAACCGTTCACGGACGGCAGGCCGCCGCGGCCGTCGCTTTTCCTTGCGTATCAATCGTTTGCATGGCGACCCGCCAGTGCGTCGCCGATGTGGTGGCGGTGCCGAATTGTCCAGGCGCGTTCAGGCGGGATAATGGTCGGCTTTCGAGCCGGATTTCACGCAATGCCCCTGCTGCCCGCGCTGCCGCGCGCCCCTGCCGACGACCTGCCCCCCGCCGTGTTAGGCGCCCTGTGTCTGGAGCTGCGCCCCGGCACGCAGCCCGACCGCGCCGGGCTGGGCCAGGACGAAGCCGCGGAGCTGGTGGAGCGGATCGCCTCGGATCTGGTCCGCCACGCGCCCGACGCCGCGCGCCTGGACCTGGTGCTGGCCGCCGCGCATTTCGACCCGGCCGAACTGCTGCGCCCGGGCTGGCCCATGCACCGCCGCCTGGCCGAGCTGCATGCGCGCGCGCCGCGCGCCGTGGACGGCGCACCGCGGTTGATCGTCTTCGGCGCCAATGCCGACGGCACCCTGCCGCAGCCCCTGCGTGCCGAGCCCGAGCTGCACGGCGGGCCGCTGCGCCTGCTGCCGTTCGCGCTGCTGGGCGACAGTGCCGCGGTGCTGCAGGCGGCGCTGCAGTGCGAGCGCGACCTGCTGGAGCACGGCATGGCCCACGCCGCCACCGCGTTGGCGGTGCAGGCGCGCTTCGCGGCGGAGGTGGAACATGCCCGCTACCTCACCCTGCACGACCTGGCGGCGATGATGTCGCTGCAGTACGAACACGCCGGCCTGGGTCCGCTGTGGCCGCTGCTGGAAGCGGCGCTGCTGGCGCCCGGCCGCGAGGTCTGGCTGGATGCCCCGCCCGAACCCCTGCTGCACCATCTCGACGGCACGGTACGCATCGCGCGCTTCGACGAACGCGCATGGCGGCGGCGCTATGCGCCGGAGGAGACGGACGCGGGACGCATCACCCGCGGGTTCGGTCATTTCGAAGCGCGCCGCCGGCAACTGGGTGCGGTGCTGGCGGCGCACGGCGTGGACGTGCGGGATGTGGACTGCAGCGCGGCGCCCGACCCGCGCGACGTCCTGCGCCGGGCCTGAACACCCGGCATCGCATGTCCGGCTGTTCTGCAGAGCCAGGCCCTTCGCGGCCAGGCCCTGCAGTGCCGCCCGCAGCCGGGTGGCATGTCAGTAGCGCTTGGCCTCAATCACGCCGCAGCCGATGCGTGCGCCGGCGTTGCCGCTGGGCTGGCTGGAATAGTCGTCGGGCGCGGCGTGCACGATGATCGCGCGGCCCAGGACATCGACGGGCGCGCCGCCGCCCAGCACCACGCCACGCAGGTGGATGTCGACCTGCGCCACGCCGTTGGCGTCGGCGCGCAGATTGTCCATGTCGCCGGCATGGTGCGGGCCCTGGCCCGCGCGGCCGTGCAGCGCATTGGTGGGGTTGAAGTGCCCGCCGGCGCTGCTGCCGTCGGCGGCGCTGCAGTCGCCGCGCTCGTGCACGTGGATCGCATGCTGGGTGCCGCGGCCCAGGCCGCCCAGTTCGCCGCGGATGCGCACGCCGCCGTCCACGGCTTCGATGTTCAAGCGCCCGCTGACCAGCGTGCCGGAGGCCGGCGCGATGTTGGCCGTGGCTGCCCGCAGCTGATGCACCGCCGCCGGCGCCGGGGCGGGCTTCGGCGGCGGGGTGCTGGAGCAGGCGGCAAGCAGGGCGCCGAAGGCGCCGACGGTGGCGATGCGGATGGTCTCGCGTGTCTTCATGGCGGTGGTGTGTCGAGGTCGGGGGCTGTCGAGCGTAGCCCAGCCGAGCTGAGCGTGAGCGCACCACTGCATCCCGCAATGCCGCGTGCCGCATGCTTGGCGCGGCAGGTCGCATGCGTCACCCGCCGCGTTTTTTCCTGCCCGCGCCCAGCTTGCGGGTGAGCGTGTTGCGCCCCAGCCCCAGCCGCGACGCGGCTTCGGAGCGGTGGCCGCCGGTGTGGTCGAGCGCGGCGTCCAGCAGCACCTGGTCGAAGCGCGCACGGGCTTCGGCATGCAACTGGTCGCGGCCTTCGGCCAGTGCCTGCGCGGCCCAGGTCGCGAGCGGTGTTTCCCAGTCGGCCGGGTGTGCGGCCTGGCCCGAGGCGTGGCCGGCTGCGATGCCGCCGGTCCGCGCTCCGCCCGCGATCGCCTGCGCGCCCGTGCCGCCGCCCAGATGCAGGGCCAGCTCGGCATCCACGATGGTCTCGTCCGGCGCCAGCGCCGCCAGGCGCCAGCACAGGTTCTCCAGTTCGCGCACGTTGCCCGGCCACGGCCAGGCCTGCAGCCGCGCCAGCGCGGCGGGCGCGAAGCGCTTCGGCGGCGCCTCGAACTTCTGCGCCGCCGCCAGCAGGAAGCGCTCGGCCAGCAGGGGAATGTCCTCGCGCCGCTCGCGCAGCGGCGGCAGGCGCAGGCGCACCACGTCCAGGCGGTGCAGCAGGTCGGCGCGGAACCGGCCCTCGGCCACCAGCACTTCCAGAGGCTGGTGGGTGGCGGCGATCACCCGCACATCCACCCGGATCAGCTCGCGCCCGCCCACGCGGAAGAACTCGCCCTCGGCCAGCACCCGCAGCAGCCGGGTCTGCAGCGGCAGCGGCATGTCGCCGATCTCGTCGAGGAACAGCGTCCCGCCCTCGGCCTGTTCGAAGCGCCCGATGTGGCGCTTGGCCGCGCCGGTGAAGGCGCCGGCCTCGTGGCCGAACAGCTCGCTTTCCAGCAGTTCGGCGGGAATGGCCGCGGTATTGAGCGCGACGAAGGGTCTGCGCGCGCGCGGCGATTCGTGGTGCAGCGCGCGGGCCACCAGCTCCTTGCCGGTGCCGGTCTCGCCGGTCACCAGCACCGACAGCGGCGCCTGCGCCAGCCGGCCGATGGCGCGGAACAGCGCGCGCATCGCAGGCGTTTCGCCGATCAGCGCATCCTCGGCTACCGTCTGCTGCGGCGGTGGCGGCGCCTCGGGCGCGGCATGCGCGGTCTGCAGCACGCGCTCGGCCAGCTCCACCGCCACGTCCAGGTCGAACGGCTTGGACAGATATTCGTGCGCGCCGCCGCGGAACGCTCCGGCCGTGCTGGCGATGTCGGTGTAGGCGCTCATCACCACCACCGGCAGCTGCGGCAGGCGCTGCTTCACCCGTTCCAGCAGCACCAGCCCGTCGTCGCCGGGCATGCGCACGTCGGTGAACAGCAGCTCGGGCTCGCGCGCATCGCGCTGCGCGTCGTCCAGCGCGTCGAGTACCGCCTGCGCGGCGTCGAAGCCGGTCACCTCGAAGCCCGCCTCGCGCAGCGCGGTGGCCAGCACGAAGCGCACCGCGCGGTCGTCGTCCACCACCCACACCCGCGCGCCCTGCGCCTGCCGTTCGGTGGGTTGCCGCTCCTGCATGTCGTGCTTCCTTCGGGTCATGGCGCCGCCTCGCCGTCCGCGGGCGCTGGCAGCGGCGGGAACGGCAGCAACAGGGTGAAGACGGTATGCCCCGGCCGCGAGCGGTAGCCCAGCGAGCCGCGATGCTCGCGCGCCACCTGCTGCGCCAGCGCCAGCCCCAGCCCGGTGCCCTCGGCACGGCCGGACACCAGCGGCAGGAACAACTGCTCCGCCAGCGATTCCGGCACGCCGTGGCCGTCGTCGGAAATCTCCAGGCGCAGCGCGCGCGCATGCGTGGCGTCGCCGATGCGCACGCCGTGCTCGATGCGCGTGCGCAGGCTCACGCTGCCGGCGCCGGCCTCGATCGCATTGCGCACCAGGTTCCACACCGCCTGGGTCAGGCGGTCGGGGTCGCCGTGCAGCTCGGGCAGCGAGGGGTCGTAATCGCGGGCCAGCTTCACCGCCCAGCCGGCCTCGGCCTCGGCCAGGCGCAGCACCCGCTCCAGCACCTCGTGAATATTGAGCGCCTCGTGCGCCCGCGCCGGCTGCGGCGACAGCAGCCGGTCGATCAACGCGGTCAGCCGCGCCACTTCCGATTCGATCAACCCGGTCAGCTCCCGCGCCTCGTCATCGACGCGCCGCGCCAGCAATTGCGCCGCGCCCTTCAGTCCGGCCAACGGGTTGCGCAACTCATGCGCCAACCCGCGCAGCGCCGCCGACAGCGCCAACGGCAACATCGTGGCCGGGTCCTCGCCCGGGAACTCCGCCACCGGATGTGCCTCCAGCCACCACCCGCCCCCGGCCCGCCGCGACAACAACAGGTCCGCGTACTGCGCCCCCCCCAGCCCCGGGAACGCCAACGGCACCCGCCGCAACCGCAGATCGTCGTCCCCCGCCGGCGAGGCCAGGGCCCCCGCCAAGCGCTCGCCCTCCACCTCCAGCGCCGCCAACGGCAGGCCGGGCAGGCGCTTGGGGCTCACCGCCAGCCACCGCGCCAAGGCGGGATTCACGCCTGCGATCCGCCCGTCGTCTTCGCACCAGGCCACGGGCGTGGCGAGGGCGTCGAGGGGGTGGGGCTCGGCGACGGGCAGGAAGGGGTCGGCAGGGGGGGGCATTGCACCAATTTAGTGCAATGGGGGTGGGTTGGCGAGGGGCGAGGGGTACGAGTCGTCCGAGCATAGCCTTAGGGAGTCCAAGGCTTGTGCACTCTGCATGCAAGGAATGAGTCTGAGCCCGGCTTTCGCTCCAGGAATGTTGAGGCGCAACACCCTCCTTCGGATTTTGCGCTGCAACGGTGGCTGGGGGCGCGCGTCGCTTGCTGTGAGATTGCTTCGCGCCAGCCTAGCCGTATTGCAGGGGGACAAACCTCCTTTGAGGCGTTACCATCCGGCAAGCGCCGAACCGCAAGACGCCCACGAGCGCACTCCCATGGCACGCAGCGACCTTCTCATCTCACTAGTCCGAGCCGCCTCCAGTGGGGACCAAGCCGGTGTCCGGTCCTCTGCGGAGGCTCTTGCCGCGGATGAGCGTGCCAAAAATCATCACATTCTTGCAGACCGCCTCCAGCGCGCGCTCACGAATGTAACCGTCAGCTCCAGTAGCTTGCTTTCTCAGCGTGATGCTGTTGGTAATCAGGGACGTGAAGCGATTCTCGAAGTCCAGCCTCAGCTGCGCATGGATCAACTGCTACTGCCTCTTCCGGTCAATGAAAGCGGTAGACAATTGATTGAAGAGCACGCACGCGCCGATGTGCTGCGCTCTCACGGCTATGAGCCACGACATCGCGTGCTGCTCTCAGGTCCGCCGGGTAACGGCAAGACTTCTTATGCGGAGGCCATCGCAGAAGCGCTGGCGTTGCCGCTGTTTCTAGTTCGTTATGATGCCTTGATCGGTAGCTATCTCGGAGAAACCAACGCCCGACTTCGCAAATTGTTCGACTATGTAAGGACGCGTCCTTGCGTTCTTTTCTTCGACGAATTCGACGCAATCGGCAAAGAGCGCGGGGATGCGCATGAAACAGGCGAAATCAAGCGTGTCGTCTCGTTCCTGTTGATGCAGCTCGATCAGTTGCCAAGCTATGTCATAGTCATGGCAGCTACGAATCATGCGGAATTGCTTGACCGTGCGGTCTGGCGGCGTTTCCAGATGCGATTGTCATTTCCTGCGCCGGACCGCAAATCCGTCCAAGTCCTATTGGATCGGATAGTTTCTCGCTGGCCTGATAGGCCAGCCATGTCGCTCAGCTCCATTGCAGCAAAACTGGGCGCAGTGAACTACTCGGAAGTAGTGGATTTTTGCCAGAACGTCAGGCGTCGGCATATCTTGGGACTAGGGGGGATAGGAATCGATGAAGCGCTCAAGCATGAGCTGGAACTATGGACTGCTCGCGTCCGGCCGGAGGTCATGAATGGCGAGCGACCCGAACAAGCCTCTGCTGCGGGTGGAGCCGAGCGCGCGGCCCGAACCTCGCGTCGGAAGGCCAAACCCTCAACGCGGACCTGAACCATTTTCCGCTCAGCGACAAGCTCAGAAATTCGGCCCGAAATTTGACCGCTTGCGTGATGTACTGGAGCGTGATCCGCAAGGATTGAGTCTTCGCGCCGATCCGAGTGGGCTGGCGCCTGAGCGCCTCCTCGTTTTCGAGCTGCGCGGCGATGTTGCCAGATTCGCTTCTGCTGTCTCAAAGATGGCAGGACATCTTGAATTCATTGACGAAGAAGCCCTCGCTCAGGATGGGTCGGACAAAGACCCTGTCGCGTACCTGCTTGTGCCAGATATGACGGCGCTGCAGCAAATCGAATCTTTGTGGCGTCGTTGGCAGGCAGAAGAGCCGCTCGGTTACGGCAATATTCCGTGGAGCCATGTCTTTGCGCTGCTGCGTGATTTACGCGCGTGGGGCCCGCAGGATCGTGTCGATGAACAGGATGCGCTGACCCTTGCGAGCGAGCTTGCGGAACTTGGAACAGATGCAACTCTCCGCGTCGAGATCGAATTGGTCTTCAGGCAGTCGCATGAACAGGCTGAGCAGGCTGAGGCCCTGCTTCGTTCCGAATTGCAGGCCGTAGGCGGCCGAGTTATATCTCAATCGCGTATTCCGCAAATCGGCTACCACGCATGCCTCGTCGATTTGCCCGTTTCCGAAGTGCGTACGATCCTTGATCGCAATGGGATCGCCATGGTCGAGAGCGTGATGCATATCCGCCCGCAGAGCTTGGCAGCAAAGCTCGAAACAGCCGACGCAGAGCCGATGGGTGAGGTGCCACAGGTCGGCGCGCTTGGAGAGCCGATCCTGGCTCTGCTTGATGGCGTTCCGGTCGCGAACCACCCACTACTTGCACGTCATGTGACCGTCGATGACCTCTTCGCCCTTGAAGGCTTGACTGCCGTTGCTGATCGCAAGCACGGTACTGCGATGGCCTCGCTGATTGTGCATGGCGATCGCAACCGTCGTGAATTGCCGCTACTGCGTAGAATCCATGTCCTACCGGTCATGACCGCCGAGCCGGGGAGTGCAGAGGGTTTCAGCAGCGATCGTTTGATCGTTGATGTGATCTATCAGGCGGTGCGCTCAATGCGCGCGGGACAAGAGGGGAGCGCTCCGGGCGTGCTGATTGTCAATGTATCGCTGGGCAATCCGCGTCAGCCGTTCCATCGAAAGCTTTCGGCTTGGGCCAAGCTGTTGGATCGCATGGCTTACGAGTACGGCATTCTGTTTGTTGTTAGCGCTGGCAATATAGGGGATGCATTCGAGGTGTCGGGCTTTGCCACGCGCACAGCTTTCGAAGATTCAGGCCCTGATCATCGCGCGAAAGCCGTGCTTGGTGCAGTAGGTAGTTTGATGGGGCAGCGCCGTCTGTTCGCACCGGCCGAAACCGTCAACGGAGTCACTGTCGGAGCTTGCAACCTTGATGATGTTCCTGATCTGGATCGGGCTTTCGCGGCGCATTCTTCGGTCGAGCCTTATCCTAATATCGAAATGGCCAATCCCTCAAGTGCACAGGGGCCGGGCTATGGTGCATCCGTCAAGCCCGACATCTTGATGCCCGGTGCGCGCGAGCGATTGATGATGCTTGGTAATCCTCGCGGGATCTTGAGAGTCGAGCCCGCGCGTCTGAGTCGCTCGGCGGGTTTAAAAGTGGCCGCGCCGCCGACGCCGTCGGATGAACAGTTCGAGTTCTACACCAACGGTACCAGTGCTGCAGCGGCCTTGGCATCGCGAACGTGCCATCGGATTCATGATGCGCTGGAAGCTGCTTACGGAGGCGCTTTTCTGGCGTTGACGCATCGTCAACGTGCCGTGCTGCTCAAGGCGCTGTTGGTACATACAGCGCAGTGGCCTCAGGCCTCCGCTGCGATGATTAGAGAAGTACTTGGACCGCCACCGGGACGGGGGCAGAGTGGGAAACAGAAAGATAACATCCGTCGCTTTCTTGGCTATGGCATCGTCGATGCCGATGCAGCCATCGCTTGCGCGGACGACCGCGCAACGTTCTGGGCGACGGGTGAAATCGCTGAGAAGCAAGTCATGCGCATCCCGATTCCTATCCCGACAGTGATGGGCGGCCAAGCGAGGCCCCACGCCCTGGTGGCAACTTCAGCATGGTTTACACCAACAAAACCGGGAAACAGACGTTACCGGGCGGTAAGACTGAAACTGTTGAAGCCCGAAGCGCTCGGCGGCCTAGGCCTTAAAGAGTCATTTCCTGACCAGCCCGATGATCATCAAAGAAATCGCGGGACGCTGTACCACCAGCGATGGTATGGCACGAAAGCAGCCGCGGTGCCTGATGGCATGGAGATTGATCTGTATTTGCAGCGCGAGCCGGATCAAGCGGGTATGTCGATTGATGAGCCCATTCCATTCGCTGTGGCGGTGACATTGACGATGCCCGGCGTGATGGAGATATACGAGCAAGTTCGGCAAAGACTTAGAGTTCAGCAGAAGATCGGGACACCCACTTTCTAAGGAGGAAGACCGGGACATTCATTTTCTTTCACAAGTCATTGGAATTTCATGAATTTCCTCTTTCCTGCCCGTCCTCATCCGTTCCTTCGCTCCCCCTCTCCGGTAGTGACAACGAAACAGCAGGCGTGAATTTTTCCAATTCGAAGCCGGCGAATTCGATCTCCGGCGGTCGGCACGTCAAAGCGACTCCGGCAACGACGACACACTCTCCAGACATCGCTGGCTTTCGAACGCTCGTCGCCGGCCATCCAGCGGGTCGACGAACGCCAGCGAACGGGCCAGCAGCTGCAGCGGGCGGTCATGCATGCCTGCAGGTTCATCGCGCAGGCGTGGATACAGCGGGTCGTTTTCGATCGGTGCGCCGAGTGCCGCCATATGCACGCGCAGTTGATGCTTGCGGCCGGTCACCGGCTGCAGCGCATAGCGCCAGAGGTGCTCGCCGCGCTCGATCACGTCGATGCGGGTCAGCGCATTCGGTACGCCCTCGCATTCGCGCATGCGGAAGAACGGCTCGCCGCGCGCCAGTCGGGTGTGGCGTTCGAGCGGAAACGCGTGCGACGGCAGCGGCGGCGCGATGGCCTCGTAGCGTTTCTCGATGGCGCGTTCACGGAAAAACGCTTGGTACCGCGCACGCGTGGCGGGATTCGCTGAAAACAGCACCACCCCCGCGGTGAGCCGGTCCAGCCGATGCAGCGGCGCGATGCCGATGTCGCCGAAGCGCCGGATCAGCCGCGCCAGCAGCGTCTGCGTGACGTAACCGCCGCCCGGCACCACCGGCAGAAAGTGCGGCTTGTCGACGACGATCAGGTCCGCATCGACATGCAGGAGGGTGTCCTCCACGGCCAGCAGCGGCTCATCGACGACTTCGCGGTAGTAATGAATGTCGGCGCCGACGCGATACGGCGCCTCGACATGCAGCGCCTCGCCCGCGGCATCGAGCACCCGCCCACGCGCGAAGCGCGATAACCAGAGGCCACGTTCGACCCTCGGAAAACACGCGCACAGCGCCTCCAGTACCGTCGGCCACGGGCCGGGCGGCAACTGGAAACGACTTGCGGAGACACCGTCGATCACGGGCGGGGAAGGCATTGCGGCAGTGTAAGGAGAGACAGCGATCAGGAACACCGATCACCGATGTTGCATGGGTGCCCTGGAAGACCGCCGATTATTCGTGGGTGTCCCGGGAGGCCGATGCCACGCTGGCCGCTCAGCTCGCCGAAGGTCGAGCCCGGGGGTGCCGGAGCGTTGTCTGTGCCGCAGCCGCAAGCGCTGGTACTGCCAGGAGCAACCCGAGGCGCCCCTGTCGTGTGCACCTGCATGGGGCGCTCGGATCCGAACAGCGTTCGGCCGTTTCGCTTCATCCGCAGCCGAAGCCAGGCCACCGTCGTCAACGCCTGCCTGGCTATGTATCCCGCGCCACTGCCGCACGAGCGGTTGGCCGGTGAGCCCGCCTTGCCGGATCGGGTGCGGCCACAGCTCGACGCCATTGCCCAGGACGACTTGCTGGGCGAGGGGCGGGTATATGACGGCGGGCTGCAGAAGCTGGAGCCGAAGGAGCTGGCCAAGCCCCCCTTGGCGCTGGACTGAGCAAGGCCATGCACGGCGGACCAGGGCATGGCGGATCGGGACACCCGCTGTTCCCCGACGCCGTCGATCTGCGATGAGCGTCCGTCTGCGACGATGCGCCGATCCGCCGCGGCCCATCGCCGCGACGGATCGGCCTGCTTGATCCGTCGATTACCCCGTATAGGTCGACGAACCGGGCAGGAACATGAAGTACACGCCCGAGGTGCTCTTCTCGGTCATGACCGACGCGATGGTGAAGTCCATGATGCTGTCGTCGGTTGAGGTGAAGAACAGCGCGACAGCATTGCAGCCGTCGCTGGTGTCGCTGTAACTGTTCGATCCGTCGATGCTCAGCTGCGGCACCCAGTTGCCGTTGTCGTCGTAGGCGACGGTGCACTTCGCCTGGATCGGCGTCAGCGGCTGCTCTTCGCTGTTCACGCCTCCGCCGGTGAGGAAATTCAGTACCACGCTGGCGTCGCCCTCGCCGAAGCCGCTGCTCGAATTCACCACGATCATGGTGTCGCTCTGGCCAGGCGAGAGCGGTTTGAGCACCGAGGAGCTGCTGCCGTCGTTGGTCTGATACGAGCCCAGCACCACCGGTGTAAGCGAAAGATTCTCCACTTCCACTTCCAGCGACGGCAGCCCGCCGGCGCTGGCCTGCTGGACCATGGCGCCCAGACCCGTGGCGGCGGAGGTGGCGGCCGCGGCCGCGCTGACGGTGGTCGCCGCCAGCGACGCGCCGGCGATGATGGCGCCGATGATCGACAGCGTGATCGGCTCGATCAGCGCGACCTGTTCCGCCGGCAGGTCCGCCGCGCGCAGCGCGCGGAGGGCCTGCTCCTGCGAGGACGATGCCTTGGCGGCTTCCACGCGCACCATGCTGGCCATGATGGCCGACGCGGCGGCGGAGCCCTGATAGTAGTAGACGGTACCGTGCGCGGTGTTGGCGGAGCCGGAATAACCGGAAACGGGTGTGGTCATGCGTGAATTCCCTTGATGACAGCCCCTGCTGGGGGGCCCGGATAAGTGGCGGAGCCCGGTCCCCCGCGTCGCGGGTGTGCGACGACGGCCGGGTACCGACTCCGTTGCGCGACAATGCGCCGGGGCATTCTTGGCGTTCGTCACATTTCAAGTGGTTCTGACTCGGCATGCGTCCGGCGTCTTTGTGGGGTCTCTCCCGTCGGACTGGTCGGTGATGCGGCCGACGCTGCGGTTGCGCCACAGGCGATGCCCTCGCCCGCCGCCGCATCGCGCGAGGCCGATGCGCCGCGACTGCCCGAGCGGCCCGCACCGATCGAGGGCGTATCGCCGACTGCTCTCTCTCATGCGTCCGACATCCGCGACGCACACCGCATCGGCCACGCACGCTTTATCCAGGCGCTGGGCGCGATCGAGCGTTCGCCGAACATTCCTTCCGGCGCATTCTCGGACGAGCGTTTGCAGCAGGCTGCGGCCAACCTGGCTTAAGAGTCTACGGTTCGGGTGTGCGGCGCTGCAGCGCTGCATCTGCTCATGTCGCACGACGACCGCTTTCCGGCATTATCTGCACCATGCCCCGCATCGCCCACGCCCTGCTCCTCCTCGTGTTCTGGCTGCTCGCCGGCGGGCTGATGCTGGCCTCTGGCATGGCGCCGCTGGGTGCGATGCTGGTGCTG
Organism: uncultured Gammaproteobacteria bacterium; assembly: GCA_965649985.1. GTDB lineage: Bacteria > Pseudomonadota > Gammaproteobacteria > Xanthomonadales > Xanthomonadaceae > Lysobacter_I. The sequence goes on along the minus strand of CBFGMS010000017.1, from coordinate 37,493 downwards.
ACCGGGGCGACGCTGCCCGTGCTCGCGATCCATCGGGTGCTCGCGCGGCGCGAACCGGGGCGGGAGCAGGCCGGGACGCTCGGCCGCGGGTTGGACGCATTGCGGCGGCTGCAGCGTCGCGATTGGCTGTGGATCGTGCTGTCGATCGCCGTCGGGATCGGAATTTCGGCCTTTGGCATGAGCTGCCGCTGCGGTGTCGGCTGAGGATGGATCGGCGTCGCCTTGCCGGCGATTGGAACGGTTATGCATCGCTTTACTTCACCCGACACGAGGGCACCCCATGAAACGCGTCACCGGCATCGGCGGCATCTTCTTCAAGGCACGCGATCCCAAAGCGCTTGCGGCGTGGTACCGCACGCATCTGGGGTTGAATGTGGACGACTGGGGCGGTGCGGTGTTCCAGTGGGCGGACGACAGCGCCACCGGCACCACGCTGTGGAGCCCGTTCAAGCACGACACCGAGTACTTCGCGCCGAGCACGGCACCCTTCATGGTCAATTTCCGCGTGGCCGATCTGCATGCGCTGCTGGCGGCGCTGCGTGCCGAAGGCTGCGAGGTGATGGATGCGACGGAAGAATCCGAATACGGAAGGTTCGGCTGGGTGCTGGACCCGGAAGGCAACAAGCTGGAGCTGTGGGAGCCGCCGGCGGGGCGCTGAGTGCACCGGCCCAGCATCGACGCGGCACACCTTCGGCGCTATCGTCCGCCCGTCATCCCCGGAGACACGCCATGTTCCGTCCCAAGACCCTCGCGCTGGCCTTCGTCGCCGGCTTCATCGCCACCCTCGTCTTCCACCAGGGCCTGCTGCAGATCCTGCACATGGCCGGGGTCGTGCCGGCCGCCGCCTGGAACATGACCCCCGCACCACCGCTGGGCGTGCCCAGGGTGCTCTCGCTCGCGTTCTGGGGCGGCGTGTGGGGCCCGGTGCTGTGGTGGCTGATCGCACGCCGCCGTGGCGCCGCCTACTGGGGGCTGGCCTTCGCGCTGGGCGCGGTGCTGCCCAGTCTGGTGGCATGGTTCGTGGTGTTCCCGATCAAGGGCATCGCGCTGAATTCGACGCTGATCGTCGGCGCGCTGCTGCTCAACGGTGCCTGGGGCGTGGGTGTGGCGCTGTGCATGCGGCTGTTCGGCGCGCACGGCCGCTGACGCCGGCACATGGCGCGCTTCGGGCCTGAAGGCCCGGCGCAGCCTTCCGCGCCTGCGCCGTTCGACCGATCGCCCGACGGCCGCGTGGGGCCGTCGGGCGACGCGGCTCAGAACCCGAGCGGGATGCCGAAGCTGAAGAACGCCACCAGCAGCGCGGTCCAGGCGATCAGGAAGGCCACCGAATACGGCACCATCATCAGCAGCATGTCGCCGAAGCCCATCTCCGGGCGGTACTTGCGCATGAAGGCGAGGATGACGCCGGCATAGCTCATCATCGGCGTGACGATGTTGGTGGACGAATCCGCCACGCGATACGCGGCCGAGACCACGTCGGGCGTCATGTCCGGGTTCACCAGGTAGAGCATGGGCACGAAGATCGGCCCGAGCAGCATCCACTTCGACGTCAGCCCGCCGATGAACAGGTTGATCAGCGCGGTGGTCAGCACGAACCCGATCAGCAGCAGCACCGGGAATTCCTGCAGGCCCAGCGCCAGCAGGCCCTGCGCGCCCAGATAGGTGATGTAGGTGCCCAGCCCGCTGTAGCTCATCAGCGCCAGGAAGTTGTAGCAGAAGAAGGTCAGCACCAGGATGTAGCCCATGGTGTTCATCTGCCTGACCATCGCCGTAACCACGTCCGAGATGCGCCGGAAGCGCCCGGCGGCATAGCCGAAGCACAGGCCGGTGACCGCGAACACGATCGAGATCAGCAGGATGATGTTGTTGAGGAACGGCAGCACCTGCTTGCCGTCGGCACCGGTGTAGGCGCGCAGCGGCCCGAGCGCGAGCCCGGCGACGATGCCCAGCGCCAGCAGCAGGCCGACTGCCGCGCCGCGCAGGCCGCGGCGGTCGGCGTCGTCCACCGCGAATTCGGTGGTGTCCAGGCCCTCGGGCAGCACGTAGTCGACGCGTTCGAGCTTCGGCTGCACGAAGCGGCGGGTGACCCAGGCACCGAGCAGCGCGAGCACCACGGTCGAGGTGGCGATGAACCAGTAGTGCATGGTGGCCGGGCGCAGCGGGTTGCCGTCGCGGTCGACGAAGGGCACGCCCTGCGACTCGGCGAACACCTGCGCGTTCATACCCACGATCACGTCGACCGGCGTGCCCGGAATGAGATTGGCGCTGAAGCCGGCGGACACGCCGGCGAACGCCGCGGCCATGCCGATCAGCGGATTGCGCCCGATGCCCGCGTACAGCAGGCCGGCCAGCGGGATCAGCACCAGATAGCCCGCATCGGTGGCGATGGAGCTGGAAATGCCAAGGAACACCAGCAGCAGCGGCAGCAGCGATTCCGGCAGGCGCGCGGCCAGGCGCTTGATCAGCGCCGCCAGCAGGCCGGAGTGTTCGGCGATGCCGATCGCCAGCATCACCACCAGGATCACGCCCAGCACGCCGTTGCCGAAGGCCAGCCAGTTCTGCAGCAGGGCGTTGTCGAAGACCCAGCGCATGTGCTCGGCCGCGTACATCGGCTTGATGGCGTGCACCACCGCCTCGCCGCCGGCACCGGCGGTCTCGAAGGTGTGCCCGCCCAGCAGGGCGGAGCATGCGAAGGCCAACGGCCAGAACGCCATGAAGATGACGACCGGGTCGGGGATGCGTCGGCCGACACGCTCGACGAAGGCGCCGGCGCGGGCGGCGAAGGAGGGAGGAGTCGCGTTCACGGCGGCAGGCTCCGAGGGGCGAAGGACCGGCAAGGATAGCCGCCCGGCGCAGGATGTATACGTATTCGGTCCGGTCCGCGCGGCTGGCGATGCCCGGCGCGGCGTGGCAAGGTGCAGCCACCTTCGTACCCGGAGCCCGTCGGTGAAACCCTTCGCCCTCAGCCTGCTCGCCACCTGTCTGTTCGCCGCCTGCGCCGCGCCCGCGCCCGAGCGGACCGCCGTCCCCGCCGCCGCTCCCGCCGTATCGCCGGCTGCGCCCGAAAGCGGCTACCGCAGCCTGCGCCCGCAGCCGCTCGTGCGGCGGTGGTGGCACGACGCGGTGGTGTACGAAATCTGGCCGCGCTCGTTCAAGGATGCCGACGGCGACGGCCATGGCGACTTCCGCGGCATGATCCATGGCCTGGACCATCTGCAGAGCCTCGGCGTGGACGCGATCTGGCTCACCCCGGTGTTCGAGGCGCCCTCGTACCACGGTTACGACTTCGAGGACTTCTACGCGGTCGAACGCGACTACGGCACGATGGCCGATTTCGAGGCCTTCATCGCCGCCTCGCACCAGCGCGGCATCAAGGTGGTGCTGGATCTGGTGATCAACCACATCTCCGACCGCCACGAGTGGTTCCTCAAGTCCGCGCGGCGCGAACCGGGCTACGAGGACTTCTTCATCTGGCGCGACGAGCGCCCCGCCGGCTGGGGCCAGGCCTGGTCGAACACGCCCAATCCCGAGGCGGTGTGGCACTGGAACGCCACCCGCCAGCAGTATTACTACGGCGCGTTCGGCGGCTCGCAGCCGGACGTGAATCTGCGCAACGCGAAGGTGGTGGAGGAAATGAACCGCCTCGCCACCTTCTGGCTGCAGAAGGGCGTGGACGGCTTCCGCCTGGATGCGGTGCGCTATGCGATCGAGGACGGGCCGATCCCCGGGCAGGCCGATACGCAGGCCACGTTCGACTACTGGAACCAGTTCGCCGCGCACGTGCGCGGCGTGAAGCCCGATGCGATGCTGGTGGGCGAGGCCTGGGCGGATCTGGGCACCATCGGCCAATACCGCAGTGCAGGCAAGGGCCTGGATTCGGCCTTCGATTTCGAATTCGGCGAGCTGGTGATCGGCATCCTCAACCCCGACACATCGCGCAGTGCGGATTTCGGCACGCTCAGCGCCGACGCACCGCTGAAGGGCCGCGACGACCTCTGGAACAACCTGCAGAAACGCCATGCCGCCGCGCCGATGGCGTATTTCTCACCCTTCCTCACCAATCACGACCAGACCCGCATCGGCCACGTGCTGAAGGGCGATGCGGCCAAGGGCAAGATCGCCGCCAGCCTGCTCGCGACCACGCCGGGCACGCTGTATCTCTACTACGGCGAAGAAATCGGCCTCGGCCAATACAAGACCGGCGACGACCGTTACCGCCGCGCGGTCATGCCCTGGACCGAAGCGCGCAACGCGGGCTTCAACACCACGGGCCGCAACTGGCTGGATGCGCCGACCCTTCCGCCCAATCCCGACGGCGAGGGCGCGTGGTGGGGCGCGTACTGGCAGGCGCAGATCGGCAAGGGCCGTTCGGTGGAGGCGCAACATGCCGACCCGGATTCGCTGCTCAACCACTACAGAACGATGCTTGCGATCCGCGCCGCCAACCCGCGCCTGGCGATGCCCGAGGAGATTCGCTACTACCCGGTCGACAACCCGCGCGTGTGGGCGGTGCAGAGTTTGGGCGACGGCGGCGCGACCTGGGTGCTGGTGAATCTGGATTCCACCGCGACGGCGGAGTTCACCGCGCCGGAAGCGCTGCGCGGCGCGCGCACGGATCAGGTGTCGGGCGCGCGCGTCGGCATCGACGCACGGCTGACGCTCGCGCCCGGGCAGACCATGGTGTTCTGAGCAGCGACACGGCCGCGGCCCGGGCCGCGCGCCGTCTGCATGAGCCGACAGAAGCGCATCGCCGCCGCACGTGCGTGGCCGCCCGCGAGGGGCTGCCGACCGTGCAGACATGCGCGGCCCTTGATGCACGCAGCATGACCGCGCGTGCGCGAATGGCCGGGGAAAGGGCCGTTCAGGCACGCATGCTGTAGACTCCTGCAGGTTCACGTCGCTTCACCACTCGCACGTCGCATTCGCGCGTCGCGTCCCTTCAGGGCTCTGCAGATCGCGGGCCCGCGCATCGCCACAGCGCATATCGGCCGCCTCGTTCCCCTCTTCACGCCTCGCCCGCCCCTGCGGCGCGATGCATTCCGGGAGCCGGCATGCCGGGTTACCACACACATCACATCATCCGCAGCGTCGGCGGCGTCGACTACCGACTGCGCGTGCTGACCGACCGCCAGCAATATGCCGATCCCGACGGCCATGCCGCGCGTCTGGGCATTTCCGAATCGCAGTGGAGCCTGTTCGGGCAGTGCTGGCCCGCCGGCCACCGGCTGGCGCATGCGATGCATCGCTTCGATGTCGCCGGCAAGCGCATTCTCGAACTGGGCTGCGGCATCGGCCTGGCCAGCCTGGTGCTGCAGCGCCGCGGCGCCGACATCGTCGCCAGCGACGCGCACCCGCTCGCCGAGCCCTTCCTCTGCTACAACGCCGCGCTCAACGGCCTGCCTGCGGTGCACTACCGGCAACTGCTGTGGGACCACCCGCTGCCGACGCTCGGCACGTTCGACGCCATCGTCGCCAGCGATGTGTTGTACGAGCGCGGACAGGCGGAGCGGCTGTCCGCGGTGATCGCGCGCCATGCCCGCGCCACCGCCGAAGTGCTGCTGGTCGACCCCGGACGCGGACATGCCGCGCGCTTCGGGCGGCTGCTGGCGGACGACGGGTTCGTGCAGCAGAGCGCAGGCCATGCGTCCGATGAGGGCGATCCGCTTTCGGTCCGCGAGAGACTGCTGCATTTCCGCCGCCAGGACGGTGTGCAGTGAGCGCGGCCGTGTCCGCGGCACAGCCCGCGCGCGAAAAACCCGCACGCGAGAAACATGTGCACTGCAGCCGCTGCGATGCGTTGTGTTGCCGCTTGACGGTGACCGTGTTCCCCGAAGACGCCGTTCCCGCCTATCTCACCAGCCGCGACGCGCGCGGCGTGCTGGTCATGGCGCGCGACGCCGACGGGTGGTGCGTGGCACTGGATGGCGCCAGGATGAATTGCGGCATCTACGCCACAAGACCCGCCATCTGCCGCAAGTTCACGATGGCAGGGCCCTACTGCCTCGATGTGCGCGCCGAAGCGCGCAAGGCCGCGACGGCCGAGGCGCCGTCGACACGCGACCGTGCGATTCCGATGACGCTGTCGCAACGACCAGGAGACGACGATGTCGAATGACCAAGGGGCGGGCTCCAGCCGCGCCAGCCGCAGCGCGTTCGCCCGCTCGCGCGAAGCCCGCCGCATCGAACTGACCCACGACCGCATCGCCGAGGACGTCGCGGCGTTCACCGAGGCCGGCGGCAAGATCGAAGTGCTGGGCAACACGCCGATGCTCAAGACCATCGGCGCGGCCGCCGAAGCCGAGCGTGCGCGCGATGCGAAGAAGGCGGTGCGCGAAAAGGCCGGCGACGCCGATGCGACGTCACCTGCGGGCGAGGCCGGCGCGCAGTCGTAGTCCGCAGGACTGGGCGGCACGCGCTGCGCCCTGTCGCACAGCGCGTTAGAGTGTGATGTCGACGGGCGCACCGTGCCGTCGCATCCGCTTTCTTCGCGAGTTCCCATGCCCCACACCGCCCTGCGCATCGAATTCGTCAGCGATCGCTTTTCCTTCGAGCGTCCCATCGCGGCCGACGCCGGGGGCGTCGGTGCTCTCGCGGGCGAAGACCTCTGCGCATGGCTCTGCGAGGCGCTGCCGCAGTGGCCGCTGGATTACCTGCAGGAAGATCGGGGCTGGCTGATCGGCATCGACCGGATGCGTGCCGCGGACGCGGACACCGACCACCAGCTCTGCGTCTATGCCTGGCCGGCCGGCACGGTGGATGGCGACGGGCGACGCAGCGAGCGCGGCGAGTGGATGCTGGTGTTGCACACCCGCACGCGCAGTCTGCGCAGGAATTGGCTGCGGCGGAGGGTGGAGCACTGGGCGTACGCCGCATTCGACCCGGCGCTGGCGGCCGATGTGATCGCCGCACTGCGCACGCTCGACGCCCGCGACCTGCGCGCCAGCGCGGTGCAGATGGACGATGCCGGCAGGGAGACCGGCAGCACGCCGTACCTGCCGGAGCGGCTGCCGCTGTAGAGCGCCGCGTGCGGAGACATGCGTGATGCCGCCCGTCGCGGCGATCCATCGAGGTCCTGCGACATGCGAGCGGCCTTGCGTGAAGTCGGCGCTCGGTGAGAGCGGACCTTCATGAAGGCAGCGGTCCATGAAAGCGGCGATCCATGAAAGAATCGGCCTGCGCCCCAGCGGCGCACCGCCCGAATCCCCGATGGACAGCGCCCGGATGCCCCCTCTGCAGATCGCCCTCGCCGACCTCATCGCCGCACTCGACTGGGCCGGCCACACCGGCAGCGACCGCATGGCCTTCGTCTGCCGCGAGACGGGCCGCATCGTGCGCACATCGGACCGCGACTTCGACGATGCCGGTGCCAGCCTGGGCGATACCCCGGCCGATCTCCACGACCCGCAACGCTACGCCATCATCCCCTCGCACCGCGACCTGCAGCTCGGCAAACGCCTCGCCGTGCGCTTCGCGCAGGCCCACGCACCGCAGGTGATCGAAGACGTGCACGCCTGCTTCGCCGCCGCCGGCGCACGCGAACGCTTCGATGCGTTGATGATGGACGCCGGCCAACACGATGCCTGGCGCGCGCATGAGACCGCGGCGGTGGAGGCCGCACTGAGGGAGTGGGCCGAGGGTGAGGGGCTCATGATGTGAGCCGCCGCTCGCACCGAACCGCTGACGAGATCGCTCAGTCAGGAGGTCTCAGGGCATCCACCCGCGCAAGGCAGGCGCGCAGCGGTCGCGCGGAATAGATGGCCGACAGCCCTTTCGATCCCCTGCGGTTCCGGATGTTTCTTCAGGGCGTCCCCGGGGTCGGCATCGCATCCATCGGGATCACCGGGTCGGGCAGATCCTCGTCCTGCAGGTAATCGGGCAGGTCGTTCTCGGTGCGGCCCGTGTCGCCGCCGATCTGGTAGTCGCGGCGCTGCAGCCAGGCGTCGCGGACGAGGGCGTAGTCGTCGATGGCGCCTTCGCGCAGGCTGTCGGTGGACAGCAGCTGGGCGCGCAGGTCCACCAGTTGCAGCCCCTGCAGGAACACGCGGGCGCTGTTTTCCTCGACCTGTCGCGTGGGCGAGAGCGGGGCATCGCCGATGAGCCCGAACACGTCGCGCAGGGTGCGCGGGCCGAACAGCGGCAGTTCGACGTAGCGCGAGCGACGCCAGCCCCAGACGGCGAGGGTCTGCCCGAAATCCTCGCTCTTGTTGGGGATGTTGGCCGCGGTGGCCGGGTCGAACAGGCCGCCGATGCCGAGGGTGCTGTTCATCACGAACCGGCCCAGCGACTGACCGGCCTGCTTCGGCTTGCCCTGCAGCAGGGCATTGACCGCGCTGACCGGCTGGCCGAGGTTGCTGAAGAAATTGCCCACGCCGAGCCGCACCGGGCGGGGCACCACCTTGACGTAGGCCTTGGCCAGCGGCTTGGCGACACGTCGGTCCACCGCGTTGTTGAAGCGGTGCATGCGCCGGTTGAACTTCTCCCACGGGTCGTAGCTTTGCGGCAGCTCCGCCGGGGCGGGCAGCGTGGGGTCGGCCACGGGGTTGTAGCCGGGCTCGCCGTAGATCGAGGCGAAATCGCCTTCGGCCTCGGTGGGCAAGGGCGCCGAGGCGGTATCGGCTTCGCCGGACGCGCCAGCGGTTTCAGAGCCTTCGAGGCTGCCTTCGGCCGACGCATCCGGCGATGCGGGAGCATCGGTGAGGGCGACGGCGTCGGGCCCGGAGGCGTCGTCGGTGCCGACCACGCGTTCGCCCTGGTCGGCGGGGGCGGATGCGGCGTTGCCCTGCGGGCCGTGGGCACAGGCGCTGAGCAGGAGGAGCAGGCTGGCGGCGAGCGTCAGCCGCAGGGCGAGCGCGGCGCGGCGGCACTGCGCGGAAGGGGAGGCGAGATAGGTGCGCATCGTGGCAGTGTAGCGTCCGTGGGGGGCCGAACGGCCCGCTCAGCCTAGGTCGAAGCCCAGGCTGTCGTCCAGTCGATAGGCCTGGCGCAGGGCGTCCAGGCCGGAGGGTGTGCCTTCGATCCGCGGCCGGGCATCGCCGCCGCAGCGCTCGGCCACAGCCGACAGCAGGGCGATGCCGGCGCTGTCCAGGCGTTCGACCGCGGTCAGGTCGAGCAGGCGCACCTGCGCCAGCCCGGCCGGCAGCCGCGACCAAAGGCCGGGCACTGCGGCGCGCACCAGCGCACCGTGGAAGCGCAGGGCGTCGCCGTCGAGGGTCAGCGTGGCGGCGCTCACTGCCCCGTGCCGGCCTGCAGACGGCCGCCGCGCAGCTCGGTGGCGACCTGGCGGATGCTCTTGCGCTGCAGTTCGGCGTCGAACTGCTTGCGGAAGGTCTGGACGTAGGACACGCCCTCGACCATCACGTCGAACACCTTCCAGCCCTGGCCGCTGCGGCGCATCAGGTAGTCCACCGGGATCGGCTCGCCGCCCTGGCGCAGGAACTCGCTGGACACGCGCACGCCGAGGCCGCGTTCCAGTGCGGTTTCGGACTTCACGCGCACACGCAGCTGGGTGTTGAAGTCGAGCAGCGAGCCGCCGTAGCGGTCCATCAGGTTGTCCGCCAGCGCATCGGCGAACAACTGGATGTCCTCGGCCGACGCGCCGCGGCCGTGACGGCCCAGCACCAGGCGCGCGGCGTAGTCGCGGTCGAACATCGCGTCGAACTCGCTCTTCACGAAGGCCTGCAGCGCGGCGCGGTCCTTGCGGAACTCCGGCCGGCGCTTCTCCAGCGCGGTCAGCACGCGCTGGCTGTTGTTGAGCACCAGCTGGCTGGGCGTCTGCTGCTTGGTGGCGGCGGCCGGAGCCTGGGCCAGGACCGGCGCGGCGACGCCGACAGTGGTGGCGAAGGCCGCGGTGATCGCCAGGGAAAGCGTGAGGGTCTTGGTCATCATGGCGTGGGGGTATCGTCCTGGGGGAGGTCTTGCGGGGAAGCGTCGGGAGCGGCTGCACCGGAGCCGGAGGCATCCGTGGAGGCGCCTTCCGCGGAGGCGCCGGTGCCACCGAAGATGTATTTGCCGGCCATCTGGATCAAGTCCACCGCCGGCGTGGTGAAGGCGATCTCGTCGCCCGGCCTGAGCACGTCGGGGTCACCGCCCGGCTGCAGGCCGACGTAGCTCTCGCCGAGCAGGCCGCCGGTGAGGATGCTGGCGGAGGTGTCGATCGACAGGTCCTTGTAACGGCTGTCGATGGACAGCATGACCACCGCGTCCAGGCGCTGCGGGTCGAGCTGGATGGCGTCGACCTTGCCGATGGCCACGCCGCCGATCTTCACCGGCGCCATCGGGCGCAGCTGGCCGAGATCGGTGAACCGGGCCTTCAGCGGGTAGCTGTCCGTGCCGAAGCCGAAGCGGCCGTTGGTGGAGGCGATGGCCAGCACCAGCAGCGAGCCCAGGGCCAGCAGCAGGAAGGCGCCGACGGCGATTTCGAGGCGGGGACCACGTGCACTCATGACTCTGAATCCTCGGGAGCTGGCCCGTACCGGGGGGATGAGACCGGCAACGGGCGGATTGGTTCGAACGAAATGCTTCGGCCGATGGGGGCGATGGTCGGTGCCGCAGGCTGAACGCAGTGCCGCCATGGGGCGGATGCCGCGGCCGGCGGACCTGAATACGGTTACCTGAACAGGAAGGCGGACAGGATGAAGTTGAACATCAGCACCAGCAGCGAGGCGTTGACCACGGCGCGGGTGGTGGCGACCGAGGTGCCCTCGATGGTCGGCTCGGCGTGGAAGCCCACATAGGCCGCCACCAGCGCCGCGGTGCCGCCGAAAATCGAGGCCTTGAACAGGAAGGCCGGCAGGAAGTCGTCGTGGAAATCCACCGCGTCCTGCATGACCTGCCAGAACATGCCGTTGTCGATGCCGAGCACCTGCACGCCCTGGAACCAGCTGGCGGCGATGGCGAAGGAGCAGAAGAAGGCGGTGAGCAGCGGGACCACGATCACCGCCGCCCAGAATCGCGGCGCGACCGCCTTGCCGACCGGATCGATCGCCATCAGGCCCAGCGCGGTGATCTGGTCGGTGGCGCGCATCAGGCCGAGTTCGGCGGCGATCGAGCTGCCGGCGCGGCCGATGAACAGCAGCGCGGTCAGCACCGGGGCCAGCTCGCGGTACATGCCGAGGCCGATCAGCGTGCTGACCTGGCCGGCGGCGCCGTAGGTCTGGAGTGCGCGATAGCCCAGCAGGGTGACCGAAAGACCGACGAATGCGCCGCCAACGGCGATGATCGGCAGCGAACGTGCGCCGATCTTGTAGATTTCCCGCGTCAGTTCCTGCCAGAAGTCGCGATTGGGCCGCGTCGCGCGGAACACCGAGAGCGAGAACAGGCCGGCCCGGCCCAGGCTGCGGAGGGCGTCGGTGAAGGCCATCACGCGGCCTCCGTGGGGCGTGCCGTGTCGAAGGGGATGGGGCCGTCCGGCTGCCCGTCCAGGAACTGGCGCACCAGCGGCTCTTCGCTTCGCTGCAGCTGCTCCGGGGTGCCGTCGAACACCACGCCGCCGTTGGCGAACACCAGTGCGCGGTCGGCCACGGGCAGGGTTTCGTGCACGTGGTGGGTGACGATCAGGCTGGTCAGGCCGAGTGTGGCGTTGAGCTTGCCGATCAGGCTCATGATCACCCCGCAGGCGATGGGGTCCAGGCCGGTCAGCGGCTCGTCGTAGATCATCAGCGGCGGGTCCAGTGCGAGCGCGCGCGCCAGGGCGACGCGGCGCGCCATGCCACCGGACAGCTCGCGCGGGTAGAGATCGAGCGCGCCGCGCAGGCCGACCGCGTGCAGCTTCATCTCCACCAGGCGCTGCAGCACCGGCGGCGGCAGGTCGGTATGGGTTCGCAGCGGCAGGGCGACGTTCTCGGCGGCGGTGAGGTCGGTCAGAAGGCCGTTGCCCTGCAGCAGCACGCCGATGCCCTTGCGCATGGCCAGCAGGTCGCGCTGACGCTCCGGTACGGGCCTGCCCAGCACTTCCACCGTGCCCGCGGCCGGGCGCAGTTCGCCGGTCAGTGCCGACAGCAGGGTGGACTTGCCGCAGCCCGACGGGCCGAAGATCGCGACCACGCTGCCCGGCGCGATCTCCAGGTCGAGCGCGCGCAGGATCGTGCGCCGCCCGCGGTCGAGGCGGACGCCGGAGAGCCGGACGACAGGAGCGGACTGGGGCATGGTGATGCGAGACGGGGGCGTACGGAAGAAGCCGCGTATTGTCCGGGTCCGTGTCGGCTTTGTCTCGCCGAACCGCGGCGAATGCCCGCCGGAGGTGCCGTTTCGCAGCGTTTCACGGCATCGGGACGGGCGCCGTTCAGCCCCATGGCGTCGCCGCCCCGCGACAAGGCGGCTCCGCCGTCGCGCAGCGGGCCTTGCCCGGGCCGCATCGAGCGGCCACGATGGGCACCCGCCGCGGCCCCGGTCGCGCCCTCTTCCCTCACTGGAGCCCGCATGGACCTGCTGACCCTCGAACACTTCGCCGGCTGCGTGAACGAGACCTTCACCGCCGGGCTGAACGACATGGAGGTGCCGTTCGTGCTGGTGGAAGCGCGGCCGCTGGATCAGGCTCCCTCGCGCGATGCCGCACGCCTGCCGTTCTCGCTGTTGTTCCGCAATACGTCGGCGGTGCTGTTCCCGCAGCAGATCTACGCGATGCGTCATCCGCGGGTGGGCGAGGTGGGCATCTTCCTGGTGCCGGTGGCGCAGGAACGCGGCGGCTTCCTGTATCAGGCCGTGTTCAACTGAGCGCGGGAGAGCGGCGGGGGAAACCCGTCGACACGGCTCAACCGACCTCGACGATCCTGCCGGCCAGCTGCGGCATGCCGTCTGCCACATCGGTCCACACCACGTAGGCGGTGTCGCCACGCAGCAGCAGGCGGGGGAACCCGGTGCCGCGGCCGATGCCCTGCACGTCGGCCAGCTTGATGCGCTCGATCCGGGTGGACAGATCGGGCGTGTAGCGTGCGAGCCACAGCGACTGGCGGCCACCTTCCTCGCGCAGCCACAGCAGCCAGGCCTGGCGCTCGTCCAGCGCCACCGTCACCCGGCCCTGCACGGCGACGCCGGCGTCCACCTCGACCGGAGCGGAAAAACTGCGGCCGCCATCGGCGGAGTGCGCCAACCGCACGCGCGGCATGCCGTCGCCGCCACCCGCATTGGTGGCGGTATACCAGGCCACCACCGCACGCTCGCCGTGGGCGGCCACCGACGGGCCGTTGACCGGGCAGGCCGGCATCTTCCAGTCGTCGGCATGCACGCGCACCGGCGTGGACCAGCGCTCGCCGTCGAAGCGCACGGCGTAAATGTCGCGGATCTCCTCCGCGGTGCGGTCGCGATACACCAGCAGCGCACCGGCGCCCGCTTCGCCGGCAATCGCGGCGGCGTCGGTCTGGCAGCAGTCGCAGGTGGAGGCGTCCAGTTCGGTCTCGCTCACCTTGCGCAGATCGCGGTCGAACACCGCCGCACGCAGGGTCATCGCGCCGCCGTCGATCTTCTCCGGATCCGCGTTTGCAGTCCCCGCCGCGTCGCCCGCCCCACCGCCCTGCGCAGCCTCGTGCGCCGCGGCGCCATGGCCGTCATGCCCGGCGCCTGCAGTGTTGCGGCCGTCCAGCCAGGCCACGCCGATCCGGCCCTCGTCCATCGGCCACAGCGACACGAAGCCGTGCTCGGTGATGGTGCCGTCGTCGTGCGGGCGCACCGGCGGACTCCAGCTGGCGCCGCCGTTCATCGAACGCGACAGCATCACGTCATAGGCATACGGCGCATCGCCGGACTTCTGCAGCCAGTGCGCCCACAGTGCGTGGTCGTCGGTGGCGGCGATATGCGGCGTATCGGCCCAATTGACGAACAGCGCATTGCCCACCGCGACCGTGCGCGTGCGCTCCCAGCCGGTGCCCGGATGCCAGGGCGCGATCTGCATCGCGGGGCGGCGGCCGGGACGGCTGTCGAGCCAGGTCATCATGATGCGTCCGTCCACGGTGAGCGCGAGATCGGGCTGGGCCGAACCGCGCAGGCCAGGCAACGGCCAGTCGCGCACGACGGCCGTGCCGGGCGTGGGCGCCGGCGGGGGCGGATCTTCGGCACAACCGGCGAGGGCGAGGACGGCGACGGCCAGACAGGCGGTCGGAAGGGCGCCGCGCAGGGTCTGGAGCCGTGTGCGGCAAAAGTCGTGGAAGGTGCGCATTCTGTTAGGGTAATCCATCGCCTGCCGGCCGGCAGCCGCACTGTCTCCGTCGCCGCACGCAAGGCCACGTCATGTACAAGACCGTCGCCAGCTATCTGGACCCGCTCGAAGCGCATATCGTCTGCGGCCGTCTGCAGGCCGAGGGCTTCGATGCGCACGTGGCCGACGATCAGACCAACCTCGCCAACTGGGAATGGCGCACCGCCATCGGCGGCACCCGGGTGCGCGTGCATGAACACGATTACGCCGCGGCGCGGACGCTGATCGCCGAGCTCGACGGTGGCGCCTTCGCACTGGTCGACGAAGAGGGCCAAGCCCCTGCGGACGGCACGCCGCTGCATCCCGACCGCGAAACCTGGTCGAGCCGGCTCGCGCTGGTGTTCGGGCTGGGGTTCGGCATCCCGCTGCCGTGGCGGCGGGGACGCAAGGACAAGACGGGCCGTCTGCAGGCCTGAGCGCTCGTCTCCGCGCGCCTCGACTCAGGCGGCCGCGCCGCGGCGCTTGACCAGGTGCACCAGCAGCAGCGAGATCGCCGCCGGGGTCATGCCCGGAATGCGCTGCGCCTGGCCCACGGTCTGCGGGCGCACGCGCTGCAGCTTCTGCAGGGTTTCGGTGGACAGCCCGCGCACGCGGGCGTAGTCGAAATCGTCGGGAATGGCCGTGTGCGCGTGCCGCTGCTGGCGTGCGATGTCTTCGCGCTGGCGGGCCAGATAGCCGGAATACTTGGCCTCGATCTCCACCTGCTCGGCCACATCGGCATCGTCCACGCCCGGGCCGAGCGCGGGCACGGTCATCAGTTTGGCGTAGTCCAGCTCCGGGCGGCGCAGCAGGTCCAGCGCGTGGGTTTCGCGGCTGAGTTCGATGCCCAGCGTCGCCACCGCTTCGCGCCCGAGCGGGTTGTTGGGCGCGGCCCACACCGCGCGCAGCCGCGCGGTCTCGGCCTCCACCGCCTCGCGCTTGCGCGCGAAGCGCACCCAGCGCGCCTCGTCGACCAGGCCCAGCGTGCGGCCGGTTTCGGTCAGGCGCAGGTCGGCGTTGTCCTCGCGCAGCTGCAGCCGGTATTCGGCGCGGCTGGTGAACATGCGGTAGGGCTCGTTGGTGCCGTGGGTGATGAGGTCGTCGATCAGCACGCCGATGTAGGCCTCGTCGCGGCGCGGCGACCAGCCATCGAGCCCCCGCACGTGCCGCGCGGCGTTGAGCCCGGCGACCAGGCCCTGCGCCGCGGCTTCCTCGTAGCCGGTGGTGCCGTTGATCTGGCCGGCGAAGAACAGGCCGGACACCAGCTTGGTTTCGAGCGAGGCCTTGAGCCCGCGCGGGTCGAAGAAGTCGTATTCGATCGCGTAGCCGGCGCGGGTGATGTGCGCCTGCTCGAAACCGCGGATGCTGCGCACCAGCTCCAGCTGCACGTCGAACGGCAGCGAGGTGGAGATGCCGTTGGGGTAGATCTCGCACACGTCGAGGCCCTCGGGCTCGACGAAGATCTGGTGGCTGGCCTTCTCGGCGAAGCGCACCACCTTGTCCTCGATCGACGGGCAGTAGCGCGGGCCGATGCCCTCGATCTGGCCGCTGTACAGCGGCGAACGGTGCAGCGCGGCGCGGATGATCTCGTGCGTGCGCTCGGTGGTGTGGGTGATCCAGCACGCCACCTGTGGCGGGTGGTCGGCGGTGCTGCCCATGAACGAAAACACCGGGCGCGGGTCGTCGCCGGGCTGCGGCTCCATGGCCGCGTAATCCAGGCTGCGGCCGTCGATGCGTGGCGGCGTGCCGGTCTTGAGCCGGTCGACCGCGAACGGCCGTTCGCGCAGACGCGCGGCCAGCGTGGTCGCGGGCGGGTCGCCCATGCGACCGGCGGCGTACTGGGTCTCGCCGATATGGATCTTGCCGGCGAGGAAGGTGCCGGCAGTCAGCACCACCGCCGGCGCCTCGAAGCGCAGGCCGGTGTTGGTAACCGCGCCGCGCACCGCGTCGCCGTCGGGGCCGTGCTCGAGGATCAGGTCGTCCACCGCGGACTGGAACACGGTCAGGTTCGGCTGGCTCTCGACCGCTCGGCGGATGTAGCTGCGATACAGCGAGCGGTCGGCCTGGCAGCGGGTCGCGCGGACGGCCGGGCCCTTGGAGGCATTCAACCGGCGCCACTGGATGCCGGCGGCGTCCGCGGCGCGGGCCATGATGCCGCCCAGCGCGTCGATTTCCTTCACCAGATGCCCCTTGCCGATGCCGCCGATGGCCGGGTTGCAGCTCATCGCGCCCACGGTCTCGATGCTGTGGGTCAGCAGCAAGGTGCGGGCACCGGCGCGGGCCGAGGCCAGCGCGGCCTCGGTGCCGGCATGGCCGCCGCCGATCACGATGACGTCGAAACGGTAGAAGTCGCGCATGGCGGGGGCTGTGTCCAGGGGGCGGGAACGCCGCGGGAGGGCGACGTGGAGGCGGCGGAAGTGGCGGATGGCCCTCGCATGGGCCCGCGGAGCCTGCCGGCTAGTGTACTGCGAGGCTTCCGGGTGGGCGGCGCGAGCGCCGGAAGGAGGCGGGGCAAGGCCAGCCAAGCGGCGATGATGTGCGTGACGGCTGCAGGGCGTGTCGCGGCAGGCGCCGTGGAGGTCGAAGGCGGGATGGTGCTGGCCTGGAGAGGGAGAGTCGACGGCGAACACGACGAAAATCGTGACCAGTGTCGCGGATCGATGCATCCGTTCGGCCCGAACTGGCTGCAAACGGGGTGCTGGCCCGGAGTTGGCACGCCGTCTGCTTTACCTACACGGCACTCAGCGCGGCAATGCGCGAAAGCGCAGGCCGGGGTGGAACAGGGCTGGCCACTGCGCGTGCTGAGGTAGCCGGGGGTCGAATGTCGGGGGACGTTCGACCCCTTTTTTTGCCTGTCGTTTGCCCGCACACGGCGCTCCACGCACCCTGCGGCCGCGAAAAACACCTGCAACCCACTGAATTCATTGATTCCCGCGCCGCCGTCGCCGTGCGGCCGGCATGGCTGTGCCTGCACGGTATGGGTATGCACCGGACACGGCCGGAACATGCCACCGAGGCAAGCCATTGGGGGAGGGACAAGGGCTGGGGGAATGCTCCTGGCACGGGGGAGCGGAAGAGGAGCCGACGCCCGACGGGGAGCGGAACAGGGGGGATCCGGAATTCCCCGCCGGGGTCGGCAATGCCATACCGGGTCACGGCCTGGGTGGGCACGTTCCCGGCCGGGCCATCTCCATGGCGGATGGCCCTGCTGTGTCAGTCACGACAGTGTTTTGTCACTCTCGTGCGATCCGGAGAAGTTTACGTCGAAATGCGACGCAACCGGTCAAGCGCGGTTAGCTTGCGACCAATTGCGTCCGATAGCAAGCGGCCCGTGACTCAGGGTTCGTGACCCATATCACGAACCGGGCGTTCGGCGCGTGCGGGGCGCGGCGGCGGGGCCGGCGGCGCCTGACGCATGGGCGTCTGACGCGTCGGTGCCGCGGGTGCGGCCGGAGCCACCGGCCGCGGGGGCGCGGGAGGCCGGGCCTGCGGCTGCTGGTTGCGGATTTCGCGAGGCGGCATGCGGGGCTGCGAGCCGCGGAGGGCCACAGGCGGCCGATTCTCGCCGCCCGGAGGTTCATGACCCGGCGGGCGCTGCGGCGGCGGGTGGCGCGGCGGACGCGGATAGACCGGCCGCCCGCCGTAGTAATAGGGGTCGTAATAGCCGTAGCCGCCGTAGGGATAGCCATGACGGCCATGGCGGTAGTAGGGATGGCCGTAACGATAGATGACGCCGCCGTACCAGTCGCCGCCGTAGCCGACACTGCCGTAGGGGCCGTAACCGTAGTAGTCCACCTGGGGATCGGCGTAGTAGTAGTCGCCGTCGCCCCCGCGGTAGCCGTAGGTGGACATGCAGCCGGCGAGCAGGGCCGACGCCGCGAGCAGCGACAGCCCGGCGACGGGGCGGGACAGACGCAAGCGCAACGGCTGCAAGCGGGTCAGGCGGAAGCGGGACATGGGAACCCCCTGGGGCGACGGACGACAGGCCGGATGGCGGGCGGAGCATGACAGGTTCCGTCATGCGCACGTGCCAGCATCGGCCCCACGGCTTGAATCCGCACTTAAGCCGGTCCGCGCGCGTGCCTGCACGAGCTCCGGCCGGCCCGCCCGCGGATGCCGATGAGCGCCTCTCCGGCAACAGCCCGGGTAGGGGCCTGATGCCCGCGGCCCGTGCCCTGCGCGCCATGGGTGCGTGCCGGTCACCACCCCCGCGGCCGATGAAAAAGTGAATGACACGTTCTAGGATGGTGCGATGTCCCCCGACGCCCCCGCCTCCCGGCGGCTCGATCTGCCCGATGCCCGCGACGTGCTCGCGGCCGCCGCCCGGATCGCCCCGTACGCCCATGTCACGCCCGTGCTGCGTTCGCGCTCGCTGGATGCGCTCGCCGGCTGTGCCCTGCACTTCAAGTGCGAGAACCTGCAGCGCGTGGGTGCCTTCAAGTTCCGCGGCGCCTGCAACGCGGTGATGGCGCTCGACGACGCCGAGGCCGCGCGCGGTGTGGTCACCCAGAGCTCGGGCAACCACGGCGCGGCCATCGCGCTCGCCTGCCGGCAGCGCGGCATCACGGCCACCGTGGTGGTGCCCGAGGGCGCCACCCGCGCCAAGGTGGAGGCCATGCGTGGCTACGGTGCCCGGCTGGTGCCCTGCGACATCGGCCAGGCCCCGCGCGATGCCGCCACCGCCGCCGTGCTGGCCGAGACCGGCGGCGTGCTGGTCCACCCCTTCGACGATGCGCGGGTGATCGCCGGACAGGGCACGGCGGCGCTGGAGCTGCTGCAGGCCGTGCCCGGGCTGGACACCCTGATCGCCCCGGTAGGCGGTGGCGGGCTGCTGTCCGGGACGGTGCTGGCCGCCCGGGGTGTGAGCGAACGCGACGGCAGGCCCGTCGCGGTTTTCGCGGCCGAGCCCGCCGGTGCGGACGAAGCCCATGCCTCGCTTGCCCGCGGAGAGCGCGTGCGCAACGCCGGCACCCGGACACTTTGCGACGGCCTGCGCGCCGACATCGGCGCGCTCCCGTTCGCGCTGCTGCAGCAGGCGCATGCCGAACAGCGGCTGCGCGCCGTGCTGCGCGTCGAGGACGCCGACACGCTGGTCGCCATGCGTCTGCTGTGGGAGCGGCTGAAGGTGGTGGTGGAACCTTCGGCGGCGATCGCCTTCGCCGCCATCCTGCGCAACCCGGAAGCCTTCGCCGGGCGCCAGGTGGGCGTGATCCTCTCCGGCGGCAATCTCGATCTGGACCGGCTGCCTTGGGCGTCGTGATGCGGACCGCGCCCAGCCGCCGCCGGCGCCGCCGCGAGCGCCGGCGTGGCGGCCTGCGCCGCTGGCTGCGCCGGCTGCTGCTGCTCGCCCTGGTCTGGCTGGGTGGCGTGGCCGCGCACATCATCTATGTGGGCGAACGCGACCAGGCGGCCGACCCGGCGGTGCGCGTGGACGCCATCGTGGTGCTCGGCGCGGCCGCGTACGACAGCCGGCCCTCCCCGGTGTTCGAGGAACGCATCCGCCACGGCATCGATCTGTTCGAGCGCGGCCATGCGCCGGTCCTGCTGTTCACCGGCGGCTACGGCGGCAGCGGCGCGCGCTTCGCGGAGTCCGAGGTGGGGCGCGACTATGCGATCCGCGAAGGCGTGCCCGCCGACGCCATCCTGATCGAAACCCTCTCGCGCAACACCCACGACAATCTCTTCCAGGCCCGGGCGCTGCTGCGCGCGCGCGACAAGAGCCGGGTCATCGTGGTCAGCGACCCGCTGCACATGGCCCGCGCGCTGCGCATCTGCCGCCGGCTCGCCCTGCAGTGCCTGGCGTCGGCCACGCCCACCAGCCGTTTCCGCAGCCTGGGCACGCGCTGGAAATTCCTGATCAACGAGATGTACTTTTTCCACCGCGATCTGTTCGATGCCGCGCCCGAGCCCGACGAGGACGGTGGCCGTGCATCGCAGGCACTGCCCGTCCCCGCGGAGCCCGTTCCCGCGGACCCTGCGCGCTGAGTGCCGGGCACGCGCCCGACGCGCCCTGCGCCGCGGATGGCGCGCCCTCCCGCCGCGCGCCTCACGGATGCGCTTCCCACCGTCTTCCGCTTCGATCGCCATGACCGACACCACCGCCCGCCACCGCGCCACCGCCCTCGTCCGCGACTACTACGCCGCCTTCAACCGCGGCGACTGGGCCGGGATGACCGCCCTGCTCTGCGACGACGTCGCGCACGACCTCAACCAGGGCCCGCGCGAGAGCGGGCGCGATGCCTTCGACGCCTTTCTCGCGCGCATGGCGCGCAGCTACCGCGAGCGGCTCGAGGACATCGTGGTCATGGCCGCGGACGACGGTCTGCGCGCCGCGGCGGAATACGTCGTGCACGGCGAGTACCTCGCCGACGATGCCGGCCTGCCGCCGGCGCGCGGGCAGCGCTACGTGTTGCCGGGCGGCGCGTTCTTCACCCTGCGCGCCGACGCCGACGGCGGGCTGCGCATCGCGCGCGTGAGCAACTACTACAACCTGGAAGACTGGGTGGCGCAGGTGCGCTGACGCGCATCACGCGGGGGCGTCGGCCCTCGCCGGCATCATTCCACGGCCGGGCGATCGAGCGGGCCGTCACGCCCTGAGCCTTCCGTACGTTGCGGCTCCGCATGCCTGGTCTCCACAGCGTCCTGCTGCGGTGCGTCCTCGTGCCGTTCGATGATCGGGCATGTGCCGATGCCCTCCTCGCGCGCGCCGAAGGCGGCCAGGTAGCCCCACCACAGTGCGGGCGCGATGAGGAGCAGGCTCACTGCCGTGGCTCCTCCGGCAATGACGGTGAAGTCCCTGCGATCGATGTTCTCTCCCGAGTCGCGCAGGTCGAGCATCGTCCAGCCCGTGTCCGCGACCGTCAGCACCACGGCCACGACGAACAGACGCTGCAGATCGATCTCGCGAAGTACCGCGGTATCCGGCTCCCAGTACGCCCATGCCGATGCGATCAGCGCGGCCGAGCTGCCGACCAGCAGCGCGATGCGCGCGAAGCCGGCGCGGTGATCGCGCATCAGCTCATTCACGCCCAGCGCGGCGACTACGACCAGCACCACGAAGTAAACGACGGCCCACCATTCCATTGCGCACTCCTGTCGACTTCAATCGCGTGACGGTCCGCAGGACGACGGCCGCGTGACCCGACGCCTCATGGGTCGATATGACCCGCCCCGGCCCGCCGCCGCAAACGTGAAACGGAGGCCTAGTTCCCGACCTCGGTGGCGCTCTTGCCCTCCGCCTCCGCCACGATCGCCCGCAACCGCCTGGCATGGCCGTTGCCCGGCCCGCAGACGCCGGACAGCGCGGTGCCCTTGGCACGCAGCCGCGGCTCGTAGGAAGCGATGTACTTCAGCGCCGTCTCATGATCGGCATCGAACACCAGCAGCGCCTTGTAGTCGCAATAGGCGCGCTCGCCCTCGTCCATGTGCCACCACGCCGCCGCGCGGCCTTCCAGCGCGCGCAGTGGCTTGTAGCGCGAGAAGCGCATCAGCTGCGTCCAGTACATGATCGCCTGCAGGTGATGCTCTTCGCGGAAGGCGATGTTGGCGGCCGTCGACAGCGTCTCCACGTCCGGTCCGCTCTGCAGCCCGGCGCGATAGGCGTCCAGCGCGTTGCCGTGCCAGCCCAGGTCGAGGTACTCGCGGCCGGTCCACGACGCGGCCCTGGCGCGCAGCAGGTGCAGGCGCGGGTTCTTCTTCAGATACGGTGCGGCTTCATCCGCGAACGGATGCATCCAGTCGAATGGCGCATGCCACGGCGGCGTGTAGGTCTCCATGTAGCGTTCGCGCACGTAGAAGCTCTGCGGGGACTGCGCGAGCGCCTGTTCCAGCAGCCGCTTCTGCGCGTCGGAATCGCCGAGCAGCATCGCGGCCGTGAGCCGCTGGCGGTAGGCCGGCAGCAGGCGCGGTTCCAACGCGCTCGCCCTGCTCAGGATGTGCTCGGCCTGCGCCGCCAGGCGCGAGGCCGCACGCATGCGCGCATCCGGGAACAGGCGCGCAGGCCTGCCGCCGCCCGCGGCCAGCGCGCGGTCCACCAGGATCATGCCCCGCGCCATGTGCGCGTAGGGGCTGTCCGGCGCGCCGTCCAGCCACCGGGTGGTGTAGCGGTCCGCCTCCTCGTCGCTGGCCCAGCTGTAGAGGGGGAACGAGCGGTACAGAATGAATTCGGGGTCGTCGCCTGCGTAGTGGCGCTGCAGGAGGGTGGCGTAGTGCGCCTCCAGGCCCGGCCAGTCCTTCGCATCGATCATGCGCTTGAGCTCGGGCAGGTGCGACACCGTCTGCCACATGTCCAGGCAGAGCAGGCGCATCGTGGCCTGCGGCCAGTCGAATTCGGGCGGTGTGGGATAGGCCAGGCAGCGCTCGATCGGGTCGGCCACCGCCTCGGCCTCGTCGATCGCCATCACGTGCTTCTTGTATTCCTGGAGCGTCAACGGGTCTTTCGAGCCGTGCGGGACCAGGCTGCAGCCGGTCAGCATGGTGCACAGCGCGAGCGCGCGCCATCGGCGAGCTGGTCTGCGCGGTGGTCTCGAATGGAACGGCATGTGCCCGGTTTCCCCCATGACAGGACGTGGCGCTCGCAGGCGTCTACTTCGCCTTCCGGCATTGCTGCATCACCGTCTTCGCCTGGATGCCGCCCTTGACCTGCAGGTCGAGCACCGTCTTGCCGTCCAGCGTCAGCAGGTAGGGCGTGGTGTCGGTGAAATTGGCCACGGTGGCGTCGATGTCGATATCCACCAGCAGGAAGGCCGCATCGGTGCCGGTGGCGGGCACGATCATGACCGGGATGTCCTGCGGGCCGGCGGAAGAGGAGAGCCTGGCGACGGCGGTGCGTGGCTCGGTCACGGCGGGAATGTGCGGGGACGTGATCATGATCCCGCTCCGCGTCCGCTTCGTGGTCGGGCCCGCGAAGATCAGGCGCTGGTCGCCGTTGGCGTAGGCGATGGAGCAGCCCATGCCCTTCTTCTTCTCGTCCTTGCGGAAGATCCAGGACCCGTCGGCGGAGTAGGAGACCACCTCGACACCCTCCACCTTGATCTTCTTCAGCACGTGATCCTGCGCGGTGATCGTGCCGACGCCGGAATCCGGCTGGCCCGGGGCGGGCGGCTTGATCTTGGAGTCCTTCGGGAAGTGATAGGACTTCCAGGTGCCCTCGCGGTCGATCTCTTCGTGCATCAGGCTGATCACCTCGATGAATTCCGAGCGCGCCGGGGCGTGGAAGACATCGATCACCGCGCACGACTTGCGTCGGGACTTGCACAGATCGGACAGCGCGTTGCGCGCCTTGCGCGGGCTGTCGGCGAACGCCGCGTGCGTGATGCCCGTCTTGTCGGTGCCGGCCGCCACCGCCATGTTGCGGCCGGAGACCATGATGTAGCAGCCCTCGCCCATGGTCGCGGTGCAGGCGTCCAGCACGACCTTTTCGGAGGCACTCACATAGAACTGGCCCCAGGTGGCCCAGACATCGCGGTGGCCCGGATGGCCCGCGACGGCGATGACATTGTCCACCTTCACCGGCGGCGAAACCGGCCCCTGCGATGCGCCCCCGCCCCCGCCGTAGCCACCGTCGCCTGCCTGCGCGCAGATCGGCGTGGCGGCGATGCCGTGCGAGCCGCCGCTCACGCCGATCTGCTGCTCGCCGGGGCCCGGGCCGCCGGGGCAGGGATAGTTCGCCGCAGCAGGTTGCGGAAGGCCGAAGGTGAACAGCAGCGCGGCGGCAGCGAGCAGCGCCGGAAGGCGGAGGGTCATGCATGGGGCTCCGGAGTCGAGACGGCCCGATTCTGGGAGGCATGCCTGACGCATCGCCACACCGAATCCCGGGTGCGGGCAGTCTGCCGGGCGGCCGGAACGCGTGCAATCCACCCGGTGCGCCAGGTCCGCCTGCCCGGGGAGGGCGGGCCCTGTCTGTCGCACGGCTTCGCCATCCCACCGCGCCGCACCCGACGATTCAGGCCTCGCTAAAGAAGGGGACACCCACAATTCAGAAAATCCCTACACCCCAACGGCTGCTTTCCTGACAGAAATCGCAAGCCGTGGCCGTCATCCTCGTCCCATGACCCAAGCCCGCAGCCAGCTCGTTCCCCCCGGTGCCGACGGACGCTACCACTGTGTCCAGCGCTGCGTCCGTCGCGCGTTCCTCTGCGGGGTCGATCACTACACCGGGGTGTCGTTCGAGCCCCGCAAGGCATGGGTCGAGCAACGGCTCGCTGTGCTGGCCGAGTGCTTCGCGATCTCGATCCACGCTTACGCGGTCATGAGCAATCACCTGCACGTGGTCGTGCAGTTGGCGCCGGATGTTGCGGCCGGCTGGTGCGACACCGACGTCGCCGCCCGCTGGGTGCGCCTGTTCCCGCCGCGGCACGACTCGGATGACGCCGTCGAAGCCAAGCGTCAAAGATTGTTGGACGACACCGAGCGTCTGCGCGTCATTCGCGGCAGGCTGTGCGATCTGTCGTGGCTGATGCGCTGCCTCGCCGAGCCCATCGCCCGTGAGGCCAATCGCGAGGACGGCTGCAAGGGCCGGTTCTGGGAAGGAAGGTTCAAGGCCCAGCGTCTGTGCGACGAGCGCGCCCTGCTGGCGGCAATGGCCTATGTGGACCTGAACCCGGTCCGGGCCGGTATCGCCCATGGACTCGAAGACTCCGCGCACACAAGCGCGATCGTGCGCATGGCGAGGGCGACGCACACACCACAAACGCTCGTGAGCGGCCTCGGACCGATCCTGGGCGTGCAGCCGCCGCCGCTGGCGATCAGCACCGCCGATCACCTGCAGCTGCTGGATTGGACCGGGCGACAACTCGCCCCGGGCAAGCGCGGCCGGATCACCGGCGCCGCGCCAGCGTGCCTGCGCGGAATCGACGGCAGCCTGGAACACTGGACGACTCGCGTGCGTGGCGTGGGCAGCGGGTATTGGCGCGCGATCGGCAGTGCCGAGCAGTTGATCGAACTGGCGATGCGGATCGGCCAGCGTTGGCTGAAAGGGTTGAGATTCGCCGAGCGGTTGAGCTGACATCCAGACGCAGGAACAACGAGACCCGAAACGGGAGGAATTCGCGTGGGCGACGTTTGGCGGGCGCGATCAGATACCTGGGTGACCGGGTTTGAAATCAGCGCCTTGTGTCATCAAGTGAGTTCCCGGTGGGAATCGTGGGTGTCCTTGTTTCGTCCTTGTTTTTTCCCGAATCAGCTTGGGATCGAGGCCTCCGCAGCCGCTTTTGCCGCCTGTGACAGGTTCTCGCGCAGCCGCACAGAGGTCGCCGCGTCGGCGGCGGAACGGCTCAGCTTGACGATGGCCTGCGAAGGCCAGTCCGTCGAACAGGCTGCAATGACTCCGGGCTGCTCGCCGAACTCCTTGGCAAGCCGCTGGCGAATCGACTCGGGGACGAAGGCCGCGCCAGGCAGTGCATGCGCAAGGTACTCAATAAAGTGTGGATGCTTGTGCCACCGCCCACCATCAACCGCGCGTTCCATCGAACGCTCGAAGTGCGAAAGCAGGACGGCGAGCGCGCCGCGCCGCTGAATTCCAGGATCGGATGAATGCATCCACTCGTACCCGGTGCGCTTGACTTTCTCGCGCTCCTTGTACGGCATGGGCACGAAGCCCAACACTGTCTGCGCTTCTTCGAAAAGCTGATGCCGCTCGCTGTGCTCCTTGATGTCAGCAGGCAGCGTCCCATCGAAGGTGAAGGAGCAGAAGCGGCAATGGTGTGCGCCACCGTCCACGTCAACGTGGCTGGCCACCTGTGCGTCGTAGCGCTTTTGCAGTTCGTGGAAGTGACGCACTCCATACTCGGCCTCTGCAATGGCATCGAGCCGTTGCATATGAGTCAGGTCGGGGAGCGTGTCTTTGGCCGCCTTGGCGGCCTTCTTGAGGCGAGCCAGATCGGCCCATGTGATGGTGCTTATCTTCATTGGTTTCTCAATCGAAGGATCCTAGGGCCCGCTCAGTAGGAATCCGACCAAGATTCCAATGGAAATTGCCATTGATAGTGAGTGAACTTTGCCATTGCGGACGGCCAGCACCTACCCGTGCATGGCGCCATTGTAGCAAAGTCAAGATGTAGCGAAGGAGAAATAGGGACACCCACGATTCGGAAAATCCCTGCACGCCGACGGCCGCTTTCCCGACAGACATCGCCCTCCGCGGTCGCCATCCTTGCCTGATGACCCAAGCCCGCAGTCAGCTCGCTCCGCCCGGTGCCGACGGCCGCTACCACTGCGTGCAGCGCTGTGTGCGTCGCGCGTTTCTCTGCGGGGTTGACCACTACACCGGCAAGTCGTTCGAGCATCGCAAGGCATGGGTCGAGCATCGCCTCGGCCTGCTTGCCGAGTGCTTCGCGATCGCGATCCACGCCTATGCCGTCATGAGCAACCACCTTCACTTGGTCGTGCAGTTGGCGCCAGACGTCGCGGCCGACTGGTCCGACGCGGAGGTCGCCGCTCGCTGGGTGCGCCTGTTCCCGCCGCGGCACGACTCAGATGAAGCTGTCGAAGCCAAGCGCCAACGCTTGCTTGGCGACACCGAGCGCCTGCGGGTCATTCGCAGCAGGCTCTCCAATCTCTCGTGGTTGATGCGCTGCCTGGCCGAGCCCATCGCTCGGCAGGCCAATCGTGAGGACCACTGCAAGGGCCGGTTCTGGGAAGGCCGCTTCAAGGCGCAGCGGCTCTGCGACGAACGTGCCTTGCTGGCAGCCATGGCCTATGTCGACCTGAACCCGGTCCGGGCCGGTATCGCCCATGGACTCGAAGACTCCGCGCACACAAGCGCGATCGTGCGCATGGCGAGGGCGACGCACACACCACAAACGCTCGTGAGCGGCCTCGGACCGATCCTGGGCGTGCAGCCGCCGCCGCTGGCGATCAGCACCGCCGATCACCTGCAGCTGCTGGATTGGACCGGGCGACAACTCGCCCCGGGCAAGCGCGGCCGGATCACCGGCGCCGCGCCAGCGTGCCTGCGCGGAATCGACGGCAGCCTGGAACACTGGACGACTCGCGTGCGTGGCGTGGGCAGCGGGTATTGGCGCGCGATCGGCAGTGCCGAGCAGTTGATCGAACTGGCGATGCGGATCGGCCAGCGTTGGCTGAAAGGGTTGAGATTCGCCGAGCGGTTGAGCTGACATCCAGACGCAGGAACAACGAGACCCGAAACGGGAGGAATTCGCGTGGGCGACGTTTGGCGGGCGCGATCAGATACTTGGGTAGCCGGGTTTGAAATCAGCGCCTTGTGTCATCAAGAGAGTTCCCGGCGGGAATTGTGGGTGTCCTTGTTTCGCCCTCTTGGTCCGGGCCGGTATCGCGGATGGGCTGGAAGACTCCGCGCATACCAACATGGCAACGCGCATGGCGGAGGCGGGACAGACGCGCGAAGCGCCTGGCGCCAGGCTCGGTCCGATTCTGGGCGTGCTCCGGCCACCGCTGGCGATTAAGCGGGAGTTATGGGTGTCCTTGTTTGCTGCAGTTTCGTTTCGGCGGGCTCAAGCCCGCCTTACGAGTTGAGTCATGCGGATGTGCAAGCACGATTCGGCGAAAACGATGGGCGGGACACAGGGCAAGCCGAAGTGTCGCAGGAAAGGATGCCGTGATGTGGTGCTGATCGGCCGATGATGGGAGTCGGCTCTGAAAACATCAGTTCACGGCCTTGACTCGCTGATCTCTTCGAGTACCGCCCAATCTCTTGCCCCGCACTTGCCAACCAGCAAAGAGATCGGGCTATCCCGAATGGCATTGCTCTGGAATTGTGGGTGTCCTTGTTTTGTCTCGGTGTGCGTGGAAAAGTGGGTGTCCCAGTAGTAGTGTGCGTGGAAAAGTGGGTGTCCCAGTAGTAGTGCTATTGTTAGGCAAATCTCTCTATTGCCGCATAGATTTGCTCATAATTCTCTCGCCGCAGCCTGCCTTGATAATTGAAACCTTGCTTCTTCGCGATCACATGAAGAGTGTCGTAGTAGCTAGGAATGGTTCGCTCTGTCGCTTCCTTAAGCAGCGGAAGGAAGTTGTCCCTTCTAGAGGCCTCTCCAATGTTTTCAGATAGCATTGCTTCGGCTATCTCTTTCAACCGGCGAAAATAATTGTCACCAGTGTTTGATATGCGAGAGAAATCATCAGCGCCGATTGATGGTGCAGCCACGTAGGATCTCAGCGCCTCCTGAAACTCGTCATAAGCAGCCTTGTGCCTATCTGAAAGTTCTCGTTCGTTCTGAAAGAGTCTTTGTTTATGATCGAGACGATCCTTCTTTGACAGCGTAAATCGCGAAGTGACGAAGCCGAGCACAAAAGTAGCGATCGGCAGCCCGACTTCTAGAAGATAGTTCGTTTCTTGCTGGGCCATTATTTTGACCTTGCGGCACTCAGAAGAGCCTCGATTGAGTCAGCCTCAGACGCATAGATAACGGTGTTGTAGCCAGTGAACGTGGCTTTGGCAGCAAGTCCTCCCGCTTGCTCGCGGGAGTAGCCTTGTCTGACGTAGGCGTCGACGAGTTGAAGCCAGCGGTCTACCTCGATCTGAGTTGGTGCGCGCGGGAGGCCGTACTTGATAAGTAGCGAATGCGAGATGTCTGCCATGTTCTCTAACCCCTTGCTGTGATGTGTCAGATTTGCCTAACTACTAGTAAACCCCAGGCCGGGGCATACCACGCACACTGCCATCCTCGCCGCCGGCCTGTCAATCGGGAAATCCTTGTAGAAACAACACCATGTCCAGATGGCGACAAGTGGCTATTGGCCGCCATGCTATTCCGAATAGACGGCATAGAGACCCCGATATCAAATATCACGGCAATCACGCCCTACTATTCCGATACGCGCATGCAGGCCCATCGGCTCGCGACCATGGTGTGAGAGTGCACGAGTTCGATGCGTTTCGCCGTCGTTACAGGAGAAACGTCGGTGTCTGGGTGGGCGAACTGTCCGCGCTGGTTGCTCTTGCCGGGATATCCGGCCCGCTGGGCAGCGTAGTGCATTGGCACTTCACGGGGCGTGGTGGTGGGGTTCGCTTCGCTCACCGCCACCCTACAACAACCCACTCCGCTTGATCGAAAGATACTGCTCCACCAACGCCGCCGGCAATTGCTCGCAGGTGGTATCCAGCACCATCACCCGATGGTTCCGCAGCGCATCATGCGCCGCCTGGCGTTTCGCGACGTATTCCGCTGCCGCCGCCGCGGCCACGGCCGTATCCAGATCATGCACCGGCCGGTCCAGCGCTTCGTCCAGGTCGTTTTCGCGCAGGCTGGCGACGACCACCAGATGCCGTTTCTGCAGCAGGCGCACGGCGCCGATGAGGTCGTCGATGTCTTCGTCGCGCAGGTTGGTGACCAGCATCACCAGGGCGCGGCGGCGCTGGCGGAGGGCGAGTTCGGTGGCGGCGGCGAGGTAGTCGGTGGCCACCGGGGCGGGTTGCAGGTCGTAGCTGGCGCCGAGCAGGGTGTCGATGGCGCCCATGCCGCGCTGGGGGGCGACCCAGCGCTGGTCGCCGCCGGTGGCGAACAGGCCGACGGCGTCGCCGCGCTTGAGGGCGATGTA
Organism: uncultured Gammaproteobacteria bacterium; assembly: GCA_965649985.1. Lineage (GTDB taxonomy): Bacteria > Pseudomonadota > Gammaproteobacteria > Xanthomonadales > Xanthomonadaceae > Lysobacter_I. Next base: position 7,810 of record CBFGMS010000017.1, on the reverse strand, counting down.
GGACAGCACCAGGGCGGCGTCGAGGGCGCGGTCGAAGTGGGAGGCGCCGCCTTCGTGGGCCAGCATGCGGCGGCCGGTGTCGACCACCAGCAACAACTGCTGGTTCTTTTCGTCCTGGTATTCGCGGGAGATGAGCTTGCGCGCGCGGGCGGTGGCCTTCCAGTCGATCTGGCGCATGCTGTCGCCGACGCGGTATTCGCGCATCTGGTGGAAGTCGGTGCCTTCGCCGCGGCGGCGCTTGATGTGTGCGCCCATCAGCCGCGAGGCCTGTTCGGCGCTGAACAGGGCGAAGCCGGCCAGCGGGGCGAAGTTGGGGAACACGCGCACCGCCTGCGGGCGGCCGACGATGCGCGACTGCCGCCACAGGCGCAGCGGCGAGTACAGGCGCAGTTGGGCGCCGTCGAAGCGGTAGTTGCCGCGCACGGTGGGGCGCAGGCGGTAGTCGAGCGTGGTGTCGGTCTCGGCCTCAAGGGTGAGCCGGCGCGGCAGGTCGCCGCGGCGGTCGCTGCCGTCGTCGCCGTGCAGGGCCCAGTCGCCGGGGTGCAGGTCGTGCACGTCGAGGCGCACGGCCGGGCCGGGGTTGTGCAGGACGAGGCGGATCTCGCGTTCGACGCCGATCGGCCAGGCCTCCGGCAGCGTGCGGTGGACCTCGGGCGTGAGCGTGAAGCGCAGGCGCAGCAGGTCGGCGATGGCGAGCAGCAGCAATGCGCCGCCCACCAGCCACCAGGTGAACACCGACACCAGCCCGGCGCTGGCGGCCAGGCCGTGCGCGGCCCAGGCGCCGAGCAGCCACAGCATGCCCGGCGCCGGGCGCACCCAAGCGCGGCGCACCGGCGCGGGCGCAGCCGCCCGTGCGGGGGGCGTGCCGGCGGGCGGGCCCGCGACGGCGGCGGCGGCGGCCGGTTCGCTCATCGGCGCGGCGCTTCCACCTTGGCCAGCAGGGCGTCGAGCACCTGGTCGGGGCTCTGGCCCTCGATCTGCATTTCCGGAGCCAGGGCGATGCGGTGGCGCAGGGCCGGCCGTGCGATGCCGCGCACGTCGTCCGGGGTGACGAAATCGCGCCCGGACAGCACGGCCTGCGCGCGTGCGGCGCGCACCAGGGCGAGGCTGCCGCGCGGGCCGGCGCCGAGCGCGATGCCCGGCCACTTGCGGGTGGCGGCGACGATGCGCACGGCGTAGTCGATCACCTCGGCATCCACCGACACCTGCGCCGTGCCCAGCTGCATGCCGACGATGTCGGCGGCGCTGGCGGCGTTGCGCACCTGCGAGAGGTCGAACTGCGCGGCGGCGCGGCCGTGGCTGACCGCGGTGACCATGCTCACCTCGTCGGCGTGCGTGGGATAGCCGATCAGCACCTTCAGCAGGAAGCGGTCGAGCTGGGCCTCGGGCAGCGGGTAGGTGCCCTCCTGTTCCACCGGGTTCTGGGTGGCCAGGGTCATGAACGGGCCGGGCAGCACATGGCTGACGCCTTCGATGGTGACCTGCTGCTCCTGCATGGCCTCCAGCAGCGCGGCCTGGGTCTTGGCCGGGGCGCGGTTGATCTCGTCGGCCAGCACCAGGTTGGCGAAGATCGGGCCGCGGCGGATGGTGAAGCGCTCGGTCTTGGGGTCGTAGACGGCATGGCCGCTGACGTCGCTGGGCATCAGATCGGGGGTGAACTGCACGCGGGCGTAGCTGCAGCCGAGCGCCTGGCCGAGCGCGCGCACCAGCAGGGTCTTGCCGAGACCGGGCACGCCCTCGATCAGCACATGGCCGCCGGCGAGCAGGGCGATGAGGATCTGGTCCAGCACCTCGTCCTGGCCGATGAAGGCCTTGGCGACCTCCTCGCGGATCTGGCCGGCGCGCTCGACCAGGGCCTCGCCGACGATGGGCGGCACGGCGGGCGCGACAGGGGGCGCGGCCTCGACCGCGGGCACGGCGGGAGTGTCGGGGGTGTCGTTCATAGTCGCTGCCTCAGTTTCAGAAGTTGGGCCACGCGCTGCACGAAGTCGCGCGCGTCGCCGGGACGGGGGTAGCGCAGGGCCGCTTCGACCTCGTGCGCGGGCAGGCCGGTGCGCCGGGCGATGGCGTCCACCCGGGCCTGGCCTTCGAGCGCCGCGGCGTAGGGGTCGCGCCGGTGCAGGCGCTGCAGGAAGGCGTCGAACACCGCGGCGTACAGGCGCCCGGCGCGGCCGTAGCGGTACAGGTGCTCGCCGCTGGCGTGAACGTGTTCGAGCAGGGAGCGGCGGTCGTCGGCGGGCGAGGGCCGCAGCGGGCCCAGGCGCTCGCCGCGCATCCACAGCCACACCGCGATGCCCAGCGCGCAGGGCAGCAGCAGCATCCACAGCTTCGCCCACAGCAGCGACCACAGCGACGGCATCTCGATGCGGTAGATCAGGTGGAACACGCCGCCGCGGTCGTAGTTGGGTTCCAGCAGCTGGCGGGTCAGGGCGTAGTGCGGGCCCTCTTCCAGCTGCTCGTTGGTCGCGAAGTCCAGGTCGGCCAGCACGTCCACGGTGCCCTTGCCGTGGAGCAGGCGCGCGAACCCGTATTCGCCCTCGTTGTACGTGTCCCAGGCCAGCCGCGGCGTGCCGGCCGCGGCATCCAGCGAGAAGGCGCGGCCGTTGCAGAACTCGGTATGCCCGTCGAACCCGTCGACCTCGAGCTCCAGGCACTCGCCATAGGCGAGCGGTTCCACGCCGAGATCCGAAAGCAGCGGCACCGCGTCGATGTCTTCGGCCCCCGCGTTGCCGAAATCCAGCAGGCCGGTGCTGCCCATCGGCGGGGTGCGCACGATCAGATGCCCGCCGCTGCGCACCCAGGCGAGGATGGCGTCGCGGTCGGGCGCGGGGATCTGCCGGGTGTCGCCGAGCAGCAGCAGGGTGTCGGCCGGCTTCAGCGGCACATCGCGCAGCTGCAGGCGGGGGCGCGCGACCACCTTGCGGCCGTCGTCGGCCAGCGCCAGCTTGAGCGCGAACAACGGGTTGTATGCGGCCTCGCCGCGCGGCGGCAGGTCGTCGGTTTCCTCCACCCGCTCGTGGGTGTGCAGGAACCAGGCCACGAACAGGCCGATCAGCAGCGCCGCGGCGATGCCCAGGCCGATGGCGCGGCCGGTGCCGGACCCGCCGCTCATGCCGCCCACCCGAAGCGCTGCGACAGCTCGTCCACCAGCGCCTCGAAACTGTCGCCGTCCGGCAGGCGATGGCCGTAGGCGGCGTATTCCCACACCCGCACCATGCGCTGGAACACGCTGCGCTCGTCGGGGTCGCGCAGACCGCGCGCGGCGCGCAGGCACTGCGATTCGGTGGCGCCCGGCGGCAGCACCGCACCGGTGCGCGCGACCATGCTGGCCACGCTGGCGCGGTACAGCAGCGCCAGCGCGCGGCGGGGCTCGCCCGCGGCCCACAGCCGGCGTGCGGCGCTGCCCACGTCGGGCGGCAGCGGCTCGGGCGGCGGCAGTGGCTGCTGGGCGATCTCCGGCGGCTCCTCCTCGATCCGGGTCAGGCCCAGGCGCAGCCAGGGCAGCCAGGTACGGGCGGTGGCCGCCAGCAGGGCAATCAGCGCGGCCAGCAGCAGCCACAGGCCGTACTTGCCGATGAAGGCCAGGAGGGTACCGAGCCACTCCAGCGAGGGGGCTTCGATGTCGTCGGGCGTGTCCTTCTTGTCCCGGTTCTTCGGCTTCCACACCGTGCGGGTGCGCTTCGGGCGCAGGTCGGGGTTGGCGTAGGCGCGCTCCACCGATTTGCCGAAGTCCTCGTGGCCGACGGTGTCCTCGCCGAACAGGTCGTCGAGACCCGGTGCAGGGATGTCCGGCTCCGCCTCGGCGCCTTCGACGGCGTCGGCCATGGCCTCCTCGTCGGTGAGTTCGGCGTCGGCGTCCTCAGCGGCATCGGCATCGGTGTCCGCATCGGTGCCCGCATCCGCGTCCGCATCGGCATCCGTCGTATCGCCGGCCTTGTCCGCCGGCTGGGCGGTGGCGTCGGCGGCCGCCGGCGCGGCGGGCTTGAAAGACTCCGCCCGCGCGGTGGCCGGCTGTAGTGCCGCCATCCACAGGCCCGCGCCCAGCGCGAGCGCCAGCAGCGGCGCGGCCAGGCCCAGCAGGCGCTGGCGCATGCGCCGGAAGGCGATCTCCAGGTCCCAGGCTTCCAGCTCGGTGCGGCGGTTGAGATACAGGCCGAAGCCGGCGCCGATGTAGAACGGCTCGATGAGGCACAGCGCCAGGTAGTCGACCACCGCCAGCAGGATCAGCAGCCAGTCCGGCATGCCCCAGCGCAGTTCGCCCTGCAGCGCCTGCAGCACCTGCGGCACGAACTGCGACGGGATGAACAGCAGCGCGCCGAACAGTAGCAGCGAGACCTGCATCAGCAGGATGAAGTTGGTGCACACCAGGGTGAGCAGCGCGGTCTGCCCGCCGATGCCCGACACCAGCACGCTGCGCCGCGCGCGCAGGGTGTCGCCGCGTACGCCTTCGAGCAGGTCCACCGGCAGGGTGGCGGCGCGCAGCGGGCTGAGCCGGCGCCACAGCAGGTGGCCGGGCATCGGCCGCCAGCCCCAGCGCAGCTGCGCGCGCAGGGTCTCGCCGACCGAGGGCACGCTGCCGAACACCGCGCGCGACAGCACGTACAGCGGCACCCGGTCGAACACCGGGCGCAGCCACCACATGAGCAGCGGCATCAGCGCCAGCAGCTCCAGCGCATGGGTGACCGCCAGCAGCGCGCCCCACACCGGCAGGGTGAAGGCGAACCACGGCAGCCAGACCGCGCGGGCATGGCGGCGTATCAGGGCGCTGCCCAGCTCCATCGCCTCCCAGCCCGAGCGGGGGCGCAGTGCGACGGTGAGCGCTTCCAGCTTCATCGCGGCGCCTCGTCGGGCAGGCTGCCGCCGGCGTGGGCGCGGCCACCCAGCGCCAGCCAGGCGATGGTGAGGCTCCACAGCACCCCGGCGACCGAATACTTGACCCACGCCGGGATGAAGCCCATCGACGACCAGAAGGCCTCGACGAAGGCCGCGAACACCAGCATCGCGAAACAGCCCAGCGACAGCAGCGCGCCGGTGCGTCCGGCGTCGACCAGCGCGTCGACACGCCGGCGGCGGCCCGGCGCCACCAGCGCGAGGCCGATCCGCAGACCGGCGGCACCGGCGATGACGATCGCGGTGAGTTCCGGCGCGGCATGACCGCAGACGAAGCGCCAGAACGGGTCGCCATGGCCGATGTTCTGCAGATGCGCGCCGACCACGCCCAGCAGCAGCCCGTTCTGCAGCAGCACGTACAGGGTGCCGATGCCCGCCAGCAGCCCCGCGGCGAAGGTGCGGAAGGCGATGCTGACGTTGTTCATGATGTAGAAGCCGAACATCATCACGTCGCTGCCGCTGTCGCGGCCCAGCTTGCGCTCCGGGTCGTCGGGGTCGTACATCGTCTCGATCTCGGAGAGCATCTCCGCCGGGTAGACCGTGTAGGCGAACTCGGGGGTGTGCAGCACCGCGGCGAAGGCCAGCAGCGCCGGCAGCGTGAACACCGCCAGCGACAGCCACAGGCAGCCGCGCTGCGCGCGCACCAGCCGCGGGAAATCGGCGATGAAGAAGGCCAGCGCCTTCGACCAGGCCGGCCGCCGCGCGCGATACAGCACGTCGTGGCCGCGCTGGGTCAGCGACTGCAGGCGCTCGACGACGGCCGGGCTGTAGCCGCGGCGCCGCGCCAGCGCCAGCTGCTGGCAGAGCCGCCGGTAATGCGCGGGCATGTCTTCATCGGGCAGGCCGGTCCACTCGCGCCGCGTGGCGCGGGCCTCGCGCGCACTCTGCGCGCGCCGTTCCAGCCACGCCTCCATCTGCAGCCATTCCGGCTCGTGCCGGGCGACGAAGGCCTCCTGGCGCAGCACCGCGGTGCGGGTGCTGGTCTCGTGTGTGCCGGTTGCGGACGCGGGCATCGACATCGGATTCACTCCCGGCCCAGCAGACGGTTGGCGACGCCGTGCAGGCGCAGCACACCGAGCGCGCCGCCGGCACCGACCGCGGGTGCGGCGATGTCGGCCAGCTCTTCCTGGCGCTCGCGGGTGAGCGCGCGTGCGCGGTCGGTGAAGGCGATCACCGCGGCCTGCTCCTGCGCCTGCAGCGGCGCCAGCGGAGCGAAGGTGCCGGAATGCTCGGCCGGCCGATGGCCGACGCGGCGGGCGTCGTGGATCACCAGCGTGCGCGCCACCAGGTCGCCGAGCCGGCGGTTCCAGGGGTCGGCATAGCAGGCCACCAGCCCGATGCCGTAGAAGAACGGCAGGAAATCCACGGTGCGCAGCAGGGTGCGGGCGAAGGACGCCATCCAGCCCACCGGGGCGCCGTCGGCGGCGATCACCCGCAGCCCGAGCGCGCGTTTGCCGGGGGTCTGCCCGTTCCACAGCACCTCGAACAACACCGGATAGCCCCAGAGCAGGCTGAAGAACAGGATCAACTGCAGGCCCAGGCCGGTGTTGCCGAGCAGGCCGAGCGTGACCGCACCCAGGAAATACACCGCAAAGCGGATGCCGAAATCGATGGCCCAGGCCACCGCGCGCGGCACCGGCCCGGCGGCGGGCAGACGCAGGGCCACGCCTTCGGGCGTGTAGACCTCGCGGACCGTGTCCAGCCGCTTGCCCGGACCATTCGCCCCAGGGCTCAAGCGACCGCCCTCCGTCGAGCGGCCTGCTCTGGACCGGCGCGCTCTGGACCGGTTGCATGTCGATGCGGGGCGCCCGTCTCGCGGTGCCTGCGGGCGTCGCGGCCCGCTCCTGTCACACCCATGGTTCCGTCGGTGCCCTTGTTGGTGATGAATGCGTCGTGGTGGAGGGAAGCAGTGGTGGCGGCAGGGGCGACCGATGAGGCCAGGCCCCGGCCACGCGGGCCGGAGGCTACTCTAGCAGCTCGCACCCGCGGGGCCTGCGACAGCGCATGGTCGATGCGGGCCGGGAATGCGGTTCGGGATGCGGTGCGCCGGCACCCGCGCTACTGGGGCGCGCTCTGGCGGCGGGAGGCGCATGCCGGGTGTGCCGGTCGGGCCACATCGACTACAGTCACATCGACGGCAGTCGAGACCGCGCCGCGCAAGCCGCCGCCGCTCCCGCACCCGCAACGCCTGCCCGAGACAAGCGCACACGCCCATGACCTGCCGCCCGCACTGCGGGGCCTGCTGCATCGTCCCGTCCATCGCATCGCCCATTCCCGGCATGCCGCACGGCAAGCCGGCGGGCCTGCCCTGCGTGCAGCTGGACGATGCGCTGCGCTGCCGGCTGTTCGGCCTGCCCGAGCGCCCGGCGTTCTGCGCCTCGCTGCGGCCGGAACCGGAGATGTGCGGCGACCGCCGCGAAGACGCGCTGGAGACGCTGCGGATCCTGGAGCTGGCGACACGGCCCTGAGCAGGGGGCGCGGAGGTCGCGGAGATTGCGGCCCTGGTCGCCGTCGCGAATGTCGCGGCTGGGCCGTGACCGCAGGCGTGCGCGATCGACGCGCTCAGAGCGGCCCGAGCGTCTCGTCGCGCAGCCCGGTCAGCAGCGCGGTGCCGTCGGCGCCCACGCGCAGTTCGCCGTAGCGCGCCGGCTGCCAGCGCTCGGCCTCGCCTTCGGCGAAGAACCAGGCGTTGCTGGCGATGCGCACGCCTTCCCAGCCGCGCAGGCGCACGCGCACCGCGATTTCACCCGCCGCCGTCGGCGCGGCGGCGGGCTGCAGGCGTGTGTAGCGACCGATCTCGTCCTCGCCCACGGCGAAGACGGCATAGCCATCGGCGACGCGTGGCGACCGCATGGCCGCCCCGCACTCCCGTTCCGACCTTGGGCCGGGGGGGTCGGCCACCAGCGGCACACACAAAAAA
>CBFGMS010000016.1:0-65789 GCA_965649985.1 uncultured Gammaproteobacteria bacterium | reverse complement strand
GCTCGATCTGGTCCGCGAGGACCTGCGCGCCTTCGCCGGCTACAAGTCCGCGCGCACCGATACGGTGGACGGCCAGATCTGGCTCAACGCCAACGAGTCGCAGCGCGCCAACCGCGCCGATGTCGACGGCAACCTGCGCCGCTACCCACAGCCGCAGCCCGAGGCACTGCGCACGCGCCTGGCCGAGCTCTACGGGGTGCGCGCGGAGCAGCTGCTGATCGGCCGCGGCAGCGACGAGGCCATCGATCTGCTGGTGCGCGCGCTGTGTGTGGCCGGGCAGGACGCCATCGCCATCGCGCCGCCCGTGTTCGGCATGTATGCGGTCTGCGCGCGGCTGCAGAACGCGCGCATTCTCGAAGCTCCGCTGCGCGACCCGTCCGCCGACGGCGCGATGTGGTCGCCCGACCTCGACGCGCTGCGCGCGCTGGCGCTGGAAGGCGGAGCGAAGATCGTGTTCCTGTGTTCGCCCGGCAATCCGACCGGCGAGCGCCTGGCGCTCGCCGACATCGCTGCCTTCGCCGACGCGCTGCGCGGCCGCGCGCTGGTGGTGGTGGACGAGGCCTATATCGAATTCGCCGAAGAAGACGGAGGCGATGCGTCGTCGGCCACCACGCTGCTCGACGGCCGGGACAACATCGCCGTGCTGCGCACGCTGTCGAAACTGCACGCACTGGCCGGTGCGCGCATCGGCTGCGTGATCGCCGACCCGGCGCTGATCGATGTGCTGCGCCGCTGCCAGGCGCCCTATCCGGTGCCGGCGCCGTGTGCGGAGCTGGCCCTGCGTGCGCTCGCGCCCGAGGCGCTGGCGGAGGCGCAGGCGCGCGCGCGCGAAGTGCGCGCGGAGCGCGCGCGCCTGTACGCGGCCCTGCGCGTGACGCCCGGCGTTCGCCGTGTGTACCCAGGCGCCGGCAATTTCCTGCTGGTGCGTTTCGACGATGCCGAAGCGGCTTACCGTCGCCTGCTCGCCGCGGGCGTGGTGGTGCGCGACATGCGCGCCGCGCCGCAGCTGGGCGATGCGCTGCGGATCAGCATCGGCACCCCCGACGAGAACGCGGCGGTGGTCGCCGCCCTGAACGCTTTGGAGAACGCGGCATGAGCGCAGCCCTGCGCCCGGTCCTGTTCGTCGACCGCGACGGCACCCTCATCCTGGAGCCGCCGGATTACCAGATCGACGCCTATCACAAGCTGGCTTTCGTCGACGGCGTCATCCCGGCGATGCTGAAGCTGCGCGATGCCGGCTACCGTTTCATGATGGTCAGCAACCAGGACGGCCTCGGCACCGAGGCCTATCCGCAGGAGACCTTCGACGGCCCGCACGCGTTGATGCTGCAGATATTCGAAAGCCAGGGCGTCCGCTTCGACGAGATCTTCATCGATCCCAGCTTTCCGCACGAGAACTCGCCGAACCGCAAGCCGGCGCTGGGCATGGTCCAGCACCTGCTGCGCGAGCGCGGCATCGACTGGGCGCGGTCGGCGATGGTCGGCGACCGCGACACCGACATCGCCTTCGCCGAGAACCTGGGCATCCGTGGTTTCAAGCTGAAATCGCCGTATTTCGGCGACGGGTTGACCTGGGACGAGATCGCGCACGCGCTGGCGGATGTACCGCGTACGGCGAGCATCCGGCGCGACACCAGGGAGACGAAGATCGCGGTCGAGGTCGATCTCGACCGCGAGGCCGATCCGCACGTGCACACCGGCCTGGGCTTCTTCGACCACATGCTGGAGCAGCTGGGCAAGCACGGCGGTTTCGCACTGCAGCTGCGCTGCGACGGCGATCTGCACATCGACGAGCACCACACCGTCGAGGACAGCGCGCTCGCGCTCGGCCAGGCGCTGCGCCAGGCGATCGGCGACAAGCGCGGCATCGGCCGCTATGGCTTCACGCTGCCGATGGACGAGGCCCAGGCCAGCGCGGCGCTGGACTGGTCGGGGCGCCCGTACTTCGTGTTCGAAGGCGCATTCAAGCGCGAGAAGGTCGGCGAACTGTCGACCGAGCTGGTGCCGCATTTCTTCCGCTCGCTGTGCGAAACGGCCGGGCTCAATCTGCATCTGAAGGTGCAGGGCGACAACGACCATCATCAGATCGAGGCCTGCTTCAAGGTGGTCGCGCGCGCGCTCCGTCAGGCGATCAAGCGCGAGGGCGCGGCGCTGCCCAGCACCAAGGGGGCGCTGTGAGCGCTGCGGCGCGGGCGCCGGGCGGCGACTTGGCGTTGATCGACGCCGGCGGCGCCAACCTCGGCTCGGTGCGCTATGCGCTGGCGCGCATCGGCGCCGCGCCGCGGCTGGTGCGCGATGCCGACGAACTGGGCACGCCCGAGCGCATCATCCTGCCCGGCGTCGGTGCCGCCGCACCGTCGATGGCGTTGCTGCGCACACGCGGGCTCGACGTCGCGCTGCGCGCGAGCGACGCGCCGCTGCTCGGCGTGTGCGTGGGCATGCAACTGCTGTTCGAGCGCTCGGAAGAGGGCGATGTCGAATGCCTCGGCCTGCTGCCGGGCCGCGTGCGCCGCCTGCCGGCCGCACCCGGCCTGCGCATCCCGCACATGGGCTGGAACACGCTGCGCAGGCGCCCCGGCCTGAGCGGCGATGCCGCGGCGCTGCTGGACGGCATCGACGACGGTGCGCACGCCTATTTCGTGCACAGCTTCGCGCATGTGATCGATGCGCATGCCGTCGATGCGGAGGATGCATCGCGCGATGTCGTGCTCGCCGACAGCGAACACGGCGTGCGCTTCGCCGCGGTGGTCGGCCAGGGCCGGCGCTTCGGCGCGCAATTCCATCCCGAGCGTTCGTCGGCCGTCGGCCTGCGCCTGCTCTCCAATTTCCTGAGTCTGCCGGCATGAACCTCAATGACGTGACTGCGACCGAGTTCATCGCGTATCCCGCCATCGACGTGCGCGACGGCCGCGTGGTGCGGCTCGCGCAGGGCGACTACGACCGCGAAACCCGCTACGACGCCGACCCGTTCGCACTCGCGATGCGCTACGCCGATGCCGGTGCGCGCTGGCTGCATCTGGTCGATCTGGACGCGGCGCGCGCTGGTGGCTACACGCTCGCGCCGCTGCTCAAGCGCATCGCCGACGACGGCCGCCTGCAGGTGCAGACCGGCGGCGGCGTGCGCGACGGCGATGCGGTGCAGGCCATCCTCGATGCAGGCGCCGCGCGCGTGGTGGTCGGGTCGCTGGCGGTGCGCGAACCCGCGCTGGTGATCGAATGGCTGCAGCGCCTCGGCGCGGAGCGCATCACCATCGCGCTCGATACGCGCCAGGACGAGAGCGGCATATGGCGCCTGCCGGTGCAAGGCTGGACCGAGGACGCCGGGCGCGATCTCGATGCCTGCCTCGATCTGTACCGCGATGCCGGCGCGCGACACCTGCTGTGCACCGATATCGCCCGCGACGGCATGATGCGCGGGCCGAATCTCGACCTGTACGCGCGCGTGCTCGCCCGCGGCGACGGTTTCGCCCTGCAGGCCAGCGGCGGCGTGCGCGGGCTGGACGACGTGCGCGGCGCGAAGGCTGCGGGCTGCGCCGGCGTGGTCCTCGGCAAGTCGTTGCTGGAAGGTGCGCTGCGGCTGGAGGAGGCGCTGGCATGCTGAGCGTGCGTATCGTGCCCTGCCTGGATGTCCGCGACGGCCGCGTGGTCAAGGGCGTGCGCTTCCGCGACCACGTCGACATGGGCGACATCGTCGAACTCGCCTGCCGCTACCGCGATGCCGGTGCCGACGAACTGGTGTTTTACGACATCGGCGCCAGCCCCGACGGGCGTTCGGTCGAGGTGGGCTGGGTGGAGCGCGTGTCCTCGGTCATCGATATCCCCTTCTGCGTGGCCGGTGGCATCCGCAGCCTGGAGACCGCGCGCCGCGTGTTGTTCGCCGGGGCCGACAAGGTCTCGATCAACACGCCCGCACTGGAGCGTCCCGAATTGATCGCCGAGATCGCCGATGCCTACGGCAGCCAGTGCGTGGTGGTCGGCGTGGATTCCATGCGCGACGCCGACGGCGTGTGGCGTGTGCGCGCCTACACCGGCAGCCCGGACAAGACCAAGGCGCTGGGCAAGGCCACCCTGGACTGGGTGCGCGAGGCGCAGGCGTTGGGCGCGGGCGAGTTCGTGCTCAACTGCATGGACAGCGACGGCGTGCGCCGTGGCTACGACATCGAACAACTCCAGGCGGTGCGCGCCATCTGCACGGTGCCGTTGGTGGCCTCCGGCGGTGCCGGCGAGATCGCGCATTTTTCCCAGGTCTTCCGCGAAGCCGACGTCGACGCTGCGCTGGCCGCCAGCGTGTTCCATTCCGGCGCCATCGCCATTCCAGAACTCAAGCAGGCGCTGCGCGCCGACGGCATCGAGGTGCGGCTGTGAGCGACATTTCCGTGAGCGATTCCATGCATGAACGCGCCGCAAGCGACGCGACCCTGGGCGTCGATGCCATCGACACGCTCGACTGGGACAAGCAGGACAGCCTGCTGCCGGCCATCGTGCAGGACGCCACCACGCTGCGCGTGCTGATGCTCGGCTACATGAGCCGCGAGGCGCTGCAGGCGACATTTGAAAAGCAGCAGGTGACCTTCTTCAGCCGCAGCAAGGGCCGGCTATGGACCAAGGGCGAGAGCAGCGGCCACGTGCTGCGTCTGGTCTCGGTGCGCACCGACTGCGACAGCGACGCGCTGCTGGTGCTGGCGCATCCGCAGGGCCCGACCTGTCACCTGCAGCGCACCAGTTGCTTCCCCGATGCGCCCGGCGACGGCCTGGCGGAACTGGAAGCGGTCATCGCCCAGCGCGAGCGCGAGCGGCCGGAAGGCAGCTACACCACCCGACTGTTCGAACGCGGCATCAAGCGCATCGCGCAGAAGGTGGGCGAGGAAGGCCTGGAGACCGCGTTGGCCGCGGTGATCGAAGACGATGCTGCCCTGCTCGGCGAATCCGCCGACCTGCTGTTCCACCTGCTGGTGCTGCTGCGTCAGCGCGGGCTGGGCCTGGACGACGTGCGGCGCATGCTGGAATCGCGCCGCGGCTGACCGGCGCGCTCGGCGGCCCCCTATGCGACTCGAGGCATCGGCCCAGGCGGCCTGCGGACAGGCTGCGGGCGTGCGCGCGGCCACGGGGGATCTTCCCGCCGGCGGGGACCGGCCGCCCGGCTTGCCGCCGGATGAACGCGCTCCGCGGCGCATGACCTCCGGACATCGGCGCGCCCGCGGCCGGCTGCTACAGTCCGCCGGCTCGCGTCGGCGTCCGCCGGCGCACTTTCACGTCAGGAGACCCGCATGTTCAAGAAGCTTGCCGCCGAAGCCCTCGGCATCAGCGATATCGGCGTCATCGTCTCGCCCGCCGACTACGACAAGGTCGACGCCGACGACTACCTGTTCCACGAGGACGGCGAAAAGATCTTCTTCCTCATCAAGTCCAAGAAGGACGAGTACTGCTTCACCAACCTCGCGCTGATCCACGTCGACGGCGATTCGGCGGTGTCGAGCAAGCGCATGATCAAGCGCTACGAGTACGCCAGCCAGCGCATCGGCTATGTGGCCATCGAGACCGCCGGCACCATCGACATGGACGTGGAACTGAAGTTCTCGATCGGCGAGGCGGGTTTCAGCATCGACATCAAGAAGAGCTTCATCGAGCAGTTGAAGGACATCTACAAGGCGCTGATCGCGATCGGCCGCCAGCAGCACCGCGACTCCATCGCACGCGAGAACGCACTGCGCGCGCTGGACGCGAGCAGCGGCATGTTCAAGCTGGGCAATGTCGCCGGCGAGGGCGTTGTGGTCGGCCACTTCAACGCGTTGCTGGAGGCCTTGAATGAGGCGACGCTGGACCGGCATCACACGCGGGATTTCAGCCGGATCTTCGAGCGGTATATTCTCAACAATGGTCCCGTCGGGGCGGGTGCGCCGCCGCCGTTGCCGCGTTGAGTAATCCTTTGTTCTGTTCTGCGTGAAGAAAAGCCCGCGTTTGCGGGCTTTTCTCTTTGTCGGTCAAGTGGTTGTGGGCTGTCGGTGCTTTTGTCAAAGTCAAAGGCTTCCGCGCTGTCGCTCGGGTTTCTTTTCTTTACTTGCCCAAAGAAAAGAAACCAAAAGAAAGGGCAGTCCTGTCCTCGCGCCCGGCCCTGCGGGCCTGTTTCGCGATGGCTGCCGCTCGTATGGGCGTCAAAGTCAAAAGCCATGGCATACGTGATGATCGGCCATCACCTGGGAACTTTGACGGCTTCGATCTACTGCCAAGTCGTCTCCAGAATGATCTCGCCAGAGATGCCCTTCTGTATCAACGAGTGCGTCACTTTGAACCCCTTGATCGCCATGTCCTGCGTATAGATCACGGAGCCGACGATGGAGCCATTCTTATCGATCACAGAGTAGTAATCGACATCGATTTGTCCCATGTAGCCTTTCTCTTCGTGTCGGTCGTGCCGGAGCGTGTCGCCTGGGCTCAACCTAAGCTTTTCTTCCATTGATCTCGCCTCTGATTTTGAATTTGACTTTGACTTCAACCGCCCTTCGGAGCGGCGGGTCTCGCGGATCAGGTCCGCAGGGCGCACGACAGGATGTCGTGCGTTTTTCGATGGGCCATGGATGGCCCTTCGAAAAACCCCGCGAGACCTGCGAACCCGGCGCGCAGCGCCGGGCGCGACGATGGGCTGTGCTTTCTTTTGCCTACTTTTCTTTGCACAAGCAAAGAAAAGTATGGTCGCGCGAGAGCGCGAAAGCCTTTGAATTTAAATGACTTATTGGGATATTGGGCTGGGCCGATGCAAAGGAAGGCAAGCCCCCTACGCCGCCGTAATCGACGTCCTCACACAATCCCGTCCATTCGCCTTGGCGGCATACAAGGCCTGATCCGCCACCGACAACGCCCCATCCGAATCGGTGTCGCTGCCCGCCTCGACCGTATGCACCCCGATGCTGGCCGACACCCGCAGCCGGTGTTCGCCGCTGACACAAGGTTCCTCGACGAGACGGCGGCGAAGCTGCTCGGCCACCGCCACCGCGGCGCCGAGGTCGTGCTCGGGCAGCACTACCACGAACTCCTCGCCGCCGAAGCGGGCCAGCAGTGCGTTCTCCTGGGTGCGCAGGCTCTGGCCGATGCGCTGGGCGGCCCAGCGTAGGCAGTCGTCGCCCACCAGGTGGCCGTAGCGGTCGTTGATCGACTTGAAATGGTCGAGGTCGATCATCAGCAGCGACACCGGGCGGTGCTGCTCGCGGCCCTTCGTCAGCAGGGCCTGGAAGGTGTCGTGGAAATGGCTGCGGTTGTACAGGCCGGTCAGGCCGTCGCGGCGGCTGGAATCGTGCAGCCGGCGATGCGCTTCCTCCAGCTGGGTCAATGCGCTGCGCAGTTCCTGGGTGCGCTGCGCGACTTTCCGCTCCAGCTGCAGGTTGGCTTCGTTGACGATGCGTTCGTTCTCGTTGCGCAGTGCGGCGTAGCGGTAGCCCAGCGCCACCGACAGCAGCAGCATCTCCAGCGCCGAGCCGATCTGCACGCCGTATTCGGTGAACATGTTCTTGGGCAGCAGACCGAAGGCGAGCAGGGTGAAGACGGTGGTGCCCAGCAGGAACATCGACCAGGCCAGCAGGAACAGCCGCGCCGGGGTATAGCCGCGGCGCAGCACCACGAGGGTGGCGACGAAGATCCAGGCCACGCCCAGCAGCACCGCGGCCGAGGCCAGCGGCACCGAGATGCGATAGGGCAGCTGCAGCGAGGCCAGGCCGAGCAGCACGAAGAACGCGATCCAGCCCTGGCTCACGCGATTGCCGGCGCGGAAACGCACGGGCAGCTCGAGGAAGGTGCGTGCGAACTGCTGCATGCCCACCAGCGCCAGGCAGATCGACAGCGGCACCGCCTTGTCGGCCAGCCACGGCGAGCGCGGCCACAGATATTCGAAGCCGAAGCCGTTGAGGGTGAACAGCACCAGCCCGAAGGCGCTGATGTGCAGCAGGTACCAGAAATAGCTGGCGTCGCGCAGGCTCACCCACAGCACCAGGTTGTAGACGAACAGCGCCAGCAGGATGCCGTAATAGATGCCCATGATGAACTGGGCGTCGCGCGAGAGCGAGGTGAAGGCCGAGGGGGTGTAGAGGTCGAGCGGCACCTGCATCGAGCTCTGGCTGCGCACCCGCACCAGCAGCTCGACGGTTTCGCCCAGGGGCAGGTCCAGGCGGAAGTTGGGATGGCGGTAGGGAATGCTGCGCGCGGTGAACGGCAGGCTGTCGCCGCTGCGCATGTGCACCGTGCGCCCGTCGGGGAAGCGGGCGTAGACGTCGATGTGGTCGCTCAGTGCGTAACGCTGGACCAGCATCCAGCGTGGCTCGCTGGGGTTGCGGTTCACGAGGGTGGTATGGAACCAGTAGGCACCGCTCTGGAAGCCGAAGGCGGCATTGCCGCCGGGGACGGGAATGTATTCGCCCCTGCGCACCCGCGTCAGCGCGGTGTCGATGTCGTCGCTGGCGGTGGTGTCGTGGAAATAATCCAGATGCGCGCCGAGGGAGGCCTCGCTGCTGCCGGGCGCGAGCACCAGCGTGCGCGCCTGCGCGCCGGCCGCGAACAGCAGGAGCAGCAGCCAGAGCAGGGCCGCGCCGTACCTTGCGCACACGCTGCGTTGTGCCAACCGCATTACGACCATGACCGCTTCACGTTCATGCTGTCCCCCTGCGCTGGTGCCCTGGGCCGCCGATCACCGCGAACCCGTCGACTCGCCGCCATCTTACTGCAGCTGCCGTCAGGGACTGCTGCCGGTGTCGCCCCGGCAAGGACGCGCCGCGGCCGTGGTGGCCGCGGCCCGGCGTCGCCCGGTCCGCGGCTGTCGCATAATCCTGCCCGAAGGTCCGGGCGAGCCGGCCGGAGGGCAAGCGTCGTGCGGATGAGGCATCAGGATCGACAACGCGACAACCGGGTGGCTGCGGACGCCGCTGCGGGCACCGTGGCCGCCGTGTTGGGCCGTGCGCAGGCCCGTCCTGCGGCCCGCATGCGGGCGCGGGCATGTGCCGCGATGCGGCTGCCCGTGCTGGCTGCGGTGGTTGGCCTGACCGGTCTGACGGGGCTGCCCGGACGGGTCGGCGCGCTGGAGCCCGTGGAGCCCGCGGAGCCCGCGGAGCCGACGACCCGGCTGCATGGCCATGTCTGGCACGACCGCGACGGCGATGGCCGACGCGACCCCGGCGAAGCAGGAGTGGCCGGCGTGGGCGTGAGCAACGGCCGTGAACTGGCCCATACCGATGCGCGGGGCGACTACGTGCTGCCCGTGCGTGCCGGCGACATCGTGTTCGCGATCAAGCCGCCGGGCTGGCGTCTGCCCGGCAACGACCCGGCACGGCCGCGGTTCTGGCATCAGGTGCCTCCGCACACGGCGTCGTCGCGCCCCGACGGCGCTCTGAAGCCGGCGCCCGCGCCGGCGCGTTTCGATCTGGGCCTGCAGCGGGCGGCCGAACGGCCGGACGGGCTCGATGTGCTGGTCTTCGCCGACCCGCAGGTGAAGTCCATGGCCGATGTCGGCCACTACGGCCGCGACATCGTCGACAGCGTGCTCGACGCGCGGCGTCGCGGCGAGGCCGGCCACGACGCGCTCGGGCTGAGCCTGGGCGACATCGTGGACGACGTGCTGCCGCTGTACCCGGCGCTGGATGCGCAGACGCGCCGTCTGCAGACGCCCTGGCTGCATGCGCCGGGCAATCACGACATCGATTTCGATGTGGCGCACGATGCCGACTCGCTCGCCACGTTCCGCGCGCACTACGGCCCGGACAGCTATGCCTGGGAGGAGCCGGAGGCCAGCTTCGTGGTGCTGGACGATGTGATCTATCGCCCCGGCGAGCGTCCGGCCTACATCGGTGGCTTCCGCGAGGAGCAGTTCGCCTTCCTCGAGGCCTATCTGCGCACGCTGCGCCGCGACCGCCTGCTGGTGCTGGCGATCCACATCCCGCTCTGGGAACCGGACGGGCGCGACACCTTCCGCGATGCCGACCGCGAGCGGCTGTTCGCGCTGCTGCGAGACGTGCCGCAGGTGCTGGTGCTCAGCGGGCATGCGCATGCCCAGCGGCATGTGCGCCACGGCATCGCCAGCGGCTGGCACGGCGCGCAGCCGCTGCACGAGTTCGTGACCGGCGCCGCCTGCGGTGCGTTCTGGACCGGTGTGCCCGATGCGCGCGGTGTACCCGACGCGACCATGGACGACGGTACGCCTAACGGCTATGCCCGGCTGCATGTGCCCGCCGACGGCGGCGCCTATCGCCTGGCCTGGCGCGTGGCCGGGCCCGCGCCCGATGCGCCGGCGCACGCGTCCGCGCAGACGCATGCGATGCACCTGCACGCGCCCGCCAGCCTGCGTCGCGGCGCGTACCCGGCCTTCGGCGTGTATGCCAACGTCTACATGGGCGAAGCGGACAGCCGGGTGGACTACCGCATCGACGACGGCGAATGGCGTCCGATGACCCGGGTGGTCCGGCCCGACCCGCGTCTGCTTGCCGAGAACGTGGCCGACGACCGCGCGGCCGTTCCGCGCGGCTACGACCGTTCGCCGGAAGCCGCACCCTCGCCGCACCTGTGGCGCGGCACGCTGCCCACCGACCTGCCCGCGGGCGAGCACCGGATCGAGGTGCGCATGTTCGACCGCTGGCAGGGCGAGCAGCGTGCCGCCACCGCGTATCGGCTGGTCGAAGTGCCTGCGCCCGCGCCTGAGGCCGGTGCCGCACCATGAGCGGACGTCGCCCGAGCCAGCGCGGCGTGTCGCCGGACACGCCGGCCCGCAGCGGGCCGGACGGATTGCCGATCATCGCGTTCGCCGACGCGCGTGCATGGGAGGCCTGGCTGACCGCGCACGCGAACGCGCCCGGCCTGTGGCTGCGCATCGCCAAGAAGGGGGCCGACATCGCCAGCGTGAACTACGCCGACGCGCTGGATGTCGCGCTCTGCCACGGGTGGATCGACGGCCAGAAGCGCGGCGACGATGCGCAGTGGTTCCTGCAGCGCTTCACCCCGCGGCGTGCGCGCAGCCTCTGGTCGAAGATCAACATCGGCCACGCCGAGCGCCTGGTCGCCGCCGGACGCATGCGCGCGGGCGGGCTGCGCGAGATCGAGGCGGCCAGGGCCGACGGGCGCTGGGCCGCGGCCTATGCGGGCGCCGCGACGATGGAAGTGCCGGCGGAGCTGGCTGCTGCGCTGGCGCGGAATCCGGAGATGCGCGCCGCCTTCGAGGCGCTGAACCGCACCAACCGCTACGCCATCTGCTGGCGCGTCGCGACCGCGAAGCGCGCGCAGACGCGCGAAGCACGGGCAGCGGATCTGCTGGAGAAACTCGCGCGGGGCGAAACGCCGCACGGCTGAGCGATGCGGTGACGTGCGCGCCAGAACGCGCCGCTTTCGACTGGATGGTCATCGACCGTGCGGCAATGGGCGGTACCGCAATGGACGGTGCCGCCATCGAGCATGCCGCCGCAAATCCTGCGTCGAGGGACCGTGCGGTTCCGATCAGTGTCGCGGCGTCGAGGGGCCGTCCTGCGCGGCGCCGTCCGCGTGCGGATCGTCCAGCGCATCCTCAACACGCGACTCCGCATCGTCCTGCGGCGAATCCAAGGCTGCGTCATCGGCCGGTGCCGGCCCGGATGCGCGGCCTCGCCCCTTGTCCGTGGGCCGCGGGCCGTTGTGGCGGATGAGGCCGCGGCCGTCCTTGTCGGCTGTCTGCACGTCCGGAGCCTCTTCCACGTAGGGATAGGCCAGCGGTGGCCCCGGCTGCAGCTGTGCCTGCCAGGCGGCCAGCGTCTTGCGGATGCCGTTGCCGATGTGGCGCTGGGGCAGGGACGGGTCGAAGCCTTCCGCGCGTTCGCGCTCGCGAATGCGCGTGCGCGCGCTGTCGAATGCCGCCAGCGGGTCTGTGGTGGCGTTGAGGCCTTCGATCATCCACGCGCGGCCGAAGTACGTGGCCACCGACTCGGTGCCGCAGCCGAACGAGGGCCGGTTGGCGCGCGCCGCGGTCAGCACCGCCGTGTGCTCGTCGCGCAGCGCCGGGATGAAGCCGCCGGAGAAACATGCGGAGATGACCACCACGCGGTTGCGGATGCCGGCGTCGTCCAGCGCCTCGCGGATGTCCTCCGGGCTGAGCCATTCGCTGATGGCCGGCGCCATCTGCACCTGCAGGCGATGGTCGCGGCTGCCGTGCATGGTCATGAACAGCAGCAGCATGTCCTCGTCCGGGTCCATCGCGTCGCCGATCCCGGCCAGCGCGGTGCGCAGGTTTTCCAGCGTGGCGAGCGGGCGCGGGCGCACGAACAGGCTGTCGGCGTGATTGACCAGCGCCAGCGTGCGGCCGTCTGCACCGAAGCGCTGCCGCATCAGATCCTCGAAGTAGTGCACCTCGTTGCGGAACACGTTCTCGGTGCTGTCCCCGGCGAAGCCCAGCGTGTACAGGTCGACCGTGCCCGCGCGCTGCGGCGCCAGTGCGGCGATCTGACGCTGCAGCAGCTCGGCATCGCGCTGGCGGATGCCGTCGGTGTAGCGGAACTGCGCGGACGCCGTCGCACTGGCGAGCAGTGCGCATGCCATGACCCAGGCCATCGCCCATGCCAGCGGCGGCGCGCACCTGCGTCCGCGACCCTCTGCGCGCGGCCGGCGCGGCGCGAGGCAGGACAGCATCCCGTGCATCGCGGTCGCCGTGCGCATGGCCTCAACCCACCTCGACGCCGTCGAAGCGCTCGCAGCGCGGGTGCCCGTGCGCGGCCTCGCCCACGCGCGGCTGCGGGTAGTCCTCGCGCCGGTCGATCAGGGTGGTGCGCATGCCGGCGTCGCGTGCGGCGTCCAGTTCCTCCACCACATCGGACAGGAAGAGGATCTCCGCCGGCGCGCGCTGCAGGCGCCGCGCGATCTCCCGATAGCTGTCGGCATCGCGCTTGTGCCCGACCTCGGTATCGAACCAGGCGCCGAACAGCGGGCTGAGGTCGCCCGCGTCGGTATGCGCGAAGAACAGGCGCTGCGCCGGCACCGAGCCGGAGGAATACACCGCCATCGCGATGCCCGCGGCCTCCCATGCGCGCAGGCGCTCGGCGGCATCGGGATAGATGTGCGCGGTGAAATCCGCGCCGCGGTAGCCGTCCTGCCAGATCATGCCCTGCAGGGCCTTGAGCGCGGTGTGCTTGCGGTCTTCGTCGATCCAGCCCTGCAGGATCTCCACGATCATGCCGTCGTCGCAGACGCCGCCGTGTTCGGTCGCCACCGCATCCAGCCAGCGCCGGACCTCGGGCTCATGGCCGCGGGCGCGGACGAAGGCGGGCAGCGCGCGGCGGGCGTACGGGAACAGCACGTCCTTGACGAAGGAGATGGAGGAGGTGGTGCCTTCGATGTCGGTGAGGATGAGCATGAGTGTTGGGCGCTTATGGTTGACCGGAAAGCAAGGCTTTCGCGCTGTCGCGCGACCATACTTTTCTTTGCTTGTGCAAAGATAAAGTAGGCAAAAGAAAGCACAGCCCATCGTCGCGCCCGGCGCTTCGCGCCGGGTACGCGGGTCTCGCGGGGTTTTTCGAAGGCACATCCCTGTGCCATCGAAAAACGCGCGGCTTCCTGCCGCGCGCCCTGCGGGCCTTGTCCGCGAGACCCGCCGCTTCGGAGGGCGGTTGAAGTCAAAGTCAACTGCAACAGCAACTCGTGGGATTGCTTGCTTGTCACTTCTGGACGTGGAGAGTCCAGTCGTTTCGCAGTCAACTCGATGCGTCTCAATGATAATGCGGTGGCTTGTGTGCCTGCGGTGCTTTCAACGAACATCGCGTTCTTACCCGAAGTGTTCGTTGGAAATCTACTTTCTTTGTTGCCGAGGTGGCGCTTTTCGATGGCCCTTCGGAGCGGCAGGCCTCGTGGATCGGGCCCGCAGGGCGCACGACAGGATGTCGTGCGTTTTTCGATGGCACAGGGATGTGCCTTCGAAAAACCCCGCGAGGCCTGCGGACCCGGCGCGCAGCGCCGGGCGCGACGATGGGCTGCCCTTTCTTTTGGTGACTTTTCTTTGGGCACGCAAAGAAAAGTCACCCGCGCGCAAGCGCGGAAGCTTTTGCTTTTCCATGAGGCGATCACTTGGCGCAATTCGCAAGTGCGATCAATCCGCCTGCCCCACCTCATACCGCGGAAACCGCCGCGCGATGTCCGTCCCCGTGAAATGCCCCACCCAGCCGTCCGGCTGCTGGAAAAACCGGATCGCGACGAAACTCGGCTCCGGGCCCATGTCGAACCAGTGCAGGGTGCCGTCGGGGACCGAGATCAGATCGCCCGCTTCGCACAGCACCTCGTAGACCCTGCCCTCGACGTGGAGCGTGAACAGGCCCGAGCCGGCGACGAAGAAGCGCACTTCGTCTTCCTTGTGGAAATGCTCGTCGAGGAACTTGGCGCGCATCTCGTCGCGCTTAGGGTTGTCCGGGGCGATGCTGACCACGTCGATGGTGGTGAAGCCGCGTTCGGCGCTGATGCGGTCGATGTCGGGCTTGTAGGCGGCGATGATGGCCTCCGGCGGGTCGCCGGGCGTGATCGGCTGCGCGGCCTCCCACTGCTCGAAGTCGACGCCGATCTTCGCCAGCGCGGTGGCCATCTCGGCATGGTCGTGGGTGGTGCTCAGCGGCATGTCGGGGCGGTCGGCGATGAAGATGCGCAGGCGGCTCATGGGCGGGGCTCCGGTGACGGCGGGGGCCTGCCGACTATGCGGCAGGGTGGGGTGGGGTTCAATCGCGGACGGCGGGACGCAGCGGCCTGAGCGGCTGGATCACGATTTCGCAGCAGGGCCTTCAGGCACGATCACCGGCATTCCGATCACCGACATCCTGATCGCATGCGTTGGCATGCGCGGGACGTTCCATGTGGGGTGTTCGGGCCTGAAGGCCGTCCTGCACGCATCGCGGCAGCGTGGGTCGGGCCTGAAGGCCCTCCTGCGGGAGGGCGGGCAGGGTGCGGACTACGCGCCGCGCAGGCGGCGCAGCTGGAGTTCGCAGTCCAGCATGAATTCGAAGGCGTCCAGATGCCGGCGGGCTTCGCTGATGTCGCGGCCCCAGGCGTAGAGGCCGTGGCCGGCGATCAGGTAGCCCCAGGTGTTGGGCTGGGTGAGCACGGCGTCCACGCTGGCGGTCAGCACGTCCATGTCCTGCGCGTTGGGCACCACCGGCAGGTCGAGCTCGCCCTCATGGGTGGTGTGGCCGCGCAGCGCCTTGAACAGCTCGTAGCCGCGCAGGCGGACCCGGCCTTCCTCGGCGAACAGCAGGCCGGCGATGGTCTGGTTGGGCGAATGGGTGTGCAGCACCGCGCCCACGTCCGGGTAGCGGCGGTAGAGATGGGTGTGCAGGGCGGTCTCGGCGGACGGCCGGTGGTGGGTGGCCACGGGCGTGTTGTCCATGTCCACCACCATGATGTCGGCCTCGGTCAGGCGGCCCTTGTCCTTGCCGGAAATGGTGATCGCCGCGTGGTTGGCGTCCATGCGGATCGAGAAATTGCCGGCGGTGGCCGGGGTCCAGCCCTTGGCGGCGAGTTCGCGGGTGTGCGCCACGATCTGGGCGGCGCAGCCGGCGTAGAGGTTGTGGTCGAAGGCGGGTGCGGAGGTGGGAGCGTTCATGGGCCGCAGTGTAGCGGACCCCGTGCGGCGGTCGCATGACCCGGCGGCAGCCATTCATGCCGCCGGCGCATGATGCCGGGCCGGCGCGGTTCAGTCGTCCGAACGCTGCTGGCCGTAGCTGCGGAATTTCTCCAGCACACGGGCCATTTCCTCGGGCGGCAGGTCGCGGGTCGGGCCGAGGCTGCGCGCCAGCAGATAGTGCCGGGCCAGGTTTTCGACCTCCTGCGCCAGCGCATAGGCGGCGGCGAGGGTGGGGCCGGTGGCGATCTGCCCGTGGTTGGCCATCAGGCAGGCGCGGCGCCCATCCAGGACGCGCAGCACGTGGTCGGACAGCTCTGGTGTGCCGAAGGTGGCGTAGTCCGCGCAGGGGATGTCGTGGCCACCGGCCACGGCCACCATGTAGTGGAACGGCGGAATGGCCTGGCCCAGACAGGCGAGGGCGGTGGCATAGGTGGAGTGGGTGTGCACCACCGCGCCGATGTCGGGGTAGCGCGCGAGGATGTCGCAGTGGAAGCGCCATTCGCTGGACGGGATGAGCTGACCCGGCGGGCAGTGGCCGTCGGCCTGCAGGAACACGATGTCCTCCGGCTGCAGGCGGTCGTAGGCGCGGCCGGTCGGGGTGATCAGCAGGCCCGTCCCCCAGCGCAGGCTGGCGTTGCCGGAGGTGCCCACCGACAGGCCGCCGGCGCTCATCGCGCAGCAGGTGTCGATCAGCGATTGGCGGGCGGAACGTTCGTGGTCGAGCATGGCGGTGGTCGGTCTGGCGAGGTGGCAAGGATACGACTCATGTCGCGGGGACGCGGCCAGGCGGCCGTGCGGGCCCTTGGTCGGGGCCTCATCGGGGCAGGTGCTGGTGTGTGACGATCAAGCCGGATGCATCCGGTCCGTCTCCGGTCGCCCATGACCGCCGGGTGTCTCGAGAGCCGCGTCTCGATCGCTGCGCATGCGGACGGTCCTGCTGCGTTCACCGCACTCACCGCAGGCACTGCTTGCGTCGCAGTCACCGTCCGTGCCGCTTCCGCACGCGCACACACACACGCGAACACCCACACGTGCAGCGCGCGACCTGCTTCGCCGGCCGATGCGCGGGCACGGGGCGTCCTGCGGATTTGACCCCGCTCAAGGTGGGCGCAGGCGGGTTGCCGATACTGGCCGCATTCTTCATGCGCAGGACCGATCCCATGCCGCACGACCCATGCCGCCGTCGTTTCCTCCTCTCCGCAGTCGCCGCCGCCGCGTCGGTGCCGCTGCTCGCCGGTGCCGCACGGGTGCAGGCCGCCAGCGCTCCGCTGCCGGCACTGCCGCTCACGGACCCCGCGGCCAAGGCGCTGGCCTATACCGACAATGCCGCCGCGGTGAAGCACGCCGCCTTCAAGCCCGGCAGTTCCTGCGCCAACTGCAACTTCTACAAGGCCGGGGCAGGGCAGGCGTACGGCCCGTGCACGCTGTTTCCCAAGAACACGGTCGCGGCCAAGGGCTGGTGCAGCGCCTGGGCGAAGAAGATGTAGCCATTGGGATCGGCGCCGACGGCCCGGCATGGTGGCCGCCGTGGTGCCCCCAGGCGGGTGGCCCGGCACATGCGGGGGCATGCGCACGGCGCGGCAGACCTCATCGCCGCGGCTGCAGTGCGCTTTGCAGCCGGCGCATGAGCGTTGCCTGAACGCCCGGAACGGGTAGACTCGGCGTTTTGCCGAGGAGCTCCCCCATGCGGATACGCGCCCTGTCGGTCGGCCTGCTGGTCGCCGTCTTCGCCCTGATCGCACTAGCCGCCCCGTTCGGGCTGTCCGCCCAGGAGCCGGCCGCCGAGGCGGGCCAAACCGTTGTAGAGGCAGAACAGGCGCCGCCGCAATCGCTGGATGCGCGCATCGACGCGGCGATGCAGCCGGTGGCCGCCGCCGTCTCGAATGCCATTTTCTACGCGGTGCGCGTGGGCGGCACCGACGAGGCGCCGGTGATGTTCCCGTTGATCCTCGGCTGGCTGATCCTCGCCGGCATCGCGTCCACCCTCTACTTCGGCTTCATCAACATCCGCGGCTTCACTCATGGCTTCCGCCTGATCCGGGGCGATTTTTCCGACCCGCACAGCTCGGGCGAGATCAGCCACTTCCAGGCACTGACCTCCGCGGTGTCCGGCACCGTGGGCCTAGGCAACATCGCCGGCGTGGCGGTCGCCCTGAGCATCGGCGGCGCGGGCGCCACGTTCTGGATGATCCTGGCCGGCCTGCTCGGCATGTCGACCAAGTTCGTGGAGTGCACGCTGGGCGTGAAGTACCGCCTGGTGAAGGCCGACGGCACCGTGTCCGGCGGCCCGATGTACTACCTCGGCCGCGGTATCGCCGAGAACTACCCCAGCCTCAAGGCCTTCGGCGTGCTGCTGGCGACGGTGTTCGCGGTCTGCACGATGCTCGGCGGGATCGGCGCCGGCGCGATGTTCCAGGCCAACCAGGCCTACGCCCAGTTCATCGTGGTCACCGGCGGCGATGCCAGCCCGATGGCCGGGCGCGGCTGGCTG
The DNA here is from genome assembly GCA_965649985.1 of uncultured Gammaproteobacteria bacterium. GTDB lineage: Bacteria > Pseudomonadota > Gammaproteobacteria > Xanthomonadales > Xanthomonadaceae > Lysobacter_I. Next base: position 47,709 of record CBFGMS010000016.1, on the reverse strand, counting down.
TTCGGTCTGGTGTATGCGGTGCTGGCCGGCCTGGTGGTGATCGGCGGCATCAAGCGCATCGGCAGCGTGACCTCCAAGCTGGTGCCGGCGATGGCCGCGCTGTACGTGCTGGGCTGCCTGTTCGTGATCGGCGTGAACGTCCAGCACGTGCCCGACGCCTTCTCGCAGATCATCAACGGTGCGTTCACTGCCGAGGGTGTGACCGGCGGCGTGATCGGTGCCCTGATCCAGGGCTTCCGCCGCGCGGCGTTCTCGAACGAGGCGGGCCTGGGCTCCGCCGCCATCGCGCACTCCGCGGTGAAGACGCGGGAGCCGGTGACCGAGGGCTTCGTCGCGCTCTGGGAACCCTTCATCGATACCGTGGTGATCTGCACCATGACCGCGCTGGTCATCATCATCTCCGGCGAGCTCGCCGCGCTGCAGGGCTCGGCCGTCAGCGGCACCGCGCAGGGCGTGCAGCTGACCTCGCAGGCCTTCGCCTCGGTGGTGTCGTGGTTCCCGTATCTGCTGACGGTGGCGGTGTTCCTGTTCGCCTTCTCCACCACCATCACCTGGGCGTACTACGGCGCCAAGGCCGCCAGCTTCCTCGCGCGGGAATCCAAGGCCGCGCTCTACGGCTTCAAGGTCTTCTTCCTGGCGATGGCGGTGGTGGGCTGCACGATGAATCTCAGCAGCATCGTCGATGTCGCCGACGCGCTGCTGTTCATCATGGCCATCCCCAACCTGATCGGTGTGTACATGCTGTTCCCGGTGGTGAAGCGGGAATTGAATGGCTATCTGGCGCGACTGAAGGCGCAGGGCGCCTGAGGCTGCAGCCTCAGGCGTCAGGCCCGAGATGCGGACATGCGATCGATGCCTTTCCGGTTCGATCGCCCCATTTGATGGCGCGGTTTCGATGGCCCGGTTTCGATCGCCATGGGCCGGCACGGGCGGCGTCACCCGCTTGAGGCAAGTCGCCTGAAGCCGCCGGCCCGAGGCGCCACGCCTCGGGTGGGTTCCATCTCTGAGCAGGCGGAATGCGCCGCTCCGTGCATGCCGGCCCTGTCGATCCTGACGCGAAGGTTCGTGCCGCACGGCATGCGGGCTACAACGCGGACCTCGGTCCGCACATGAAAACGGCCACGCCCCAGGGCGTGGCCGTTTTCGTCCGGGCGGGGGCGAGGTCAGAGCCGCTGCAGGGCGTCGTACAGCTTGACCGCCAGCACCGCGGTGACCGCAAGCGGTGCGACCACACGCAGCAGCCAGGTCCACACGGTGAAGAACGCGGCCGGTGCGCCGTGCATCTGCTCGCGCAGGCGCTGGCGATCCAGACGCCAGCCGGCGTAGATCGCGATCACCAGGCCGCCCACCGGCAGCAGGATGTCGTTGGCGACCAGATTGATCGCGTCCAGGATGGTGTCCTGCCCCAGCGGGCGGACATCGCTCAGCACGTTGAAGCCCAGTGCCGACAGCAGGCCCAGCGCCCAGCACAGCACGGCCATCGCGATCGCCGCGCGCTTGCGGCTCCAGCCGCGTTCGACCAGATACGCCGAGGCCGGCTCGAGCAGGGAGATCGAACTGGTCCAGGCCGCCACCGCCAGCAGCACGAAGAACAGCAGGCCGAACACCGCGCCCATCTGGTTGAACGCCGACGGCAGCGAGGTGAAGATCAGCCCCGCGCCACCGCCGGTGGGCGTGCCCAGGAACTGGATCACGATCGGGAAGATCGCCAGCCCCGCGAGCAGGGCGATGCCGGTATCGGCCAGCGCCACCGCCGCGCCGACGCGCGGGATCGACACATCGCGGGGCAGATACGCGCCGTAGGTCATCATCGCGCACATGCCCAGGCTCAGCGAGAAGAACGCCTGGCCCATCGCGCTCAACACCACGCCGGGCGTGATCTTGCTGAAGTCCGGGCGGAACAGGAAGGTCGCGGCTTCGGCCAGATGCCCGGTGGAGATGCCGTAGCCCAGCAGTACCAGCAGCATCAGCAGCAGTGCGGGCATCAGCAGCTTGACCGAACGCTCCAGGCCCTTCTCCACGCCGAGGGCGACCACCAGCACGGTCATCAGCATGAAGATGCCGTGCCAGAAGATCAGCTCGCCCGGGTTGGACAGCAGTTCGCCGAAGGTGGCGGCCGGGTCCGAAATGCCGGCGCCGCCGAACAGCTGCATCAGATACAGCCACGCGTAGTGCAGCGTCCAGCCCGCGACCACGCTGTAGAAGGACAGGATGAACACGCCCGCCACGATGCCCATCCAGCCGAGTCCGGACCAGCTGCGGCCCAGACCGTCCTCGCGCGAGACGTCCAGCAGCGTGTTGATCGGGCTGCGCCGCCCGCGACGGCCGATGGCCAGCTCCGCGAACAGGATCGGCAGTGCGACCAGGGCCACGCAGGCCAGATAGACCAGCACGAAGGCGCCACCGCCGTTGTCCGAGGTCATGTACGGAAAGCGCCAGATGTTGCCGAGGCCCACGGCCGAACCGGTGGCGGCGAGGATGAAGGCCAGGCGCGAGGACCACATGCCGTGAATCGATCGATTGTCCATGTCGCAGGTCCGATACGGGATTGAATGAAAAGGGCGATGCACCTGCGCGGGCGACGACGCGCGGTGCCGGGCATCGCGCCCGTTGCCGCGCCCCGGCGTCGCGCTCAGGCGTCGTGGTGTGTCGCCACCTTGCCGGCGATCTCGATCCGCAGGATCTTGAAGCCGACATAGGCCAGCACGCCGGCCAGCAGCGGGTTGATCAGGTTGAACAGCGCATAGGGCAGGTAATCCAGCGTCGCCACGCCCAGGGTGGCCGCCATGTACGCGCCGCAGGTGTTCCAGGGCACCAGCGGCGAGGTGATGGTGCCGGCGTCCTCCAGGGCACGCGACAGGTTCACCGGCGCCAGGCCGCGCTTTTCGTATTCGGACCGGTAGATCCGGCCGGGCAGGACGATGGCGAGGTACTGGTCGGCGGCCAGCACGTTGGTGCCGAAGCTGGTGGCCAGCGTGGCGACGATCAGCGAACCGGTCGAGCGCGCGACGCGCAGCACGCTGCGGATCAGCCGCTCCAGCAGGCCGGCCTTCTCCATCACCGCGCCGAAGCTCATCGCGCACACGATCAGCCACACGGTGTTGAGCATGCTCGACATGCCGCCGCGGTTGAGCAGCTCGTCCACGGCCGCGTTGCCCGATTCGGCGCTGTAGCCACCGATCAGCGCCTGCCAGGCGCCGGCGACCAGCGCCGCGGGACGGCTGAGGTCATCGCGCGGCGACAGCGCCAGGGTGGCCTCGGGCTGGAACACGATGGCGAACACGCCACCGAGCAGGGCGCCGACGAGAATGGTCGGGTAGGCCGGGAAGCGCCGGATCGCCAGCACGAACACCGCCACCAGCGGCAGCAGCAGATGCGGGCCGATGGCGAAGCGCTTGGCGAGTTCGGCCGAGAGGTCGCCGAAGCCGGCCTCCACCGTGGGCGCGCCGCTGCCGAGGCCGATGACCGCGAAGCCGACCAGCGCCAGGGCGATGCTGGGCAGCGTGGTCCAGCCCATGTGGCGGATGTGCGCGAACAGTTCGCTGCCGGCGGCGGCGGGCGCGAGATTGGTGGTGTCCGAGAGCGGCGACATCTTGTCGCCGAAGTACGCGCCGGAAATCACCGCGCCGGCGGTGATCGCCGGGTCCAGGCCGAGGCCCTGGGCCACGCCCATCAGCGCCACGCCCAGCGTGCCGGCCACCGTCCAGGAGCTGCCGATGCTCAGCGCCACCAGCGCGCAGACCAGGCACACCGCGGGGTAGAAATAGGACGGATGCAGCAGCAGCAGGCCGTAGTGGATCAGGGTGGGCACCGCGCCGCACAGGATCCAGGTGCCGATGAGCGCACCCACGCTGAGCAGGATCAGGATGGCGTTGGTCGAGATCGCCACGCCGTGGGTGATGGCGTCCTGGATGTCGTCCCAGCGCAGGCCGTTGCGCAGGCCGATCACCGCCGCCAGGCCGCCGGCCAGCAGCAGCGCGATCTGGTTGCCGCCGTAGGAGGAGTTGTCGGCGAAGACGTAGACCGAGGCGGCCAGCATCGCGAACAGCGCGATCAGCGGCAGCAGCGCCTGCCACAGCGTCGGCTCCCGGTACGCCGTGGTCGAGCCTGGCGTCGCGTCGGGCGCGGGCTGGGTCGGTCCTGTCATCGTGCAGCTCCCCGATCGTGTGATCCCCGAAAGGAGGGGAGTGTAACCACAGCGCGTGCGGGCTGCCCATGCCGGCGTCCGCGGCGCCGCCTGCGCGATGCGCGGGCCCGGGAGCGGCCGCGGCGCGCATCCATCCGTGCGGGGGTATCGTCCCGTTCATCGCGCATCGGCCCCGGCGTCGTAGTCTGCACCGCGCTCCGGCCACTGTCCGGTGGGCCCTGGACAGAGCCGGTCGAGGCTCGACCTTCGTGGCAGGCCGTCGAGCTCGGCTGTTGATGTCTGCCGCTGAGATTCACCACGGATGCGTGATGCCCGGTCCTGCGGGCCGCCCTCCTTGCGCAGGCCTCCGCACCGTTCTTCCCTTTCCCGTCCCCCACGAGATCCCGATGCCCCAGTCTTTCTCGCTTCTGCGCGCCGTGCTGTTCACCGCGCTGCTCTCGACCGCAGGCCTCGGGCATGCGGGTGCTCCGCCGCTGGACACCGGCACCGCGTCCACGCCGCCCGCGGAGCCCGTCGAGGATTCCTACGCACCCACTGCGGGCGAACGCCAGCTGGACACCATCGTGGTCGTCGGTGCGCAGCCCGGCCCGGGGTTGTGGAAGGTCCGCAAGGGCGATCACGTGATGTGGATCCTCGGCACCCAGGACCCGCTGCCCAAGCGGATGGAATGGGATTCCAGCACGGTCGAGCGGCGCGTGGTCAATGCCGAGCGCCTGCTGCTGATGCCCAAGGTGGAGTTCGACACGGATGCCGGGTTTTTCAGGCGGCTGGCGCTGATCCCGTCCCTGTTGAAGGCGCGGCGCAACCCGGACGGCAAGACCCTGCAGCAGATGGTGTCGGCCGAGCAGTACGCGCGCTGGCTGCCGTTGAAGGCGCGCTACATCGGCCGCGACCGGGATGTCGAGGAGTGGCGGCCGATCTTCGCCGCGTTCCATCTCTACGAAAAGGCCATCGAGCAGCAGGGCATGACCCACCGCGAGGTGGCCGAGGACGTCGTCGAGCGTGCGGCCAAGCGGGCGAAGGTGCCGATCACCCAGCCCACGATCACGCTGAAGATCGTCGACCCCAAAAAGCTCGTGCGCGAGTTTTCGCGGACCACGCTGGCCGATCAGGAATGTTTCCGGCTCACGCTCGACCGCATCGAAGGCGATCTGCAGAACATGCGCGCGCGCGCCAACGCCTGGGCGACGGGCGATGTCGGGCGCCTGCGCGCGCTGTCCGGCCACCGCAGCCAGTTCAAGGCCTGCGCCGACGCCTTCGGCAGTGCCGAGGCGGCGCGCCAGCTCGGCATCGAGAGCCTGCGGGCGCGCGTGCGCGATGCGTGGCTGAAGGAGGTCGACACGATGCTGGACGCGCACACGGCCAGCTTCGCCATTCTGCCGGTGGAGTTCCTGATCGGCGAGGACAACGCCCTGGGCCTGCTGCAGGCGCGGGGATACACGATCGAGGAGCCCTGACGCGCACGTGCGGCGCGTGCGCCGGCCTTGCGCCTGCGCTCACGCGCCGGTGTAGGGCCCGTGGCCGGGCAGGGCGCGCTGCAGCCCGCGCACGATCATCCGCGGCAGGATCGTGAGGTGGTCTTCGTCGGGAAGGGTTTCGGCATGCACGCGCAGGCCGGGGTAGCGCCGCTGGCGCAGCGTCGCCGCGAAGCGATGCGTGTCGCCCACCATGTCCACGGTCTTCATGTGACGCGGCCCGTCGCCGAAGGTTTCGTACTCGCCGATGTACAGCTGGACGTCCGCCTGGAGGTCGCGATGCGCACGCGCGTAGTCGGCCTCGATATCGAAGATGGTCCGGCGGTCGAACCACAGCGACGGGCTGCCGAGCACGTAATGCCGGAACATCTCCGGTCGGGTCAGCAGCACATAGCTTCCGAACAGGCCGCCCAGCGAGTGGCCGACGTACACCGAACGCGTCATGTCGACCCGGTAGCGGCTGGCGATCAGCGGGAACACGTCGCGCTCGATGTAGTCGCGATAGGCCGCCGCCTGGCCATAGGTGTCGCCACGACGGTACGCCCTGGTGTTCGCGGGCGGTGAAGGCCGGGCGAACGGGTCGGTCGGGGTGTAGTCGCGCCGCTTGCTCGGCATCGACTCCTCGCCCACCGCGAAGGACAGGCCGACCAGCACGAAGTCCTCGATGTTCTGCCCCTTCGCGCCGATCCGGCGCCGCAGGCTGCGGATCAGCGGGAACCCGACGTCGGCATCGGTGGTGAACACCACCGGATAGGGGCGGTCGTTCTCGACATACGACGGCGGCAGATCCACCCAGACCTCGTAGGCCCGACCTGCGCGGGCGTCGGGCACCGCGTGCACATGGGTGTTGGGCAGCGCGTAGGCGGGTGCGGGCTCGGCGCTGCTCGCACCCGTCCCGGTCGCCGGCGCCGCATCGGCTGAGGTGGCAGGGGCAGCGGCCGGCGCCGTGCCGATGGGTACGTGGACGCCGGGATCGCCACTGACGGCGGTGCTGCGGCCGATCCACCACCCGGCCGCGATGCACAACAGGCCGGCGCCGACGGCGGCGGCCAGGCGGGGCATCGATGCCATCGACGCGCTCAGCCCGTCGCGCGTGCCGCAGTCTGGCCCGGCTGCTGTGGCCAGCGTGCCTGCACCGCGCTGCGGATGCCGTCGACATCCAGTCCGGCCTCGGCGAGCAGCTGCTCGCGGCTGGCGTGGTGCTGGAAGGCGTCGGGCAGCCCCAGGTGCAGGATCGGCATGGCGATGCCTTCGGCCGCCAGCAGTTCGGCCACGCCGGAGCCGGCACCGCCGGCGACCACGTTGTCTTCGAGGGTGACGAAGCCCGCGTGCGTCTCCGCCAGTTCGAGGATCAGCGCGCGGTCCAGCGGGCGCACGAAGCGCATGTTGACCACGGTCAGGCCGAGCGCGTCGCCGGCCTGCTCGGCCGCCGGCACGGTCGCGCCGAAGGCCAGCAGCGCGATGCGCGCGCCCGTGCGCCGGACCTCGGCCTTGCCGATCGGCAGCGTGTCCAGACCGGGATCGATGGCGACGCCGGGGCCGGTGCCGCGCGGGTAACGCACCGCGGCCGGGCCGGCGTAGCGATGCCCGGTGCTGAGCATCTGCCGGCACTCGTTCTCGTCGGCCGGCGTCATCACCACCATGTTCGGCACGCAGCGCAGGTAGCTCAGGTCCAGATTGCCCGCGTGGGTGGCGCCGTCCGGGCCGACCACGCCACCGCGGTCGATCGCGAACAGCACGTCCAGGTTCTGGATCGCCACGTCGTGCACCAGCTGGTCGTAGCCGCGCTGCAGGAAGGTGGAATAGATCGCGACCACGGGCTTCGCGCCCTCGCAGGCCATGCCCGCGGCCAGCGTCACCGCGTGCTGCTCGGCGATGGCGACATCGAAATAGCGGTCGGGATACTCCCTGCTGAAACGCACCAGCCCCGAGCCCTCGCGCATCGCCGGGGTGATGCCCAGCAACAGCGGGTCGGCGGCGGCCATGTCGCAGAGCCAGTCGCCGAACACGTCGGTGTAGGTGGGCTTCTTCGCGCCGCCCGGCTTGGCGACCACGCCCTTTTCCGGGTCGAAGGGCGAGACCGCGTGGTAGCCGATCTGGTCGCCCTCGGCCAGTTCGTAGCCCTTGCCCTTGGTGGTGATGATGTGCAGCAGCTGCGGGCCGCGCAGGGTCTTCAGCGTCTTGAGCGTGGCCACCAGGTCGCCGATGTCGTGGCCGTCGATGGGACCGGTGTAGTGGAAGCCCATTTCCTCGAACAGCGTGGACGGCACGAACATGCCCTTCCAGTGCTCTTCCCAGCGGCGAACGAAACGCGCCGGGGCGCTGGTGCGCTTGTCGCCGAGCAGCTTCTTGCCGCCCTCGCGCAGCGCGTTGAGCGTACGGCTGCCGGTGAGCCGGCCCAGCATCTTGGTCAGGCCGCCGACGTTCTCGCTGATCGACATCTGGTTGTCGTTGAGGATGACCAGCAGGTCGGGCTCCTCGTCCATGCCGCCGGCGTGGTTCAGCGCCTCGTAGGCCATGCCGGCGGTCATCGCGCCGTCGCCGATCACGGCGACCATCCGCCGGTCGTGGCCGGCACGCTTCGCGGCGATGGCCATGCCCAGTGCGGCCGAGATCGAGGTGGAGGAATGGCCCACCCCGAAGGTGTCGTACTCGCTTTCCTCGCGCTTGGGGAAAGGCGAGACGCCGCCCTGCTGCTTGACGGTGTGGATCACGTCGCGGCGGCCGGTGAGGATCTTGTGCGGGTAGGTCTGGTGACCCACGTCCCAGACGATGCGGTCGTCCGGGGTGTCGTAGAGGTAGTGCAGGGCGACGGTGAGCTCGATCACGCCGAGCCCGGCGCCGAAGTGGCCGCCGCTCTTACCCACCGATTCGATGAGGTAAGCGCGCAGTTCGTCGGCGATGGCGCCCAGTTCGGAGACGTCGAACGTGCGCAGGTCGGCAGGAGTCTGGATGCGCGACAGTCGCGGGTAGCGTGCGCTGTCGATGGGCGAGGCGAGGCCGGAGGCGATCATCCGGCTATTCTCCCCCTGCGGGCCATGGCTCGGCAAGGAATGCAGGGCTTGCCCGGCCCCGGTCCGGCAGTGTGCCCGGACGCCCGGCCCGGACGGGGCCTCAGCGCGTGCCGCGCAGGCGACCCAGCAGGCCGCCGCCGCCGCCCGGCGCCGGCTCGGCGAAGCCGGTGGACAGGTTGGCGTTGATGAAGTCGGACACGTCCTCCGCGGACGAACCGCTGCCCGCGGCGATCTCGGCGATGGTCTGCGGGCCCTTCATCATCACCGTGGCGATGCGGAAATGCCGCGGATATTCGCGTTCGGTCTGCGGCCACTTGTTGAGGATGAACCGTCCGCCCGGATCCAGGCCCGGCAGCAGGCTGCCGCCGCCGGCCAGCAGTCCACCCAGCCAGAGCAGGCGGGTCATGGACTGCGGTTCGCCCAGGGCGCCGATGGCGGTCTGCCAGCCGGCGTCGTCGAGCTGCTCGAACTCGCGCATGGCGATCTGCGACTCGAAATACGGGCCCAGCGGCTTGAGCGTGGCCGGGCCGAAGTACTGGCGGCCGATGAAGTCGATGAGCAGCGCCGGCGCATTGCCGCGCTGCAGGCGGGCACGCCCGCTGAGGGCGCCCGGCCGCAGCCAGTCGACCAGCCCCGCCCCCGACGACGGCGGCGGGGCGTCGGCCGGAGCCGGAGCGGGTGGCGGAGTGGGTGCGGCCACCGGAGGTGCCACCGGAGCCTGCGCGACCGGCGCCTGTGCCGGCGGCGGCACCGGTGCCGCCGGAGGCATCGCAGGCGGCATGACAGGCGGCGGTGCGGGTTGTGCGGCCACCGGTGGTGCCGGGGGCGGCATCGACGCGGCAGCGGGGGACGGCGGTGCCGGGGCTGGTGCAGGTGCGGGGGCTGACGCCGCGGCTGGCGCGGGGGCGGCGGCGACAGGCGCGGCGCCGACCTCGATGCCCTGTTCGATGGCGATGCTCCGCAACAATTCCGCCATCTGCGCCATGTCGGCCGGGCGGCCCAGACGGTAATCCGCCTGCGTGCGCGGCGCGCTGGTGAAGCCGATCACGTGCTTGCCGGACGCATGCAGCCGCAGCCAGCTCATCGGGCCGTACATGCTGTCCATGTCGACCACGACGAACTGCGCGTCGCTTTCGTTGACCAGTACCCAATGGCCGACCCGCGCATTCGCATCGGAGAACACCGAGCGCAGCGATGTCTCGGTGGACTGGTCCATGCCGGTGAAGCCGAGCGTGAGCGCCATGATCGCGGTTCGGAAGTGGGGCGACTCCCAAGTGTCGGCCATGCCTCTTGCGCACGTCAACGCGCGCAGCGCGGCGGAATCTGGCGCGTTTCGTCACATCGGGCGCAGGCGGCCGGATCGGCGGAGGGTTCTGTGTCGGCAGTCGCACTCGTCGCGGGCCGCGGTCATGGATCGACGCCGCAACATGCTGCGCCGCACCGGAACCCGCTCAGTGCTGGCGGTCGCGTTCGCGTGGGTTGCGCGGCAGATGGGTCTTCAGGAACGCCATCTGGTCCGCGAGGATGTTGCGGTTCGACAGGATCAGATGCTCCACCCAGCTCGGGCGGTAGGGGATGGCCAGCAGCGGCATCGATGCCTGCTGCGGGGTGCGCCCGCCCTTGCGCGAATTGCACTGGAAACATGCGGCAACCACGTTCACCCACGTGTCGCGGCCGCCGCGCGAGAGCGGCATCACGTGATCGCGGGTCAGGCTCTGCCGGCTGAACTGCTTGCCGCAGTACAGGCACAGATGCTGGTCGCGAGCGAACAGCGCCGCGTTGGTGAGCGTCGGCGTGGGATCGAGCGCATGCGCGCGGGCCTGGCCGCGGGCGGCGATGATCGGGTGCAGATCGAGCAGGCTTTGGCGGCCGGTGGCGCGGCACAGGCCGCCATGCACCGTGGCGCAGGGCTCGCCCAGCGTCCAGGCGACGGCATCGCGCGCGTAGAGACAGGCGGCATCCTGCCAGCTGATCCAGTCGAGTACGCGGCCGTGCGCGTCGAGCGAGAGCAGGCGGATGCTGTCGAGGCGGTAGGGGCCTGCGCCGGTCTGGGCGGAAACTGCCGCCGGTGATGCGGCCTGCGAGGCCGCGATCCGCAGACGGGGAACCTCGCCTGATTCCAGGCGGGCCGTGGGACTGCCGAGCGAGCGGGTGTCCTTCATGGGGACACCAGCTTATACGCGATCGGCGACAGTTTGTGTACCGCTCGCGGCCCGCTGCGTGCCGATGAGGGCCGTGGTAACGGCCGGCCAGAGGGATGGCGTCGGGTTGGCAGACGCTTCGTCGCGCCGTCCACAGGGCGGCCGATGCCCCGACCGCTGAGGTCGGGGCCGGTCGGCGGGCCCGACAGTGGAACGCGATCAGGCGTCGAACGCGTCCGCGTCCAGCGCCATCAGCGGCGCGGCGCCGCTGGCGATCGACAGCGCATGCGTGCGCGTGCGCGGCAGGATCCGTGCGAAATAGAACCGTGCGGTCTCGCGCTTGGCGTCCTTGAATGCCTGCGGATGCGCGGATGCGTCCGCCGCCGCCACGCTGCGCGCCCACCAGTAGGCCAGGCAGGCATAGCCGGAGTAGAACAGGTAATCCCAGGCAGCGGCGCCGACTTCCTCGGCGTCGCCCGCCGCGCGCTGGCCGATCTCGCGGGTGATCCGGCCCCATTCCTGCGCCAGCTCGGCCAGCGGGCCGACGAATTCCGCCAGCGCCGCATTGCCGGCCTCGGCCCTGCAGAAGGCCTCCACCTGTCCGAGGAACACTTTCAGGCCCGCACCCTTCAGCTGCATGGTCTTGCGGCCCATCAGGTCCAGGGCCTGGATGCCGGTGGTGCCTTCATAGAGCGTGGTGATGCGCGCATCGCGCGCCAGCTGTTCCATGCCCCATTCGGCGATGTAGCCGTGGCCGCCGAAGCACTGCAGCGCTTGGTAGGTGCATTCCACGCCCCACTCGGTGAGACAGGCCTTGACGATGGGCGTCAGGAAACCGAGCAGCGCGTCGGCCTGTTCGCGTTCGGCGTCGTCCGTGCTGTGCTCGGCGGTGTCCAGCGCCAGATACGCCTGCAGCCCGAGCAGGCGGCCGCCCTCGACAAGCGCCTTCTGTGTCAGCAGCATGCGCCGCACGTCGGGGTGGACGATGATCGGATCCGCCGGTTTTTCCGGCAGTTTGGCGCCGGACAGCGCACGCATCTGCAGCCGTTCACGGCTGTAGCGCAGCGCATTCTGGTAGGCACGCTCCGACAGGCCCAGGCCCTGCAGACCGACCGAAAGACGCGCGCCGTTCATCATGGTGAACATCGCCATCAGGCCCTTGTGCGGCTCGCCGATCAGGGTGCCGACCGCGCCGTCGAAGTTCATCACGCAGGTGGCCGAGGCGTGGATCCCCATCTTGTGCTCGATCGCGCCGCAGCGCACCGCATTGGCCTCGCCCAGCGAACCGTCGGCGTTCACCTTGACCTTGGGCACGATGAACATCGAGATGCCGCGGCTGCCGGCCGGCGCGTCGGGCAGGCGCGCCAGCACCAGGTGCACGATGTTGTCGGTGAAATCGTGCTCGCCGGCGGTGATGAAGATCTTGGTGCCGGTGATGGCGTAGCTGCCGTCTTCCAGCGGTTCGGCACGGGTCTTCAGCAGGCCCAGGTCGCTGCCGCAGTGCGGCTCGGTCAGGCACATGGTGCCGGTCCAGCGGCCTTCGACCATCGGCGGCAGGAAGATCTGCTGCTGCCACTCCGCGCCGTGCTGGAGCAGGGCATCGATGGCGCCATGCGAGAGCAGCGGAAAGTTCGCCCACGCCAGATTGGAGGCGTGCAGCATTTCCTTCATCGCGCCCCCGAGGGTGTAGGGCATGCCCTGGCCGCCGAATTCGGTCGGCGCCTCCAGCCCGCTCCAGCCGCCTTCGGCGAACTGCGCATAGGCCTCCTTGAAGCCCGGGGGCGTGGTCACCTTGCCGGTGGCCTTGTCGTAGACCGCGCCCACCTGGTCGCCGGTCCTGTTGAGCGGCGCGATCACGGTTTCGGAGAAGCGCGCGCTTTCCTCGAGCACGGCGTCCACCAGCTCGCGGTTGGCATCGGAAAAGCCGAGGCGGGCGAAGGTGGATTCGGCGTCCAGCACGTCGAACAGGGCGAAACGAAGGTCGGTGAGCGGGGCTTTATAGGTGTTCATGGTCCGGGATTCGGGATTGAGGAGTCGGGGATGTGTGTCGGTGTGCGGGATGACGGAAGTCGGGCGTCGAGTGCGGGTGCTGCGTCGGCCGCTCGGAACGCCATGCCATCGACGTGTGCGGAGGCCGCATGCGCTTGCGCGCTGTCATTTGCGCGCTGTCATCCCGGGGGCGAAGACGGGTGGCCTGCGTGGTCGATGGGTGGAACAGGTACGGACGTTCGCTGTCGTGGCTGGATGCAGCAGGCGCTGGCACGGTGTGATGCGCCGGACGCCTCGCGAAGCGGGCCAGGTCCGCGGCGCGCACCCTATCTCAGCACTCCCGGCAGGCCGGGCACCGGGTTGAGGGCGCTGCGGCGCCTGACCTGGTAGTCGCGGCTGCGGCCTTCGCGGGCGGAGGCGGCGATGTCGCCCTCCAGCACGTAGGGCAGGGAGCGGCCTTCGGCCAGGGCGGTCGTCACCGCGATCCGCGCCTGGGCGGTCGGGGCGAACTCCACCATCGCGGTGTCCGCCGATTCCGGGCCGATATCGATCTGCGGCGTGGCCGTCAGACGGCCGGCATCGATCCCGTCCACCTCCAGCTGCAGGGCGGCGCGTTCGAAGCGCATCGGCACGCTGCTGTAGTTCTGCAGCCGCAGGGCGACGCGCCAGCTGCCGTCGGCGCGCACTTCCAGCTCCTGGATCGCGGCCGTGGGCTCGGACACCCGCTTGACCGGGCCCCCGGTGCAGGCGGCGAGCAGGCTGAGGACACCTGCTGCCAACAGTACGCGCATGAGCCGGACCGCATCCTGCGGGGTGCCGCCGGTCCGGAGGCGTCGGGTCGGTGGGAATCGCATCGTCGAAACTCTCCTGTGGCGTTTGGAATGCGGGCCGGAGCGCCCCGGGCAGGGCGACCATACTAGCGCGTACTGTCCGGCTGCGGCAGGTGCGGTGCCGGCAGGATGGCCAGGCCGGGCGCCATCCAGGCGGATGCAGGTCGATGGGGGGGCTGCCGCGGATGCGGCTGTGGGTCGCCCGAAGCGGGTCAGTCCGGGATGGCGTCGGAAGGCGCGGCGCCGGGGGCGTTCACGATCAGGGTTTCGAGGGAATACCCCATGCCTTCGGCTTCGCGCTTCAGCGCCGACAGCCGCTCCGCCGGCAGGTTCGGCGTGCGCGCGAGGATCCACAGATAGTCCCGGCCCGGCTCGCCCACCATCGCCCACTGGTAATCGGGATCCACCGCGATCACCCAGTAGTCGGCCCAGGTGAACGGCAGCCAGGACAGCCAGTCGGGCGCGAAACGCACCTCCAGCCGTCCGGGATGCGCGGGGTCGCGCTTCGCCACGCCATCGGCCACCTCCAGCTTGCCCTCGTCGTTGCGGCAGCTGTTGCGCACGCCCAGCGTGCCGTCGTCCTGCAGCGTGTACTGCGCCGTGATCTCCGTCGCGCACTTGCGCTGGAAGAACACCGGCAGCCGGGCGATCTCGTGCCACGTGCCGGCGTAGCGGGTGATGTCCAACGCCTCCACCGCCTGCACGTCCGCCGCGCGGGCGGTGCCGGGGAGGGCGAGTATCGGCGATGCAAGCAGGCAGAACACCAGCCAGGGAAGGAGACGCATGCGACCTCCGGAGCGGCCGCGGATTGCGGCGGGCGCTCGATCATAGCCGGTCGACGGGGGGCGGCCCGCGATGACCCCTCCGTCCATGGCCTGGCGGCCGGGAGTGGGGCGGCTGCGCATCGTGGGCTGCGCCGCTCCGCGACCGCAGCCGAGGATCGCATTGATGCCTGCCCCTGCCGTCCCGGGATCAAGCTGAATCGGCTCCCACCCTGTCAGTTCAGACAGGACACATTTTCAAATCAGGGGGTTAGCATTCGCCGCGCTGCAGCAATTCCCGCTCCATCTCCGCGTCCGCACCGCAGGGCGTCTCTCTTGCCCCCTGTGCACCGTCCTCTCGTCCGGACGTTGACACCCCGCCGTCGGTTGCGTTCGAGCGGCTGACGCTGCCCCCCCAGCTTCCATCTTTCCCCCACTTCCCCCTGTCATGCCATGAATCGAACCGCCCAGGCCGCTGCCCCCCCACTGCATGGACGCCCGCGCTGGCGGCGGTGGCTCGTCGGCGTGACCCCGTGGCTGATCTTCCTGGCCGCCGTGGCGCTGATCTCGCCGATGCGCAGCTGAGCGCGCTCGACCCTCCCTGCCCGGGGCATATCCAACACATCCGGTGAGCCGGGCGCATGCCTGCGGCGCCGGATGCCTGGCAACAAAAAACCCGCGTTTCCGCGGGTTTTTTTGGGCTTCGGGCTGTCTGGAACGAACCGAAGCCGCGATCTGGTGGCCGGGGAGGGAATCGAACCCCCGACACGGGGATTTTCAATCCCCTGCTCTACCAACTGAGCTACCCGGCCAGGTGAGCGCGGCATGATACGGGGGCGGGCGGCGTTCGGCAAGCCGGCCCGGTGCTGAACCGGGACCGGAAGTGGGTTGAGTCGATGCAGGCGGGATGCAGAATGGGGACGTCGGCCCATCGGTCGGCTTCCCTCTCTCCCACACCTGTCCTGGGGGTTCCATGAAGACCCGATTTGCGACGACCTGTTGTCTGCCCGTTCTTCTTGCCGCGCTGGTGGCCGGATGCGCCACCGGGACCGGCCTGACCAGCGTCGAGAGGCTGGACCTGTATCGCAGCCATGCCGGCGAGCCGGTGGACACCATCCGCTACCCTGCGCGCTACACCGGCTGGACACCGCTCGGCGACAGCGCGCTGGCGCTGTGGACGCGGCCGAGCGAGGCCTGGCTGGTCGAACTGTCCGGCCCGTGCCAGAACCTGGACTACGCGCTCACCATCGCCATCGACAGCCGCAGCGGCTGGCTGTCCTCGCGCTTCGACCGCATCTACGTCAACGACAGCGGCCTGATCCCGATCCCCTGCCAGATCGACACCATCCGCCCGCTCGATGTGAAGGCGCTGCGCATGGACGAGCAGAAGCTCCGCGAGGTGCGGCAGCAGGAGAAGGCAGCGTCGGAAACCGCGTCCAACTGAGGGTTCACCGGTACGTGCCGGCACGGCGATGCGCGATGGTGCACGGTGGTGCGGCAGCGTCGTCCCGCGTTCTCGTTCCATCTGGTTCAGCAACCCCGATTCCACACTCGGCCTGCCGTGTCATTTCCGCTTGGCGCCGCCCGTGCCTGAAGGCCCCCCGCGGCCTGCGGCTCCGCCCGCACCGCGGGACGCCGGACTGGCCGCGCCGGCCGCGCTCGCCGACGGCGTGCTGCCCACGCGCTGGGCCCAGCTCGTGGCCGGGCTCGATGCGACGACGCTCGATGCCGGCGGCGTGCTCGGCACATGCGCCGCGGCGCTGGGCGTGTGGGAAGCCAGGGCAGGGCTCGGCGCGAGTGACGAGGACGGCGTCGGCAAGGGCGGAGCGCTGCTGGCGGCCGCGTGGCGGGCCGTACGCTGGGGAAGTGGAGCCGAGGCCGAAGACGACAGAGGCGATGACGATGTCGCTTCCAGTGTCCGCGCGCGCTGCATGCGCGGAGAGGGCGGCGGGGTGTGCGGACGGATCAGCAGCGGCCCTGCCGGCAGGTCGTCCGTGGCTGCGAAGCCCATTGTGTGGCCGGTCGCCTCAAAGGTGGCGGCACTGGTTTCACGTTCGATCCGCCGGGCGCTGCCTCTCACCGGATACGAGCGACGCGAATTTTGGTTGGTGGCGAAATCGGAGCGCGAACGCAGTGTGCCGCCCGCGCCGCCGGCATCGATGTCGCTCTGCGCATCGAACGTGGTATTCCGCGAATGCGAATGGTTGGTCACCGAGCTGCCGCGGATGTAGATGGTGGCGCTGCGGTCCAGTTCGGCGTACGGGCGGGTGAGCTCGCGCGCCTGTTCGAGGCTGCTGAAGCCAAGCGGATAGCCCCGTTCCATCACCTTCTGGTCGACGCCCGCCCGAGGCGCCCCATGCGCATCGCGAGGCACGAAAAAGCTGAGTGCGGAGGGTGCGGCAGCGGGCTGCGGCGAAGACGACGCGCCGGCCCCGGGCATCGGCGACAACTGGCGCCGGGCTGCCGAGGATGAGGATATGGCCGCGCTCGGCATGGCGGCCAGCTGCGAGGCGGGTGGAGGGGAGGGATGTGCGCCGGAGGCCGGTGGCGGCAGCAGCGGGGCCGACACGTGCGGGGACGCGGCATGGGGCGGGGCCTGCATGGCGGCCATTGGCGCGGAGAGCGCGCTGTTGCTGCCGCCCGTACGGCCGCTGGCCAGCGGCGAGCTGGAGGCCGCCGCGGCCGTGCTGGCGGGTAGAGCGATGCCGCTGGACGGCGAGCCGGCCGACGCCGCCGCCCCCGGCGATGCGCTGGTCATCGCGCGCCGCGCCATCTCGGCATAGGACAGTGTCCCGCCCGGTTTCGGGCCGGAACCGCTGTCTTTGCGCGGCGGTGAGGACATCGGCTGGAGGCTCCTTGCCGGGGTGGGGTCCGATGGCGGCACGGCACTTCGCCGCCCGCACCCGCGAGCGTCTGGTGTCATCAAGAAGCATGCCAGCCGTGAATATCGTTCAAGTTGTTGATTTTATTGAATTGAATTCTGCGTCGGCGAAGGATTGAGAGGCTGGATGCGGGTGATTTCCCACCCGGTTGCGGGCAGGGATCACCCCGGCCGGATCGCCAAGCGATGGCCGGTGCATGGTCAACAGTCCTCCGCTGGGCGATCATTTCGACTTTGTGACCATTCGGGGACAGTGTCATGAACACCGGCGATCAGGTGCAGGCCGCTGCAGGCGGTGGTGCGGGCGCGGCATTGGCGCGGTTCGCGGCGGCGCTGGCCTTCGTGGCGGTGGTCGCGGGCTGGATGTGGTTCACCTTCGGCCAGGTCAGCCTGACCCTGGTCGCGGCCGGGGTGATCGGCGTGTACATGGCGATGAACATCGGCGCCAACGATGTGGCCAACAACGTGGGCCCGGCCGTGGGTGCGAAGGCGATGAGCCTGGGGCGGGCGGTGATGATCGCCGCCATCTTCGAGGCTGCGGGCGCGATCATCGCCGGTGGCGAGGTGGTGGGCACGATCAAGAGCGGCATCATCGACCCGGCGCGCATCGCCGATGCGCAGACCTTCGTCTGGGTGATGATGGCGGCGCTGCTGGCGGCGGCGCTCTGGCTCAATCTGGCCACCGCCTCCGGCGCACCGGTATCGACCACCCACTCCATCGTCGGCGGTGTATTGGGTGCGGGTGTGGCCGCCGCCGGCACCGGCATCGCCAACTGGGGCAAGCTGGTGCAGATCGCCGCGAGCTGGGTGGTGTCGCCGCTGCTGGGCGGGCTGATCGCCGCGCTGCTGCTGTACGTGATCAAGCGCCGTATCACCTACCGCGACGACATCATGACCGCCGCCGGCCGCACCGTGCCGCGCCTGCTCGGGCTGATGGGCTGGTCGTTCGCCACCTACCTGCTGCTGAAGGGCGTGAGCCAGCTGGTGAAGGTGGGCTTTCCGATGGCGGTGGGGCTGGGCTTCCTGGTCGGGCTGGCGGTGTGGTGGTGGACCGGCCTGCGCATCCGCGCGCGTCTGGTGTCGCTGCAGCCGGGCAAGGATGGCGTGAACACGCTGTTCGCGATCCCGCTGATGTTCGCCGCGGCGCTGCTGAGCTTCGCGCACGGCTCCAACGATGTGGCCAACGCCATCGGCCCGCTGGCGGCGATCAACGACGCACTGCTGGGCCAGGGCATCCACGACAAGGCGCAGGTGCCGCTGTGGATCATGCTGATCGGCGCGCTGGGCATCTCCATCGGCCTGCTGCTGTACGGCCCGCGGCTGATCCGCACCGTGGGCGGCGAGATCACCGAACTCGACCCGATGCGCGCCTTCGCCATCGCGATGTCGGCCACGCTCACGGTGATCCTGGCCTCGCAGCTGGGCCTGCCGGTCAGCACGACGCATGTGGCCATCGGCGCGGTGTTCGGCGTGGGCTTCCTGCGCGAGTATCTGAAGGCCAATTACCAGCGCATCCTCGACGAGATCGAGAGCCACCACCTGGCGCAGCAGACCGAGCGCGAGGAAGTCGAGGCGTTCCGGCGCGAGTTCGAGGCGGCCCCGATGCGGCGCAAGACCGAGATGCTGCGCGAGCTGAAGGCGCGCGGCAAGGCCGGGCAAAGCCATATCACGCGCAAGGAACGCAAGAGCCTGCGCCGCTTCCACCGCCAGCAGCTGGTCAAGCGTTCGGTGGTGCTGAAGGTGGTCGCCGCCTGGATCATCACCGTGCCCGCCTCGGCGCTGCTGGCGGCAGTCGCCTACTTCGCGATCGCGGGGGCGATGGGGGGATGAGCCGGCATATGCCAGGTCGGGCCTGAAGGCCCTCCTACGGGCTGGAGCAGCAGACGCGTAGGAGTGGCTTCAGTCGCGACGCATACGGCCGCGACAGATACAGCCACGACAGATACAGCCATGACCGACGCGGCTGGTTTTCAAACAGGTGCTCAGACAGATGTTCAGACAGATGTTCTGACAGATGTTCAGACCGGTGGATGCGCCGGGTCGGGTCTGAAGGCCCTGCCACGGAGCATGGGAGCAGCACACCCGTAGGAGCGGCTTCAGCCGCGACAGACACAACAAAGGCAGGCACAACAGGAGCAGGCGCAGCCGCGACGGCTGCGACTGGCCTTCAAATCACGGCATGCGGCTGTCGGCCTGGACGGTTCTCCGTGGTGTCCGGGAGTGCGCGCAGCCGCGGCCTCTCGCTCTCAATCGCCCTAGAACCCTTCGAGCCACGCCGGCCCGGGCAGCGCCGCCACGGCGCGGCGCAGGCTTTCGTTCCATTCGCTGCGCACGGAGAGCAGGTAGGGGTCGCTTTCGTCCAGGCGCTGGCGGGTGCCGCCGTCGAGTGCGTCGCGGCGGTACAGCATCAGGTCCAGCGGTGGGCCGACGGTGAGGTTGGAGCGCATCGTCGAATCGAACGACACCAGCACGCATTTGCAGGCCTCGGCCATGCCGGTCTGCGGGGTGATGACGCGGTCGAGGATGGGTTTGCCGAACTTGCTCTCGCCGGTCTGGAAATACGGCATTTCCGGGCTGCTTTCGATGAAGTTGCCTTCGGAGTACACCAGGAACAGGCGCGGCGCCTCGCCGGCGAACTGGCCGCCGAGGATGAAGGAACCGGTGGGGTCCACGCCGTTGTCGCGCAGATAGGCTTCGTCGCGCTGGCGGATTTCGCGCAGGGTATCGCCGATGCGCTGCGCGGCCTCGAACATGTTGCGCGCATCGCACAGGCCCGCGCCCGGGGTGTCCATGCGCGACTGCAGCAGATTCAGCGCGTTCTGGGTGACCGACAGGTTGCCTGCGGAGACGGTGCACAGGGTGTAGCGGCCGGGCTCGGAGAACACGCGCATCTTGCCGACGCGACGGATGTCGTCCATGCCGGCGTTGGTGCGGGTGTCGGAGGCGAGGATCAGCCCCGCGTCCAGATTGAGTCCGATGCAATAGGTCATGCGCGTGCGGAAGTACCGGCGGAGGTCGGGCCGCCATTCTGCCCGCCGCGGACGGGCAGGGCAAAGCGGCGGGCAGCGTGCCCGATCCGGCGGCCTGCATGTGCGCGTACATCGGTGTGGGTGCACACATGCATGCGCGCACGCGGACGCGCGCCTGTGCGGGCCCGCGCGATGCGTGCGCGAAGGCTCACGCCGGCACCACGTCGGTGGAGGTCATGAACTGGCGATGGATGCCGTCGCCCAGCGTGATCAGCCGCGCCATTGCCGCCTGCAGCCAGGGTTCCAGGCCACCGTTGAGGATGTCCTCGATCCGTGCGTAGCGGGTCTGCGCCTCGGCCGCACCGGCCTGGCGCACCACGTCCATGCGTGCGCTGCCCGCCAGGCTGCGCAGCACGCTGTGCAGGCTCTGCGCGCAGGTCTGCAGCGAGCGCGGGCTGGCGTCGCTGAGCAGCATCAGCTCCGCCACACCGGTGGGCGTGACCGCGGGATGGCCCAGCCGGCGGTAGGTTTCGAAGGCCGACAGTGACTGCAGCAGCGCGCTCCAGCGGAAGTATTCGGCGGCGTCAAGCGCGTCCTCGGCGTCGCCCGCGCCGTCGTGGCTGCCGACCACGTCCAGCAGGCGGATCGCCCAGTCGGCGCGCTCGATGAACACGCCCAACTGCAGGAACTGATAGCCCTCGCCGCGGCCCAGCGTGCCGATGGTGACGCCGCGGAACGAGGCCGAGCGGATCTTGATGCGCTCGAGCACCTGGTTGAGGCCGTCGCGGTCGAGCTGTGCGGCGTCGAGCAGGCGGATCTCCAGCCACGAGGTGTTGAGGTCCTCGTACATCTCCGAGGTGATCGCCACGCGCTGCGCGCGGGCCGACTCGCGGGCGGCGCGGAAGCAGCTGTGGATCGAGCCGGGATTGTCCGGCGAGAGCAGCAGGTGACGCACCACGCCGGAGCCGTCGATGCGGCCGTGGCGGGCGAGGTAGCCGTCGGCGATGCCGAGCGCGTCCAGCGCGCGCCGCCACGGCGCGGCGGAGGCCTTGCCGCGCTCGAAGCGCTCCGGCAGCATCGCCATGCGCTGGGCGAGATCGATCAGGCGCGCGGTGTTTTCGGCGCGTTCCATGTGGCGGGCGACCCAGTAGAGATCGCTGGCGGTTCTACACAGCATCGGTCAGAGCCTGTCGATGATCCCCGTATGCACCGCGCTGAGTCTGCGGGCGTACGGAGCAAGGAGGAGTGAGGGAATGGATGTCGATCCATGACCGAACGAGGACGCAGCGCCGTACGCCCGCAGACTCAGCCCGTTGGGTTGCACCGCAGCGGCCTTCCGGCAAGCCAGCATGTCGACAACGGGCCGAAAATCCGGAGCGCCCCGATGCAGGTTCCGAGGGGTGTAGCTGCGGTGCAACGTGGTGTATGCGGGGATCATCGGCAGGCTCTCATGCCTCCAGCACCCAGGTGTCCTTGGTCCCGCCGCCCTGCGACGAGTTCACCACCAGCGAGCCCTCGCGCAGGGCCACGCGCGTCAGCCCGCCGGGCACCACCTGGATGCGCCGCCCGCTCAGGATGTACGGACGCAGGTCGATGTGCCGCGGCGCCAGCCCGCTCTCCACGAACGTGGGGCAGGTCGACAGCGAGAGTGTGGGCTGGGCGATGTAGTTGTCCGGCGTGGCCAGGATGCGCGCGCGGAAGTCCTCGATCTCCGCCTTCGACGCCGCCGGGCCGACCAGCATGCCGTAGCCGCCGGCGCCATGGACTTCCTTCACCACCAGCTCGTCCAGATGCTCCAGCGTGTAGCGAAGATCGTCGGGATTGCGCAGCTGGTAGGTGGGCACGTTGTGCAGGATGGGTTCTTCGCTCAGATAGAAGCGGATCATCTCCGGCACGTAGGGGTAGACCGACTTGTCGTCGGCCACGCCGGTGCCCGGCGCATTGGCCAGCGTCACCCGGCCCGCGCGGTAGGCGCCGAACAGCCCGGGCACGCCGAGCACCGATTCGGGGCGGAACACCTGCGGGTCGAGATAGTCGTCGTTGATGCGCCGGTAGATCACGTGCACCCGCCGCGGGCCGCGGGTGGTGCGTGCGTAGGCGGTGTCGTCGCGGACGAACAGGTCGGCGCCTTCCACCAGCTCCACGCCCATCTGCTGCGCCAGGAACGCGTGCTCGAAATACGCCGAATTGAATGCGCCGGGGGTCAGCACCGCGACGGTGGGGACATCGATGCCCTCGGGCGCGGCCTCGCGCAGCGTGTTCAACAGCGCATCCGGGTAGCGCTCCACCGGCGCGATCTGCTGGCGCGCGAACAGCTCGGGGATGAGCCGCGCCATCATCCGCCGGTTCTCCAGCATGTACGACACGCCGGACGGCACGCGCAGGTTGTCCTCCAGCACGTAGTACTCGCCATCGCCCGCGCGGACCAGGTCGATGCCCGAGATGTGCGAATACACGCCGCTCGGCACGCGCAGGCCCTGCATCTCGCGGCGGTATTCGCTGTTGTCGAGCACCAGCTCGGCCGGGATGCGGCCTTCGCGCAGGATCCGCCGTTCCCCGTAGACGTCCTGCAGGAACAGGTTGAGCGCGTGCACCCGCTGGCGCAGCCCGGATTCCAGCATCCGCCACTCCGCGGCCGGCACGATCCGCGGCACCATGTCGAAGGGGATCAGGCGTTCGTTGCCGGAGTCCTCCCCATAGACGGTGAAGGTGATGCCGACCCGGTGGAAGGCCACGTCGGCCTCGCGGCGCTTGCCCTGCAGCACCGCCTCGGGCGTGTGTTCCAGCCAGTCGGCGAACGGGCCATAGTGCGCCCGCGGCGCGCCGCCGGCATCCTGCATCTCGTCGTAGCGTGGGCGCATGGGGTGGGGTCCCTGGCGTGTTGGCGTCGAATGTCGCCTCCGACATACCATGCCGTATCGCCGATGACCATCCCTTGCCGCGCGCTGCGGCCGATCCCCGCGATGAAAACGTAGTCGCGGCGGCCAGGAATGCCCTCTGTTGCCTGCGTTCCGCGGCCGCTGCGCGGTTCGATCGATGCGCTGCCGCGTCGCCCGCGCCTCTCCCCACGACACGCCACCGCCATGCCGCCGCACGACACCCGCCCGCTCACCGCCGAGGAATACTGCCTGACCCGCTGGATGCTCGAACACGGCGGCCCGCAGGCGCAGGCCTTCCTGCCGCAGCTGGAGGCCGCACGCGCCACGACGCGGCGCTGCCCGTGCGGATGCGCCAGCTTCCAGTTACATGTCGATACATGCCAGCCCGGTGCCTCTCCCGTGTCCGCTTGCACTGTGAATTATCTGTGCGACTTCTACTTCGAGGAGGCAGGACACGCCTGCGGCATCCTGCTGTCCCAGCAAAACGGCGTGCTGCAGGAGGCGCACCTCTGGAGTACCGGCGACGCGCCCAGGGCCTTGCCGGCCCCGGACAGGCTGCGTCCCTTCGAGCCGGACACCGCTTCAGCGCATAGCCAGGCAGCCCATTCACCGTAGGAGGGCCTTCAGGCCCGACCCGCACCGCACTTGGAGGCAGCATGCACGTCGGCTCACGGCTGAAGCCGCTCCTGCGGGGGCGACGGTGCGCTGTGTGTGTGTGCCTACGCCCGCTCCAGCATCGGCGGCAGCGGGCAATGCAGGACACCGCAGACGGTGCGCAGCAGTTCGGCCTCGACCACCCGCATCTCGCCGTCGTGGCCGATCGCCGCGGCGACCGCTTCTACGAGTTGCTCCTTCGCGAGCGGGTCGAGCGCATCCAGCACGGGCCACACCGCGTCGAGCGCGGGCATGCCTTCGGCCGGCGGCGCGAAGTCGATGTGCCCGTGCGGCAGGATGCGCAGCAGGCCGGCGGCATACGCGCGACGGGCGCTGGCCTCGTCGTCGTGCCCGGCCTGGGCCACCAGGGCGAGCAGCAGCGCGGCTTCACGACGCGTGTCGGACAGGCGCCGACGTCCGAACTGGGTATGCCGCCCCGGCGCCAGCGATTCGCGCAGATGGGTTTCCAGCAGGCTGGCCAGACAGTATTCGAAGGCGGAGACATGGCCGTCGGTGTGCGCGACCGCGTGCACGGTGTCCAGCAGCGCACCCAGCTCCGGACGCGGACGCTGGCGCAGCACCGGGAAGGCCAGCGAGGCCAGCGGCAGGCGGAGCATCGGGTGCAGCTCGGCCAGATGCTGTTGCCGCATCATCCGCGCCAGTTCGGCGACCGGCCGCCCCAGGCGTGCGGCGATCTCCTCGTCCTGTCGCGCCTGCACGCGCGGATGCGCGTCCAGCAGCAGGCCGAGAATCAGCGGAATCACGTCGTCGCGACTGGCCGCCAGCGCGCGGACCGGCTCCGGAAGGCCGGCGACGATGGCATCGGCGCGCCGGTAGTCGTCGGCCGCCGGCTGGGCCACCTGCCGTGCGACCGCGGCCGGCGCGACGTGCAGCTCCGCGGCGGGGGTGGGCAGGGCGTCGGGTGGCGCCAGGCTCAGGCGCACGTCTTCCTCGATGCCCACCGGCGGCATCGCCGCCCAGCGTTCGCGCAGCCGCGGCAGTTGTTCGGCGCGGAAGGACGGCTCCAGCGCGCGGATGCGTTCCACCAGCGGCGGATGGGTGGCGAACCAGTCGCCCAGCTTCATCCCGTCGAAACCGACCCCGTCGCCGAACAGCATGTGGCTGATTTCCTCGGCCTCGCCGGCGTGGTTGAGCTTCGCGCCCGCCGGCAGCCCGCCGATCTTCTTCAGCGCGCCCGCCAGCCCGGCGCTCTGCCGGGTGAACTGCACCGCCGATGCATCGGCCAGGTATTCGCGCGAGCGGCTCACGCCCGCCTTGATCAGCCGGCCGAAGAACAGGCCGAGATAGCCGATCAGCATCGCCGCCAGCGCCAGCCCCATCACCGCGCCCGCGCCCTTCTCGCGGCTGGACCAGCGCCCGTGTTCGAGGATTTTCCGGCCCACCAGGGCCAGCATCAGGATGCCGAACAGCACGCCGATCAGGCGCAGGTTCAGGCGCATGTCGCCGTTGAGGATGTGGCTGAACTCGTGCGCCACCACCGCCTGCAGCTCATCGCGGTTGAGCCGGTCCAGCGCGCCGCGGGTGACGCCGATCGCCGCATCCGACGGCGACCAGCCGGCGGCGAAGGCGTTGATCCCGGCTTCGTGCTCCAGTACGTACAGCCGCGGCATCGGTACGCCGGAGGCGATGGCCATCTCTTCGACCACGTTGCGCAGCCGGCGGTACTGCAGGTCCTCGCTGCGTTCCGGCACCGGCACGCCGCCCAGCTGCAGCGCGATGGTGTCGCCGCCGCCACCGGACAGCATCGCGACCCGGTACAGCGAGCCCAGGCCGATCAGCCCGAGCGTGAGCACCGTGCTGGCCACCAGCGCCGCGGCCAGCGCCTGCGGATCGGCCGTGCGGCCGCCCACGACCGCCAGCACCACCAGATCCACCGCGATCACGATCGCCAGCACGGCGAGCGCGAACAGACCGACGAGGCGTGACGTGGCGCGGCGGGCGGCATGCTGGCGTTCGAAGAAGTTCATGGGGTCGGGCTGGGAGGCGTGATTCGAGGTTCGGTGTTTGGTATTGGAGGTTCGCGCTATTTGAGGTGCGCGCTTCGCGGTGCGTGCATCTGTGGCGTGAGCCGCCGCCGTGTGGGTGTGCCGGGGCCACGACACGCCGCCTTCTCGTTGTCATCCCGAGGCGAAGCCGGGGGATCTGCTTTGCAGGGGGCGCACGAAGGTCACGTCAGTGGTGGTGGCGCATCGATTCAGAAGCAGGTCTCTCGCTGCGCTCGGGACGACAAGCGGTGGTGCGGACCTTGGGGGGCCTGCTTTGCCGGCATCGCCACCTCACGCTCGCGGCTCACGCCGCTCCAACACCATCCCGACTATCCGGACGTCCGGATCACGAACTTCGAACTCCGCATCCCGAACTGCGAATCCCGGCCTTCAGAACTTCACCTTCGGCGCCTCGCGCACTTCTTCGAGCCGGTCGGCGGGGATCTGCAGCAGCGCGGCCTGCTCGAAATTGAACGATCCGGCGATCATGCTCGCCGGGAACACTTCGCGCTGGTTGTTGTAGGCCATCACCGCGTCGTTGAAGGCCTGACGCGCGAAGGCGACCTTGTTCTCGGTGCTGGTCAGCTCTTCGGTGAGCTGCATCATGTTCTGGTTGGCCTTGAGATCAGGGTAGGCCTCGGCCACCGCCAGCAGCCGGCCCAGTCCGGCGTTCAGCTGGCCCTGCGCCGCGGCGAGCTGCGCCATCGCCGCGGGATCGCCCGGGTGCGCCTTGGCCGCCGCGAGCCCGGACTGCGCCGCACCGCGGGCGGCGACCACCGCGTCCAGCGTCTCGCGCTCATGGGTCATATAGCCCTTCACCGTCTCCACCAGGTTCGGGATCAGGTCGAATCGGCGCTGCATCTGCACGTCGATCTGGGCGAAGGCGTTCCGGTAGGCGTTCCGGCTGCGGACCAGGCTGTTGTACACCGCGACCGCCCACACCGCGCCGATCGCCAGAACTGCGAGCAGGATCAACAAAAAAATCATAGGAATTCCCCGTATTCCGGCCGCTTGCGGCCGCTTGTTCATGCAAGACTCGACACAGGCGCTATGATCGGCCCTGTCGCCGCACGTCACAGCATACGCAGGGGGTCTGTCCCATGAAAGACACGCGTGGAACCGCCGTCGCCGGTCGCCACCTCCCTCCGCAGCCCTCCGTGCGCGCCGGATGGGGAGCGCACTCCGCGGCCGACGCCACCGGCCCCGCCGCCGCTGCGGCCCCGCGCCGGGGTCTGGGCATGCGCGTGCTGTCCCTGCAGACCGGGCTGATCGCGCTGCTGCTGCCGATGGCGGCCGGGTTGTCGGCGCAGACGCCCCTGCGCTGGGACGGGCAGACGCCCGCGGTGCAGGGCCTGAACGCCGTCTACTCCCCCCACGCCACGATGACCCGGGTGTATCCGGGTGCCGGGCTGAAGGTGATGCCGCTGGCCGAGGGGTTCGACGTCGCCGAATTCGAGCGCATCGCCCAGTCGCTGATCGACGAGCGCAAGGTGCCGGGCATGGCGATGGCCATCGTCCAGGGCGGCCGCGTGCTGAGCGCGCGCGGCTATGGCGTGACCGACGTGAACAGCGGCGAGCGTGTCGACGAGCACACCGTGTTCCGGCTGGCCTCGCTGTCCAAGTCCTTCGCGTCCACCGCCGCTGCGCTGGCGGTGCACGACGGTGACCTGCGCTGGGACTCGCGTGTGGTGGACTACGTGCCCACGCTGCAGTTCTCGGACCCCTCCGCGGCCTCGCGCCTGACCGTGGCCGAGGTGTTGAGCCATCGCGTCGGCCTGGTCCGCAACGCCTACGACCGCGACATCGAGCGCAACGCCGACTACGTCTCGCTCGTGCACAAGATGGCCAATGCGCCGATGCGCTGCGGCCCGGGCGAATGCTATGCCTATCAGAATGTGGCCTACAGCCTGATCGGCGACGCCATCGCCGGCGCGTCGGGCAAGTCGTTCGAGCAATACGTCGCGCACCGCGTGTTCCGCAGGCTTGGCATGTCCGATGCCAGCTACGGGCTGGACGGCATCGCCGCCAGCCGGAGCTGGGCCCGTCCGCATGTGTACGGGCGCGGCGGATGGACCTCGCTGTATCCCAAGCCCACGTATTACCGCGTGGCGCCCGCGGCGGGCGTGAACGCCAGCATCACCGACATGAGCAAGTGGCTGCTGGCGCAGTCCGGCTACCGTCCCGACGTGCTGCCGGGCGCCCTGCTGGCCACGCTGCATGCGCCACTGATCGATACCCCTGGCGAGCTGCATGGATCGGGGTGGCGGCGTGAACGGCTCAATGCCGCCGGCTATGGTCTGGGCTGGCGGATCTACGACTACGCCGGGCACCGCATGGTGTTCCATGGCGGCGTGGTCCAGGGCTATCGCGGTGCGATGGCCCTGCTGCCCGAGCGCGACCTCGGCGTCGTACTGCTGTGGAACGGTGCCACCGCCGCGCCCACCGGGTTGATGCCGACCATCCTCGACCGCGCCATCGGCCTGCACGACCGGCAGTGGATCGAAGTGGACGATGAAGCGCCCTCCCTGTTCGCCGAGCGCGGACTGCCGCCTCTGCCGGTGGGCGAGACCGACGAGACCCCGGTCGGGGCCGCGGGTTCGGTGTCGAACGCCAAGCCGTACTGAAGCCTGTCGGGTTCGCGGTTCTTTCCGCGGCGCCTTCCGGTCACTGCATCACGACGCCGCGCATCGCGCGGCGTCGTCGTGTGTGGGGACTGGCATCGATGCGCAAACGTCGCCCCGCGTCATCGGCTGCGCGCAGGGCCGACCGACGCTTTGAGCCGGGATGTCGGCGTGAAGTGCGCCGCGCGCCCATCGTGTCCTGCGGCAGGCGCCCTGTGGGGCAGGGGCACACGGTTCCTGATGCCCCAAAAGAAAACCCCCCGTCCGCGTGCGTGCGCGGAACGGGGGGAGCACATCCGGCAATCGGGGTGTCGGTTACATCATCGGTGCCGGAGCGGCGGGCATCGGCGCCGGAGCGGCCTTCTTGCGCGCACGCTTGGCGGCCTTCTTCGCCGGCTTCTTGGCAGCCTTCTTCGTGGCCTTCTTGGCAGCCTTTTTCGCAGTCGCCTTCTTGGCGACCTTCTTGGCAGCCTTCTTCGTGGTCTTCTTGGCGGCTTTTTTCGCCGTGACCTTCTTGGCAGCCTTCTTCGCGGTCTTCTTGGCGGCCTTCTTCGCGGTGGTCTTCTTGGCAGCCTTCTTCGCGGTGGTCTTCTTGGCGGCCTTCTTTGCGGTCTTCTTGGCGGCCTTCTTCGCCGGGGCCTTCTTCGCGGCCTTCTTCACGGTCTTCTTGGCCGCTTTCTTGGCAGGGGCTTTCTTGGTCGCCTTTTTGGCGGCCTTCTTTGCAGCTTTCTTCACAGCCATGGGATGGCTCTCCTCGTCAGTGGACCAGTTTCATCGGATGTCGCACGCGGGGCGTCGCCGGAGGGCGGCCCGTCGTTCGACCGGATCGCGGGAGTCGGACCCGCTATCCACCGCCGGCACATGCATTGGGCCGGTACGGATGCATGGCGACGGCATGCGCGGTGCCGGATCGCCTTCAGTGCGGCCTGCGGTGGCGTTCTCGGAATTCGATCGCTCCGGGTTCAAGAGACCGGGGGCGGGAGCGCGAGCGTGACGCGTGCGGGCGGCGATGTCGTCAGTGTGGCGTGTGGTGTCGGATGTCGCGAAGAGAACGAAGACTGTGTCCGCCGGCGGGACCGCCCGGAAGGAACTCTGGATTGTGCTTCGCGTTTTCGTCTGGTGCCGACGCACTCGCTTCTGCTGGGACGTGTGTTGGGCGAAACCTAATCACGGTTTTTCCGACTGTCAACACCCTGCGCGAAAAATTTTGCGCGGCCCTGCGCGACAGCCGTGCACCGCACCGCGGCTCGACCGGCATGCGCACCAGGGCGCGCCTGATGTGCTGCGCATGCGTGTCGTCGGCCGTGTAAAAAAAATGCCTTGATTTATGCGTCTTCCTTCATCGCACATGGCGGCGCCGTTGCGGCATGCGTGCAGGCGCGTCGCGCATGCGCAAGCCCGCGGACATGTCCGCACGCATGCCGCGACGTTCAGCGCGAAGTGCGTGCACGCTTCGCGTTTTTGGCGGCGCACAAGCCCGATTGCGCGAAAGTGCGCGAACTTTTTCGCGTGCCGCGCACGCGTCGCGATGCATCGCGCGCGTGCGACGCGCGCGGCGGGATGCGCGCTGGCGTTGGCCGGACCCGCGTGGTGGCGTGGAGGGACGTGTGCCCGGATGCGTCCCTCTGCGGGCGGCGGCGATCGCGACAGGTATCCCGAAGCAGATCGTGCTGCCTGGGGTTGCTGGCGTGGTGGTGCGGTCGGCAGCTCGGGCGCCGAGCTCGATGGCGCGATGGCCGTGTGTCCTTCATGCCTGCGCCGTCGGCATGACGTGGGCCCGCGCGTCGTTCGCCAACCGTGCAGGATGCGGGTCCCGTCGCAATGGCGTGGCTGTCGCACCACCGCATCGTGTGCGGCGATGGAGGCGCATCCGCACATGCCGCAGGAGCGGCCCGGATCGCATGGCGCATGTGCGTGCTGGGCATGCTGCGCGCTGCGTCGCGCGCGCCCACGACTGCGCGCAGGACGAGGGCCGCCATCACCTCCCTGCAGGCGCCGCCGATCCCGGACGGCAGGGGTGGCGAGGGCGCGGACCCGCTCCGTCCCCCAACGCAAGAACACCGCGCCAAGGCGCGGTGTTCTGCAGACACGCGGGTGAACCGGTCTGGGCGGCGGGCCGCCCGCGTCGGTCAGGACTCGTCGTCTTCGAGCAGCTCGGCGTAATCGTCGGGCTCGAGCAGTTCGGCCAGTTCGTCCTCGGCGTCCTCGACTTCGATCACGAACAGCCAGCCTTCGCCGTAGGCATCCTCGTTGATGGTCTCGGGCTTGTCGTTGAGCGCCTCGTTGATGGCGACGATGGTGCCGCTGACCGGGGCGTAGACGTCGGAAGCGGCCTTGACCGATTCCACCACCGCACAGGCATTGCCGGCCTGCACGCTGTCGCCGACGTCGGGCAGGTCGACATAGACCAGGTCGCCGAGCAGGCCCTGGGCGTGGTCGGAAATGCCGACCGTGACCTTGCCGTCTCCTTCGACGCGGGCCCATTCGTGGGACTTCATGAATTTCAGGTCGCCGGGGATCTCGCTCATCGTTAGGCTCCGGGTCGGATCAGGTCGGGTGGGGGCGGGTGGCGGCGATAGTGTAGAAGTGCCGCGGCGGGTGGATCAATGCCGGAGATGCCGGTCAGGCGTCGGGGACGAGCACCTGGCCATCGCGCACGAACGGTGGATCGACCGCGCGCACGGGCACCTCGCGGCCGCGGATGTCGACGGTGACCCCGGTGCCCTCCTGCGCGCCGGCCGCAGGCACGCGCGCGAAGGCGATGGCGCGACCGAGGGTCGGCGAGAACGTGCCCGAGAGGATCTCGCCTTCGCCGGCGGCGGTGAGCACGCGCTGGCCGTGCCGCAGCACGCCTTTCTCGTCCATCACCAGACCGATCAGGCGCCGCGGCACGCCGGCCGCGCGCTGCGCCTCGAGCGCGCCGCGGCCGATGAAGTCGCGGGGCGTTCCCTCTGCGTCGGCATCGAAGGCGAGGGTCCACGAGAGTGCGGCCTCGTCCGGTGTCACGGTCTCGTCCATGTCCTGCCCGTAGAGGTTCATGCCGGCCTCCAAGCGCAGCGTGTCGCGTGCGCCCAGGCCCGCGGGTGCGACGCCTGCGGCATGCAGGGCATCCCACAGCGCGACGGCGTGCGCTTCCGGCACCACGATCTCGAAGCCGTCCTCGCCGGTGTAACCGGTGCGCGCGACGAACAGCGGCGCGCCGCCGTCGCGCAGGGTGGCGTCGACGGCCGCGAAGCGGGTCAGTTTCGCGACCTTCGCGGCGGAGGCGTCGTCGAGCAGCGACAGCGCCTTCTCGCGTGCATTGGGGCCCTGCACCGCGATCATCGCCAGCTCCGGACGTTCGCGCACTTCCACCCCGAACGCGCCGGCCTGCGCGCCGATCCACGCCAGGTCCTTGTCGCGGGTGGCGGCGTTGACCACCAGGCGGAAGAAGTCGTCGGCGAGGAAATAGACGATGAGGTCGTCGATCACGCCGCCGGCCTCGTTGAGCATGCAGGTGTACAGCGCCTTGCCCGGCTTCTTGAGCTTGTCGACCGAATTGGCGAGCAGCCGGCGCAGGAAGGGGCGCACCTGCGCGCCGTGCAGATCGACCACGGTCATGTGCGAGACGTCGAACATGCCGGCGTCGCGACGCACGACGTGGTGTTCCTCGATCTGCGAGCCGTAGTTCAGCGGCATGTCCCAGCCGCCGAAATCGACCATCCTGGCGCCGAGCGCGCGATGGCTGTCGTTGAGGATGGTCTTGCGGGTCATGGTGGCGGCCTGTGCGGAAAGGCCGGATTATCCCAGAGCGCCGACGTCGACGACACTGCACGCCGGCGTAGGGTGCGCGCGGCGACGCACGGGTTCTTCAGGTGTGCGGGGGATGGCGATCGACGATGTGCGGCGCCGGGACATCCGATGCCGTGAAGCACGACGCCCGGCGTGGGCCGGGCGTCGTGGTGGTGACGGGCGTCGGGCGCGCCGCGCCGGACGCGCCTGCGCTCGGAGGCGCGCGCGCAGACGCCAGCGCTCAGACGCCAGCGCCCGGGTCGATGCAATCGATCTTCGCGCTGCCGGCTTCGACGAACTTGCCGGTGGCGGTGTCGTACAGGCGCGACCAGGCGATGTCGGTGCTGAATTCCTCGCCGCCGTGGCGGACCAGCGCGGCCACGCTGCGCGAAGGCTGGCCGTCGACCCTGCAATCGGCGATCTGCAGCACATAGCCGTCCGCGGCGGGCATGTCGAGCGCGTCGGTGATTTCCCAGACCGGCATGTCGGCGGCGGGATCGGTGTTGCGCGTGCCGACGAGGTACACGCCCTGCGCGGTGCCCGCGTCGCGGTCGCCTTGGCCCAGCACGCTGATGCCGTAGTCGCAGACATGCTCCAGGCCCTCGCCGCCGGGGATGCAACTGCCGACGATGTCGATCAGCCCGCCCGGATAGGGCGGCACGCGTACGCCCACCAGCGCGGCGGCGTTGGCCACGGTGCCGGTGGCGGCGGGTGCCGCAATGTCGCCAGGGGCGCTCTGCGCGCCGTCCGCATCGGAGGGCGCCGCCGTGCCGGCTGCAGGTGCGGTGTCCGCGGTGCGTTCGCCGTCGGCGCAGGCGCCGAGCAGCAGGGACAGCAGAAGGGCGACGGCGAACGGCGCGACGGACGGGAAACGGGGGGGGCGCTGCATCATCGGACGGTTCCTGTGATCGATGGCGTCGGGGAAGGCGGGTCTGGATGCGAAGGGTTGCGGGTGCGGACGGGCGTCGGCGTCAGTCCATCGCCTCGACGATGAGCGTGAGGCCGTCGGCGTCGATGATACGCACGCTGGTGCCGGCCGGCAGGTCGGGGCCGGCGACGGTCCAGTAGGCGTCGGCGATCTGCACGCGGCCGGTGCCGCGTTCGATCGCGCGCTCCAGCGGCACGATCCTGCCGATCAACTGCTGCGTACGCCGGTTGAGCGCGGGCTGGTCGCTCTGCGGTTCGCGGTTGCGGAAGTACTTGCGGTAGGTGAGGATCGAGGTGAACCCCAGCACCGTGAACAGCACGGCCTGCGCCAGGAAGGGCAGGTCGGGGAACAGCCAGGTGACCACGAACATCGCCGCGGCGGCGAAGGCCAGCCACAGCATGAAGGCGCCGGGCGCCAGCACTTCGCCGGCGAGCAGCAGCAGGGTGACGATGGCCCAGACCCAGGCGCCCCAGTCCGAATCGAACATGGTTCAGTCCCGGCGCGGCAGGGTGGGCGGAGCGGCGGCCGGGCGCTGGGCCAGGGCCTCCTTGGCGAGCTCCGCGATGCCCCCGAGCGAACCGAGCACGCCGGTGGATTCCATCGGCAGCATGACGAACTTCTGGTTCGGCGCCTCGGCCAGCGACTTGAAGGCCTCGATGTATTTCTGCGCGATGAAGTAATTGATGGCGTTGACGTTGCCGGCGGCGATGGCGTCGGAGACCAGCTGGGTGGCCTTGGCCTCTGCCTCGGCCAGACGCTCGCGGGCCTCGGCCTCGCGGAACGCGGCTTCGCGCTTGCCGTCGGCTTCTAGGATGGCGGCCTGCTTCTCGCCCTCGGCGCGCAGCACCGCGGACTGGCGCACGCCCTCGGCTTCGAGGATCGCGGCGCGCTTGTTCTGTTCGGCCATCTTCTGCTGCTGCATCGACACCACCAGGTCGCGCGGCGGGTTGATGTCCTTCAGCTCGATGCGGTTGACCTTCACGCCCCAGGGGTGGGTGGCCTGGTCGACCGCGGCCAGCACCTTGGCGTTGATCTCGTCGCGCTTGGACAGCGACTCGTCCAGGTCCATCGAACCGATGGCGGTACGGATGTTGGTCATCACCAGGTTGAGGATGGCGATCTCCAGCTGCGCCACTTCGTACGCCGCCTTGGCCGCGTCCAGCACCTGGAAGTAGACCACGCCGTCCACCTTGACCACCGCGTTGTCCTTGGTGATCACGTCCTGGCTGGGCACGTCCATCACCTGTTCCATCATGTTGATCTTGCGGCCGACGCCGTAGAACAGCGGGATCAGGAAATGCAGGCCCGGGCTGAGGGTGCGGGTGTACTTGCCGAAGCGTTCCACGGTCCACTCGTAGCCCTGCGGCACCATGCGCACGGCCTTGAAGAAGATGATGACGGCCGTGAGCAGGAGCACGGCACCGGCGAATGTCTCGAACATGTTCGGCCACCTCAAGCGACTGGATCGGCGCAGTATAGACGCGCCGCCGCCGTGCCAGCGGGATGGGTCTCGCCGGTGGATCGATTCCGCCCGTATCGGCCGCGGCGGGCCCCGACGGGGGGCGCCGCGATGATCCGGGACGCGTCTGCCTTGTATGGGCGGCCCGTACGGTCCGGATGATGGCTGCGCGCGCCCGCGACGCCGATGGAGGCATCGCGGGTGCGCGCAGCGCCGGGTCAATCGCCGGCAGCGGACCTCGCCGTCATCGGTGGCGCCAGCGGTGCCACCCAGCGTGCGAATTCGGCGTCGACGGCATCGCCCGGGACGTTCTCGCCGGCCTCGACCCGCGCGGCGTGGCCGAACAGCGGAACGATCATGGCCATCCCGTCGACCTGCGTCTTCAGACGCAGTCCGCCGTCCTGCAGCGCGGCATCCCAGCGTGAGCGCACGCCGGCCCAGTAGTCGCGCGTCTTTTCCCAATAGCGGTAGGCCGGGCCGAAGTCGACTTCGGTCGTCCTGCGGTAGTCGTTGAACCCCGACTCGCGCGCCAGCGTGCGCAGCGTGGTGCCGTCGGTCGCGTCGCGCACCGTCTTGGTGTTGTCCTGCTCGTGGGTCCAGCCGCCCGGCACGATGGTATGGCGGTTCTCGGCGTTGATCGCGTTGTAGTCGCTGCGCGTGGTGTATTCGCGACGCGGCAGCGGCCGCCAGGTGCGGTCGGAGGTCCAGGTGGCGGCGCCGTAGCGGTGGTTCCAGCGGCCGGTGCCGCAGTAGCGCGGGGCATCGCTGACCTCGTAGACGCATTGCGTCCAGGCGCCGCGCGTGGCCGCCGGGTCGATCGCGCGCACCGTCCAGGTCTGGTCGGCGCTGAATTCGAAGCGGGTCGGCGCCTCGTACGTCCAATCCTGGCGCCAGTGCTTGATGACGTGGCTGCCATCGTCGGAGACCAGGAGGTGCTGCAGCACGATCCTGTAGGGCGTGTCCTCGACCACGATCACCACTTCGTTGCCGCCGCTGCGCTTGGGTGGCCTGCGGGCGTAGCCCGGCGCGAGTTCGACGGTTTCGCGGAAGTCGAACTGCACCCGGTATTCGCCCTGCATCGCGAGGATCGCGGCGCGGTCGCGGGCGACATCCGCCGCGCTGCGCCCGTGGGTGCCGGTGTCGCTCTGCGCGGGTTCGGAGGCGAAGGCCGGTGCGATGCCGGCCAGAAGAAGAATGGCGGAAAGCAGGCTTCGGGAGAGCATGCGGCTGGAGCGCCTGCTGCTGGAGAGCGTGCTGCTGTTGAGCATGCCGCTGCATGGCAGGGTGTCGCGGATGCGGTGGGTCGGTGAGCCGGGACGGCGCATGGAAGATCCTCAGGTGTGGACAGGGAAGGGGGCCGGAGTCTCGAACGCGTCGAGCAGCACGGCAGGCGAGCGCTCCGGGTCGGGGCAGGACAGGAAGTCGGCACCCTCGCAGCGTGCGATGTGCGTCGCGACGCGATGGCCGAGCGGCGACAGCGCGGCCGGCAGTGCGGTCAACCGCCAGCGGTCCGCATGCGGCTGTGCCAGCAGGCGAAGAGGCAGCGCACGCCAGCGCATGCGACGCACGCTGGCCGCGAGCCGGGTGAACAGGCGCGCATGCAGCGGAGCGGCGCTGTGGTCGCGCTCGGTCGCCGGCGCGAGCGTGGCGGTCATCCGCTCCCACGCCAGGAAGTCGGTATCCGGCAACAGGTAGAGACGCATGCGGTCGTGGCGCGCGGCCGGCGACGAAGGGAGGCCATTCGCAGGCGCGCCGTGCACGCTCACCCACTCGCGCGCGCCGCTCGCATCCACGCAGGCGTGCACGTCGGCATGGGCCGCCGCCCACCCTCCGTGCACCGTCGTCGCGTCGTCGTCGCGATACAGGCACAGCACGCTGCCCAGCGCGGCCAGCTGCATCGCGTCGGGCAGCGGCCGGGGCGGCATGGTTCCGTGGTCGTCGGCCCGGCCGCGGCGAACGGCGCGGTTGCGTTCGCATGGGCCCGGCGGGTGCCCGGCACCGGCCGCGCCGCAGCCTGCGCATGCTCCGGCGGTGCCGGGCCTGGATGCGCCCGGCCTGGATGGGCCAGCCCGGGAGGCGGCGTTCGTGGCGGTGCCGGTCCTTGCGTCGTCGCCGCACATCGCCGTCACCAAGACAGGGCAAGGTCCACGGCCAGCGTGCGTCCTGCGCGCGTGTAGCGATCCAGGACCAGACTGGTGGCGGACACTCCGGGCACGTCGGCCCAGTCGGTGTAGCGGCGGTCGAAGAGGTTGTCGATGCCCGCATGCACGCGCGCACCCGGCGCGAAGCGCCAATGCACGGCGAGATCGAACACCCCGTATCCGGCAGGGCGGTAACGCCCAGGGTCGGCCATGCGCCGCTGCTGCCGTGTGAAGCGGCCGGTCAGATCGACGCCCCAGTGCGCATCTTCGGCCGTGTAACCCACACCCAGGGTGGCGCGCGCCGGGTCCACCGTCTCCAGCGGCGCGCCGCTGCCGAGGTCCTCGCCGCGCGACACCGCGGCCGCACCGCGCAGGCGCCACCCGCGAAGCCCGGGACGCAGGGCCCCGCCGTCCAGGTCGGCCTTCAGCTCCACGCCCTCGATCCGCGCGCGGTCGACGTTCTGCGACTGGAAGACCGACAGCCCCTGCTCATTCACACCGATGAAGCGCAGGGATTCGATGAAATCGCGATAGCGGTTGCGGTAGCCGCTCAGCGCCAGCGACAGCGCGGGGCCGCCGTAGCGCAGGCCCAGCTCGATGCCGTCGCTGGTTTCCGGCCGCAGCGCGGGGTTGGGCAGGGCGGTGTAGCCGAAACTCAGGTTGGTGAAGCCGATGTTGACGTCGTTGTAGGGCGGTGCGCGGAACCCGCGGGCGTAGCCGCCCCACAGCGACCAGCCGCCGCCCACGCGCCAGACCGCGCCGAATTTGGGCGTGGCGCGGGTGAGGGTGAGGTCGGCCACCTCGATCCCGGGGTTGTCCCCGAGGAAGATCGCGTCCGGCTGCGGCCGGAGGCGGTAGTGGTCGATGCGGACCGCCGGCACCAGGCGCAATGCGCCCTCGGCCAGCACCAGATCGTCCTGAAGATAGAGCGCCGCGGTGGTGGTGCGGCTGTTGGGGAAATCACGCACCGGGAATGCGTCCGGCGGGATGAAGGACGTCTGCGCACCGGTGGCGAGTGTGGTGGCGAGACCATCGCGGCGCTGGCGGGTGTCGGTGCGGCGCAGCTCCACGCCCCAGGCGAGCCTGTGCAGGCCGTGCGCGGTGTCGATGTCGCGCTCCAG
Organism: uncultured Gammaproteobacteria bacterium; assembly: GCA_965649985.1. Taxonomy (GTDB): domain Bacteria; phylum Pseudomonadota; class Gammaproteobacteria; order Xanthomonadales; family Xanthomonadaceae; genus Lysobacter_I. The sequence goes on along the minus strand of CBFGMS010000016.1, from coordinate 9,922 downwards.
ATTCGCCTCCAGGCCGATCGCCGACTGCTCGAACAGGAACCTGCGTTCGCGCCGCTGCGCGACGCCGCCGGATGCGATGCGGTGCTCGTCCGTCCGCTGCTCGGTCCTGCTGTCCTGGCGATAGGCCTGCACCGACAGACGGTCGGCCAGCACCCCGTCGAGCGCGTCCATCTCGTACTGCACGGATGCGCGGGTGCGCCGGCGACGGTCGTTGCCCTGCAGATCGGTCACGGTCGCGCGGGTCAGCGACTGGAAGCCGCGCGCGCTTCGCGCATCGGTACGGCTGCGGTCGCCGCCCGCATCCACCGTCAGCCGCAGACGCCGGCGGTCATCCGGTGCGTAGACCAGCTTGGCGAGCAGGCTGCCGCCTTCGCGTTCTTCGGGATTGGGCGCGGTGCGCAGCGCGCCGTCGCTGCGGTCGGTGCCCTGGTTCTCCTGCGCCTGGCCCTGCCGCCGTCCGACCGCGACCAGCCCGGACCAGCGCTCGCCGCCCGCGGCCCAGGTGGTGTGGGCGGACAGCCCGTTCCATGCGCTGTCGTAGCCCAAGCGCAGGCCGACGTGCCGACGCCGCTCCGCATCGAGGAAGTCCTCCGGGTCGCGGGTCGCGAAGGCGATCACGCCGCCCAGCGCGTCCGAGCCGTACAGCGCACTGCCCGGCCCGCGCAGCACTTCGACGGCCTTCAGCATGTCCGGGTCGACGAAGTCGCGGTTGGCATCGGCGAAGCTGCCGATGGCGAAGGCATCGCCGACCGGCACGCCATCGGTGCGCAGCGTGACGCGGTTGCCTCCAAGCCCGCGGATCCGGATGTCGCCGATGCCGAAGCGTCCGCTGTTGCGCCCCACGCTCACGCCCGGCGTATAGCGGAACAGGTCGGGCAGATCGTGCGCCAGCTGGCGATCCATCGCCTCGCGATCGATCCGGTCGACGGTGTTGGGCACCTCGTCCGCGCTGCGTGCGCTGCGGGTGGCGACCACCACCACCGTGTCGAGCAGGTGGGCGTCCGCTTCGGCGGCCGATGCCTCGTCGGAGGCGTCGGCGAGCGCTGGAGCGGAGGGGGCGAGCAGGCACAGGGAGAGTGCGGAGGACAGCAGATTCGGACGCATGGACGGACTCGTATCGGAGTGGAGACGAGGCGGCTGGCGTCCGCGGGGCGGGCTGGCTGACCTGGCAGTGGTGGCGGTGGGTGTGGGACGGAAAGGGCGGGCTGCCCGTTCGGGCGTGTTCCGGCCGGGGCGTGGTGTCCCGTTGGGCTATTTGGTCAGGATCAGCTTGCCGTTGCGGGTGTGGCGCAGGCGGTAGCGTTCGCTGCCGTGCCGGATCAGGACTTCCCGGCCATCCCCCAGCAGGGCGGCACTGTCGATCGTGGGGGGCTGCGTCGAGGGCGGCTGCAGGCCGGTGCGCTCGGCCTTCGAAGCGTCGAGGGACATCGGCAGACCGCTGGGGGATGGCGGGAAGAGGGCAGGCATCGAAGTGTCCGGACCGGGAGGTGATCGGCCGGGCGAACGGGTCGTCGCGGCGCAAAGCAAATGATAATCATTACTATTTGCGTGTCAAGCCTGACGCCGGCGGGCCGCCGCGGTGCTGGGAACTCCGATGTGGGGTGCGGCCGCCTCAGCCCGCCGTGGCCGCCTCGATCCTCGCCCAGGTGGCCTCGTCGATGCGATGCACCAGATCGAGCGCGTCGATGTTCTGGTCGAGCTGTTCCACCCGCGTCGCGCCCAGGATCACGGTCGACACGTGGGGGTTGCGCAGGCACCAGGCGATGGCGAGTACGGCGGGGGATTCGCCGATCTCCTCGGCGATGGTGCAGAACGCGCGCACGCGTTCCAGCCGGCGTTCGCGCGCCTCGCCGACCACGATGTTCTGCAGCCAGGCGCTTTCCTTGCCCAGGCGCGAATCGGCCGGGATGCGGTCGTTGTACTTGCCGCTGAGCAGGCCGGAGGCCAGCGGCGAAAAGGTCGTGGTGCCCAGGCCCAGTTCGGCGTACAGCGGGGCGTATTCCAGCTCCACCCGCTGCCGATGCAGCAGGTTGTACTGCGGCTGCTCCACGCTGGGGCCGTACAGGTCGTGCTTCTGCGCGAGCTTCGCCGCCTCGCGGATCTGCGCGGCGGACCACTCCGACGTGCCCCAGTAGAGCACCTTGCCCTGACGCACCAGCAGATCCATCGCACGCACGGTTTCCTCGATCGGCGTGTCCGGGTCGGGGCGGTGGCACAGGTACAGGTCCAGGTAGTCCACCCGCAGCCGGCGCAGGGCCGCGTCGCAGGCGTCGCGCACGTGCTTGCGCGAGAGCCCGCGCTGCATCGGCCGCGGCATGTCCACGGTGCCGAACATTACCTTGCTGGACACCGCGTAGCCGTCGCGCGGCAGGCGCAGGTCCGCGATCGCGTCGCCCATCACCCGCTCGGCGTCGCCGTGGGCGTAGACCTCGGCGTTGTCGAAGAAATTGATGCCCAGATCCCAGGCCGCGCCGATCAGCTCGCGCGCGACGGTGCGCCCGATCTGCTGACCGAAGGTCAGCCAGGCGCCGAAGGACAGGGCGGAGACCTGCAGCCCGGTGTTGCCGAGACGTCGGTATTGCATGCGTGGGGCGGGCCGATGGAACGGGCCGGGCAGCGGAGGAGTTCGAAGTGTAGAAGCAATCACATTTCGGTGCATGCATGACCCGCGGTGCGGGTTGAACCGGTCGGCCCCGGGTCACCGAGGGATGCCCGGTCGTTCAGGCAGTCGCGGCGTGGCCGTTCAGCCGCGCGGGCATCCTGCATCGCACCGGCCGGGGCGGCGGCCCAGGGCGTGACGGCGGTCGCAGCGGCATCGCATCGCGCGGGCCGGAGAATGCGCCCCACCGGGTTTGCCGGTAGACTCGCCGGTCTTCCTCCGGGGAGTAGCCTGCCGGCCGCGACGCATCGCGCATCGCGACCGGAAGCCGCGTCAACACACTTGGCCCTGCATGCCCGCATCCGCCCGACGGCGGCCGGACACGCCTCCACGGCCATGGCGCGACTGGCCAGCGCTCACGGCGCGGGTCGGGCAAGACCGAAGGCGACGCCGTGTCCCGGCCGGGCACGCGGCGGCGTCTTCGTGTCCGTCGTGCCCGGCCCGCAATCGTCGGAATGCCGGCGCCGGAGCTTCATCCATGGAACATTTCCTTGCCTCCACCTTCGCGGTGGCCATCGCCGAAATCGGCGACAAGACCCAACTGCTCGCCCTCCTGCTGGCCGCGCGCTTCCGCCGGCCCTGGCCGATCATCGCCGGCATCCTGGTGGCGACCCTGCTCAACCACGCGCTCGCAGGCTGGCTGGGCACCGTGATCGCCGCCTGGCTCACGCCCGAGGCGCTGCGCTGGACGGTAGTCGCCAGTTTCGCCGCGATCGGCCTGTGGACGCTGATCCCCGACAAGCTCGACGAAGACGACACCCGGCTGCCCGCGCGCGGCGCCTTCGTCGCCACGTGCATCGCCTTTTTCATCGCGGAGATCGGCGACAAGACCCAGATCGCGACGGTGGTGCTGGCTGCGCGCGCACCGGAGCTGTGGCCGGTGGTGCTCGGCACCACGCTGGGCATGCTGCTGGCCAACGTGCCGGTGGTGCTGCTCGGCAGCCGTCTGGCGAAGCGCCTGCCGCTCAAGGCCGCGCGGATGGCCGCGGCGCTGCTGTTTCTGGCGCTGGCGCTGTGGGTCGCGGTGCGCGGGCTGGGCGACCATGCCACGATTCCGGCCCCCGCGGATGCGCACACGCGGATCGAGCAGGCGCGCGTCGCGTCGTCGCGCGTCGAGCGGATCGACGTCGCGTCGCCGGCCACTCGCCCGACCGCGGTGTCGCGCGCCTAGCGGCCTCGTCCGCGGGAGACGGGCGGGCGTGCGGGGGCGCACACCGGCTGCGGGTATGCTGTAGCGCCTCGACGGCGTGGCCGACGGCCCGACCCGTCGTCGCATCGTTCCCCCACTTCCCACCCGAGCCCTCTCCGCCGATGAATGTGGACACCGAAGGCTGGCGCGCCTGGCTGCAGACCCTGTTCGCGCGGCCCGACGAGGCCATGCTCGATGTCGGCGCCAGCGGCGAGCTGCTGGTGGCCCAGGTGCGCGCCGGGCTCTCCGCCCTGGCCCTGCTGCTGCCGCTGGCGGCGGGCATGGGCGGCGACATCATGGAGGTGATGATCGGCCTGGGTGCCGCGGTCTTCATCAACATCTGCGCGCAGGTCTGGCTGGCGCTCGCGCGCCAGCGCAGGCGCCACGGGTGGCTGCCGTTCGCCACCACCACCTACGACGTGACCACCACCACCGCGGTGCTGATCGTGCTGCAGTTCGCAGACCCGGTGGCGCCGTTCAACAGCGTGGTGATCTGGTGCTTCTATCTGCTCTCGATCGCCATGACCGCGCTGCGCAACGACGGCCGGCTCACGCTCTACGCCGGCGCGCTGGCATGCGCGCAGTACGCGCTGATGGCGACCGTGCTGTATCTCTCCGCCGAGTCGCCCGATGCGCTGGTGTCGCTCGACTACGGCACGGTCGAGATCGGCACCCAGGTCGAGCGCGTGCTGCTGATGCTGCTGATGACCGTGCTCACCGCGACCATCGTCTATCGCACCCAGCGCCTGATCGAATCCTCCGGCAGCGATGGCCTCACCGGCCTGCCCAACCGCGCCTGGATGACCCAGCGCATGCCGCGCATCCTGGAGGATGCGCGCGAGGACGGTCTGTCGCTCACCCTGGCGCTGCTCGATCTGGACGGCTTCAAGCGGGTGAACGACAAGGCCGGCCATCTGGCCGGCGACCGTGCGATCCGTCACGTCGCTTCGGCCCTGCGCGAAATCCTCCAGCCGCACGAGCGCGCCATCCGCATCGGCGGCCAGGAGTTCGTGCTGCTGCTGCGCTGCCCGGTGGGGAACGCCTGGGAGCGCCTGGACCGCCTGCGTCGCCTGCTTGAGGAGCGGCCATTCCAGCCGGACCGCGGTGCCGAACCGATGCCGCTGAGCTTCAGCGGCGGGCTCTCGGCGTTCCCGACCGATGGCCTCGACACCTCGTCGCTGCTGCGCACCGCCGACCGGCGCCTGCAGATGGCCAAGCAGCAGGGCCGGGGCCGCGTGGTCGCGCGCGACGTGTAGGGCGGGCCTCGGCCCGCCGTCGCGTTTCGTGCAGGCATGGCGCCCGGTCCGGCACCCCTCAGAGCCTGCTGCCGCCGCTGCCGTCGATGAACTGACCCGTGGTCCAGCCGCCGTCCGGGCCGGCCAGGAAGGCCACGATGCCGGCGATATCCTCCGGCTGGGCGATCCGCTGCAGCAACTGCATCGCCTTCACGTTGTCGCGCGATGCCTCGTCCGCCACCATGCCGGCGGCCATGTCGGTTTCGATCACGCCCGGACGCACGCTGTTCACCGTGATCCCGCGCGTGGCGGCGATGCCGGCCAGATACAGGGTGAATCCGTCCAGCCCCGCCTTGCTCGCGGCATAGGCATGGACGTGCTCGGGCATCACCGCCGTTCGCGCGACGATCGACGAGATGTTGACGATCCGCCCGCCGTCGGCGATGCGCGGCAGCAGCGTCTGGGCGAGGAAGAACGGCACCTTCAGGTTGATGGCCAGCTGGCGGTCGAACTCCGCCTCACCGAAGTCCGCGAACGGCCCGGCCACGAACACGCCGGCGTTGTTGACCAGCACGTCCAGCCCGCCGGGCCGTGCGGTGTCGGGCAATGCGGCGTCGAGGGTGTCGACGAAAGCGCGAACGCTCGCGGCGTCGTTCAGTTCGCCCTGCACCGCGACCGCGCGCCCGCCCGCGGCGGTGATCGCGGCGACCGTGGCCTCGGCCGAGGCGGCATCGCGGGCGTAGTTCACGGCCACGGTGGCGCCGTCGCGCGCCAGCCGTTCGGCGATGGCACGGCCGATGCCGCGGCCGGCGCCGGTGACCAGGGCGGTCTTGCCCTGGAGGGGGAGTGAAAGGGGGGAGTGCGTCATATGGAGGGTCCTGTCGTAGGCGGCGGGTCCCAGTGTGGGAGGCCCGGAATGAGCGGGAAAAGCGTGAATGTTCTATTGTTCCGAAATTCGGAACAATAAAAGCATGCGCCTGCCTCCGTTAGACTGTCAACCATGCGCCCGCTGAGACATCCCGCCTCCGAAGACATCACGCTCCAGGGCGTGCTTTACGCCCTGGCCGACCCCGTCCGCCTGGGCATCGTGCGCAGGTTGTTCGAGCAGGGCACGCTCAACTGTTCGCAGAGTTGCGGCGACGACGCCCTGCCGCGGGCCACGCTCTCCCGTCACTTCGACCAGCTGCGCGAAGCCGGACTGGTGCGTACCGAGCGCGACGGTGTGCAGTATCAGAACGTGCTGCGCGTGGAGGATGTCGAAGCCCGCTTCCCCGGCCTGCTCGCCAACCTGCTGGATGCCGCCGCGCGCGAGCAGGCGCGGCCCCCCGCCGCGCCGGCACCCGCACGCCGCGCTGGGCGCAGCGTCCGCGCCACCTCCAGCTGATCGGTCGTTCCGCCATGTCACGCCCGGTGCCGCGACGCCGGGCCGCCCCTTTCCTTCCCCGCGACACTCCTGCCCCCTACCGCCATTCCATGAAGACCACTGCCCAGATCCGCCAGGACTTTCTCGATTTCTTCCGTTCCAAGGGCCACACCGTCGTGGCGTCCAGCCCGCTGGTACCCGGCAACGACCCCACGCTGCTGTTCACCAATGCCGGCATGGTCCAGTTCAAGGACGTGTTCCTCGGCGCCGAGAAGCGCAGCTACAACCGCGCGGTGTCCAGCCAGCGCTGCGTGCGCGCCGGCGGCAAGCACAACGACCTCGACCAGGTCGGCTACACCGCCCGCCACCACACCTTCTTCGAGATGCTGGGCAATTTCAGCTTCGGCGACTATTTCAAGCGCGACGCCATCGTCTGGGCGTGGGAGCTGCTGACCGAGGTCTGGAAGCTGCCGAAGGACCGGCTGCTGGTGACCATCTACCACACCGACGACGAGGCCTTCGACATCTGGCACGGCGTCGTCGGCGTGCCGGCCGAGAAGATCATCCGCATCGGCGACAACAAGGGCGCCCCCTACGCCAGCGACAACTTCTGGCAGATGGCCGATACCGGCCCGTGCGGCCCCTGCACCGAGATCTTCTACGACCACGGCGACCACATCCCGGGTGGCCCTCCGGGCAGCCCGGACGAGGACGGCGACCGCTACATCGAGATCTGGAACAACGTCTTCATGCAGTTCGACCGCCAGCCCGACGGCACCCTGCTGCCGCTGCCGGCGCCCTGCGTCGACACCGGCATGGGCCTGGAGCGCCTCGCGGCGGTGCTGCAGCACGTGCACAGCAACTACGAGATCGACCTGTTCCAGCACCTGATCAAGGCCGCCGCGCGCATCACCGGCACCGACGACCTGGAACACAAGTCGCTCCGCGTGATCGCCGACCACATCCGCGCCTGCAGCTTCCTGATCGTCGACGGCGTGCTGCCGTCGAACGAGGGCCGCGGCTACGTGCTGCGCCGGATCGTGCGCCGCGCCATCCGCCATCTCTGGAAACTCGGCGCGCTCAGCGCGGAGGGCAATTTCTGGCGCATGCTGCAGCCGCTGGTGGAGACCATGGGCGAGGCCTACCCGGAACTCGCGGCCAGGCGCGAGCTGGTCGAGCGCGCCCTGAAGGCCGAGGAAGCCGCCTTCGCGCAGACCCTGGACGCCGGCATGGCGCGTCTGGAGGGCTATCTGGCCCAGAGCGGCGGCAGGGTCGACGGCGCCCAGCTCTTCCTGCTGCACGACACCTACGGATGTCCGCCGGACCTCATCCTCGACATCGTCCGCGAGAAGGGCCTGCCCGAGGTGCTGCCGGCCGAGGTCGCCGAATACGAGCGGCTGATGGACGAGCAGCGCACCCGCGCGCGCAAGGCCGGCAAGTTCGGCGGCGGCGTGGCCATGCCGGCCGAGCTGATCGCCCAGCTGGCGCCGACCGATTTCCTCGGCTACGACCGCCTCGAAGCGGCGGACCTGGAGGTCGTCGCCCTGCTCAAGGACGGCAAGCCGGTGGAAAGCATCGTTTCGGGCGATGACGCCATCGTCCTCTTGGCGTCCACCCCGTTTTATGCCGAGTCCGGCGGCCAGGTCGGCGATACCGGCGTCCTGCTCGGCGCCGACGGCGCCGAATTCCGGGTGGCCGACAGCCAGAAACTGGCCGGCCAGTTCCATGGTCATGTCGGCACGCTCGGCGTCGGCAGCCTGCGCCGCGGCGAACGCGTACGCGGCGTGGTCGATGCCGCGCGCCGTCAGGCCACGGTGCTCAACCACAGCGCCACGCATCTGCTGCATGCCGCCCTGCGCGATGTGCTCGGCACCCATGTCACCCAGAAGGGGTCGATGGTCGCGCCGGACCGTCTGCGTTTCGACTTCGCGCACTTCCAGTCGATGAGCGCGGACGAACTGGCGGAGATCGAGCGTCGCGTGAACGCCGAAATCCGCGCCAACAGCGCCGCCGAAATCCACCACATGGACATGCAGGAAGCACTGGATTTCGGGGCGATGGCGCTGTTCGGCGAGAAATACGGCGAGCGCGTGCGCGTGCTGCGCATGGGCGAGACCTCCACCGAATTGTGCGGCGGCACGCACGTCGCCCGCACCGGCGACATCGGCCTGTTCAAGATCGTCTCCGAAGGCGGCATCCAGGCCGGTGTGCGCCGCATCGAGGCGGTGACCGGACAGGGGGCGCTGGATTACATCGCCGAGGAGGAACGTCGCCTCGACGAGGCGGCCGGCCTGCTCGGCGGCAACCCCGCCGAGGTCGGCGAGAAGCTGCGCGCGCTCCTGGAGAAGCAGAAGAAACTCGAGCGCGAGCTGGACAGTCTCAAGGCGCGCGCCGCGGGTGCGGCGGTGGCCGACCTGGCCGCCACGGCCCGCGAGATCGGTGGGGTGAAGCTGCTGGCCGCCCGGGTGGAGGGCATGGATGCCAAGGCCCTGCGCGAGGCTGTCGATCTGCTGAAACAGCAACTTCGTGACGCCGTGGTACTACTGGCGGGCGCCGGCGATGGTAAAGTGGCGCTCGTTGCGGGCGTGAGCGGCGCAGCCCTCGGGCCTGTCAAGGCCGGGGAGCTGCTGGCCCACGTCGCCGGACAGATCGGGGGCAAGGGAGGCGGACGCCCCGATCTGGCTCAGGGGGGCGGCGAGGATGGTCCCCGGTTGCGCACCGCATTGGAAGGCATTCACGACTGGGTGGCTGGTCGGCTGGGTGAGGGCGGCTGAACCGCCATCGACGGCCGAGGCGACCCGGTATACCCTCGACTCCACGCTTGCGACGTCTCCGATCCCCGGTTGCGAGCGATCGAAATAGACTAGGCCGATGACACGGGGACTCGGCCGATGGAGAGACACCATGTTGATTCTGACTCGCCGGGTTGGCGAAACACTGATGATCGGCGACACCGTCACCGTGACCGTGCTCGGAGTGAAGGGCAATCAGGTCCGCATCGGCATCACCGCGCCGAAGGACATTGCCGTGCATCGTGAAGAGATCTACCAGCGCATCCAGCGCGGCGAAGACCGCGGCCGTCCGGCAGGTTTGCCGCAGGACGACTGAGCCGGTATCCTTGTACGGACGCAACGCGCTCGCTCGCGCTGCGTCCATCCCCGGAGAGTTGCCCGAGAGGCCGAAGGGGCTCCCCTGCTAAGGGAGTATGGGGTCAAAAGCTCCATCGAGGGTTCGAATCCCTCACTCTCCGCCAGTTTTTCGCCCATGGCTGGGCACACGTGGTATCCGTGTTGATGTCCGGCCCGCCGCAGCGCGGGCCGTTTCGTCGGTGACATCGGCACACAATGCGCGTCACGCAAATGGGTGTGACGCAGGGGCTTGACCTCTCGTTCGAGCTCCTTCAAAATTCCGCTTCTACAGCGCGCCCGTAGCTCAGTTGGATAGAGCACCAGGCTACGAACTTGGGGGTCGGAGGT
>CBFGMS010000015.1:0-65836 GCA_965649985.1 uncultured Gammaproteobacteria bacterium | reverse complement strand
GAACATCTCCCGCGCCAGCAGCGCCGTGCCCGCCGGGCCGTACAGCGCCGCGGCGCCGTAGAACAGGGCCGAGTTGCGGGCCTCGATCCGCACCGGCAGCACGGGCGTGCCGGTACGCCGCGCGAAACGCGCGAAGCCCGGCCGCCAGCGTCGGTCGCGCACCCCGCGCAGACCCAGGCGCGACACCTCGCCGGCGGGGAACACGATCACGCACTCCTCGCGCTCCAGCGCCGCCTCGATCGCCCGCAGCCGCTCGGCACCGGTGTGGCCACCGAACACGGCCACCGGCAGGAACAGCCCGGACATCGGCTCCAGCAGCGACAGCACGTCGTTGGCGACGATGCGCACATCCCTGCGCACCCGGCCCACCGCATCTAGCAGGGCCAGCCCGTCCAGCGCACCGGAGGGATGGTTGGCCACGATCAGCAGCCGCCCCACCGCGGGGATCGCCGCCAGGTCGCGGTCGGTCACGCGGTACTGCAGGCCGTGGTGCGCCAATGCCGCGGACACGAACTCGAAATCGCGCACATCGCGATGCGCGGCCAGGAAACGCTCCACCTGGTCCAGCCGCGACCACCGGCCGAGGCCGCGCAGCACGGTCCGTACCAGCGCGCCGTGGCGGCCGGCGAAGAAGCGGGGATGGCGATGACGCAGATGCTGTTCGAGCGCTTGCATGGCGGAGTTCCGTCGTGACGGCCTGGGTGGCCGCCAGCCTGCGCCGCACAGACGACAGCCGCGTGGCGGCGACGCTGCGGCGCGATGACGGCGGTCGCCGCCGCCCGGCATGGCCGCGCTCGGCCGCCCTGGCCGTATCGCATGGGGTGTGCGGAGGCGGTATGGGGACGGCTGCGCCCGCACGTCCGCTGCTCCGGCTCCCACGCATCCGCCGCCGTACCGCCGCGCTGCCGTCCGCCCGGGCCACATGCGGCTTTGTGTCGATGGCTCCGCGCCTTTCAGCCTTGCGTGATCAGCGCGGCCGGCCCTCACGCCCTCGACGGCCGGTCATGCAGACGCCGTCCGGGGGGTGTATCATGCGCGGCTATCTCTTCATCCCGATCAAGGGATGGATCGCCCGCCGCAAGGCACGCCCCGGTCCGCCCACGGAGCTACCGGGCGCTTCACACCCAAAAGGAACCCTCGTCGATGTCCAGCTATCTCTTCACTTCCGAATCGGTGTCCGAAGGCCATCCGGACAAGATGGCCGACCAGATCTCCGACGCCGTGCTCGACGCCATCCTGCGTCAGGACAAGCGCGCGCGCGTGGCCTGCGAGACCCTGGTCAAGACCGGTGCGGCCATCGTCGCGGGCGAAGTGACCACCACCGCGTGGGTCGACATCGAAGGCCTGGCGCGCGACGTCATCAACAAGATCGGCTACGACAACTCCGACGTCGGCTTCGACGGCCACACCTGCGCCATCATCAACATGCTGGGCAAGCAGTCGCCCGACATCGCCGCCGGCGTGGACGGCACCGACAAGAAGGCCAAGGCCCCCGAAGAGCAGGGCGCCGGCGACCAGGGCCTGATGTTCGGCTACGCCTGCAACGAGGCGCCGGAATACATGCCCGCGCCCGTCTACTACAGCCACCGCCTGGTCGAACAGCAGGCCAAGGTGCGCAAGAAGAAGAACTCGCCGCTGCCCTGGCTGCGCCCCGACGCCAAGTCGCAGGTCACCCTGCGCTACGACAACGACCACAAGGTCGTCGGCCTCGACGCCGTGGTGCTGTCCACCCAGCACGACCCGGGCGTGAAGCAGAAGGACCTCGTCGAGGCCGTGCGCGAGCACATCCTCAAGCCGGTCCTGCCGAAGAAGTGGCTGGAGTCGCTGCCCAAGAACAAGGTGCACATCAACCCGACCGGCATCTTCGTGATCGGCGGCCCGGTGGGCGACTGCGGCCTGACCGGCCGCAAGATCATCGTCGACACCTACGGCGGCATGGCCCGCCACGGCGGCGGCGCCTTCTCCGGCAAGGACCCCTCCAAGGTCGACCGCTCGGCCGCCTACGCCGCCCGCTACGTCGCCAAGAACGTCGTCGCCGCCCGCCTGGCCGACAAGTGCGAAGTGCAGGTCAGCTACGCCATCGGCGTGGCCGAACCCACCAGCATCTCGGTCACCACCTTCGGCACCGGCAAGATCTCCGACGAGCAGATCGAAAAGCTGATCCGCGCCCACTTCGACCTGCGCCCCTACGGCATCGTCAAGATGCTCGACCTCATCCACCCGATCTACCAGGACACCGCCGCCTACGGCCACTTCGGCCGCAAGCCGTATGAGGTGAGCTACGAAGACGCCGCCGGCAAGACCGTCAAGGCCACCGCCTTCTCCTGGGAGAAGACCGACAAGGCCGACGACCTGCGCAAGGCCGCCAAGCTCTAACCGAGAAGGAGGGCCTTCAGGCCCGACCGGCCGAGTGACCGGGGTTGTTTGTACGAAGGGCGCCGCGAGGCGCCCTTCGTCGTTTGTGGCTTCTGTGTGGCTGGTGTCGTTCGCCGGATGACACGCCGATTGCCGGGTTACATGGTCTCCACGCCGGATAACGCAGGCAAGGCAGTCGCGGGACTGCGATCGGGTTGTGTCTTGTGTCGTTGATTTCGAATGGCTTGGCACGCTTGACGTGTTTGTTGGCGAGCGGCAAGCTCCGCTCCATGCCCCGATGTGGGGTCTAATTGTAGTTAGGTAGCGGCCGATCTGCGCAGGCAACTGAGAAAAAGAGCATGGTAAAATGCTGGGCCACCTCGTTAGGTGAATGTGACCGGGCGTCTGGAGAGCATATCTTTAGCAACGCCATCTTCAAGGCTGGGTGCTCATGCCCCACCTTGGTTGAGGGTGTCAAAAGAGTCAGAGGCGGTGAGCCAACGCGTGGCGCGGAGAAAGCGAACATTCTTTGCCGACGCCACAACTCCCTACTGAGCCCGCTGGATGAGGTCATTGCCCAAGTAGCTAATTTTCAAGCAGATGCCAACAACGAGAACTTCAACGGCACACTTCTTATTGAGGGAGAGATCCTAGAGAGGTGGCTCCTAAAGACTGTCGTGAACGTTGCCGCAGCTGGTTGGATGGGTCCTGTTAAACTGCAGCCATCTGACAGCATGGTCAGATCAATCTTCGGCCTAGCACCCATTCCGGAACAACTCGGCCTCTATAGCGTCGACGGCATCGATCCAAACCATCGGCCATCTGGCGGGGTGAGTTTCAGCCCGTTGTTCTTCCTGACTCCTGTCGGGAATATCTTGGCTGGGGCCTATGTAACGGTACATGGCATGCCGCTATTAGCTTCGTTCAATACCGATCTTGCAAGCAGATTGGAAAGTGGTGGTATGCCAGAGCTTCAGGCTAAGTTCTCGCCAGAAGGGCTGCGGCATCTGTACCATCCAGGGGCCATCGTAATGTCTAGGCAAAGGGGCAAGCCAGTACACATCGGCCTTAGTTGGGGCGGTGTTCTGCGTTATGCGGATGGAACTACTGCGCCGTTCCCGCGCAGTGCAGTAGTTCCGGGCCGATAAGCAAGGACACCCATAATTCTATTTCATGGTGATTTGCGCTCCTGCAGGGAAGCTATTCGACTCATGATCCTTGGTTTTTCGGGCCGTCACATAAACCATCGCCCACAGCGAATTCTCCCTTGCGGGCCAGGTTTCACCGCTTTGCGATGTCACCCCAGCCGCCCAGCCAGCCGCAGCCCCTTCAGCCACCGCTGCCCGATATGCTCTGCTAGCGCGATCAGCGCCTCCGCGCTGCCTACGGCGCGCCAGTAGCCGCTACCGATCCCGCGCACGCGTGTGGTCCAGCGTGTCGGGTCGATGTCGATCCGGCGCAAGCAGGCGGGCACATCGCCCGTGATCTGGCCGCGCTTGCCGGGCGCGAGTTGACGGCCGGTCCAGTCGAGCAGGTGCAGGTAATCGGCCGTGCTTATCGCCAAGGGAGGCCGCAGCACGCCCAGGATCGGGCCGAGAGGCTTGGTCAGAGTGTCGGGTGTCTGTCCCGCCTGCGCCAGACGCGCGGCGGCGCTGGTGTGAGTCGCGTCGTCCAGCCGCTCGGCGATCCCCGCGCGCACCGGATTCAGGTCGACATAGGCCATCGCCGCCAGCAGAGCGCGTTCGTCGCACAGGCGCTGGGCCTTGAAGCGGCCTTCCCAGAAGCGGCCCTTGCAGCCGTCCTCGCGGTTGGCGCGGCGGGCGATGGGTTCGGCCAGACAGCGCATCAGCCAGGACAGGTCGCACAGCCGCCCGCGGACGAGTTGCAGGCGCTCGGGATCGGCCATCAGGCGCCTGCATTTGGCCTCGACGGCCTCGGCGGCATCTTCTCGCGGCGGGAACAGGCGTACCCAGCGCGCGGCCACTTCCGCAGCGTCCCATGCGGCCGCCGCATCGGGCGCGAGCTGCACGACGAGGTGCAGGTGATTGCTCATCACCGCGTAGGCGTGGAGGGACACGGCGAAGCATTCGCCGAGCAGGCGCAGGCGCTTTTCGACCCATCGCTTGCGGTGCTCGAAGGATTCCCCGGTATAGACATCGACCCCGCACAGGAAAGCGCGACGCACACAGCGCTGGACGCAGTGGTAGGCGCCGTCGGAACCGGGCGGGACCAGTTGGCTGCGGGGTTGGGTCATTCGGTGAGGATGACGGTTCGGTAAGCCCTGCGCTGTAGGGAAACCCGCCATCGGCGTGTAGGGATTTTCTGAATTGTGGGTGTCCCTGTTCAGGCATTCAGGCAGATGTCCCTGTTCAGGCACCGGGAGTGTCCGAACGGTGTGCTGATGGTGCGTTGATGGTTTCTCGTGCGTGCGAGATGTGGAAATTCGCGCGGAGGCTTGCCTACGATCCACTGGCCGATGCGCCGCATGCGACGTGTCGGTATCCGGCAAGGCGATGTGGCATCGGTCTCGCATCGAATGCCGGGTATGCGTGGAGTGACGGAACGTCGGCGGCGGCGCTGCCTGAAGGACCGTCGATCAATCAAACCCATGGTGAACAGGAGTGTTCGAGCATGAGCAGTTATACGGTCGCGAACAAAAGTGAACATGAAATCTGGTGGAGAGATGGTCTGTGGACGAGCGGCAGACTGCCGCCCGGGGACGTCAGGACATTCGACTCCGATCACGACGCAAACGTCACGATGTTCGGAGTTATCGGGGGCCAGGACGTCGAATACGGCTATGTGTGGATCCATCGGGGCACGAAACTGACCGTGTTCGGCAACAAGCGGTGGTGTCTGGAGTAGTCCGGAGCTTCCTGGCGACAGCTCTCGGCCCGCATCGCGTGCGAGGCCGAGAGCTTCACACGGCCAGCTCCTTGCCATGATCCGCGCGAGCCGCATCCGCGGCCCGCGGTTGACGCATCCGGGTCCGCGCGGCAAGCTCGCACTGCGATGAAACAAGGACACCCACTATTTCCTCCGCTTGATGCCATGCGCTCCTGCGCGGTGCTCTTTCGACGCTTGCGTCTCATGGATTCAGCGACGCCCGCAAGCAATCACTCACGCCGAATTCTCCCTCGCGGGCCGCGTTTCACCGCTCGGTGGATTTCACCCGAGTCGTTCCGCCAGCTTCAGGCCCTTCAACCACCGCTGCCCGATCCGCTGGGCCAATGCGATCAGCTGTCCGGCACTGCCAACAACCCGCCAATACCCGCTGCCGATCCCGCGCACGCGTGTGGTCCAGCGCGCCGCGTCGGTGTCGACCACGCGCAGGCAGGCCGGCGCATCGCCGGTGATCCGCCCGTGCTTGCCGGGAGCGAGCTGTCGCCCGGTCCAGTCCAGCAACTGCAGATAGTCTGCGGTGGTGATCGTCAGTGGCGCCTTCGGCACACCGAGGACCGGCGCGATCGGTGCGCCAAGCGTTTGCGGCGCCTTGCCCGCAATCGCGATACGCGCAGCGGCGCTGGTGTGCGCGGAGTCATCCAGCGTTTGCACGACGCCCGCACGGACCGGATTCAGATCGACATAGGCCATCGCTGCCAGCAGGGCGCGCTCGTCGCACAGACGCTGGGCCTTGAAGCGGCCCTCCCAGAACCGGCCCTTGCAGTTGTCTTCGCTGTTGGCGCGGCGGGCGATGGGCTCAGCGAGGCAGCGCATCAGCCAGGACAAGTCGCACAGCCGGCCGCGGATCTGCTGCAGGCGTTCGGGGTCTGCCATCAGCTGACTACACTTGGTCTCGACGGCCTCGGTGGCATGTTCTCGCGGCGGGAACAGGTGGACCCAGCGCGCGGCCACTTCCGCAGCGCTCCATGCGGCTGCCGAGTCTGGGGCGAGCTGCACGACCAGGTGCAGGTGGTTGCTCATCACCGCATAGGCGTGGATGGAAATCGCGAAGCATTCGGCGAGCAAGCGCAGGCGTTCTTCCACCCACAGTTTGCGATGCTCGAACGACTCGCCGGTGTAGGCATCGACGCCGCACAGGAAGGCGCGGCGGACGCAGCGCTGGATGCAGTGGTAGGTGCCGTCTGAACCGGGCGGGACGAGTTGGCTGCGGGGTTGGGTCATTCGCCGAGGATGAAGGCTCGCAAGGTCGTGCGCTGTAGGAAAACGCCCCGTGGGCGTGTAGGGATTTTCTGAATTGTGGGTGTCCCTTTCTCTCTGCCACCGTCAAGGTCGGAGACATCGGGCTCACGCCCACGGTCGCGCGGGCGGGTGGTTGACGATGCGTGCAGGTCGAATATTCTCCGCTGTCCGCCTGGCTCGCGAGTTGGCGGGCGCAAGGCCGCAGGTCTTGCCAGAGTCTCGCTGATCGTATCCGGTCCCCAATCTCGTCGCATTCCGTTCCATCATGAATGTTCCGCACATTGAAAACAGGCAACCGAAAGTGGGAGCGCCGCGCATGTCCAGTACCTGTCTTGCCGCACTGCTGGCGGCGCTCGTGTCCCTGCCGGCCGCCGCCGAAACTCCCCAAGCGGAGGAGGCCAGTCCCAAGGGGCAGGTCGTGTTCTACCGCACGCCTGGCTGGGTCGGCTCCGCCGTGTCGCATGTAGTGATGGTCAACGGCAAGCGTGCGGCGAAGTTGCGATCAAAGCACTACACGACCCTGTCGCTGACGCCGGGCGAGTACACCCTCTGCATTTTCGGTGACCATCTGTGCCTGGACCCGTTCGAGGTGAAGGCGGGCGAGACCTATTACATCCGGGATACCTCGGATCACGCGTACGCCGGCAGCGGTACGCATGAATTCTCCATCTATCTCCATCACGTGGATGCCGCCGAGGGGCAGCAGCAAGCCGCGGGTCTCAAGTGGGTGGAGCCCGAAGCCGACTTCAAGTGAGTCTGCCCGAAAGGGTGTGATTCCCGAGGGCTCGTGCCGCAGGCCGGAGCGCACGGAGCACCCCGCTGAATCGGCCGGAGTGCATGCGATTCGCCTCCGTCACGGGCCCGCACCTCACCCGCCCAGCAGGCGCAGATTCAACCCATCGCGTTCCGACAGCATGTCGGTGAGCACGGCATCGAGGCTGTCGCTGTCGATGCGGCCGGGCGTCTCGGCCTGGATCGACTGCTGGGCCAGGCGGCGGGCCGCTTCCTTGATGAAGGCCGCGCTCACGCCGTCAGTGCGTTCGACGATGCGGTCGAACAGCTCCGCGTCGATCTCGAGGCCCCGCCCGTACAGCCGCAACAGGCGCGCGCGGCAGTTGGCGTCGGGCACCGGGACTTCGATGGCGTGGTCGATGCGGCCCGGCCTCTGGATCAGGGCCGCTTCGAGTGTTTCGGGACGGTTGGTGGTCATGATCACGAACAGGTCGGCGTCGGCCTTGAGGCCGTCCATTTCGTTGAGCAGGCGATTGAGCATGACCTCGTCGCAGGCCGAGTGCATGTCGTCGCGCTGGCGGGCGATCAGGTCGGCGTCCTCGATGACCACGATGGCGGGTGCGAACAGGCGCGCCAGGCGGAAATACACCTGGATCATGCCGATCTGCTCGGCTGTGACCAGGAAGGTGGTGTGGTCGCGCAGGCGCTCGGCGATGTAGCGGATGGTGTGGGTCTTGCCCGTGCCTGGCGGCCCGTACAGCAGCACGCCCTTGCGCCCGGACTGACCAAGCGCCTTCAGTGCAGCACGCTGTTGCGCGAAGCGGATGATGTGCCTGTCCAGTGCGCGGGTCACGGCGTCGGGCAGTACCAGGCCGTCTTCGCCCACCGGAGTGCGGTCGTGCACGGTGAGGGCGTTCGGCGACATGCCGCGGAAGGTCTCGTTGCCTTCCAGCGACAACACCTTGCCGCGATAGGTCCTGCCCTCTGCGAGCGCGGCTTCGATGGCGTCCAGCATGCCCGCGGTGCGTGCGGCGGCGTCTTCGCCGGGGGGCGCGAGAATCTCCACGCCGAGATGCTCGGACTGACCGAAGTCGGTGCGCAGATTCACCCACACCGCCAGCGGCACGTCCGCGTCCGCAATCAGCGACATCGCGTTGGTGGCCAGACGGACGGGACTGCCCTCGCCGACATCGACATCCTCGAACTGCAGGGCACCGATGGGCTTGGCGTGGTCGCGCTCGGACAGCAGCGACGCCATGTCGGTCGCCTCGTAGCGGTTGCGGCCGTGAATGCCGACGCGGCGCGCACCGGCGGTCAGCGCATCCACCGCGCGCTGCACGTCGACGCGCAGATAGGCGGGGAACTCGCGCTTGACGATGACCAGACTGTCGCTGGGCCAGTCGGCGAACAGTTCCCTGAGCACGTGATGGGCATGGCGCGCGATGTGCGTGGGCTGCGTGGCCTCCCGGGCATTGTCGGATGCATCGGTCGTCCGCTCAAGCGATACGCGCAGACCGCGGCAGCCGTAGTGCGGTGCGAGCCGCTGCATCTCGGCATGAATGGACTCGGCGATCGCCGGTGCCCACGGGCCGATGCGAGCGCTGCGGTTGCGCGCAAGATGCCGCGCCCAGCTCTCGGCATGCTCGTTGCCGAACCCGATGCAGCGGCGCATGAGCAGGGACACACCCTCAAATGGGGAGTGGTCGTCGTCTTCGATGATGATGTGCAGGTCGTTGACCCAGTCGGGTGCGTCTTTCATGGGCGGTCGGGAGGGCTTGTCCCTCCGGTGTCGGGAACCCGGGCATTCTAGGCGCTGGCAGAGAATGAGGCTCCTCGGGGCAATGGCGAGGTTGCTCCGCCTTCCACGTGTCGGCTGCGGTGTGTCACATCTCGCCCGTGATCTTCCTGATAAGGCCATCCGCTGCGGCTGCAGCGATATCGAAGGCCGGCATGCAGCCCCCTCAGACCAAGCGGCGGAAACCCCGCGTTCCGCACACGTTCGGATTGCGCGCTCCCTGCGGGCCTATGCTCGCGGGATGCGACAGTTCCGACTCATGGCGGCCTCCGTCCGCGTCATCCCGCACCGGGCCGGGCGGCTGCTGGCGGGCCTCGCGCTGTGCATGGCCACGGTGCCTCACGCTGCCGTAGCTGCGGTTCCACAGGCACAGGCGCGGCCCGCGTCCACCGAATGGACCCTGCGCGCCGGTGAGACGCGCCTGCATGTCAGCGTGCAGGGCACGCGCGACCCGCAGCGGCTGGCGGAGCTGCGTCTGTGGCTGGAGGAAGCAGCCCATGCCGCGCGCCTGCCGTCCGGGCGCTTCCCGCTGGCGCAGGCGCGGGTGATCGTGCGCGAGATCGACAGCCGCAGCCGCAGCCCGGTGCCCTGGGGGCAGACGCGGCGTGACGACGATGTGGCGGTGCTGTTGTTCGTGCGCCGCGGTGCCAGCCTGAATGCGCTGCGTGCGGACTGGACGGCCGTGCATGAATTCGCGCATCTGGCGCATCCCTATCTCGGCGAGGACGGCCGCTGGCTGGCCGAGGGCCTCGCCAGTTATCAGCAGAACGTGCTGCGCGCCCGTGCCGGCCTGCTGGATGCGGACGACGCCTGGCGGCGGCTCGATGCCGGTTTCCGGCGCGGCGAGGCGGTGGGGCCTGGCCCGTCGATCGAGGCCCTGGGGCGTGGCGGCACCATGCGCACGTACTGGGCCGGTGCGCTGTATTGGCTGGAGGCCGATATCGCCCTGCGCCGCGACCATGGGCGGTCGCTGCAGGAGGCGCTGGATCGGTATGCCGGTTGCTGTCTCGACGGCACCGACTGGCTGTCGCCGACGGACTTCGTGCGCGCGCTGGACCGCGCGGCGGGTGTGGAGGTGTTCGAGGCGTTGTATCGGCGGCACCGCGGTTACCGTGCGATGCCCTCGCCGGACGCCGCCTACGCGGCGCTGGGCATCACCCGCGAGGGTGTGGGCCTGCGTTTCGCGGGCGACGACCGCGCACGCGCACTGCGCAGGACCGTGATGACGGGGCCGTGAGCGGCCCCGTGTGAACGCGTGCGTGTGCGGCAGGCAGGCGCGCCTGCCTGGTTGCGTCAGGCCTGGTCGCGGATCAGGTCGGCCGCGCGTTCGGCGATCATGATGGTGGGCGCATTGGTGTTGCCGCCGATCAGGCTGGGCATCACCGAGGCATCGACCACGCGCAGGCCGTCCACGCCGTTGACGCGCAGCTCCGGGTCGACCACGGCGTGTGCGTCTCGACCCATCCTGCACGTGCCCACCGGGTGGTAGACGCTCTCGGCCTTGGCGCGGATGAAGGCGATCAGGTCCGCGTCGCTGCATTCCTCGTTGGCCGGGTACAGCGGCGCCCCGCGATAGGGGGCGAACGCCGGCTGGCGCAGTATGTCGCGCGAGATCTTCGCGCACTCCAGCATCACCTTGAGGTCGAAGCCGTCGGGGTCGCTGAGATAGTTCGCCGCGATGCGCGGCTTGTCGCTGCCGCTGGCGCTGACCAGCGAGATGCGCCCGCGGCTGCGCGGGCGCAGGAAGCAGGCGTGCAGGGTGTAGCCATCGCCCGGCAACCGGTTGCGGCCGTGGTCGTCGAGCATGGCCGGGACGAAATGGAACTGGATGTCGTCGCGCGCATCCGGGGCGAGGTGCGAACGGGCGAAGCCGCCGGCTTCGGCGATGTTGCTGCTGCCCGGCCCGCGCCGGCCGCGCAGGTAGTAGTCGAACGCGATGCGGGCGTCGCTCACGCGGTCGTAGGTGACGCGCTGGGTGCTGCGGTACAGCGTGCAGATGTCGAGATGATCCTGCAGGTTGGCGCCGACCTCGGACGCGTCGTGGACCACGTCGATGCCGAGACGGCGCAGGTCCGCGGCCGGCCCGACGCCGGACAGCATGAGCATCTGCGGCGAATTGATCGCACCGCCGCAGAGGATCACTTCGCGCGCCGCCGGCTGATGGTGCGCGGCCCCGCGCATGCGGTAGATCACGCCGTTGGCGCGACGGCCTTCGAACGTGATGCGCATCGCCTGCGCGCCGGTATGCACGGTGAGATTGGGTCGCGACCTGGCCGGGTCGAGATAGGCCGCGGCGCTGGAGCAGCGCACGCCATCGCGCTGGGTCACCTGGTACAGGCCCACGCCGTGCTGCGCCTGGCCGTTGAAATCGCGGTTGTGCGGCAGGCCGTGCTGCTGCGCGGCGTCGATGAACACCTGCGACAGCGGGTTGGTGTAGCGCAGGTCCGACACCGACAGCGGGCCGTCATCGCCGTGGAAGGCATCGGCACCGCGGCTGTTGCTCTCGGCCTTGCGGAAATACGGCAGAACCTGTTCCCAGCCCCAGCCTTCCGCGCCCTGGGCGACCCAGTCGTCGTAGTCGCCGGCGACGCCGCGGATGTAGCACATCGCGTTGATCGAGCTGGAGCCGCCCAACACCTTGCCGCGCGGCCACCACAGGGTGCGGTTGTCGAGCTGCGCTTCGGTGGCGGTGTCGTAATCCCAGTTCACGCCCTTCTTGCCGACCAGCTTGGCCAGGCCCGCGGGCATGTGGATGAAGGGGTGCCAGTCGCGGGGGCCGGCTTCGATCAGCAGCACCTTGACATCGGGGTCCTCGCTCAGGCGATGGGCCATGACGCACCCCGCCGAGCCGGCGCCGATGATGATGTAGTCGAACACGCGCACATCCGGTTGAAAACGTAAGCAGCGACGGTATGCCGCATGATTAGAGCAAATGCTCTTGGCGCGGTGCGTCACCGGAAGGTGCCTGCAGCACATCGGCTGGCCGGCGATGCGCGCTGCTCGGGGGAACGACGCATGATGGCCCGCGTCCGTGACCGCCGTCGCGCATTCCCGCCATCGCATGGATGCACCCGGGTGCCGGCGCGCTGCTACAGTGATCGCCCGTTTCGCGAAGAGACCCGGCATGTCGGCCGCCTCCGGTTCTACACAGGACGTTCCCGCCCGGGATGCCCCACCACAGGGCGCTTCCGACCAGAACAGACCCGAACCCAGCGACTTCGCGCGGCTGCTGCAGGAACTGCGGACCACCCCGCAACTGTGGTGGGCGATGCTGTTCTTCTTCAGCCTGTTGTGCGGCTATTACGTCCTGCGGCCGGTGCGCGACGCGATGGGCGCGTCGAGCGACATCCAGGCGCTGTTCCCGCAGGGCTGGGTGAGCTGGGCACAGGGTCTGGGCTTCGAGCCGAAGGATTTCGTCCTGCAGTTGCTGTTCACCGGCACCTTCGTGTCAATGCTGCTGCTGCAGCCGGTGTACGGCGCGCTGATGTCGCGCTTCCCGCGCCGCAAGGTGCTGCCCGCGCTGTTCCTGCTGTTCGTCGCCTGTCTGGTGGGTTTCTGGTGGGCGTTCTCGCACGATTTCTCCGGGCGCGGCGCGCTGTTCTTCGTGTGGGTCGCGGTCTTCAACCTGTTCGCGGTGTCGATGTTCTGGAGCTACATGGCCGATGTCTTCGACAACGACAGCGCCAAGCGGGTCTATGGCTTCATCGGCGCGGGCGGCACGCTGGGCGCGCTGGCCGGCCCGTCGCTGACCGGGCTGCTGGTCGAACGCATCGGCGTGGGCCAGATGCTGCTGGTCTCGGCCGGCTTTCTGCTGCTGTGCCTGGTCTGCGTGGGCATGCTCGCGCCTTCGGCGCAGCGTCGCGAAGGCGAGGCGCGGCAGCGCGCCATGGGCGGATCGATCTGGGCCGGCTTCACCCTGACGATGCGCGACCCGGTGCTGCGCTCGCTGGCGCTGCTGCTGTTCTTCGGGGTCGGCGTCGGTACGCTGCTGTACAACGAGCAGGCCGCGATCGTGCGCATGTTCTATCCCACACCGGAAGCGGCCACACGCTATTACGCATTCATCGATCTGGCGGTGAACACGCTCACCATCGCCACGCAGCTGCTGGTGACGCGCTGGCTGCTGCGGCGCTACGGCGTGGCGCCGGCGCTGCTGCTGCCCGGCGTCGCCATCCTGATCGGCTACTGCATCCTGACCATGTCGCCGCTGCCGCTGCTGGTGGCGGTCACCCAGGTCGCCACGCGCTCCGGCGAATTCGCGCTGGCCAAGCCCGCGCGCGAGACCCTCTATACCCGCGTCGATGCCGAGTCCCGCTACAAGGCCAAGGCCTTCATCGACACCGCGGTGTACCGCAGCGGCGACCTGACCTATGTCTGGCTGCACAAGTGGCTGGCGGTGTTCGGTACGCGCATGGTCTTCGCGGCCGGCGTGCTGATCGCCGGCGGCATGCTCTACAGCGCCTGGCGCGTGGTGCGCGCGCAGCGTGCGCTGCCCGAATGAGCCGACGCCGGCGTCGCTGCAGGCCATCGACGCGTCCTGCGCTCCATCTTCCGCCACCTGTCCGAGAGCGATCACGATGACCTTGCCTCCCATGTCCATGACGGCGCACCTGCTGACCCTGCTCGTCGCGCTGCTGCACGTCTACTTTCTGGTGCTGGAGATGTTCCTGTGGACCCGGCCCACTGGCCTGCGCGTGTTCCGCAACACGCCGGAGAAGGCCGAGATCACGCGTGTGCTGGCCGCGAACCAGGGCCTCTACAACGGCTTTCTGGCCGCGGGCCTGATCTGGGGCGGGTTGTGGGGGCGGGTCGACATCGCCCTGTTCTTCCTGGTCTGCGTCGTGGTGGCGGCACTGTACGGCGGCTGGAGCGTGAGCCGGCGGATCGTCTTCGTGCAGGGCGTGCCGGCCATGGCGGCGATCGCGGCGCTGCTGCTCGGCTGAGGGGCTTCCGGCACCGGAGCGGCCCGCAAGCAGGATGCGGCACAAGACGGGCCGCTCAGCCCATGCGCTCGGCCACCAGCGGCCAGGCGAACAGGACCCCGCCCAGCGCGAACACCACTGCGAGGCTGTGCGCGGCGCACAGCAGAAGGACGATGTCATGGTCCATTCCCGCCGCCGCTCACCCGCGTGACGGCTTGGGCGACATCCACATCGCGATGCTGGCCTGGAACACGAGATCGCCTGCGGCGTTGCGCACATCGACCTGCACCGGCAAGGCGTAACTCTCGCTGGCCGCCACGATCGGTGTCGAGGGCGTGGCGACCGCATGCATCGTGCCGAACGCCTTCTGCAGGTACTCCACGGTCATGCCCCGGGGGATCCAGCGCATGCCCGGGGGCAGACTGGCGTCGGTCATCAGGCCGGCCGCGAGTTCGGCCAGGTTGCACAGCGCGATGGCGTGCACGGTGCCGATGTGGTTGGTGACCGCGCGCCGGTGCCGGATCTCCACCTCGCAGCGACCCGCCTCCAGTCGCACCACCCGCGGCGAGATGCTGGAGAAATACGGCGCCTTGAAACAGACCAGGCGTGAGAACAGCCAGTGCCCGGCGGGCCAGCGGACGATCTTCCGGTAGGTGTGCAGCAGGCTCGGCATCGGACACATCCTTCATGCGCGGGTGGTGGGTGCACGCGTGGGCCGGACAGCACGACGGCGGGTTTCCCCGCCGTCGTGTGTGCATTGCCGCGTGCGTGCGTGACGCTCGTGCGTAGGCGAAGCTCGTGCGTGGCCGATCAGGCCGCCGCGCGCGGCGCCTTGGCGTCGGCATCCTCGCGGTAGCCGGCCGAGCGCAGCTCCCACGGTTCGAAGTCGTCGACCATGATGGTGTCGAGCGTCATCTGGCGGAGTTCTTCCAGTTGCACGCGCTCCTCGGCGGTGATCCAGCCCTCGCGCACGCCCTCGTCGAGCTGTGCGGAGAAGTCCAGCGCTTCGATGTCGCTGTTCTTCAGGGCCTTCAGGAACTTCCGCTCGATCGGCTCGGCCTGGATCATCTTCGGCAGATAGCTGTTGATGCGGCCGGCCGGGTTGTTCGCGCAGGGCTCATGGAAGAGGTCCTGGCCCAGACGGTCGCGCACCTCGCCCGGGTTCATCAGCAGGCTGGCGGCGCGGTGGCCCAGGCGGTCGCTGGGCGCTTCGGCGCGGCGGCCCCACGGGAACACCACCAGCCACAGCAGCCAGCCCACCGGACGGATCGGGAAGTTCCGCAGCGCGCCCGACAGCGCCAGCTCGATCTTGTGGATCGCGTCATGGAACGCCCAGGCCAGCAGCGGATGGTCGGCGACCGGACGGCCCTGATCCTCGTAGCGCTTGAGCATGGCGCTGGCGATGTAGAGATTGCTCAGCACATCGCCGAGGCGGCCCGACAGCGATTCCTTGAACTTCAGCTTGCCGCCGAGCAGCAGCATGGAGGTGTCGGCCATCACCGAGAGCGCGGCCGAATAGCGGTTGAGTTTGCGATAGAAACGGCGGGTGTAGTCGCCGGCCGGCGTGGTGCCGACGTGGCAGCCGGTGAAACCGAACCACCAGCTGCGCACGGCGTTGGACAGCGCGTAGCCGATGTGGCCGAAGAGCGCGGCGTCGAACTGCTGCAGACGCTGCTTCGGGTCTTCCAGCTGCGCCGACTTCATTTCCTTCATGACCCACGGATGGCACAGGATCGCGCCCTGGCCGAAGATCATCAGGCTGCGGGTCATGATGTTGGCGCCTTCGACCGTGATCGCGATCGGCGCGGCCTGCCAGTTGCGCCCGGCGTAGTTGCGCGGGCCCAGGATGATGCCCTTGCCGCCGTGGATGTCCATGACGTCCGTGGCCACCTCTCTGCCCATCTCGGTGCAGTGGTACTTGGCGATGGTGGAGGGCACGGCGGGGTTCTCGCCGCGGGTCACGGCCGCGGCGGTGGCTTCGGCCAGCGCGCTGCAGGCGTAGGCATGGCCCGCGATGCGCGCGAGCGCTTCTTCCACGCCTTCGAAGCGGCCGATCGACAGGCCGAACTGCTTGCGGATGCGCGCGTAGGCGCCGGTGACCAGCGCGCCGGCCTTGACGCCGCCACTGGCGGTGGAGGGCAGGGTGATGGAGCGGCCGATGGACAGGCATTCCATCAGCATGCGCCAGCCCTGGCCGGCGTAGTCTTCGCCGCCGATCAGCTGGCTGAGCGGCACGAACACGTCCCTGCCCTTGATCGGGCCGTTCTGGAACGGCGAATTCAGCGGGAAATGACGGCGGCCGATCTCGAGGCCGGCGGTATCGCGCGGAACGAGCGCCAGCGAGATGCCGATGTCCTTCTTGTCGCCGAGCAGGCCGTCCGGGTCGTACATGCGGAAGGCCACGCCGATGAGGGTCGCGACCGGGGCCAGGGTGATGTAGCGCTTGTTGAGGGTGAGGCGGATGCCCAGCACCCGGGCGCCATTCCACTCGCCCTCGCAGACGATGCCGTAGTCGGGGATGGACGTGGCGTCGGAACCGGCGAACGGACCAGTCAGCGCGAAGCAGGGCACTTCACGGCCGTCGGCCAGGCGCGGCAGGTAATGACGCTTCTGCTCTTCGGTGCCGTAGTGCATCAGCAGCTCGGCCGGGCCCAGCGAGTTGGGCACGCCGACGGTGGAGCTGACCACGCTGGAGACCGGCGCCAGCTTCTGGATGACCTTGTGGTTCATCAGCGCGCTGAAGCCCAGGCCGCCGTATTCCTTCGGGATGTTCAGGCCGAAGAACTTGTTCTGCTTGATGAAATCCCACAGCTCCGGCGGCAGGTCGGCGCGGACGTGGGTGATGTCCCAGTCGTCGACCCGGCGGCAGAGTTCCTCGCAGGGGCCGTCGAGGAAGGCGCGCTCCTCGGCCGTGAGCTCGGGCTTGGGCTGCGAGAGCAGCTTGTCCCACGCGGGCTTGCCGGAGAACAGTTCGCCCTCGAAACCGACCGTGCCCGATTCCAGCGCGGTGCGCTCGGTGTCGGAGAGCGGCGGCAGCAGGCGGGTATAGAACGTCAGCAGCGGCGCGGTCACCAGCGCGCGGCGCACCGGCCCGAACAGCAGCGGCAGTGCGATCAGGGCGACCAGCCCGGCCGCGACCAGCGTGGCGGTCGCGCTCACGTAGGCCGTATTGGCGGCGAGCAGCCAGCAGCCGACGAGCAGGGTGGCGACGATCGCGACCCACACCGCCAGCCGCAGGCGGTGGTAGGCGGAGAAGGCGCTGGCGATCAGGACGGCGAGAAAGGGAATGACGACACTCATCATGGCGCTCCGGAGTGGGGACGTCCCAGAGGACGTTGGTCAGCGGCAACAACAGGAACGAACGGACACAGGGAAATCTGAAGATGCAAAAGATCACGTGCGATGGCCGCGGCGGCCGCGTCTGCGGATGCGAGGCGGCCAACAGGCGGGTTTGCATGCCCTCATCCCGCGCGCGGCAGGACGGGACCCGGCCCAAGACCATACGCCGAAGTATGGATTGGCCCGCAAAGGCCTGTCAATCGTGCAGTGCAGCATCGCATTCGGCGCTGCGGGTCGCAGTGAGTGACATACGAAAGAAAGGCCCCCGCCGGACGAGGGTGCGTCTGCAACGCATTGTTGTAGATGGGAAATGCACGCCGCCGCGGGCGCCGCCCGCCACCCCGGAATCGAGGGCGCGCCATGTCGACGATACTCCCGGGATGCCTTCCGTACGGTTACACTTGACGGATGACCGGAGCAGCCCTCAAGAACGAACGCAGCGGCCGACTGAGCGCCGACGACTGGGCGCAGGCCGCGCTCGACCTGATCGCCGAGCAGGGCGTGTCCGCGGTCGCGGTGGAGCCGCTGGCGCGGCGTCTCGGCGTCACCAAGGGCAGCTTCTACTGGCATTTCCCCTCACGCGATGCGCTGCTCTCGGCGGCGCTGGAGCGCTGGGAAGCCAATGAGCAGGAGGCGATCTTCGACCGTCTCGACGCCGTGGCCGACCCCGGGCAGCGCCTGGGCGCGCTGTTCCAGCTGGTGGCGCACGAGGTCAAGTCGCACAAGGTCTACAGCGAACTGCTGAAGGCGCTGGACCACGCCGCGGTGGGCCCGGTGATCGGCCGCGTGTCGCAGCGGCGTCTGGACTATCTCACCGCCGCCTTCCGCCAGACCGGCCTGAGCGCGACCGATGCCCAGCACCGCGCACGGCTGGCCTATGCGGCCTACGTCGGCTTCCTGCAGCTCAGCCTGCAGCTGCACCAGCCGCGGCTGGCCCACGACGAGTTCGAGGCCTACGTCGAACATGTCATGAGCACACTGATTCCCCGCGCGGCCCATGCGCGGGCGACCACCGAACACCCCTGACCGAGAGTCGCCGATGAGCGCCATGCCCCGCCCCGAATTTCCTCCGTCCCGATCGGACGCGCTGAACGACTGGGTGGCGGAGGTGGCCCGGCTGACCCGTCCCGACGCCATCCACTGGTGCGACGGCAGCGATGCCGAGAACGCGGCGCTCATCCGCGCGATGCAGGACGCGGGCACCCTGCTGCCGCTGAATCCCGAGACCAACCCGGGCAGCTGGCTGCACCGTTCGGACCCGGACGATGTGGCCCGCGTCGAGCACCTGACCTTCGTCTGCACCACGCATGTCGACGACGCCGGCCCCAACAACCACTGGATGGCGCCGGACGAGGCGCATGCGCAGATGGACGCGCTGTTCGAGGGCTGCATGCGCGGGCGCACGCTGTACGTGGTGCCGTACTGCATGGGCCCGATCGATTCGCCGCTCTCGCGCTGCGGCGTGGAGATCACCGACTCGCCCTACGTGGTGGCCAACATGCGGATCATGACCCGCATGGGCGCCGCGGCGCTGGCGCGGATCGAGCGCGGCGATTCGTTCGTGAAGGGCCTGCATTCGATCGGCGAGCTGGACCCGAACCGCCGCTTCATCATGCATTTCCCCGAAGAGCTCACGATCAAGAGTTACGGTTCGGGCTACGGCGGCAACGCGCTGCTGGGCAAGAAGTGCCACGCCCTGCGCATCGCCTCGCACCAGGCGCGCAATGAGGGCTGGCTGGCCGAGCACATGCTGATCCTCGGCATCGAGAACCCGCAGGGCGAGACGCACTACATCGCCGCGGCCTTCCCCAGCGCCTGCGGCAAGACCAATCTGGCCATGCTGATTCCGCCCGAAGGCTACCGCCAGGACGGCTGGAAGGTGTGGACCATCGGCGACGACATCTGCTGGATGCGTCCGGGCGACGACGGCCGCCTGTATGCGATCAATCCGGAGGCCGGCTTCTTCGGCGTCGCGCCGGGCACCTCGGCGAAGTCGAATCCCAACGCGCTGGCCACCATCGGCCGCGACACCATCTTCACCAATGTCGGCATGACGGCGGACCACCGTCCGTGGTGGGAGGGCCTGGAGGGCGGCGAACCCGTCCTTGATTGGCGCGGTCGTGACTACGATTTCAGTCGCGCCGCCGAGCTTGGCCCGGCCGCCCATCCCAATGCGCGCTTCACCGTCAGCGCGAAGCAGTGCCCGTCCTACTCGCCGATGGCGGAAGACCCGCGCGGCGTGCCGATCAGCGCGATCGTGTTTGGCGGGCGCCGCGCCTCGCTGGTGCCACTGGTGTTCGAGGCCCGCGACTGGACGCACGGCGTGCTGGTCGGCGCTGCGATGGGCTCGGAAACCACCGCTGCCGCCACCGGCGCGGTGGGCGTGATGCGCCGCGACCCGATGGCCATGAAGCCGTTCTGCGGCTACAACTTCGCCGACTACTTCGCGCACTGGCTGTCGTTCGACCGTGGCGGTGCGAATCTGCCGAAGGTCTTCCACGTGAACTGGTTCCGCAAGGGCGCGGAGGGCAAGTTCCTGTGGCCGGGCTTCGGCGACAACCTGCGCGTGCTGGAGTGGATGATCGGCCGCGTCAAGGGCGAGGCCGGTGCGGTGGACACGCCGATCGGCGCGCTGCCGCGGCCGGAGGACCTGAATCTCGACGGTGTGCGGCTCACCGACGAAGCCCGCGCGCTGCTGTTCGGGTTCGATGCCGATGGCTGGCGCGCGGAATTCGCGAGCATCGGCGACTACCTCGACGAATACGGCCCGCGCATGCCGCAGGCGTTGAAGGACGAGCAGCGCCGCATCGCCGCCGCGCTGGGCTGATCGGATCTGCCTCAGGGCCGGCATCCCGGCCGCAAGCGACGGGGCGTCCGGTAGCATGGGCGCCCCGTCGTCGTTTCCGCCTGGTTCGTGACCGCTGCCGACCCCCACTCCCTGGCCGCCGCGCTGGCGCCGGCCGATCCCGCCGACGCGTCCTGGTTCCCCTTCGATGTGGACGTGAAGGGCGGGCGGCTGCAGTGGCTGCGCGTGGACGAGACGCTGATCGCCGAGAGTGCGTTCCTCGACCCGCGCATGCCCACCGCCGGGCGGCCGCAGGCGCTCACCGCCCTCGCGCCCGTCGCCGGGCTCCGTCCGCCGGCCGCTGCTCCGGCATGGCTGTGGCACACCTCGTTCTGCGGTTCCACCCTGCTCGCGCGCATCCTGCACCTGGCACCGCACAGCGTGGCCCTGCGCGAGCCGCTGGTGCTGCGCAGACTGTCGGATGCGGCCGATGCCGGGTTCGACGTCGCTCCCTGGCTGCCGCCGCTGATCGCGTTGCTGGCACGGCCATGGCAGCCGGCAGGGCGCGTCGTGGTGAAGCCGACGCATGCGGCGCTGAATCTTGCGCGGCATGCCATGGCGGCGACACCGGAGGCGCGGGCGCTGTTGATCACATCGCCGCTGGAAGACTTCGTGATCTCGCACCTGAAGAAGTCTGCCGACACGCTGGCGAAGATCCCGCTGCTGGCCGAGCGCGCGCTGCGTGCCGGCGATCTGCCGCAGCGTCTGCCCGCCGAGGCCCTGCAGCCGCCGTCCGCACTGGCCGCCGCGGCCCTGCAGTGGGCGGCGCAGCGCGAACTGGTCGCGGCATTGCGCGCGCAGTGTGGTGCGCGCCTGCGCGTGCTCGACTGGGCGCGTCTGCGCGAGGGCATCGAGGACGGCGCGGTGGAGGCGGCCGGTTTTCTGGGGCTGGGCCTGCCCGAGCGCGCGCTGCGCGCGCATGCCCGCGCCTGTGCCGGCGTGCATGCGAAGGCGCCCGCACGGCGCTACGACACCGCCACGCTGCGCGAGGAAAGCGCATGGCTGCGCACACAGCACGGCGCCGCCGTGTCCGAGGCGCTGCGCTGGGCCGAGAGGCATGTCCTGCCGGCCCTGTCGCCCGGAGCCCTGCGGCTCGACGCGTGAGCCGGTCGGCGGCGTCGCCTGCAATGGCACGCCCGGAGTGCGGCACGCGGTGCCGCCGTCGATCCGGGCCGCCCCGGGATCGCTGGACATGGCGGACTTGAACGCCGCCCTGCGTGAAAGGCGGGACGCAGGAGGACGGGTGTCGTGCCGGTACGGCGCGCGGCCGCCTCGGCCGACGGCAAGGCTGCGGCGCTCAGTCGCGCAGACACATCCACACCGGCCGCAACGGCACGATGCGTGCGTGCGCCGGGCAGTCCTCGCGGTGCGCGCCGGGCAGGTAGCCCAGGCTCATCAGGAACTCGCCGACGATCTCGCCGCCGGTGAAACGGAAGGTCTTGCCGAACAGCTTGACCCACTGCGCCTTGTCGCGCGGTTGCGCATCGAGCAGCACGTGCGCGTCCAGCCACTCGGCGAACCCGCCGTGCGAGGCGCGCAAGCCCTGGATGACCTGTGCGTTGTGGATCGCGGCGTTCACCTTGAGCCGGTTGCGGATGATGCCCGCGTCGGCCAGCAGCCGCGCGCGGTCGTCGTCGCCGTAGGCCGCGACCCGGTCGACCTCGAACCCGTCGTAGGCGCGGCGGAAGCCGTCGCGCTTCTTCAGGATGGTCTCCCAGCTCAGGCCGGCCTGATTGATCTCGAGCACCAGACGCTCGAACAGCGCCGCCTCGTCGCGGGTCGGTACCCCGTACTCGTGGTCGTGATAAGGCCCGTGGACCGGGTGGCCTGGGGCGATGTCGCAGTAGCCGCTCATTCCGACAGGATAACCGGGCCCCGCGCCGGATCCTGTCAGCATCCGCAGGGTGGGCCCCGGCCCGCCGTCTTTCGCCTTCCGGCCCACGCCCTACGGAACCTCTGATCAATTCAGAGGTTCCGCGCGCCATGGATGGCGCGCTCGCCGATCCATCGTGCAAGCGGTTGAATTGGCGGGAGCGGACGCAGGCTTGGCCTGAATCCGCGACGTCTGAATGACTCCAGGATGGAGTCATTCAGGCCTTCGCTCGATTGGCAGGAGGGGCCTGCGTCATCGCCGACCACAAACGGGACGGACGCGACGGCGGGCCGGGGCCCGCCCTACCCCAGACCATGTCCCGACACCGTCGCGCCGGCAACGCGACCGGCACGCCCGGTATAATCCGCGGCTTCCTGCTGCTGCCTGTGCGCCCCGGGGCGCCGCTCCGTCATGTCCGAACTCCAGACCGAAGTCGCGCGCGAATGCACGCGCCGGCGCACCTTCGCCATCGTCTCCCATCCCGACGCCGGCAAGACCACGCTGACCGAAAAACTGCTGCTGTTCGGCGGTGCGATCCAGATGGCCGGCTCGGTCAAGGGCCGCAAGGCCGCGCGCCACGCCACGTCCGACTGGATGGCGCTGGAAAAGGAGCGCGGCATCTCGGTGACCTCCTCGGTGATGCAGTTCCCCTACGAGGGCCGTATCGTCAACCTGCTCGACACCCCCGGCCACGCCGACTTCGGCGAGGACACCTACCGCGTGCTCACCGCGGTGGATTCGGCGCTGATGGTGATCGACGTGGCCAAGGGCGTGGAGGAGCGCACCATCAAGCTGATGGAGGTGTGCCGCCTGCGCGACACGCCGATCATGACCTTCATCAACAAGCTCGACCGCGAGGGCAAGAACCCCATCGACCTGCTGGACGAAGTGGAATCGGTGCTGGGCATCCAGTGCGCGCCGATCACCTGGCCCATCGGCATGGGCCAGCGCCTGAAGGGCGTGGTGCACCTGCTGACCGGTGAAGTGCATCTGTACGAGGCCGGGCGCAATTTCACCCGTCAGGATTCCACGATCTTCGCGTCGATCGACGACCCGGCCCTCGAAGCGAAGGTCGGCGCGCAGATGCTGGCCGAGCTGCGCGAGGAGCTGGAGCTGGTCGAAGGCGCGTCGCACCCGTTCGACAAGGATGCGTATCTGGCCGGCAAACAGACGCCGGTGTTCTTCGGCTCGGCGGTGAACAATTTCGGCGTGCAGCTGCTGCTGGATTTCTTCGTCGAACACGCGCCGGCGCCTAAGCCGCGCGCCACCACCGGTCGCGAGGTGCAGCCCACCGAAGACAGGCTCACCGGCTTCGTGTTCAAGATCCAGGCCAACATGGACCCGCAGCACCGCGACCGCGTCGCCTTCATGCGGGTGTGCTCGGGCAAGTTCACCGCGGGGATGAAGGCGTTCCATGCGCGCACCGGCAAGGAGGTCAAGCTGGCGAACGCGCTGACCTTCATGGCCAGCGACCGCGAGATCGCCGAAAGCGCCTTCCCGGGCGATGTCATCGGCATCCACAACCACGGCACCATCTCCATCGGCGACAGTTTCACCGAGGGCGAGGCGCTGAGTTTCGTGGGCATCCCCAACTTCGCGCCGGAGCTGTTCCGCCGCGCGCGCCTGCGCGATCCGCTCAAGCTCAAGCAGCTGCAGAAGGGCCTGGCGCAGCTGAGCGAGGAGGGCGCCACGCAGTTCTTCCGGCCGCTGATGAGCAACGACCTGATCCTCGGCGCGGTGGGCGCGCTGCAGTTCGACGTGGTCGCCTACCGGCTCAAGGACGAGTACGGCGTGGACGCCAGCTTCGA
This sequence comes from uncultured Gammaproteobacteria bacterium, assembly GCA_965649985.1. Lineage (GTDB taxonomy): Bacteria > Pseudomonadota > Gammaproteobacteria > Xanthomonadales > Xanthomonadaceae > Lysobacter_I. The sequence continues at coordinate 42,024 of CBFGMS010000015.1, read as the reverse complement.
ACCGGTGCAGGTGGCGACCGCGCGCTGGATCCGCTGCGACGACGCGAAGAAGCTGGAGGAGTTCCGCGACAAGAACGCGATGAATCTTTCGCTCGATGCCGCCGGCCAGCTGGTGTACCTCGCGCCCACCCGGGTCAATCTGCAGCTCGCCCAGGAGCGCGCGCCGGCGGTGACGTTCCTCGCCACGCGCGAGCACGCGCACGCGGTCGGCATCGACTGAGCGTGGACCGGAGCGCATGACCGGCACGCTCGGCACCTGGTGGCGCTACCTGCTCGGCAAGCGCAGCGAGGTCGCGCAGATGGACTACAAGGACGCCTACATGGGCAAGGTGGTCCTGGACATCCATCGCAAGCGCAGCGGCAAGCGCACCACGCTCGTGCCCCTGGCCGCGCTCGATCCGATCCACCGCATCGACCGCGAGAGCGCGCTGGCCGCCACGCGCGAGCGCACGGAGGCGCTGCGCGCGCACCGCGAGACGCTGCTGTCCACGCGCATGCTCGACGGCGCGGCGCTGCAGGCGATCATCCCCTCGGTCTCCGCGATCAAGGTGGTGCACGACGGCGCACGCTGGCTGGCGTTCGAGGGCAACGGCCGGCTGTATGCGATGCGCGAGGCGTTCGCGCCGGAAGACGGCATGCAGGTGGAAGTGGAGGAGTATCTGTTCGACACCGCTCCCGGCGATGCGCGCAGCATCGTGCGCAGGCTGCGGCGCGTGCGACGGCTCAACCGGCTGGAGTGAGCGTACCGTCGCCGCGACGACATGGCCGGCATGACGGCCATCTGCGCACACGGCGCCTGGAATGCCTTCGCGGCCTGTCTGCATGACTGCGATCCGCACGGGCATCGTGCGAACCGCAGGCGATCATCGGCCCGTAGCCATCGCCATTGGCTGCAGGACGCAGGGTTCAGGGTGCGCTCAATACGACGCTCGCAGGCTCGTGAGTCCACCGACACTTCGAGGAGCGACGTCATGTCCACCTCGCATGACCACGGTTCATACCGGACCTTCCTGCTGATGATCGCCGTCTCCTCCGCGATCATGTTCGTCCTGACCTACGTGACCACCTATTCGGCCGACCATATCTGGTTCAGCCGCACCCGCTTCTACATGAATCTCATGATGGCCGGCGCGATGGCGCTGGTGATGCTGTTCTTCATGCGTCACATGTACCGCAACGCACGCTTCAACACGCTCATCGTCGTCTGCGGTCTTGGCCTGATGGCGGCGGGCGCGTGGATGACGCGGGCGCAGACCGGCATCGGCGACATCGCCTGGATGAAGGCGATGATCCCGCATCACTCCATCGCCATCCTCACCAGCACGCGCGCCGACCTGCGCGATCCGCGCGTGAAGGCGCTGGCGGAAAGCATCGTCGAGACGCAGCGGCGGGAAATCGCGGAGATGGACAGGTTGATCCATGACCTTGAGCGACCTGCAGACGCCTCGGGTGCCGCCGCGAATGCAGATGCAGAGCGTTGAGGGTTCGGGTTGAGGCGTCTGGTTGAGGCTTCGGCGATCGTCCCGTCTCCCGTCGGCCGCGACGCTGAGCGCCGCATGGCTCGCGGCTGCGGCTGACGTACCGTTTGATCGTCCAGGGCAGGGCCTGTGCGCGCGATGCGTCGTGCGCCGTGTCGGTCTCACGCCCCGTCCGCAGACCGCGGGAGCCATTCCGGCGCCGGCTGCGTGGTGTCGTAATACTCGAAGATCAGATGGATGCGGTCGGTGTCGCCATCGTTGGCCACAGCGTGCACGCCCATGTTGTTGACCTCCACGGCCTCGCCTTCGGGGAAGTGGTAGGTGATGCCCTCGATGAAGAAGGCCACCCTGTCGTTGGTCAGCAGCGGCACGTGGATCTTGTGCGGCCACTTCGCCGCCGGGTTGGTGTCGCGATGCGGTTTGATGACGCCGCCGGGCGCCATGCGCGCCAGCATCACCCGCGGGAAGGCGCCGGCCGGATAACCATAAGCCGCGGTCGCCGCGGCCAGCACTGGCTCCAGCAGCGCGCGCCACTCCGCCCACAGCGGGCGGTCGTGCGAGCCGCGCCAGTCGCGCACGTCGTCGACGAAGCGGAACACGATGTGGCGGGTGCGGTCGAGCGCCTCGAAGCGGTTGGGCTTGTCGGCGTTCTCCGCATCCCAGACCGTTTCGGGAACCGCCAGCACCGCGGCGCGCAGGGCGGCGATGTCGACCTTGCCCAACGGGCGGATGGCGGTGGTCTTGCGCGGGTTGGCGTAGGGGGCGTGCATGGGCGTGGTCTGCGCTGCGGCCGATGAGGCACCGGGCTCGGAAGGTCCGTTCAGAAGGTGTAGCCGAAGCGTTCCAGGTCGCCGGCATACAGCTCGGAGACACCGTCGATCAGGGCCTGGTCGTAATACTGGCGGTAGTCGCCGCGCCGCGAGCTGTTGACCCGATCCAGCGCGCGCCCCGGAATGCCGATGCGCGCGCAGGCTTCGTCGTAGCTGTCCTGCATCGTCTCCACGCGCCCGACCAGGTCCATCTCCAGCCGCCCCAAGGCATCCGTCAGCAGGGTCCACTGCGGCTGGAAGTGGATGTGATCGAGCGGACGCAGGCGGAACAGGATCTCGCGCATGGTGCCCTGCGGGTCGCGATCGAATGCGCCCTGCTGCCGGGTCATGAAGGCGCAGTAGGAAACGAAGCGGTCGAACGGGTTGCGCACGAAGGCGAACTTGAAATAGCGGTCGCAGACGGCGTCCCCGAGATAGGGCCGGACCTGCGCCACGCTGAGGTGGCCGTGCGAGACGCGTGCGATCTCGGCGTAGGGGAAGCGCTTGTTCACGAACAGGCCCACCTGTTCGATGTCCTCCGGGCCCAGCTGCTCGCGCAGCGCCTGGCGCACGGCATGGGTGCCGGTCTTGGGCGTGGCGACGAAGATGAAGCGGTGCTGGTGGGAGACGATCATACCGGGGCGCAGCGACGGTGCGGCCCATGATCGCACAGCACGCGATGTGTGCGGACAGCCGCCCGGCGAGCCTCGCAGGGCCGCGCTGCGGGTGCAGCGCGTGTGGCCGCGGCCGCGCTCTGGAGCAAATGCACTAGCGGTGACCGGCATGGTCGTCGGATGACCGACCGCATCGATACCGTCCGCGAAGAGATCGCGAGCGCGCTGACTCATGGCCTGGGCGCCGCCGCGGCGCTGGCCGGCGGTGCGGTGCTGATCACGCTCGCGGTGATCTACGGCGATGCCTGGGCGGTGGCGGCGTCGATCGTGTTCGGCATCACCCTGCTGCTGCTGTACGTGGCCTCCACGCTGTACCACGCCATCCAGCACCCGGTGGTGAAGGGTCGGTTGCAGGTGTTCGACCACTGCGCGATCTACCTGCTGATCGCAGGCACCTATACCCCGTTCACGCTGCTGGGCCTGCGCGGTGCGCTGGGCTGGTGGCTGTTCGGAACGATCTGGGTGCTGGCGGTGGCCGGCGTGATCTTCAAGCTGTTCTATACCGGGCGTTTCCACCGCCTTTCGCTCGTGTTCTACGTGGCGATGGGCTGGCTGGTGGTGATCGCGGCTAAGCCGGTGATGGAAGCCCTAGACCCGTGGACCTTCGGCTGGCTGATCGGCGGTGGCGTGGCCTACACCCTGGGGGTGTATTTCTACTGGCACCCGCGGCTGCCGTATGCGCATGCGATCTGGCACATGTTCGTCATCGCCGGCAGCGTCTGCCACTACGTGGCGGTGCTGGAGCAGGTGCTGCGCAGCTGAGCGCGGCGCTTCAGCGGGCGCCGCGCCCGGTTGTCAGCATTCCACCAGGCGTTCGGCCACCCAGGTGTTCCAGTAGCGCACCACCAGGGCGATGCCGGGGTCGCGGCGCATGTCGCTGCGGGTGAGCGGAATGGCGTCGCTCCACTCGGCATTGGAAATGGCCTGGTACTGCGCCTGCGGCGGTTCGCAGAACCCCATGTGCCAGCGATCGAAATGCCGAGCCGAGACCTCGCCTTCGAACAGCACCCGGAGGCTGTGGTGCATCGAGGAGCGTTGGATGCGGGCATAGACGGCATGCACGCTGTCGGCGGTGCCTTCCAGATACTGGAAGAAACGTCCGTCGTGGTGCAGCAGCACGCCGGTGACGCCGGCCTGCAGATTGAATGTGCGCGCGTCTTCCAGCAGGCGCAGCAGTTCGGCGCTGTCCGGTCGGCGGAAGGCGCGGCTTTCGTAGGCGAGTCCGTGCAGGGGGAGGGAATGGTTCATGCCGCACCCGGCCCGCACATGATGAAGGCGGGCGCGAGGGACGCATGCGATGCCATGCGCGAAGTCGTGCTTGATGTCATGAGGTGTCGTCTGGAGATCGAAAGGCGGCGGACCATAGCCCAGCGACCTGGCGCGCGCATTAAGCGCGCTTAATTACCGTGGATCGGGGCCGGCTGCAAGCGCCGCGTGGGCAGGGCGCGGCAAGCCCCCCCGTTCCCCCTCTCCGCCCCTCCGCCCCTCCGCCGATATGCCTGCCTGCCCCCACCGCGCCGCCGGCCTGCGTCCGGCAGGCCGGGCGCAGGCGTGGCGGTGGGTCATTCGCGCGGGAACCAGGAGGTATCGATGCGGAAATGCCGGTCCTCGAAATCCACTTCGTGTTTCATGCGCGTTTCGTCGACCAGCTCGATGCCGTGCCGTTCGCGGGATATCAGGCCTTCGCGCTGCAGGCGGGTGAGCGCACGGCTGACATAGACGTTGGTCAGCCCCACCGCGTCGCCGATCATGCTCTGGCTGAGCGGCAGTTCGAACCGGGCGCCCAGATCGCGGCGGGTCACGCGCAGGCGCGAGACCACTTCCAGCAGGAAATGCACCACGCGCTCGCGGGCGCCGCGGCGGCCGACGATGCGGATGCGGTCGGCGAGCACCGCGTGTTCGACCATGCCGATGCTGAAGAGCAGTGCGGACAGCCGCGGCGAGCGGATGAACACGTCGTCCAGCGCCGACTTCGGGAACGGGCAGAGCACGCCGTCGGTGGCCGCCGCCAGCGCCGCTCCGGTGCGGTGGAAGGCGATGTCCGGGATGCCCACGATGTCGCCAGGGTAGTGGATGTGCAGGATCTGCCGGCCACCGTCCGGCAGCAGGGTGTAGGAAAAGAACCAGCCGGACTTCACCACATACAGTCGCTCCGACGGCTCGCCCGCGTCGCGCACCACGCTGCGCGCGCGGAACTCCTCGCGGGCTTCTTCCATCGCCGCCAGCAGCTGCGCATCGCGCTCGCCGATCGGGATGTGGTAGCCGATTTTCTCGATCAGACAGCTCTTGGTCATCGTGGCGGGCTCCGGGCTGCGGCTATCCTAGAGCGTGTCGCGCCGCGGGTCTGCATCCGGCGCGCATCCGCTTCACCGCGATCCTGCCTCGTCCTCGCCTCGTCCCGGCCTCGTCCGGTCCGTCCCGGCTTTTTCTCCTCGCGGCGTCCCCATGGCCCTGTCGTCGTCCCGTTCGCTCGCCCGCTACCTGGCCCTGCGCGACTACCTCACCGACCATGTCGGCGGCGGTCCGCGGGTGTCGTTCGCCGGGGTCATCAACCTGCAGAAGGGCACCACCCTGCCGGTGGTGCTGGCGATGATGGCGCTGCACGGCACATGGTCGGCCACCGCCTGGACTTATCTCGCCCTGCATGGCGGCTACGGTCTGATCTGGCTGCTCAAAGAGGCCGTCTTCCCGGACCCCGCCTGGCGCCGTCGCATCACCCTGGGTGGGGCGGTCAACGCCTGGCTGTGCGTGCTCGGGCCCTACTGGATCGCACCGTGGCTGATCACCGCGCACGACCTGCAGCAGCCGCCGGCCGTGCTCGCCGCCGCGGTAGTGATCTGTCTGGTCGGCACGGCGCTGATGGTGGGCGCCGACGCCCAGAAATTCTTCGTGCTGCGCATCCGGGCCGGGCTCATCGTCGACGGCTTCTTCGCGCGCACGCGCAACCCCAACTACCTGGGCGAAATGCTGATCTACGCCAGCTTCGCCCTGGTCGCCGGCCACTGGCTGCCGTGGCTGGTGCTGGCCTGGCTCTGGCTGGGCGTGTTCCTGCCCAACATGCTGGCCAAGGATGCGCGCATGGCGCGGCATCCGGGGTGGGACGCCTATCGGCAACGCAGCGGACGGCTGCTGCCTCGCATACGTGGACCCCGCTGAGGCTGACGTGGGCCTTCGGGCCGGCGATCGACGGGGAGTCCGGAGAGCCGGATCGACTGCCCGGGCGCGAACCGCGGCGGCCGCTCAGCGCCCCAGCCACCACGCCAGCAGCAGCGCCAACCCGTACAGGGCCAGTTCCGGGCCGTGGTGGACCAGCAGGGTGAGCGTCCAGGCCAGATCCGGCCCCAGCGACTGGATGCCTTGCAGCGGGTCGTAGCCGAACGCCCGGCCGGTGCGCGTGCCGGCGCTGCCCCACTTGGCGACCACGATGTTGATCGCTGTGGACGCGACGCAGAGCGCCGCCCTGCCTCGGCCGGGCAGGGGGCCGGCGATCCGCAGCAGAAGGGCGATGTCCGCCGCCGCCATCAGCGCCATCCACGCGCTGAGGCGCTGCAGGAAGAGAGTGGCCAGGACCCACAGGGCGGCCATGCCGGCGATGCCGAGGGCGGCGAAGCACAGGGCCATCGGCGAGCGTGCCGTGTGGCCGCCACGGGCGGAACGCGTCGGTGGCGGGCGGGGCGTGGACAGGGTGGACATGCCGCATAGGGTAGCCCAGTGCGCCGTGTCTGCCGCACGGATGCGGCGGCTCGCCAGGCCGCCGCGCAGGGCGCTTGCGCGTGCCCGGGCCGCGGGCGCGCATCCCGGGCGGGTTCCCCGTTACAATCCGTACCGAATTCCTCCTGATTTCGGTCCGCCGCTCCGGTGGGCCCGTCTTTCCCCTCCCAGAACCCGTCGAGCCCCCGCGTGTATTCCCGCAGCAGCGAACCCGTGCGTTTCGAACGCGATTGCAAGGCCGTCCTGGTGCCGCAGGGCGAGGAAGTGACCCTGCCCGCCGGCAGCGTCGGCTACATCACCCAGGCATTGGGGGGCAGCTGGACGGTGTTCGTGGAAGGCAATCTGATGCGCATCGCCGGCGCGGATGCCGACGCCATCGGCAAGGAGCCGCCGCCGCCGATCGAATTGCCCGAGCACGCCGGCGACGAGGAAGTCGAGCGCATCGTCTGGAACCAGCTGCGGACCTGCTTCGACCCGGAAATCCCGATCAACATCGTCGATCTGGGCCTGGTCTACGCGGTGGAACTGCAGTCCGGGAGCCCCGGCGAGCGCCGGGTCGAGGTGCGGATGACCCTCACCGCTCCGGGCTGCGGCATGGGCGACATCCTGGTCGACGACGTGCGCAGCAAGCTGGAGATGATCCCGACCGTGCGCGAGGCGGATGTCGAGCTGGTATTCGACCCGCCGTGGACGCGCGAGATGATGTCGGACGTCGCGCGGCTCGAAACCGGGATGTTCTGAAGCCCTGCCGCGGGCCTTGGCCCACGGCGCAACTGCTCCTCGCATGGTGCGGCGCCTGCCGCCGCGGGTTTGCGCCCGCGTGCAGCGGCATCGCGGCCCTGCCGGTCCGTTTCTGAGTGGCGGATGGGCCGGCCGTAGCGCTCCCGATCCGGGACGCCTTGCGCGACATTTCGCGCAGGCATCCCGTCGCGTGTCGATTCAGCAGGCTTTCATCTTGAAGTGTGATGCGCATCACTTATCTCGCAACTTGCTGAATAAATTCAGTTTTACGGCCGAAAAGCGGCGCTGAACACGGGCCTGCCCGTGTCGAAGGCGGCATATGAAGCGGGTCTATTGACAATCTCTCCGGGCGGGCCTTAGCGCCCGTTTGCCGTTCGTTCAGCTTGATGTTGACGACGGCATCTGGCGGATCCGACAGGGAAGAGGGGGCGATTCCGGATCAGTGCCAGGCCACCGGGCCACCGCATCGGCGGGGCCACCATCGTCCGCATCGCCATTCTCAGGAGAGACCTTCAGTGAACAGTTCGTACTCGAAGTACGCGCTTGCCAGCGCCATTGCGCTGGTGATCGGCGCAGGAAGCGCCACCGCCGCCACCCGCACGGACCTGCATCGCAGCGACCTGCTCGGCGCGTCGCAGACCAATGCGAGCATCGCCGCCAGCGGCGCCGCCCGTACCGTGCACGCCCGTCACGCGCAGGCCATCGGCCTGGACGGCGAATCGCATCTGCTGCTGCTGCAGCGCAAGACCGACCGCGGCGCGCGCGCCCATCGCTATCAGCAGACCTTCCGCGGCCTGCCGATCTTCGGTGAACAGGTGGTGGTCGCCGAAGACCTCAACGGCGATCTGAAGACCCTGTTCGGCCAGAAGGTCTCGGGCCTGGCCTCCGAAATCCCCGCCTCCGCTCCCCGCCTCGACACGCGCCGCGCGATGCTGGTTGGCAAGAGCGCCGGCCTGGGCGAGCGCGTCGGCTTCATGCGCACCTTCGACGAGAAGTCGACCCTGTCGATCTGGATCGACGACGCCGGCCGCGCGCACCGCGCCTATGTCGTCACCTATTTCGCCGACACCGCGCTCGGCGGCATGCCCACCCGCCCGACGGTGATCGTCGACGCGGACAGCGGCCGCGTGCTCGAGCAGTGGGACAATCTGCAGCACGCACTGGTCGGCACCGGCCCCGGCGGCAACCAGAAGACCGGCCAGTACGAATACGGCACCAACTACGGCAAGCTCGACGTCGCCCAGTCGGGCAGCACGTGCACGATGAGCAACGCCAACGTCAAGACGGTCAACCTCAACGGCGGCTCCTCGGGCAGCACCGCGTTCTCCTACACCTGCCCGCGCAACACGGTGAAGACCATCAACGGCGCGTATTCGCCGCTGAACGACGCGCACTATTTCGGTGGCGTGGTCTACAACATGTACCAGGCGTACATCGGCAAGGCCCCGCTCAGCTTCCAGCTGACCATGCGCGTGCACTACGGCAGCAACTACGAAAACGCGTTCTGGAACGGCTCGGCGATGACTTTCGGCGACGGCGCGAGCACGTTCTATCCGCTGGTGAGCCTGGACGTTTCCGCGCACGAGGTCTCGCACGGTTTCACCGAGCAGAACTCGGGGCTGGTGTATTCCGGCCAGTCCGGCGGCATCAACGAAGCGTATTCGGACATCGCCGGCGAAGCGGCCGAGTACTTCATGCGCGGCAGCAACGACTTCCTGGTCGGCGCGGACATCTTCAAGGCCAACGGTGCGCTGCGCTACATGTGCACCCCGACCCAGGACGGCAAGTCGATCGACCATGCCTCGAACTTCGTCTCGGGCATGAACGTGCACTACTCCTCGGGCGTGTACAACAAGGCCTTCTGCCTGCTGGCCAAGACCGCCGGCTGGAACACCCAGAAGGCGTTCCAGGTGTTCGCGCGCGCGAACGATCTGTACTGGACCTCCAGCACCAACTACAACCAGGGCGCCTGCGGCGTGCGCACGGCGGCGACGGATCTGGGCTTCTCCGTGGCCAACATCGACTCGGCGTTCAGCGCGGTCGGCGTGAGCTGCGGCACGGCGCCGCCCACGGGCGGCACGGTGGTGCTCAACGTCAACCTGCCGTCGGTCGCCACCGGCAGCTGGTCCTCGACCTACACCTACACCATCCCGGCCGGCACCACCCAGTTCGTGGTCGCCACCTCCGGCGGCACGGGCGATGCCGACCTGTATGTGCGTGCGGGCGCGGCGCCGACCACCAGCAGCTACAGCTGCCGTCCCTACACCGGCGGCAACGCCGAGACCTGCACCTTCAACAATCCGGCCGCCGGCACCACGTACCACATCGCGGTGCGTGCCTACAGCGCCTATTCCGGCGTGAACCTGAAGGCCACGCGCACGCCGTAAGCCGTGCGCCACGAGGCCCCGATGCGCACGCACGGGGCCGCAGCGATCGCCCGGCATACGGAGATGCCGGGCGTCGCGAATCTCAAGCCCTCCGCGTTCGCGCGGGGGGCTTTTCGCTCCAGCTCCGTTCGTGACCGCGCCTGCGGCCGGACAGACCGTCCGCGCGCTGCGCGCGTCGAATCCCCAGACACGGCAGCCGGGCTGCCCAACGACAGGACCGTCGAGATGAAGATTCAACAGGGCTCGCGCATCGCATTCGCATGCGTCGCGCTTCACGTCGCCTGCCTCGCGCATGCGGGCATGGCATCGGCCGCCACCGGGCGGGCCGTGGATCCGGTGCAGACGGCGCATGCCGCCGCCGTGCAGCACGCCGACGCGAACACGCACACGCAGGCGCACGCACGCGAGCAGCTGGCATCGCTGCGGCTCGAGCACGACCCGGCCGCGCCGGTCTGGATCGTGACCGGCGACAGCACCTGGCGCGGTCTGGCCGCCGTGTCGAAGCAGTTCGCCGTGGACGCCGCGCCGACGCGCGACAGTCTCGGCACGCCGCTGCGCATCGCGAAGATCCAGGCCGGGGAGCTGAGCCGGGTGAGCGCCTACGTGCATCAGCGCGAACTGCGCTGCGGCGGGTATTTCGCGTTCCGCACCCAGGCGGAGGCCGAAGCCTTCGTCCGCGCCGACCAGGCCGCGTCGGCCGTCGGCCCGGGCGTGCTGGCGACCTACAGCATCGACAACCGTGTCACGGTGGATCCCTGGCTGCCGCAGGTTCAGCACACCAACATCTACACCACCATCGACACGCTGTCCGCCTATCAGAACCGCTACTACACCAGCGCCGACGGCAAGGCGTCCGCGGAGTGGATCCGCAGCCGCTGGCAGTCGCTGGCGGGCAGCCGCAGCGACGTCACCAGCGAACTGTCCACCTGCGCCAACTGCTCCACGCAGCCTTCGGTCATCCTGACCGTGCGCGGCAGCGAACTGCCGAACGAGATCGTGGTGCTCGGCGCGCATCTGGACTCGATCAACGGCAGTGGCGGCGGCAGCACCGCCCAGCGCGCCCCCGGCGCCGACGACGACGCGTCCGGCATCGCCACGCTGACCGAAGTGATCCGCATCGCGCTGGCCAGCGGCTGGAAGCCGAAACGCACGGTGAAATTCATCGGCTACGCCGCCGAGGAAGTGGGCCTGCGCGGTTCCAACGCCATCGCTCAGGCGCACAGGAACGCCGGCGCCAATGTCTACGCCGTGCTGCAGCTGGACATGACCAACTACCGCTCGGGCGGCGCCGACATGCGGCTGATCACCGATTATTCGAACGCCGACATCAAGACCTTCCTGACTTCGCTGTTCGACACCTATCTCGCGCCGCTGGGCCTGACCCGCGGCACCTACACCTGCGGATACGGATGTTCCGACCATGCCTCGTGGACCAGCGCGGGCTATCCGGCGGGCATGATGTTCGAAGGTGGCGCGAGCGGTTATTTCAGCAGCATCCATACCCAGAACGACACCCTGGCCAACATGGGCAATTCGGCCCAGAACAGCGGTAAATTCGCGAAACTCGGCCTCGCGTTCCTCGGCGAGGCGGCGAAGACCGCGGGCAGCGGCGGCGGTGGCGCCACCGAGGTGTTGAATGTCGCGTTGCCGGCGATCGCGCGCGGCAGCTGGTCGTCGACCTACACGGTGAGCATTCCGGCCGGCACCACGCGCCTGGTGGTGACGACCGCCGGCGGCAGCGGCGATGCGGATCTCTACGTGCGCGCCGGCGCGGCGCCGACGTCCAGCGCCTACACGTGCCGCCCGTATCTGTCGGGCAACAACGAGACCTGCACCATCGACAACCCGGCCGCAGGCGCGACGTACTACATCCGCGTGTATGCCTATGCTGCGTTTTCGGGGGTGACGCTCAAAGCCTCGCGCACGCCGTAGCCGCGGCTTATCGCCGCGTCGACCGCCAGGTGGCCCCGCGTACGCGCGCGTATGCCGCGCATGGGCCGCACGCAGGGTCGCGCCGGGCGATGCTGCGCAGCGTCATGCCGCGTCGAATGGTTCATGCGCCGGCGTGCAATCGTGATCGCGTCGAGGGCACGGGTGTTCAAGATTCCCCAACACTTCGCCCATACCGCTCCCGCGCATTGTTGCGCAAGCCCGGAAGCGTATGGAATTCCCTGCGGGCGATGTTCGAGATCCTGCACGAATTGCCCGGAGTCTCCTCCGCGATGTCGCGTCCCGAGCGACAGCCGGCCCTCGGCGCATGCCGCGATTCGTGCACGTGGTGTCTTGCGCACGCCGGAAAAGTCGCTTACGTTCGGGATGCGGACCCGGCGCCACGCCGGGTCGACGCAGGCCGGCTTGGGGAGCCGGCCGGCTGCAGGGGTTCCCCCTACGCCCGCAGCCAACGCACCGCAGAGGATGCAGTGCGTCAGTCCTGCCGCAGGAAGACGGTGGATACCGATCGATGACCTGCGCAGGCTGCGTCGACAGTCAGTTTGATGTTGTGTCCGCGTCACCATGCGTCCGAACGACGCATCCCGACCAGCGGCCCGAGGGCCGCTTCTCACAGAGGAATGACCGTGAATCGTCGAGTTTCATTGTTGTCAGTCGCCATTGGGGTTTCCGTCATCGCCGCGTCCGCACCCATGTGCGCATTCGCCGGCGAGTTCCGCACCGCGCAGCGGCCCACCGGCGACGTCATCGTCGTGTTGAAGGAAGAGGCGGCCAGCCTCGCCACCGAATCGAACTCGCGCGCGCGCGTGTCCAGCGTCGCCGGCGACATGGCGTCCAGCCACCGCCTCCAGGTCAAGCGCAGCTTCAGCCATGCGCTGCGTGGTTTCGTCGCCAAGGCCGACGACAAGGCGATCGCCCGTCTGCTCGCCGATCCGCGCGTGGCCTACGTGGAAGAAGACGGCTACGTCTCGATCAACGCCACCCAGGCCGGCGCCACCTGGGGCATCGACCGTGTCGACCAGCGCAATCTGCCGCTGGATTCCTCCTACACCTACAACACCACCGCTTCCGGCGTGCATGCCTACATCATCGATACCGGCGTGCTGCTGTCGCACAGCCAGTTCAGCGGTCGCATGGGCGACGGCTACGACGCGGTGACCAGCGGCGGCAACGCCAACGACTGCAACGGCCACGGCACCCACGTCGCCGGCACCGTCGGCGGCACCACCTACGGCATCGCCAAGGGCGTGACCATCCATCCGGTGCGCGTGCTGGGCTGCAACGGCTCGGGCACCAATTCCGGCGTGATCGCCGGCATGGACTGGGTGGCGCAGAACCACATCAAGCCGGCCGTGGCCAACATGAGCCTGGGCGGCGGCGCCTCGCAGGCCACCGACGACGCCGTGCAGCGCATGGTGAACGCGGGCGTGACCGTGGTGGTCGCAGCCGGCAACGACAACGGCAACGCCTGCAGCTACTCGCCGGCCCGCGCCGCGAACGCGATCACGGTGGGCTCGACCACCAACACCGATGCGCGTTCGTCGTTCTCCAACTACGGCACCTGCCTGGACATCTTCGCGCCGGGTTCGTCGATCACCTCGGCCTGGCACACCAGCAGCACCGCGACCAACACCATCAGCGGCACCTCGATGGCGGCCCCGCACGTGGCCGGCGCCGCCGCGCTGTACCTGGCGAGCAACCCGACCGCCTCGCCGGCCCAGGTCACCTCGGCCCTGACCGGCAGCGCCACGCCGGGCAAGGTCACCGGTGCACAGACCGGTTCGCCCAACCTGCTGCTGTACACGCTGGGCGGTTCGGCCCCGCCGCCGCCGCCCCCGCCGCCGCCGGGCTCCCTCACCAACGGCGTGCCGGTCACCGGCCTGAGCGCCTCCACCGGCGACTCGCTGAACTACACGATGTCCGTGCCCTCGGGTGCGACCAACCTGTCGTTCACGATGTCCGGCGGTACCGGTGATGCCGACCTGTACGTGAAGTTCGGCAGCGCGCCGACCGACACCTCGTACGACTGCCGTCCGTATCTCGGCGGCAATGCCGAAACCTGCTCGTTCGCCTCGCCGCAGGCGGGCACCTACTACGTGCGGGTGAAGGCGTACTCGTCGTTCTCGGGCGTCAGCCTGACCGGCAGCTACACCACCGGTGGTGGTGGCGGTACGCAGACCTACACCAACGGCACCGACTACCAGATCCGCGACAACGCCACCGTCGAGAGCCCGATCTCGGTCTCCGGCCGCAGCGGCAGCGGTTCCAGCGCCACGGCGGTCGCGGTGGACATCCGCCACACCTACATCGGCGATCTGAAGGTGGACCTGGTGGCGCCGGACGGCAGTGTGTACGTGCTGCACAACCGCTCCGGCGGCAGTGCGGACAACATCATCCGCACCTACACGGTCAACCTGTCGAGCGAAGCGCTCAACGGCACCTGGCGCCTGCGTGTGAACGACAACGCCAATGCCGACACCGGCTACATCAACAGCTGGAGCATCACGTTCTGATGCACCCAGGCGACGCCGGGCAATCCGGCGTCGCCTGAACGTACCACCCCGTCCGCCGCCCCTGCGGCGCGACAGCCCTGCCGCCGGGTACTTCGGTACCCGGCGGTTCTTTTGCTGAAGGCGCCGCGATCTTTCGGTCGTGGCTGTTCCATTGTGGTGTTCATCCATTGTGGTGTTCGTGCTTCCGTGCGCGGCGCTGGCGCCGTCGCGAGGTCGCACGCAGCTCCGGCCTTCGCGCCGGCATTTTCCATTGTCCCGGCCTGTACCCGTGCCCCATCGATCGCTTCGCTGCCTGTTCGCCTGCATCGCACTGACGTCCGCACCCTGGGCGGCGGCGCAGGCCGGCGACGCGTTCGTGGATCGCTCCGCGACGGCCGGTACCGAAGCCGAAGAGCTCGACGCGGTGCAGGTCACCGCGAGCCGCCGCAGCGAGACGGTGCTGGATGTGCCGATGGCGGTGACCGTCGTGACCTCCGAGACCCTGCGCGGCGCCGCGATGCAGACGCCGATGGACGCATTGCATGGCGCCGTGGGCACGTATGTGCAACAGACCACGCCCGGGCAGGGCGTGGTGATCGTGCGCGGGCTCAAGGGCTCCGAGGTCCTGCATCTGGTCGATGGGTTCCGCCTCAACAACGCCATCTTCCGCAATGCGCCCAACCAATACATCGCGCTGGTCGACGGCCAGAGCCTGGACCGGATCGAAGTGGTGCGCGGCCCCGGCGGCACGCTCTATGGCGGCGATGCCATGGGCGGGGTCGTGCAGATGCTCACGCCGACCCTGCGCTATGCCGAAGACGGCGGGCGTCAGTGGCACGGCGCACTGCGCACCGTGCTGGCCAGCGCCGACGATTCGGCGATCGCGCGCGGCGAAGTATCCGGCGGCGGCGAGCGCGCCGCCTTCGCGCTCGGCTACACCGCACAGAACGTCGGCGACCTGCGCGTGGGCGGCGGCGACACGTTGGCGTCCACCGCATTCCGCGCGCGCTTCGGTGATCTCAAGCTCGGCCTGCGCCCGGCGGAGGGCCACAGCCTGCAACTGTCGGTGCAGTACGCCGAGCAGCCGCGTACGCCGCGCCACGACGCGCTGGTGCCAGGCTTCGGGCAGCGCGTGCCGGAGAATGCGGTGTTCTTCTTCGAGCCGCAGCGCCGGCGCTTCGCCCAGCTGGTGTGGGCGCTGGACGGCGGCAGGGACGGGCAGGGCAACGCGCTGTTCGATGCTGCCGAGCTGCGCATCGGCCGGCAGGTGGTCGACGACGACCGGCGCACCGTGGCCTTCGGCAGCCGCAACGAGGACCGCGAGCGCAACCGCGACACCACCGACGGTGTCGCCGGACAGTTCGTGCGCACGCTCGGCGCAGGGCACACCATCAGCTACGGCGTCGAGTGGTACCGCGACCGTGTCGCGTCCTCGCGCCTGCGCACGCAGCTGGACACCGGCGCGGTGTCGACGCGTGCGCCGCGGTTTCCCGATGGCGCCCGCATGGACAGCCAGGCGATCTATCTGGCCGACGACTGGCGGCAGGGCCGCTTCGACATCGAGGGCGGTCTGCGCTACAGCCGGTTCGACGTGCGCATTCCCGCCGCCGAGGGCGTTCCCGGCGTGCGTCTTCGCCCGGACGATCTCACCGGCCACCTCGGCGCCTCCTTCGCGGCGAGCCGGTCGCTGCGCCTGGTCTCCAATCTGGGTCGTGGCTTCCGGGCGCCCAACATCTTCGATCTCGGCGTGTTCGGCCCGCGCCCGGGCAACCGCTGGAGCGAACCGAATCCGGACCTCGATCCGGAAACCGTCACCAGCGTGGATGTCGGCCTGAAGTACGCCGATGCGCGCTGGATGGGCGAACTGATCGCGTTCCGTGCGCGCTATCGCGACAAGATCACCGCCACACTCACCGGTGAGGTGCGTCCGGACGGTGCGCTGGTGGTGCAGAACCGCAATCTGGCGCGGCTCGACCTGCGCGGCGTCGAGGCCGGGCTGCGCTGGCGCGGCGAGCGCGTCGATGCCTACGCCACCGCCACCTGGACGCGTGGCGACGAATCCGTGGACGGCATGCGCGACCCGGCCGATCGCATTCCGCCGCTGTTCGGGCGCGCAGGGGCGGTGTGGCGCGGCGATGCGCTCACGCTCGAAGCCTATTCGCTCTACGCTGCCGCACAGGACAGGCTGAGCCCCCGCGATCGCGTCGACCCGCGCATCGATCCCCGCGGCACCGCCGGCTGGGCCACCTTCAATCTGCGCCTGGAATGGCAGGTGGACGCCCGGTTGTCGCTGGCGCTGCGCGGCGAGAATCTGGGCGACAGGCGATACCGCGAACATGGCTCCGGCCTCGACGAGCCGGGGCGCAATCTGGTGCTCACCGCCGATTATCGTTACTAGCGTTTCACGCCCGCCGTCCGCTGCCACCGCACGCGTTCGCTTCCCGCTCCCTCCGCACCCGACTCCAGGCCCGCGTCCCATGTCCGATCTCCAGTTCCGATGCCCGCCGACCACAGACCGTTCCGGCATCGCGTCGCGTCCACGCCACACACCCGCATCGCGCATGCCGCTGCGCCTGTTCGCGGCGCTGGTCCTGTGTGGCGCCATGCTGCCAGCCACGGCGCAGCAGGCGTCCGCCCCTCAGGACGCCCCGCCGGAGGCCGCACCCGAAGCGGCACGCAGCGATCTGAGCTTCACCCTGCCGGCAGGGCAGGCGCTGGAGGTCGACAACCCCTACGGCAGCGTGTACCTGCGCTTCGGTGGCTACGCGCATCAGCTGGACGTGCGCGCGACCGTGCAGCAGCCCGAAGGTGCGCCCGCATTCGGCTTCGCGCCGGCGGCGGTGGGCGAGGTCTTCCGCGTGGCGCCGACCCTGCCGGAAGGCGTCGCGCCGGCCGCCACCCAGCGCATCGACCTGGTGCTGTACGTGCCCGAAGGGCATCCGCTGCGCGTGCGCACCGCCGCGGGCAACATCGAGAGCCGCGGCGTGCGTGCCGACGTCGATTTCCGTTCGCTGTCCGGCGACATCCTCGCCCGCGGCACCACCGGTGCGGTCCAGGCCGACACCGGAAGCGGCGCGATCCGGGTCATGCTCGAACCCGCCGCCGCCGGCGTGCGCCAGCACCTGTCCACCCGCACCGGCGACATCTCGGTCGGGGTCACCGACGCGCTGGGCGCGGAGCTGCGCCTGTCGAGCTCGGGCAGCATCACCACCGATCACTCGATCCGGATCGAGCGCCGCGACGGCGAAGAGCCGGACAAGCGCGCCGAGGCCACGGTCGGCGTCGCCAAGGGCGCGCAGCCGGGCCTGATCGAGGTCGAGAGCCTGCGCGGCAATCTGCGTTTGTGGCGCCGCATCGAATTCGTCGATGCCGCTTCGCCGGAAGGCGGGGAGGCGGACGACTGACCGCGCTCCGGCGCGGTTCCGCACACGCCACGCCCGTCGAGACATTCGACGGACGGGCGCACACACTGCCGTCTCTGCACACGAGTCTGTCGTTGGCTGTACTTCCGCGTGTCCTGCGCATCGTACGCATCGCCGTTTCGCGCCCTCCGTCGCGCCGGCCCCTGTCGCATTCCACCTCAACCCTTCCATCCGAGGTCAGCGTCATGACATCCAAATCCCTGTTCCGGGCCTGCAGGCTGGCGGCGTTCGCGCTGCTGGTGCCCTGCGTGGCCTTCGCCGCCGGTCCGCGCGCCGTGCGCGAGACCGAACCCGACCGCCCCGAGCGCAGCGCGCGTCCGCAGCTCGGCACGCCGGTCACCCCGCACAGCATCGACGTCGATCTGCGCACCATGCCCAAGGCCACCCAGTGGAAGCCGGGCATGGCGATCCGCGAAGCGCATCGTCGCCAGTATTTCCCGATCGGCAGCGTGCGTCCGCATGCGCCCGCCGACAAGCCCACCGCCGCCGACGGCCTGCCCGAGCTGCAGGCGCTGTGGGACGAGAACGCTCCGCCGCAGGCCCGCGCCAAGGCCGCCGCGCGCAGCCGCGTCAGCATCAACAACCCCAACACCGGCGTGAGCCCGGGCGACCCGGTGGTCGAGGTCGGCGCCAACCACGTCATCTATGCCGTCAACAGCGGCGGTTCGGGCACGTACTTCAACGTGTACAACAAGTCCGGCGCCCTGGTGGCGGGCCCGACCACCTTCGGTTCGCTCGCGCCGGCAGGCAATTCCTGCACCAGCGACCGCGGCGACCCGCTGGTCCACTACGACCGTCAGGCCGGGCGCTGGTTCATGCTGACGATGGACGACGCGGGCTTCTGCACCTTCGTCTCCAAGACCTCCGACCCGGTCAGCGGCGGTTGGTGGTTCTACGGCTATTCCGCACCGCGTCTGCCCGACTACCCGCACTGCGGCGTGTGGAACGACGCCTACGTCTGCGCCTCGAACGAGGGCAACGCGCAGGTGGCGGTGTATGCGTTCGACCGCGCCAACATGCTCACCGGCGCCACCGCGCGCGCGGCGCAGCGCTTCCAGACCGTCGCCAAGCTGCCGGGTTACGGCTTCCAGATCCTGACCCCGTCCACCTTCTACGGCACCACCGCGGCGCCGTCCGGACGCAAGCAGATCCTGGCCCGCCACCGCGACGACGAAGCCCACGACGGCACCAGCGCCAACGGCTCGCAGGACTTCCTGGAGCTGTTCGAGATCACGCTGGACTGGAACACGCCGGCCAACAGCGGCATCGCCGCGCTGCCGCGCGTGGCCATCACCGAGTTCAACAGCTGGTTCCGCGACTACAGCACCTTCGCCACCGTACCGCAGCCCGGCTCCACCTCGCGCCTCGACCCGATCCGCGAAGTGCTGCTGAACCAGCTGAGCTACCGCAACTTCGGCACGCACGAGTCGCTGGTCGGCACCTTCGCCACCAACCAGAACGCGGCCCGTACCGGCACCGTGGTCGACTCCGCCGTGCGCTGGTTCGAGCTGCGCCGCAGCGGCACCGGCAACTGGGCACTGCACCAGGAAGGCACCTTCAGCCCGGGCGACACCAGCACCCATCACCTGATGGGCACCGCGGCCATGGACAAGTTCGGCAACATCGGCCTGGGCTACAACGTCACCAGGACCACCACGCCGACCAAGTTCGCCACCCTCGGCTACACCGGCCGCACCGCCTCCGATGCGCTGGGCGTGATGACCCTGGGCGAGAACGAGGTGGCCGTCGGCGCCGCCGCCGAAACCTCCGGCCGCTGGGGCGACTACTACCAGATGACCGTCGACCCGGTGGACGACTGCACCTTCTGGTTCGTCGGCATGTACCGCCCGACCGGCGGCTGGCAGACCCGCATCGCCGATTTCCGCTTCCCGGCCTGCGGCGGCACCACGCCCACCACCTATTCGGTGACCGGCACCATCGCCACCAGCGCCGGCGCCGGCATCTCCGGCGTGAACGTGAGCAACGGCAGCACCAGCGTCGTCACCAACAGCAGCGGCGTGTACACCTTCACCGGTGTGGCCAACGGCACCTACACCCTCACCCCCAGCCTGTCCGGCTACACCTTCTCGCCGGCCACGCGCAGCGTCACCGTCAACAGCGCCAACGTGAGCGGACAGAACTTCACCGGCACCGCGCCCAGCGGCGGCAACACGCTGACCAGGGGCGTGCCGGTCACCGGCCTGACCGCGACCACCGGCAATTCGCTGAATTACACGATGTCGGTGCCGACCGGCGCGACCAACCTGACCTTCACCCTCTCCGGCGGCACCGGCGATGCCGACATGTACGTGAAGTTCGGCTCGGCGCCGTCCGACACCGTGTACGACTGCCGCCCGTATCTCGGCGGCAATGCCGAGACCTGCACCTTCGCCACGCCTTCCGCGGGCACCTGGCATGTGCGCGTGAAGGCCTACAGCACGTTCTCCGGCGTCAGCCTGGTGGGCGACTACACCACCGGCGGCGGTGGCGGCACGCCGCAGACCTACTCCAACGGCACCAACGTGAACATCGGCGACAACACCACGGTGGAAAGCACGATCACGGTGTCCGGTCGCAGTGGCAACGCCCCGGCCAGCACCCCGGTGCAGGTCGCCATCGTCCACACCTACATCGGCGACCTCAAGGTCGACCTGATCGCGCCGGACGGCAGTGTGTACGTGCTGCACAACCGCTCGGGCGGCAGTGCGGACAACATCAACACCACCTACACCGTGAACCTCTCCTCCGAGGCGCTCAACGGCACCTGGCGTCTGCGCGTCAACGACAACGCAGGCGGCGATACCGGCTACATCGACAGCTGGAGCATTACCTTCTGAGGACGTCGATGCCGGACCGGCAGCCGCCGGTCCGGCACGCTTCACGCGCGATCCACTCGCGCGCGAGCCTCGATGACGCAGAGCCCCGGCACACGCCGGGGCTCTGTCGTTTCGGGCGGTGCACCGGCAACCTGCCGCGCCTTCCCGTACATACGTTTTTCAGGACTTTGCGGTATGGTGTCCCGAGTTGATCGCAGGGGTATCGAATGGAGGCGGGCAAACAGCGGCAGCGTGGCGGGCGGGGACGTTCGGTGGCCACACCGGCCGCGCGTCACCCGGGCACGGCCGATGCGGCCGCCGCGCCGCGAAGCGCCGCACGCCCATCGGCGCCGCGCGCATCGGCACCGCGCGTCCCGACCACACGCGCCACACCAGCGCCCGCGATCGACCGTACCATCAGTGTCCAGATCGCCCGCGAGGTGCGTCGCCGCATCCTCTCCGGCCTGTATCCCGGTGGCAGCCAGCTGCTGCAGGACAGCATCGCCGCCGAGTTCGGGGTGAGCAAGATTCCGGTGCGCGAGGCGCTCACGCGGCTTGCGGCCGAGGGCCTGGTGGAACTGCAGGCGCATCGCGGGTTCCAGGTGCGCATGATGTCGCGCGCCGAAGCGGGGGAGCTTCACGACCTGCGGCTGTTGCTGGAGCCGCGCATCTCCGCGCAGGGTGCCCGGCTGGCCGGCGAGCGGGAACACGTCGAAACGGCGCACGCGCTGGCGGCGCTCAATCATCAGGTCGCTTCCGGCGCGTACGACGACACCGGCGAGTTGAACCGCGACTTCCATCTGTGCCTGGCCACGCCGCACCTGCAGCCGGTGGCCACCGAGCTGCTGACCCGGCTGCTGACGCTGTCGCAGCGCTACGCCCAGATCCACCTCACCGTGCCCGGCCGTCCGGAACGCGCCATCGACGAGCACAACGCGATCTTCCTCGCTTGGAAGAAGGGCCAGGCCGCGCGTGTCGAACGCCTGGTCACTCGCCACATCCAGGAAACCCGCGAGGACCTGGTCACGCTGCTGGCGTTCGAGGACTGACCGCAGCCTTCGCGCAGGGCACCGTGCGTTGCGGCACGTGTTGTGACGAACGTCACGTTCAGCTGGCGTTCCTGATTTCTCATGAAAAAACTTCATAAGTGGCCAGCTTTCCCTGCCTGGCTTCCACGCGGCTGCACGCCCGTTGCGGTTCCATAAAAAAACAATCAAAAACAATTTCCTGCAGCATGGCCGTGGTGCGTGCCTCTGCCTGGCTCAGGCGCCGGGCCGTTGCGCGCGTCGCTTTTCGAGTGTGACCCACTACACATCGAATCACGCATACCGTATACGAAATGCCGCACGCGGACCCGCCGATGCGGCGCGCCGATGTGCGATCGACACCAAATCCTCCGTACAGAAATCCGTCCCAGGAGTGCCCGTCATGCCCAGCTCCACCCGCTGTCCTGCCGTCCGCCCGCTCGCGACCGCCCTGCTGCTCGCCGCAGGCGTGTGCGCCACCCCGGCCTTCGCCGGGAAGATGGTGACGTCCGGACTGCAAACGCAGCAGGAATTCGACCAGTTCATCGTCAAGTACCGCGACGGCAGCATCGAGCGTCGCGACGTCAATGCGCTCAACCGCGGTCTGGAGCGTGCCGAGCAGACGCTGCGCACCGAAACCGCCGTGCGCGGGTTCGCCAAGGCGGGCAGGGCCGACGTCAAGGTCCGCCATCACCGCCGCATGTCGCTGGGCGCCGATGTGGTGCGCACCGGCCGCAGGCTGGACCGCGGGGAAGCCGAGGCGCTGATGCGCCAGATCGCCGCCGACCCCAACGTCGAATACGTGGAAGTCGATGTGCGCATGTACCCGCTGCTCAACCCCAACGACACCCACTACGGCGTGCAGTGGGGCTACAACGATGCCGACGCCGGCATCAACGCGCCCGCGGCCTGGGACGTGTCCACCGGCAGCGGCATCATCGTGGCGGTGCTCGACACCGGCATCACCAGCCACAGCGACCTGGCCGCGAATCTGGTCGCCGGCTACGACTTCGTGTCCAGCGCCGCCAATGCGCGCGACGGCAACGGCCGCGATTCCAACCCCGCGGACGAGGGCGACTGGGTCGCCACCGCGAACGAGTGCTACAGCGGCAGCCAGGCAAGCAATTCGTCCTGGCACGGCACCCACGTGGCCGGTACGGTCGCGGCGGTGACCAACAACGCCAAGGGCGTCGCCGGCACCGCCTTCGGCGCCAAGGTCATGCCGGTGCGCGTGCTGGCCAAGTGCGGCGGCAGCATCTCGGACATCGCCGACGCCATCACCTGGGCGTCCGGCGGCACGGTCAGCGGCGTGCCGACGCTGGCGTCGGCCAATGTCGCCAAGGTCATCAACATGTCGCTCGGTGGCGGCGGTGCCTGCGGCACCACCACGCAGAATGCGATCAACGGTGCGGTGTCGCGCGGCACCACGGTGATCGTCGCCGCGGGCAACAGCAGCAACGACGCGAGCAACAACAACCCGGCCAACTGCGCCAACGTCGTCACCGTGGCCGCGATCGACAACGCCGGCGTCCGCCCGTCCTGGTCCAGCTACGGCAGCGTGGTCGATGTCGCGGCGCCCGGCGTGGACATCGCATCGACCATCAATGCGGGCACCACCACGCCCTCCACCGAGAGCTATGCCTACAACAGCGGTACGTCGATGGCGACCCCGCACGTGGCCGGCGTCGCCGCGCTGGTGCAGAGCCGTCGTCTGGCGCTGGGCCAGCCGCTGTACACGCCCGCGCAGCTGGAAAGCGTGTTGAAGACCACCGTGCGTCCGTTCCCGGTGTCGCAGAGCCGGGCGATCGGCACGGGCATCGTCAATGCCAGCGCCGCGGTCGCCGCGGCGGGCGGCGGCGGTGGCGGCGGTTCCACCCAGACCTACAGCAACGGCACCGACGTCAACATCCGCGACAACACCACCGTCACCAGCACGATCACGGTCTCCGGCCGCAGCGGCAACGCATCGAGCACCACGTCGGTCGCGGTGAACATCGTGCACACCTACATCGGCGACCTGAAGGTGGACCTGCTCGCGCCGGACGGCAGCGTGTACGTGCTGCACAACCGCTCCGGCGGCAGTGCGGACAACATCGTCAGGACCTATTCGGTCAATCTGTCGACCGAAGCGCTCAACGGCAGCTGGCGCCTGCGCGTGAACGACAACGGTGCCGGCGATATCGGCTACATCAACAGCTGGAGCATCACGTTCTGATCCGCACCGCCCCTCCCGGTTCCGCGGGAGGGCGCGCGTGCGCCGACAGGCGCAGTGTCCGCGAGCGTCGCCACGAAGCCCCGGCCCCGGCCGGGGCTTCGTGCGTCCGGGCCGGAAGCGGGGTCGCATATGCCGGCGGATGCGGCCGTGTTCATGTTCGTTTGCATGACGTCACGCTGAATGCTGCGTCGAAAATGTCGCGGCGCGCGCGAAAATTGCACGTTCCGATCACATTCCTCCGCGCGCTTTCGGCGGCGGCGGGTGGCTATGATGCCGCCGCCCGAGGTGATCCCGATGGTCGATCGCACGGCGTTCCGCAAGCAGGTCGGGATCGGCCTCGGGCGGTATCACGGTCGTACCGCAATGGCGGCCGTTTCGGAAAAACATCAGACAAAGGAGCTTCAGTCATGTCGCTTTCGCATCACCTCCACCGGACGCTCTCCCCCCGCACGACCCTCATCGTCGCCATCGCCGCCGCGCTCGTCGCAGCGGCGGGCGCCGCCGCCGCCGGCACCACGCCGGACATGCCCGCCGAAATGCGTTCCGCCCTGCAGCGCGATCTCGGCCTCAGCCCCGCGCTGCTGCCCGAGCGGATGAAGCACGAAGCCGCCGCCGAGCGCATCGAGGCCGAAGCGCGTCGCGCACTCGGCCGCAGCTTCGCCGGCAGCTGGCTGGAAGCCGGCGCCGACGGCAGCGTGCGCCAGGTGGTCGCCGCCGCGGGCTCCACCCGCACCTCCGTCGCCGGCGCCGAGCTGCGTCGCGTCCGCCACAGCCTGGCCGATCTCGAAGCGGCGATGGCCCGCCTCAACGCGCAGGTCGCCCTGCCGATGCTGGCCCGTCAGTCGCAGATCCAGTCCTGGCGCATCGACCTTCCGACCAACAGCGTGGTCGTGACCGTCGACGAGGGGGCCCTGGAGCGCGGCATCGACTTCGCGGCCACCAGCGGTGTGGACGCTGCGGCCATCCGCTTCGAAACCGCCAAGGTCCGTCCGGAACTGGCGGTCGATCTGTTCGGCGGGCAGCGTTACAACCTGCCCGGCGGCGGCTACTGCTCGGTGGGCTTCAACGCCCGCAACAGCGCCGGCACCCGCTTTTACCTGACCGCCGGCCACTGCGGCCGCGTCGGCACCCTCACCACGCTGACCAGCGGCGCCGGCCTCGGCGTGTTCGACGGCTCGGTGTTCCCGAGCCGCGACTGGGCGGTGGTGCGCATCACCAACAGCACCGTGGTCCAGCGCGGTCGCGTGGTGAACTACGCCGGCGGCAGCATCCTGGTGAGCGGCAGCACGCCGGCGTCGATCGGCGCGAGCATCTGCCGTTCGGGTGCGCGTACCGGCTACCGCTGCGGCACCGTGCGTGCGACCAACGTGACCGTGAACTATTCGGCCGGCGCCGTGACCGGCCTGACCGAAACCACCGCGTGCATCGGCCAGGGCGACTCCGGTGGTTCCTACATCACCCCGTCGGGCCAGGCGCAGGGCGTCGCCTCCGGTGGCCGCCTGAGCGTGCCCCCGGGCGAGAACTGCACCACCGGCGGCACCCCGATCAGCTGGCACCAGCCGGTGCGGCCGATCCTGAGCAACTACGGCCTGACCCTGCTGCTCGGGCCCTGACCGGCAGCGCAGGCGGCATGCGCCCGGCGGCGCCGGCCATCGCCCCCGCGTCATGGGGCCGTGCCGTCGATGCCGCCCGGCCCGCACCGTTCCTGTTTCCATGCGAGCCCACGACGCCCCGGCCCAGGCCGGGGCGTCGTGCATCCGGACACGGTGCCCGCGGACACGGTGCCCGACCGGCGGTCTGCGGCCATCGGTCCGTCGGCGGCATGGCGCGATGGCGATGCGGGGGAGGGGCGCGTCACTTCCGGCGCCCCGTCGGCTGGTCTAGGCTGCGAAGGGTGCCGCTCGCCGGTACGCCATGTTCAGGGAGTTCCGCATGACCCGCACTCTGCCATCGACGGACCTCATCCTCGCGGTGCGCCCGGTGTTTTCCGTGTTGCCGTTGCTGCGGCTGGCCGTGCTCGGTCTGCTCTGCGGCGTGCCGGGGGCGATCCCCGCTCCCGTCCCGCCGGCGCCCGATGCCGTCGACGCCCCGGCCTTGCCGCAGGCCTCCACGGCCGGGATGGCGGGGGCGTCGATGCGCGTGGGCCGACCCGCCATGCCGCCGCGTGCCGTCGAGCGTCGGCGCAGCCACCTCGAGCGCGAACCCGCGCTGCCGGAACTGCCCCGGAACGCGGCGCGGCCCCCGGACGAGCGGGCCCAGCCGGTCTATCTGGTGATGTCGCGCGAGACCTACCGGCGCATGCCCGATCTCGTCCGCGGCGGCGAACCCAAGCGCGATACGCTCGGCACCGAGTTGATGCTGGTCGAGACCAGTGCGCGGCGTGTGCCGTCGATCAGCGAGCGCATCCACGCCAGCGAGCGTCGCTGCGGCGGTTACTTCGCCTTCGACTCGCGTGCCGAAGCCGAGACCTTCCTGCGCGAAGAGCGCAGCGCACACAGCAAATTCAGTCCGTTCGTGCGCGTGCGCTACACCGTGGACAACGCCGCCACCGTCGACCCCTGGCTGCCGCAGGTGGCCCAGGACAACATCCGCGGCACCATCGCCCACCTGTCGTCCTACCGCAACCGCTACTACGCGGCGCCGACCGGGCGCCAGGCCGCGGAATGGATCCGCGACACCTGGCTGGCGCTGGCCGCCGGCCGCGAGGACGTGAGCGCCGAACTGATCGCCTGCAGCACCTGCAGCACCCAGCCGTCGGTGGTGCTGACCATCCGCGGCAGCGTGCAGCCGGATGAAATCGTGGTACTGGGCGGGCATCTGGACTCGATCGTCATCGGCGGCAACGGCAGCCTCACGCAGTACGCCCCCGGCGCCGACGACGACGCCTCGGGCATCGCCACGCTCACCGAGGTGCTGCGCATCGCGATGGCCTCCGGCTGGCGCCCGCGGCGCACGGTGAAATTCATGGCCTATGCGGCCGAGGAAGTGGGCCTGCGCGGCTCCAACGCCATCGCCCGCGCGCACCGCGCGCAGAACGCGAAGGTGGTGGCGGTGCTGCAGATGGACATGACCAACTACAACGCCGGTGCGGGCGTCGACATGCGCCTGATCACCGACTATTCCAATCCCGCGCTGCAGACCTTCCTGCTGCAGCTGTTCGACACCTACCTCGCGCCGCGCGGCATGACCCGCGGCTACGACACCTGCGGCTACGCATGCTCCGACCATGCCTCCTGGACCGCGGCCGGGTATCCCTCTGCGTACTTCTTCGAGGCCGGTGCGCCGAACGGCAGCTATTTTCCCTACATCCACACCGGCAACGACACCCTGGCGAACATGGGCGATTCCGCGCACCACAGCGCGAAGTTCGCCCAGATGGGCCTGGCGTTCCTGGGCGAGGCGGCGAAGACCTACGGCCGGTGATGGCGGTGCCGCGCTCGTATGCCGTCCACCGCCGGCCCCGCCGCGGTCACTCCGCCGCTTCGAAGCGGTTGGCGGAGACGTTCTTGCGGACCTTCAGCGGGTCCCAGATCCGGCCGTTCATCGCGATGTACACGCCCGGTGGCAGGGACTGCACCGCGCCCACCGCGGTGCCGATGTTGAACTCGGCATCCGAGCCGCGGAAGCGGGCCGGGTTGAGTGCGCCGGTGAGCACGATGGTCTTGTCCTCGAGCCCGGCCAGCACGCGGGCGGTGTCGACCATGGTGTCGGTGCCGTGGGTGATCAGCACGTGACGCGCGGGCTGCGCGGCGATCGCGGCCCGGATCAGCGCGCGGTCGCCTTCGTCGATGTGCAGCGAGTCCTTGCGGATGATCGGGATGACCGTGAAGCGGAAGGCCACGCCCAGTTCTTCGAGGATGCGGCCGATCTGCGGCTCGCCCACCTGGAAGTCCGACTTGTCGTCGAAGTAGATCTTGTCGATGGTGCCGCCGGTGGTGACCACCAGCAGTTCCTGCATCGGCGGAGGCGTGGGCGAAGACATGGGCATGGCGTCCTGCAGAGGCGCGGGGCCGGCATTTTCGCACAGCGGCCATGGCCGCCGCGGGACGGCCGTGCTCAGGCGCCGGGCGCGGGCGGCGGCGGATCCTGCGGCGGTTTGCCGCGCGAGAAGCGCGCGGCCAGTCCGCGCATGCTGGAGGCGAAGACCACCGTGACCGACAGCGCCGTGGCCAGCAGCGCATAGCCGCGGCCGGCAGGTTCGGACCAGGCCAGCATCACCGCATGCGAGAACCACAGCAGCGCCAGCACCCCGGCCCAGAAGCCGGCCGTGCGCCGGCCGGCGGCCACGCCGATGGCCAGCGCCAGCGGCGGCAGGGCGAACACGATCAGCGCCAGGACCGGATAGGCATCGCCCTGGAACCAGACCGCATAGGTCGCGGCGAGCGCCATGAGGGCCGCGATCAGCAAGCCACGCTCGGGGCCCGTGGTGCGCGGCGGAGCGCCGGGGCCGCCCTGCGGTGCGGCGCTCATGCCAGTTTCC
The DNA here is from genome assembly GCA_965649985.1 of uncultured Gammaproteobacteria bacterium. GTDB lineage: Bacteria > Pseudomonadota > Gammaproteobacteria > Xanthomonadales > Xanthomonadaceae > Lysobacter_I. Next base: position 13,824 of record CBFGMS010000015.1, on the reverse strand, counting down.
CGGCGATGGTGGCGAGGCGGCGGCCCAGCGCGCGGGCGAGCGCGGTTTCCTCCTCGCTGGGCGCGGGGTCGTCGCGCGGCCCTGCAACATGGCTGGCGCCGTAGGGCGTGCCGCCGGTGCGCGTGGTCGAGAGCTGCGGCTCGGTGTAGGGGATGCCCACGATCACGCAGCCGTGGTGCAGCAGCGGCAGCATCATGCCGAGCAGCGTGGACTCCTGGCCGCCGTGCTGGCTGGCGGTGGAGGTGAACACCGCCGCGGGCTTTCCCACGAGCGTTCCACTGGCCCAGTCCGCGCCCAGGGTGTCGATGTAGTGCTTGAGCGGCGCGGCCATGTTGCCGAAGCGGGTGGGGCTGCCGAGCGCGATGCCGACGCACTCGTGCAGGTCCCGGGCTTCGACGTAGGGCGCACCTTCCTCGGGCTCGGGCGGGAGCGTCTGCTGCGTGGCGGGTGCCACCGGCGGCACCGTGCGCAGCCGCGCCGACATGCCCTCCACCTCGCCGACCCCGCGCGCGATGGCGCGCGCCAGGCGCGCGACCGAACCGCCGCGGCTGTAGTACAGGATCAGGATCTCGGGCATGAGGGGCGGGCTCGGCGGCGGACGGACAGTCGGGTGCACAGGATAGCCGGCGCCCGCGATACGGGTCACCCGCGCAGCATCGCGACCGCGGGCGCAGCGCGCCTGTCGAGGGCCGCGCCTGTCCAGGGCAGGCTGCATGGCCCGCCGCCGGCCACCGTGCACGGGCGGAGTGCACGCGGCCGCGTCTGCGCCGGCCTGCTACTCTTCGCCGATGCCGTCATCTCCGCCTCGGCCACCGCTGTCCCTGCTGCCGCCGCCGCTCGCCCGCGTGCTGGGCGACCGTGCTCGCACCGGCACGTTCTTCCGCTTCCTGGCACGGCGTTTCCTCGACGACCGCCTGTTCCAGGCCGCCGGTGCGCTGGCGTACACCACCGCATTCTCGCTGGTGCCGCTGAGCATGGTGGTGTTCGGCGTGCTGTCGGCCTTCCCGGTGTACGAGCAGTGGAGCGACCAGCTCAGCGCCTACATCTTCTCGAACTTCGTGCCCTCGGCCGCGCGCTCGGTGGAGTCCTACCTGCGCGAGTTCTCGGAGAACACCGGGCAGCTCACCGCCGTCGGCGTGGTGATCCTGATCGCCTCGCTGCTGATCACCATGAACGGCATCGAGGCCGCGTTCAACCGGATCTGGCGCGTGCCGACGGCACGCCCGGAAGTCGGTCGATTCCTGATGTACTGGACGGTCATGACCCTCGGTGCGCTGCTGGCCGCCGCCAGCCTGGCGCTGTCGGCGCGGTTCTTCGCGCTGTCGATCTTCGCGACCCACGAGGGCCAGGTGCTCGGCGGGTGGCTGCAGGCCGTCAGCCCGGTGGCGACCGAGTTCCTGCTGCTCACGCTGGTGTACCGGGTGGTGCCGCACCGCACCGTGAAATGGCGTCATGCGCTGACCGGCGCGGCGCTGGCGGCGCTGCTGATCGAAGCCGCCAAATCGGTGATGGGGCTGTATCTGGGCAGTTTCGCCACCTACCAGAAGGTCTACGGCACGCTGGCGCTGGTGCCGATCTTCCTGGCCTGGATCTACATCACCTGGATCGCGGTGCTGCTGGGCGCCTCGCTGGCCTCGGCGCTGGCCGCGTTCCGCTACCAGCCGGCCGCGCTGCGCCTGCCGGCGGGCTACGAGTTCTACGGCCTGCTGCGGCTGATGGGCCGGTTCGCGGAAGCGCGCGCCAAGGGCCTGGGCCTGCATCTGGAAGACATCCGTGCGCTGGAGCCGGTGCTGACCGACGAGACCGTGCAGTCGCTGCTCGGCCAGCTGGACACCGCCGGCATCCTGATCCGCGCCGAGCGCGGCGACTGGCTGCTGGCGCGCGATCTCGACACCATCAGCCTCGCCGATCTCTATCAGGCCTGCGGCCTGCGCATCCCCATCGCCGAAGCGCATCTGCCCGCCCAGGACGATGCGCTGGGCGTCATCGCCACCACCGCGCTCAACGACCTGCGGGTGCCGCTGCGCGACCTGCTGCGCAAGCCGGTGGCCGACCTCTATCGACAGGAGACCGCATGACCCCGACGTTTCGCGCTGCCCGCCGTCCGCTGCCCGGCAGCCTCGCGCTGGCGTTGTGTCTGCTGGCCGGCTGCGGTGCGGCGCAGAGCCCCGCCGAGCCGGACGTCGGCGCCGAAGCGGCACCTGCAGCCGCAGCCCCGGCCGATGCCGATGCGGCTGCGCAGACGCCCGCGGCAGCGTCCCAGACACCGTCGCTGCGCATCGCCACGCTGGATCACGGCGAGTATTTGCTGGAAGACCGGCGCGGGCGCTGGGTGGTGGTCAATTTCTGGGCCACCTGGTGCGCGCCGTGCCTGAAGGAGATGCCCGAACTCGATGCCTACGACACTCGGCGCGACGACGTGGAGGTGATCGGCCTGGCCTACGAGGAAACCACGCCGGACGACCTGCGCAGCTTCCTGCGCGAGCGCCCGGTGGCGTATCCCATCGCCATCGTCGACGTGTTCGACCCGCCGGCCGACTTCGTCACCCCGCAGGGCCTGCCGCTCACGCACCTGATCGCGCCGGATGGCCGCATCGCCAAGAGTTTCATGGGACCGATCACCGGCGAAGATCTCGATGCCGCGATTGCCGCGCATGCGGGCGCATCTCCCGGCGGCGCTGCGGACAAGGGCGCGGCCGCACCCGACGGCGCCGCACCGGCCTCCGCAGCGTCGAGCGCAGACGGCGCGTGATCGGCGGAGTGATCGGCCGCGCGACGTGCGGTCCGTGATGGGCGCAGACGACGCACCGCAGATCGCCGTGCGCTTCCGTATCAGCGGTCGCGTGCAGGGCGTGTATTTCCGCGCATCCACGCGCGAGCAGGCGCAGCGCCTGGGCCTGCGCGGGCACGCGATCAATCTGCGCGACGGCAGCGTCGAAGTGATTGCGGCCGGCAGCGCCGACGCGGTCGAAGCGCTCGCCGCCTGGCTCGCGCACGGACCGCCGATGGCGCGGGTGGATCGGGTCGAGCGCGAGGCGGTCGACATGTCCACGGCGTCCGCAGGGTTCGTGATCGGTTGACCTGTCGTGGAGTCGAGCCTCGGCCCGAAACGACAAAACCCCCGGCGGACACCGGGGGTTTTTATCGCCTGCAGCGGGCGGATATCCCGTGGATCAAAAGCGGTCCTGACTGTAAATCAGGTGCTCCCAGAGCTCGGAAGGTTCGACGCCTTCTCCGCCCACCACTGCCTGCGTGCATTCGGATCGATACTGGCCATCGAGGCTTCGGGCGCAGTCGACTCGCGCCCGTCGCGCCATTCCCGCTCCTGTGCAATCGCGCCGTTGCGCGCCAGCCAGCGCAGGATCGCGCGCACGGTGACCACCGGGTAATCGCCGGACAGACGGGTGCCGACGGAGTGGTCGGTAAAGGCCACATTGGCCGCGAACAATCCACCGACGATGCGCTTGCGGTAGGCGATGCGCACCGTGTCGGGCACGAACCCCTGCAGCTGCGCCAGCGTGAACGCCGCGCCGCGGTCGCGCACCGTCAGTCCGCGCGCGCGGCCTTCGGCGAGGGCGAGGGTTTCGAGTATCCATGCGGTCGAATTCTGGTACTCGCGGCTGCCTGGCCGGGCGATGGTGCTGTAGCGCGGCGTATGCAGCCGCGGCGTGCTGCCGTCCTGCAGCGCGAGCAGATGCGCGGCCAGCGCGTGGGCGAGGTCCCTGCGCAGCCAGGTGATGCGCGTATCCGGACGTACCAGGTCGTCGGCATAGAAATTCACCAGCCCCTGCGCATGCAGCGCGGAACGGTCGGTGCCGCAGGCGTTGAGCAGATGGATCACCGTCCAGCGCCCGTCGGGATGATCGCGCAGTGCGAACCCGGCATGGCTGTAGAACAGGCCATGCTTCGAGAGGTCGGTGCCGACCCGCGACACGATGGCGACTGGAGCGTCTTCTGCATCCAGCGCCGCGGCGACGCGCAGTGCATTGTCGGCCGCGGCGGCCACGGCCTGCGGCGGCAGGGTGATGTCTTCGCAGGCGTCGCCGGCATGCGCTGCCGGCGCCAAGCAGATCGCGAGCGAGAGTGCGATGGCGCAAAGGCATGCGTGCAGGCCGCGCGTGTTCACAGCTCCCGCGAGCGCAGGTGCGCGCGCGAGCGGTCGTCGGCGATGAAGCACAGCGTCTCGCCCGCCGAGCGCAGCAGCCAGCCGCCGCTCACCACAACCACGTCCAGCGCGCCGCCCACGACCAGGCCGAGTGCATGCACGGCGCCGGCGGCCAGGGTGACGACGAACGATGCCCCCACCACCCCGACCGCCGAGACCGTCACCACCGCCACCGTGCCGCTCACCACAAGCGACTGCACCACGAACCTTCCGCCTTCCGACAACGCGCCGAGCACCGCCACCGGCACCTCCACCGACGCCGCGGCGCTGACCTGCGACTGCCGGCTGGGGGCGATGTCTTCGGCCTCGGCTTCGGCAGGCGGCAGCAACAGCGTGGCCAGCGACACCGCCAACGCGGCGGCGATGTGGGCGGGGCGACGGCGGATCGAAGTGGGCATGGGGGCCTCGGCGGATGCGGACGGATTGCGTTGGGGACCGATCACGCCGCCCGCGGCCCGCGTTTGCAATCGCCATCCGCGCGGTGTACACAGGCACGAATCACCGGTATAGGAATCCGATACGCATGGCCGTTTCCATCGACATCGTCGACGCGCTCAAGCGCCTGCTGCGCGGGCAGGGCATGACCTATCGCGAACTGGCCGCGCGGATCAAGATGAGCGAGGCCGCGGTCAAGCGCATGTTCTCGCTGCGCGCGATCAGCCTGCAGCGACTGGAGCAGATCTGCGACGTGCTGGATGTCGGCCTGTCCGACCTGGCCGCCGAGGCGGGCCGTGGCCGCGAGAGCATGGCCGAGCTGAGCGAAGCGCAGGAGCGCGCGCTGGTGGCCGACCCGGCGCTGCTGCTCGCGATGTTCCTCAGCCTCAACCGCTGGCGGCAGGAGGACGTGCTGGCGCAGTTCGCCTTCACGCTGCCAAAGTGGACCGGACTGCTGGTGAAGCTGGACCGTCTCGGCATCATCGAACTGCATGCCAACAACCGCGTGCGCCCGCTCACCGCCCGCAATTTCCGCTGGCGCCGCAACGGGCCGATGGAGCGCTATTTCCGCGAACAGCTCGCCTCCGACTATTTTCGCGACCCTTTCGACGGCGAACAGGACAGTCTGCTGCTGCTCAGCGGCAGCCTGAGCGTGGACGGTGTGAAACAGCTGCGCCAGCGCCTGGACGACGTCGCCCGCGAATTCGACACCCTGCTGGTCCGCGACGCCCCGCTGCCCGCCGCCGATCGCATCGGCATGAGTCTGGTGATCGCGCAGAAGCCGTGGTTGCTGCAGTCGTTCGAGCAGTATCGGAAGGCGCAGTGAGCGATATCGAGTTCCGATTTCGGAGTCTCGACGCCATCTTGAATTTCGGAGATGCAAAAAGCAGTGCTTCCGTGCCATCGCGGAAGCTTCGCCTTTTGATTTTCTTGTAAGGCCCGGGTTGAGCGGCATGCTCACATGTTGCTGTACGGCTTCAGCGGCTCCACCACCGAATACGTCTCCTTCTTCGCCCTGTGCACCAGCGGCGGATACTCCACCCCGTTGAACGGCACATCGGTGTCCGGCAGCCGGTCCAGCAGGTCGCGGATGAGGGTGAGCCGGCCGCGTTTCTGGTCGTTGAAGTCCACCAGCGTCCACGGCGCGTGTTTGCTGTGCGTGGCCTTGAGCATCGCCTCGCGGGCGTCGGTATACTCGGCGTATTTCTGCCGTGCGGCGAGGTCGATCGGCGAGAGCTTCCAGCCCTTGAGCGGGTCTTCGCGGCGTTCGGCGAAGCGTTCTTCCTGTTTGTCCTGGTCGCAACACAGCCAGTACTTGAACAGGTGGATGCCGTCGTCCACCAGCATTTTCTCGAACACCGGCGCCTGTTTCAGGAAGGCCTGCACCTGCGCGGCGTCGGCGAAGCCCATGACTTTCTCCACGCCGGCGCGGTTGTACCAGCTGCGGTCGAAGAGCACGATCTCGCCGGCGGCGGGCAAGTGGGCGATGTAGCGCTGGAAATACCACTGCGTGCGTTCGCGGTCGTTGGGCTTGGGCAGCGCGACCACGCGGCACTGGCGCGGATTGAGGTGCGCACGGATGGCATCGATGGCGCCGCCCTTGCCGGCGGTGTCGCGGCCTTCCACCAGTACCAGCACACGCTGGCCGGTGTGCTGCGCCCAGCGTGCCATCCCGGCGAGTTCGCGCTGCATGGGTTCGAGCAGGGCCTCGTATTGCTTGCGCTTGAGTTTGGTGGGTGTGCTCATGTGCTGTGGGTTCGTGGAGGGTGTGGCCGGTGAGGCGGGTGGGATGGCGTCGCGTCGGAATCGATGCCGGGCACGGTACCCGAGCAGGCATCCAATGTGTGTCCGTGCGCCCCAGCTCGTGTCATGCCGAGCGCAGCGAGGGAGCTGCTTTTCAACCTCACTGCGATGCTGTCAAAAGCAGGTCTCTCGCTGCGCTCGGGGCGACATCACATATCGGGACGATATGCCACGTCTGCGCTGCACGAGATTTCCAGGAGCGCAGTCAGCAGGGCGCAGGCCGATTCTCAACTGATGAGGCGGGATCAGGTGCGCCGCGTGCGCTTCGCGGGGGCGCGCTTGCGTGCGGGACGCGCGGGCGGCGGCGCGTCGTCCGCCTTCACGCCGGCGGCCATGCTGTTGGCCACTTCCAGCAGCGCGCCTTGTTGGCGGGTGTTGAGCATGCGATAGGCGGCCAGCAGGCTGTGCTCGCCTTTTGTGCGGGCTGGGTCGAGCGTGCTCGCCAGTTCCGACAGCAGCGCGCCCGCCGGCACGCCGAAGGTGCGGGCGATGGCGTCGACCTGGTCGCGCCCGGGCAGTTTCTCGCCCTTCAACCACGCGCTCACCGTGTTCACCCCGGCGCGCGGGATGGCGGTGGCGAGGTCCGTGGCGGTCATGCCGGTGGCCTTGGTCAGCAGGCGCAGGGTATTGGCGATGGACATGATGGAGTCCTCATTCCTTCAGACGGGGGCGCAGCATCGCCAGGTTGCAGGGCCGCGTGCGCGCATCGAGCTGCGCGCACACGATCCTCTCCCAGGCGGTGCGGCAGGCGGAGGTGGAGCCGGGCAGGGCGAACAGGAAGGTGGCGTTGGCGAGGCCCGCGAACGCGCGCGACTGCAGGGTGCTGGTGCCGATCTCCTCGAAGCTCAGCGCGCGGAACAGTTCGCCGAAGCCGGGCATCTGTTTGTCGAGCAGCGGCAGCAGCGCCTCGGGCGTGGAATCGCGGCCGGTGAAGCCGGTGCCGCCGCTGATCAGGATGCCGTCGACCGCGCCGTCGGCGATCCAGGCCGACACCTGCGCGCGCAGGGCGTATTTGTCGTCGGGCAGAAGGGCGCGCTGATGCAGGCGGTGACCGGCGTCGCGCAGGGCCTCGACCAGATAGTCGCCGGAACGGTCCTCGGCGAGTGTGCGCGTGTCGGAGACGGTGAGCACGCACAGGGACAGCGGGATGAAGCCCTGTGCGGCAGGGGATTGCGCGGGGTCGGTGGCGCCGGTCATGGGCGCAGGGTAGCACCGCGGCGGCCAATCGCCATCCCGCACCGCAGGCGGCGAGACGCGCTCACCCGCCCTGCGTCAGCTGCGCCAGGGCATCGGCCTGATGCTCGCGCGCCAGGCGTTCGATGAGGGCATCGAGATCGCCTTCGATCACGTTGGGCAGGTCGTAGAGGGTGAGGCCCTCGACCCGATGATCGGTGATGCGTCCCTGCGGAAAGTTGTAGGTGCGGATGCGCTGGCTGCGGTCGCCGCTGCCCACCTGCAGCTTGCGTTCCTGGGCCTGGGCGGCTTCGCGCTTCTCGATCTCGGCCTCCAGCAGCATCGCCTTGAGCCGGCGCATGGCCTTGTCGCGGTTGGCGTGCTGGCTGCGTTCGGTCTGCGATTCCACCGTCACGCCGGTGGGCAGGTGGACGATGCGGATCGCCGATTCGGTCTTGTTGACGTGCTGGCCGCCGGAGCCGCTGGAACGGTAGGTGTCGACGCGCAGGTCGGCCGGGTTGATCTCGATCTCGGTCTCGCCGGCCTCCTCGGCGATGATCGCCACGGTGGCCGCGGAGGTGTGGATGCGGCCCTGCGATTCGGTGGCGGGCACGCGTTGCACGCGGTGGGTGCCGGACTCGAACTTGAGTTTCGAATACGCGCCGCGGCCGTCGATGCGGGCGATGATTTCCTTGTAGCCGCCGTGTTCGCCCGGGTTGGCGGATTCCACTTCCACCCTCCAGCCCTGGCGCTCGGCGTAGCGGCCGTACATGCGGAACAGGTCGCCGGCGAAGATCGCCGCCTCGTCGCCGCCGGTGCCGGCGCGCACTTCCAGATACAGGCCGCCGTCGTCGCGCGGGTCCTTCGGCACCAGCTGGGCCATGAGTGCCGTGTCGATGTCTGCCAGGCGCGCATGCGCGGCGGAGATCTCCTCGGCGGCCAGTTCGGCCAGCTCGGGGTCCTCGCGCATCGCCTCGGCGGTGGCCAGGTCGGCGCGGGCGCGGGCCTCGTCGGCCAGGCCGGTGGCGATGGGCTCCAGCTGGGAGAACTCGCGCATCAGCGTGCGGTAGCGCGCGGCGTCGGCCACCGTCGCCGGGTCGGCGAGCAGGCGTTCGATTTCCTCGCGGCGCTCGGCCAGGGCTTCAAGCTTGCGGCGGAGCGTCGGGATCATCGTGTCTGCCGTCGTGCGGGGCGTGGGCCGGGGGCGTGCCGGAAGGGGAGGCGTGCAGACTGCGGTCCACCGCATCGGCCAAGGCGCTGTGCGCCGGCGTCTCGCCGGCGGCGTGGGTCTGGCGGAACAGGCGCTCCACGGCGCGCACGATGTCGGTCTCGCCGTTGGCCGCGGCATCGCGCAGGGCCACCGTGGGCGCGTGCAGCAGGCGGTTGGTCAGGGTGTGGGCGAGCTGCTCCAGCACCGCCTCCGGCGGATGGCCGGCGGCCAGCAGCTGGCGTGCCCGGGCCAGCGAGGCATCGCGGGCGGCCTCGCCGTGGGCGCGGAGCTGGCGCAGCGGGCCGTGATGGGCGCTGGCGTGCAGGGTTTCGAGGTAGCGCGCGACCTGCAGCTCGACGATGCCTTCGGCCGCGTCGGCCGCCTCGCGGCGGCTGCGGCGGTTGTCTTCGATCACCCGCTCCAGGTCGTCCACGCCGTACAGGAACACGTCCTGCAGGTCGGCCACCTCCGGCGCGATGTCGCGCGGCACGGCCAGGTCCAGCAGCAGCATCGGCCGGTGGCGGCGCTGGCGCAGGGCGACGGCGACATCGGCCTTGTGCAGGATCGGCTGCCGGCTGGCGGTGGCCGAGAGCACGATGTCGGCTTCGGCGAGATGGCGGTCCAGCTCGGTCAGCGGCAGGGCCACGCCGCCGTGGCGGCTGGCCAGTTCCTGGGCATGGGCCAGGGTGCGGTTGGCGAACAGCAGGCGTCGGGCCTTGGCCTGCACCAGGTGCAGGGCGGCGAGTTCGACGGTTTCGCCCGCGCCGATCAGCAGGATGGTGCAGTCGGACGGGCGGGCGAAGGACTCTTCGGCCAGACGCACCGCCGCCGATGCCACCGACACCGGGTTGGCGCCGATGCGGGTGTCGGTGCGAGCGCGCTTGGCGGTGACGAAGGCATGCTGGAACAGGCGGTCCAGCCGGTTGCCGAGCGCGCCGGCGCCGCGCGCCGCGGCCCAGGCCTGCTTCACCTGGCCGAGGATCTGCGGCTCGCCCAGCACCATCGAATCCAGCCCGGTGGCCACCCGGAACAGGTGCCGGGCCGCGGCCGCGTCCTCGTGCACATACAGATAGTCGTGCAGCGGCAGCGGGGCGCCTCCCGCATCGGCGCTGGCGGCCAGCCAGTCGGCCAGCGCGCCGGGTTCCCCTTCGGTCAGGGCGTACAGCTCGGTGCGGTTGCAGGTGGACAGCAGCGCCGCCTCCTGCACGCCGGGCACGGTGCGCAACCCGTGCAGGGCCTGTTCCAGGCGCGCATCGGCGAACGCCACCCGCTCGCGCAGGGTGATCGGGGCGGTCTGGTGGTTGAGGCCGAGGGCGACGAGACGGGTCATGCGTGGGTTGTGGGCCCGGTCAGGGCGAGTTCCGGTGCTTCGGTTAAGCTGGCGGCCGGCCATTTTACGTCCCTTTTCCTTGACCGCCCCCACGCCGATGCCCGCATTGCCCCGTGCGATGGACCGTTCCGTCGCCATTCGCCGCCCGGCCGTGTCGAGCGCTCTTCCGCCGGTGATGGCGTTGGCGCTCGCCATCGTCCCCGTTCTCGGTCTGGTGTGCGCGCCGGGCGTGCAGGCCCAGTCCCGTCCGGTCGTGCCCGCGGCCGCACCGGCCGACGACCCGCTGACCGCGACGCTCGCGGCGGAATACGCGCTGCAGGCCGGCAAGCTGGAGGAGGCCGCGGTCTGGTACCTGCGTGCCGCCGAGGCCGCACCCGCCGATGCCGCACTGGCCGAGCGTGCCGCACGCGCGGCGCTGCTGGCGAAGGACGACGCGCGTGCCGCCGATGCGCTGAAGCTCTGGCGTGCCCGTGCCGGCGACAGCATCGGCCTGCGCGCCGCCGAAGCCAGCCTGGCCCTGCGCCGCGGCCAGCTGCGCGCCGGCACCCGGCTGCTGCAGGGCATGCTGCGCGAAGAGCCGCTGCGCGAGGGCGGGGAAGGCTGGCGCCATGTGCTGCGCGCGCTGGACGCCGCCTCGGGCGACCCGGAGATCGCGGGCCGCGCGCTGGAGCGGCTGGTCTCGCCCAGGCGCATGCCCGACGACCTCGGCGCGTGGCTGGGCTTCGCCGACATGGCCGAACGCCTGCGCCGCGATGATCTGGTCGACTCGATGATGGCCCACATCATCGCCCGCTACCCCGAAGAGCCCACGGCCCGGCTGCTGCAGGCCAGCCAGCTGCGCGAGTCCGGCAAGCCCGATGCGGCGCGTGCGGTGCTGGCCGGGCTGGAAGCCGGTCTCGGCAACCGGCTGGAGCTGAAGATCGCCGTCGCCCGCGAGTACGCCGAGCTCGGCGACCGCGCCAGGGCCGAGGCATTGCTGGCCGATGGGCCGCAGAACGACCGCCTGTACGGCATCCGCGCGGCGTTTCTGGCGCAGGCCGAAGACAAGGCCGGGCTGGGCCGTCTGTACGACGAACTGCGGAAGGTCTCGGGAAGCTCTGCCCGCCGGCTGCTGCTGGGCCAGATCGCGGAATACCTGGACCGCGGCGACGAGGCGTTGGACTGGTATGCAGGCGTGCCCGGCGGCGAGCAGCGCCGCACCGCACTGCTGCGCAGCGCCGGCGTGCTGCACAAGATGGGCCGTCGCGACGAGGCCTATGCCCGCCTGCGCGCCCTGCAGACCGACGCCGCCCTGGACGAGGACAGCCGTCGCGATGCCTACCTGTTCGAGGCCGACCTCTACAGGGAGGATGGCCGCCCGGATGCCGAGCTGGACGCCTATGCCCGCGGTCTGGCCGCCTATCCCGACGACCCGGTGATGATCTATGCCCGCGCGTTGATGTGGGAGCGGCGCGACGACATTCCGCGCGCCGAGGCGGACTTCCGCCGCATTCTGGCCATCGACCCGGACGACACCAACGCACTGAACGCGCTGGGCTACACCCTCACCGACCGCACCGACCGCCATCAGGAGGCGCTGGAACTGATCGCCCGCGCGCTCGCGGCCGAACCCGACAACGCGGCCATCATCGACAGCTACGGCTGGGTGCTCTATCGCCTGGGGCGGCACAAGGACGCGCTGGTCGAACTGCGTCGTGCCTTCACCAAGCAGAAGGACGCGGAGATCGCGGCGCACGTCGCCGAGGTGCTGTGGGTGCTGGGCCGGCGCGAGGAGGCGCTGCGTTATTTCGAGGAGTCCCGGCGGATCGACCCGGAGAGCCGTTCCCTGCTGCGCGCACTGGAACAGACCGGTGCCGTCCTGCCGCCGCTGCCGCCGAAGACGGATGCCGCGCCGACGGGCACAGCGACAGACGCCGGCGATGGCGGCAGCGAGGCCGGTGCCGACGCCGGGCGCGACGCGCGGCTCCCGCCCGATGAGAAGCCCGCGGACGCCGACGGCGTGCCGGCACCGGCTCCTGCCCGCGACGGCAGCGGAGACACACGATGAGTCGCGTCATGCCTCGCGCCATGCCCTCGGCATCCTTCCGCTCGATCGCGCGGCTGCATGCCGTCGTGCTGGTCGCGGCCGCCGCGCTCGCCGGCTGTGCGGGGGCACCGCGCACGACGCCCGCGCCCGCCCTGTCCGAGGCGGCGCTCGCCGAGCGCGTGCAGGCCCGCGAGGCGTGGCTCGTGCAGACCGCCGTGTGGGCGTTCTCCGGGCGGGCCGCGATCCGCCGCGCGGGGCAGGGCGGCAGCGGACGGATCGAATGGGAGCAGCGGGACGACGGCACGTACCGCATCGCGCTCAGCGCCCCGGTCACCCGGCAGAGCTGGAGCCTGAGCGGCGATCTCGCCACCGGCGCCGGTCGGCTGGAGGGTCTGGACGGCGGCCCGCGCGAAAGCGGCTCGGCCGAAGCCCTGCTGCGCGAAGCGACCGGCTGGAACATCCCGGTGGCGCTGCTCGGCCACTGGGTCCGCGGCGCGCCATCACCCTCGGCCCCGGTGGAGACGCTGGCCTACGACGGCGAAGGCCGTCCCACCCTGTTGCGCCAGGCCGGCTGGACCGTGCGCTACGACGCCTGGCGACCCGGCCCGACCGGCCAGCCCGACCTGCCGGTGCGGATCGACGCCGAATCGGGCGACGCGCGGGTGCGGCTGGCGATCGACGGCTGGACCTTCGCCACCCCGTGATGCGCCTGCCGGTTCCGCTGCGGGCCGGTGTCTTCCCCTGCGGCCTGGTCCGCATCTGTCCCTTCCGCTTCTGTTCCTTCCGCCTCTGCATCGGCCCGCCCCGGCGCATCCTCTTCCCATCCATGCCATGACCGACCTGCCCGCACCCGATCTGCCCGGCGAAGGCTGGAGCGCCTGGCCGGCGCCGGCCAAGCTCAATCTGTTCCTGAGGATCGTGGGCCGCCGCGCGGACGGCTACCACCTGCTGCAGACCGTCTTCCGCCTGCTGGACTGGGGCGACACGGTCCATCTGCGGCTGCGCGACGACGGTCGCATCGTCCGTCATGGCGCATCGGTCCCCGGGGTGTCCGAAGCCGACGATCTCGCGGTGCGGGCTGCAAGATTGCTTCAAAAAGAAACGAACGTCGCGCAAGGTGTCGATATCGCCATCGAAAAGCGCATTCCTGCCGGCGGCGGGTTCGGTGGTGGGTCCAGCGATGCGGCCACCGTGCTGCGGGTGCTGGACCGGCTCTGGGGCTGCGGTCTGGGCGTCGAACGTCTGGCGGCCCTGGGCCTGCGTCTGGGGGCCGATGTGCCGGTCTTCGTGCGCGGTGAGAACGCCTGGGCGGAGGGGCTGGGCGAGGTGCTCACGCCCCTGCCGCTTCCCCGTGCCTGGTATCTGCTGGCCTTCCCGGCAGCGCACGCGCCCACCGCGGCGCTGTTCCAGTCCGCGGATTTGACGCGAAATGCTGCGCCCGCGACAATATCGGACTTCGCATCCGATCCGTTCGTGCAGGGGCCAGCGCTGGGCAATGCCTTCGCGCCCGTGCTGCGGTGCCGCGAGCCGGCGGTCGACGCCGCACTTGCGGCGCTCGCCGCGCATGGCGCCGCACGGCTCACCGGTTCCGGCAGCGGCTGCTTCGTCGAATTCGCCACGCGCGAATCCGCCGAACGCGCCCTGCAGGGTCTGCCGGCCTCGCTCAGTGCCCGCATCGTTGC
>CBFGMS010000014.1:0-70722 GCA_965649985.1 uncultured Gammaproteobacteria bacterium | reverse complement strand
GCCTCTCCGGATCCGCCGACCGATGGGGGCCCACCGCGTCTGGTCCTCCGCGGTGGTCCTCCTGCTGCGGTCGCCACTTGCGCCGTCGGCGGAGCACCGCGCGGTGCCTTCGCGCGGACGGTACGCCGTGGTGTTCGTCAGAAGCGGCGGCCCATTCGTATCCGGCCATTCGTATCGGGCCATCCGCTGGTCAGTCTGCGGGCAGTCCGAAGTGCTCGCGCAGGTGCGCCCGCCACGCGCGTGCCGCGCGCTCGGTGGCCGGGGACAGCGGGTAGAGGTGTGCCGCCAGGGCCTGTACGGCCTGGACCTCTGCGAGGTGCCTGGCGGCGTCGAGCCGCGCGGTCGCGCTGCGGACATGCCGGCGGTGGCGGTTGAGCGGGCGAGGGTCGTAGGCGATCCGGCCGCGGGTGAGCAGATGCAGATACACCGTCCAGTCGCCGGCGATGCGACGGGCGGCGATGTCGTCCCAGTGCCGCTCCAGCGTGTCCAGCAGGGGCGCACGGCGGAAGACCACGGCACTGACGTTGGGGATGGTATTGCGCACCGCCAGCCCGGCCTCGGCCTCCTGCGCCCCGGTGGCGAGGTAGGGGCCGCGCCAGCGTGCCGGCGAGAGGTCGTCGGTGTAGCCGTGATAGTCCGCCGACAGCATGTGGCCCTCGCCGTCGATCGCGGCCGACTGGCAATAGGCCATCACCACATCCGGATGCGCCTGCATCGGCGCGATCAGCGCCTCCAGCAGGCGCGGGTCTGCGGCGTCGTCGGCTTCGGCGATCCACACGAACTCCCCTTCCACCAGGCGTGCGCCGCGCCGCCACTGGCGGAAGACCGAACCTCCGTTGCGACGGCTGCGGAGCAGGCGGATGTCCGGCTGCAGCGCGGGGCGGGCTGCAAGAACGGCATCGACGCTGCCGTCGGTGGAGGCATCGTCGAGCACCAGCACCTCGGCCGGGGGCAGGCGCTGCGCGCAAATGCCGTCGAGCCGCTGCGGCAGATAGCGGGCATAGTTGAAGTTGGGCACCACCGCGGACACGCGCGGCAGGTCGATGCCGACCGTCGCCAGCACGTCGAGCGCATAACCGCGGAAGGCGTGGCGGGTCTCGACCCGCTGCCGTCCCGCAGCGGCGCAGCGCGCGTGGAGCGCGGCATCGTCGAGAAGGCGGAGCAGGGCGTCGGCGAAGGCGTCGGTGTCGAAGGCCGGCGCGAGCAGGCCGAGCGGGCCGGTGGGCGGTGCGTCGTCGCCACCCGCATCGATGTCCGGATCGCCATCGGCACCTGTTCGCCTGCTCGCCGTGTGCCCGCCGCCCGGCGCGTCGCGGTGATCGGCCGCATGGGCGGCGATCAGGTCGGCGATGCCGCCGGTGCCGGCGAAGGCGACCACCGGAACTCCCGACGACCATGCTTCCAGCGCCACCGACGGGAAGGGGTCCTCGCGCGAAGTCAGCGCATAGACATCCGCGGCGGCGTAGGCGTCGTCGAGGTCGTCCTGCGGCCCGATGAAGTGGAACCGCCCCGACAGCCCGGCCGACTGGAGCGTCGTGCGGGCTTCGGCACAGATCTCCGCTTCGCAGGCGCCGGCCCACACCACATGCAGCCGCGCATCGTGCGCGCAGGCGCGCACCGCCGCGCGCGCGAGCAGGTCCACACCCTTGCGCCGGTCGGCGTAGCCGGCGGCCAGCACGATGCGTGCGTCCTGCGGCAGCCCCCAAGCCGTGCGCATGCGTGCCTGCACGTGGGCGAGGTCGTCGCGCCCGCGGTGACGGTTGCGGCGATACAGGCCCTGCGGGCGAATGCGCATGTCGCGTGCGGCGTCTTCGCCGAGCAGCGCGATCAGGCCCTCGCGCACCGCGCCCGCCGGGACGACCCATTGCGCGTCGGCAGCGGCGAGTGCACGCAGCGGCGGCAGCAGGCCGGTGTCGCGGATCAGCGTCGGCAGTTCGTGCACCAGCGCGGTCAGACGCAGCCCGGCCCCGGCGAGCGGCGCGGCGATGCGGCCGCCGGCCACGCTGTTGACCACTGCGCTGCGCACGCCTTCGCCATGCAGACGCGCGGCGAGGGCGCGGATGGCCTCGGCCTCCAGCGTCCAAAGCCGATGTGTGCGGCCGGCGGCCTCGCTCAGCGCCGGCTCCAGCGGCCCGCCGTCGAGCAGAAGCAGATCGGTCCCGACGCCCAGCCGTCCGAACTCGCGCAGCAGATGCAGCGCGAGCTGCTGCGCGCCGTTGGGCTGGGCGTCGTGGACCACCACTGCGACCCGCCGCGGCGGGTCCAGCGCCAGCGCCTGCCGCGTGGCGTGCAGGAAGGCGTAACCATGGCGCGCATCGGGTTCGAGATAGGCGCCTTCCGCCCACTCGTTCCAGGCGTTGATGAACACCAGCGGCTCGCCTGCGACCGGTGCTGTCGCGGCGTCTTCGGCCGCCGCGCGCAGCCACGCGCGATAGCGCGCTGGCGTGGCCGGCACGTAGGCGTAGCCGCGGCCTGGCCGGCGTGCTTCGTTGTCCCAGCCCGGGGTCACGCCGCGGATCAGCGGGTAGTCCGGACGCGGCCGGGCCATCGCCGCATCGGCCAGCGCGCCGTAGTCCATCACCATGCCGGCGAAATCGGGCTCGGTGAGCGTGAGCCGGTCGTTGATCGGGCGCAGTGCGGACTGCATCGCCATCGGCGGGAATTCGACCGCGGCATCGAAGCCCCAGGGCCGGGGGTCTTCCGCCGCGGTGCTCTGCACCAGCGCCAGGAACAGCTCGCCGAGGCCGGCCGCACGCGCACGCTCGCGCCAGGTGCGCACCAGCGCCGCGGGGTCCGGGTGCTGCCCGGGCCGGTAGACCAGCAGCAGCGGCCGGCCGTCGACGCGCAGGTAGCGCGGGTCGCGCAGCGGGCGCAGCAGGTCGTCGATCAGGCGCGCATCGTGTTCGGGGCCGTAGGTCTGCGCGATCAGCACGTCCTGCTCGCGGCCGTCCCAGCGCCGGCTCCAGGATTCGTTGGCCCAGCACAGGCAGAAGGGGAAATCGAGCGTGGCATCCGCCAGCCAGTTCTCCACCGGCGTCTCCAGCAGGCGCTTGCCGCCGAAGTCGTAGTGATAGAAGCAGAAGCCCGACAGCCCGTGCGTACGCGCCAGGGCGATCTGTCGGCGCATCACCTCCGCATCGCGCAGGTCGTAGCGGCCCAGCGCGCCGGGCACGCGCGGCTGGTCGTGGCCGACGAAGCGCGGCTTGGCGCGTTCGACATTGGTCCACTCCGTGAAGCCTTCGCCCCACCAGGCGTCGTTCTCGGGAATGGGATGGAACTGCGGCAGGTAGAAGGCGATGGCGCGGGCGCGCAGTGAAGCGGGCGCGGTGGCCGCGGGTGCCGCGACGAATTCGATGGCGCCGTCGTCGCCCGGCGAATGCCCGGATGCGGCGGCGGGCGCATGCCGGCCGCGCGGCGGCGGTGCGTCGAAGGCCAGATAGTCCTCTGACCGCATCCTTGCGTCGTAGTACCAGCGGGCGTAGGCGTCGCTGCCGCGCAGCAGCGGCGCGAGGGCGCGGAACAGGCCGCCCTTGAGCGCGAGTTTCGCTTCCCACGACACCGGCAGCCGGCGGTACAGCCCGTGCGCGGCGTGGACGATGCGCGAGCGGGAGCGGGCCATGCGCGGGAAGGCGGGGAGGCGGCGGCCGGGCGCGGACCGAAGTCCGCGCCCGGCCGCCGCTGCGGATCAGCCCAGGGCCGCCTGCAGCTCCGGCAGCACCTTGAACAGGTCGCCCACCAGGCCGATGTCGGCGATCTCGAAGATCGGCGCGTCGCCGTCCTTGTTGATCGCGACGATCGTCCCGGCGTCCTTGATCCCGGTCAGGTGCTGGATCGCGCCGCTGATGCCCACCGCGACGTAGAGCTCCGGCGCGATGATCTTGCCGGTCTGGCCGACCTGCAGCTCGTTGGGCACGTAGCCGGCGTCGACCGCGGCGCGCGAGGCGCCGACGGCCGCGCCCAGACGGTCGGCGAAGTCGTAGATGATCTTGAAGTTCTCGGCCGAGCCCACGCCGCGGCCGCCGGAGACCACCTTGCTGGCGCTCTGCAGGTCGGGGCGGTCGGACTTGCCGGCGGCCAGGCCCAGGTAGCGGGTGTGTGTGGGCAGGGTGGCCGACACGGCCGCGGCCTCGACCGCGGCGCTGCCGCCACGCGCGGCTTCGGGCCAGGACGCGGTGCGCACCGTGGCGACCACGGTCTGCCCGGCCGGCGCCTCGACGGTGATGATGGCGTTGCCGGCGTAGATCGGGCGCTTGAAGGTGTGGCTGCCTTCGACCGTCATCACGTCCGACACCTGCGACACGCCCAGCAGCGCGGCGACGCAGGGCATCAGGTCCTTGCCGAAGGTCGTGCTGGGGCCGAAGACGTGGCTGTAGCCGGCGGCGAGCTGGGCGATCTGCGGCGCCAGCACCTGGGCGATGGCGTGTGCATTGGCGGCGTCGGCGACGGTGAGCACCCTGGCGACGCCTGCGATCTGCGCGGCCTCGGCGGCGACGCCGGCCGGGTCGGCGGCCAGCACGACGATATCGATGGATTCGGGCTTGAGCGCCTGGGCGGCGGCGACGCAGCGCGCGGTGGCGCCGTTGAGCTTGCCGTCGAGGTGTTCGGCGACGATGAGAACCTTGGACATGTGCGTTTCCCTCGTGGGGCGGGCCCTGGCCCGCCGTTGCGGAATATCGGGTTGCGTCGAATGGTGTGGGAACGATTGGCGTCAAGCGAGCGTGGCTCGACCGGCTTCGACCTCACCGGAGAGGCCTGAACGGCGGGCCTGGGCCCGCCCTGCGCACGCATCACTGCATGCGCATCACCGCAAGGCCGTCACAGCAGGCCTTTCGCCTTCAGGGCGGCGACCAGTTCGGCCGCGTCCTTCACCATCACGCCCTTGCTGCGCTGCGCGGGCGGCGCGTAGTGGGTGGTCTTCAGGCCTTCGCCCGATTCCACGCCGAGGTCGGCGAAGGGGATGGTCTCCAGCGGCTTGCTCTTGGCCTTCATGATGTCCGGCAGCTTGATGAAGCGCGGCTCGTTCAGGCGCAGGTCGGTGGTGACCACCGCGGGCAGATCCACTTCGAGGGTTTCCAGGCCGGCGTCGACCTCGCGCACCACGGTGGCCCTGCCATCCGCGATGTCGAGCTTGCCGGCGAAGGTCGCCTGCGGGCGGCCCCACAGCGTGGCCAGCATCTGGCCGGTCTGATTGGCGTCGTCGTCGATCGCCTGCTTGCCCAGCAGCACCAGGTCGGGCTGCTCCTTCTCGATCAGCTTCAGCAGCGCGCGCGCGGCGGTGAGCGGCTGGACGGGTGCGTCGCTGACCACGTGGACGGCGCGGTTCGCGCCCATCGCCAGGCCGTTGCGCAGATGCGGCTGGGCATCGGCCGGGGCGATGGTGGCCACCACGACCTCGGTGGCGATGCCCTTGTCGCGCAGGCGCAGGGCTTCTTCCAGCGCGATGTCGTCGAAGGGGTTGGGCGAGAGCTTGACGCCGTCGGTGACGACGCCGGAGCCGTCCGGCTTGACCTGGATGCGGACGTTGTAGTCCACCACGCGCTTGTAACCGACGAGGATCTTCATCGTGCGGGGAATCCTTGAGATGGAGTGCAGGGGAATGCGGACGCAACGGACCGGCGGGGCGGTCGGATGCGGACGGTGGGCGATGCCCGGCCGCGACGGAACCGTGGAATTTTACCCTACCGGCGTTTTTTCGAGTCTCTGCTCGGTTCGGAGGCGCCGATCGGCCCCGATCCGGCGCCGGTCGCGCCGCCAGGGGAGTCGGACGGCGACGCGCCAGGTTCCGCGAGCGCGCCGCGCAGCGCGACGGCCAGGCGGTCGGCGGCGCCCTCGGCGAAGGGCAGGAACAACGTCGGCTCGGTCAGTTCCAGCTCCAGCAGCCGCGGGCGGCCGTCGGCGTCGCGCAGCAGGTCCACACGCGCGTACAGCGGGGCGGAGCCGAAGCGCCGGGCCAGCGCGTCCAGCACACCGTCGCCGAACCGGCGCTCGTCCTCGCCCGGCGTGCGTGCGCTGATGGCCTTGTCGCGCGTGGCGGCGTCGGGCGAATCGCTGTCGGGCCTCAGCAGCGCGGCCTTGCGGATGGCGTGGCTGTAGCGTCCGCCGAAATACAGCAGGGCGGTCTCGCCGTCGCGGTCGATCGCCGGCAGGTAGGGCTGCAGCATCGCGCTGCGCCCGGCGCCGAGCAGGCGGCCCAGGTGGTCGGCGGCGGCCAGCGACTGGGCCCGGGCGTAGCGGCGCGCGCCCGCGGCACCGGCGGCCACGGTGGGCTTGACCACGCATTCCGCCGCGTCCGGATGCGCCGCCAACAGCGCCTCGACCGCGGCCAGCGGGTCGTCGTCCGGATCGGCGTAGGCGGTGGGCACCACCGCGATGCCGTCGGCGGCGAGGTCGGCCAGATAGCGCTTGTCGGTGTTCCAGCGCACGATCTCCGGCGGGTTCCACAGCCGGGTGCGAACGGCCGTCCGGTCGCACCAGGCGAGGAACCCGGGCAGCCGCGTGGTGTAGTCCCAGCACGAGCGCAGCAGCGCCGCGTCGTAGCGCGCCCACGACACGCTGCCGTCGTCCCAGGCCCGCACCTCGGCCGCGATGCCGGCCCGCGCGCAGGCCTGCTGCAGCAACGACATGTCGTGGTCGCGGGACAGCGAGGTGATGGCGGTGACCAGCGCGAGGCGGGGCGGGGCGAGTCGGGGCATGGCGGACGGCGGCACGCGACAGCGGGGCGTCGAGTGTAGCCGCCGCGGTCGCGCCGCGCCGAGGCCACCCCGGGCGGGCCGGGCCCACTGCCCGAAAGGACGGGTGTCCGCTCAGGGGGCAGCGGCTACACTTGCGCGCTCCACGGACGCCCCTCAGGAGCCGACATGAGCATCCTTCCCCCGCATGCCCGCGCCGCCGGGGCCTGCCCCGCGCAGGCCCGCCCCGCGCACGTCAACAGCCGCACGGTGGCCGCATGAGCAAGCGCAAAGTCTTCCCCGATGCCGCCACCGCGCTGCGCGACCTCGTCGCCGACGGCCAGACCCTCGCGGTCGGCGGGTTCGGCCTCTGCGGCATCCCCGAGGCGCTGATCGCCGCCCTGCGCGATTCCGGCGTCACCGGGCTGACCGCGATCTCCAACAATGCCGGCGTCGACGGCTTCGGCCTCGGCCAACTGCTCAGCACCCGGCAGATCAAGAAGATGATTTCGTCCTACGTGGGCGAGAACAAGGAGTTCGAGCGCCAGTTCCTCGCCGGCGAACTCGAGCTCGAATTCAACCCGCAGGGCACCCTGGCCGAGCGCCTGCGCGCCGGCGGCGCGGGCATCCCGGCCTTCTTCACCCGCACCGGCTACGGCACGGTGGTGGCCGAAGGCAAGGAGACCCGCCAGTTCCCCGACGGCCACTGGTATGTGCTGGAGACCGCGCTGAAGGCCGACGTGTCCCTGGTCAAGGCCTGGAAGGCCGACGAAAGCGGCAACCTGGTGTTCCGCAAGACCGCGCGCAACTTCAACCCGGCCTGCGCGATGGCAGGTGCGGTGTGCGTGGCCGAGGTCGAGGAGCTGGTGCCCACCGGCAGCATCGACCCGGATCACGTGCACCTGCCGGGCATCTACGTCGACCGCATCGTCGTGAACCCCACCCCCGAGAAGCGCATCGAGCAGCGCACGACCCGAGGAGCGAAGTAATGGCCTGGACCCGCGACGACATGGCGCAGCGCGCCGCGCAGGAGTTGAGCGACGGTGCCTACGTCAACCTCGGCATCGGCCTGCCCACGCTGGTGGCCAACTACATCCCCGACGGCATGGACGTGTGGCTGCAGAGCGAGAACGGCCTGCTCGGCATCGGCCCGTTCCCGACCGAGGACGAGGTGGACGCCGACCTCATCAACGCCGGCAAGCAGACCGTCACCGCGATGCCAGGCGCCAGCTATTTCGGCAGCCACGATTCGTTCGCGATGATCCGCGGCGGCCACATCGACCTGGCCATCCTCGGTGCGATGCAGGTCACCCACGCCGGCGACCTGGCCAACTGGATGGTCCCGGGCAAGATGGTCAAGGGCATGGGAGGCGCGATGGACCTGGTGGCCGGCGTCAAGCGCGTGGTGGTGCTGATGGAGCACGTCGCCAAGAACGGCGAGCACAAGATCCTGCCCGAATGCACCCTGCCGCTGACCGGCGTGGGCGTGGTCGACCGCATCATCACCGACCTGGCCGTGTTCGACGTGACCCCGGACGGTCTGGCGCTGGTGGAAATGGCGCCGGGCGTCACCCACGACGAGCTGCGCGAGAAGACCGGAGTGCCGTTCGCGGCCTGAGTCACGCCCCAGACACGCTCCTGCGGGGGCGTGTCCGTCCAGTGCGCGTCCGCCCCGGACAGGGACGATGCCGGGCTTCGTTCCCGGCATCACGCGCGGCACCGCGGCCGCGCCCATGCGACGGCCTCCCGGGCATGGCCTTACAATGGCCGCATGCTTCCCGATGCCACCCCGCTCGCCAACCAGCTGCTGGTCGCCCTGCCGGCGCTGGATGACCCCAACTTCGCCCGCACCGTGTCGCTGATCTGCCAGCACGACGGCGAGGGCGCCATGGGGCTGGTGATGAACCGCCCGTCGGAATACCTGCTGGGCGACATCTTCGACCAGATGGGGATCGAGGGCGGCGATGCCGTGATGCGCGGCCGGCCCGTGCTCAGCGGCGGCCCGGTGCATCCCGAGCGTGGTTTCGTGCTGCACGATGGCGACCGCATCTGGGATTCCACCCTGCGCGTGGTCGACGGCCTGTACGTCACCACCTCCCGCGACATCCTCGAAGCGATGGCCCGCGGCGATGGCCCGGGCCAGGCCCAGGTGGTGCTGGGCTGCGCCGGCTGGGGAGCGGGGCAGCTGGAGCAGGAACTGGCCGACAACGCCTGGCTGACCGTCGACAGCGCGCCCGAGCTGCTGTTCGACCTGCCGCTGGACGCCCGATGGCAGGCTGCGGCCGGACGGATCGGCGTCGATCTGCTGCGCATGCCGGACTACAGCGGTCACGCCTGAACAGATGCCCGCGCCGATGCATGTCGCGTACCCGCACTATCTGGTCATCGATTTCGAGGCCACCTGCTGCGATCTGGGCAGCGTGCCGCGCGGCGAGATGGAGATCATCGAGTTCGGCGCGGTCATGACCGACGACAGGTTCAACCCGATCGACGAATTCGTGTGTTTCGTCAAACCCGTGCGGCACCCGCGGCTCACCGCGTTCTGCACCGGGTTGACCACGATCCGGCAGCAGGATGTCGATGCCGCCCCCGGCTTCGCCGAAGCCCTGGCCGCCTTCGATGCCTGGCTGCGGCCCTGGCGCGATGCGGCGTTCTGCTCCTGGGGCGATTACGACCGTCACCAGCTGCAGCAGGACTGCGATTTCCACCGCCTGCCGAATCCGGCCCCGGCGCCGCATCTCAACGTCAAGGCGCTGTTCTCCGAACTTCTTGGCCTGAAGAGGACGTACGGCCTCGCGGGCGCGGTCGAGCGCGCGGGTCTCGCCTTCGCGGGCACGCATCACCGCGGGATCGACGACGCACGCAACATCGCGCGCCTGTTGCCGTTCGTGTTCGGCGAAGCGCGTCTGCCGCAGACGACGCACGCATGAGCATCCCCATCGACACGACCGTGCTCGGGTTCGACGTCGGTGCGCGCCGCATCGGCGTGGCCGTGGGCAGCCCCTTCGGTGTCGAGGCGCGTGCGCTGGCGGTGGTCGACGTGCACGACGAGCGCATCGACTGGGCTGCGGTCGACCGCCTGCTGCGCGAGTGGCGGCCGGGCGGCTGCGTGGTCGGCGACCCGATGACCCTGGACGGCGGCGACCAGCCGATCCGCGCCCGTGCCCACGCCTTCGCCCGCGCCCTGCGCGCGCGCAGTGGCCTGCCGGTGGTGCTGGTGGACGAGCGCCATTCCTCGCAGGAGGCCGCGCGCCGTTTCGCCGGGCAGCGCGCCGACGGGCGCAGCCGCCGTCGCGACGCCGACCTGCTGGACGCGGTGGCCGCGGCGGTGATCGTCGAGCGCTGGCGCGCCGCGCCGCAGGACGCGCTGGCGGTGGAATCGCTGTCGCCCCCGCCGCCCGACGCCTCTCCCGTCCGCCCGCCCGACGCATCGGCCTGAACCCGCCGCGCGGGCACGGCTGCGCTCGCGCGCACCGCGCTTTCCTGTGAAGATGCCCGCGCCCGCCCCCCACGTCCGACGACAGGCCCGCATGACCAGCTTCCCCGACAAGACCGGCTTCAAGTCCGAACTGCAGACCGACGCCCAGGGCCTGCTGCACCACCTGCTGACCCTGGACGAGATGCCGCGGGCCACGCTCGAGCGTCTGCTCGACCGCGCCCAGTCCTTCGCCGACGGCACCGCGCAGCCGGCTTCGCTCGCGGGCACCGCCGTCTGCACGCTGTTCTTCGAACCCTCCACCCGCACGCGCCTTAGCTTCCAGCGCGCCGCGCAGCGGCTCGGTGCGGACGTGCTCAATTTCGACGCGGCCACCTCCTCTACCACCAAGGGCGAGACCGCGCTGGACACGCTCAAGAACATCGAGGCGATGGGCGTGCGCGGGTTCGTGATCCGTCACCGCGAGGACGGCGTGCTCAACGAACTCGCGCGCTGGGTGGACCCGGCCACCCGCATCGTGAATGCCGGCGACGGCCGCAGTGCGCATCCCACCCAGGGGCTGCTGGACATGCTGACTCTCCGTCAGGCCAAGGGCCGCGACTTCTCCGGGCTCAAGGTCGCGATCGTCGGCGACGTGCTGCATTCGCGCGTCGCGCGCTCGGACCTGCACGCGCTGCGCATCCTCGGCGCCGGTGAGATCCGCGTCTGCGGCCCCGCATCGCTGCTGCCGCCGGTGGACGACAGCGGCGGCATGCTGCACGACTGCGTGGTCACCCAGGATTTCGACGAGGCGGTCGCAGGCGTCGACGTGCTGATGATGCTGCGCCTGCAGCGCGAGCGGATGGAGCAGGGGCTGGTCGAGTCGCTGGACGTCTATCACCGCGACTACGGTCTGAGCCTCGAACGCCTCGCGCGCGCCGCGCCCGATGCGGTGGTCATGCACCCCGGCCCGATGAACCGCGGCGTGGAGATCGACGACGTGGTCGCCGACGGGCCGCAGTCGCTGGTCCTGCGGCAGGTGAGCAACGGCGTGGCGGTGCGGATGGCGGTGCTGGAGGCGCTGCTGGGCTGAGGGGTCGGGTCGAGCCGCGGGGTCGACCCGCATCGTCCGGCGCGCGCCGGGCGCGCATGCGTGCGGCTCAGCGCGCGTAGCGGGCGTGTTCGCGCATCAGCGCCTTCACTTCCTCGTAGCGCGCACCGAAATTCACCGGGTCGAGATAGAGATCGCCGCGTCCGCCGGTCTGCACACGGAGCGCGCCGGTGGCCAGCCGGACGATCATCGCCAGCAGCGGGTTGTAGGCGGTGGTGTAGCGCTCCGCATCGCGCAGCACGATCACCAGCGCCGGGCGCAGGGTCGGGCCGCCGCGCCCGGCGCTGCCGAGGACCTCGTCCTCCTTGATCTCGACCACGTCCTCCCAGCGCACCAGCCCCGGGGAGACATCGCCCGGGCGATAGACGAAGCCCTTGCGGGTCAGCACGAACCACGCCGGGTTGCGGATCAGGCGCACCGTGAAGGCGAGCAGCAGGAAGCCCCAGACCACGCCGAAGAACCCGACCGCCAGCTGCGCCTCCAGCGGCACCGGCTGCGGCGTCGGGTCGAAGGGCCCGCCGGGCTCGCTCCACTGCAGCAGGGCGAAAGCCATGATCGCGCCGAAGGCGAGCAGGGCCAGCACCAGCAGCGCACTCACCGTGCGCGAATTGCGCAGCCGCAGCACGGGCTCGCCCCAGTCCGCATCTTCGTTGGGCCGCAGCTGGCTGCCGAGGAAATGCAGCATCAGCCCGAGGACCATCAGCGACATCACGCCGAACACCAGCAGCACGAAGCCGCGTTCGATGCCCTCGACCACGGCCACGGCGTCCGGGCGGTCGTGCAGCACGAATTGCACGACGATCGCGGCCAGGATCAGGACCAGCCAGACCCAGCGCAGATGCTTCAACCAGGTTCGCGCACCGGCCATGTCGTCGTTTCCCCCCGTCAAGCCGCCGACGCTACCCCATGCCCGACGAATGTCAACTCCCTCCGCCGGGTGCTCTTCTCAGGGCACGGACTGCGCGCTCCGCGCCGGGATCACTGGCTCCGTGGGTAGGCGCGCCATCTGCGCAGCCGCAGGCGCACGGGCGCGCCGGCCGCCGGACAGGGCTGCGCGTGGTCGACGAGATCCAGCTCCCATCGCGCGTCGTGGCGCTGCAACGCCAGCTCCAGGGTGATGCGGTCGGCGCGCCGCCGGACCGCGACGACGGTCGCGGCGAGCCGGTCGCCCGCGTCGTCGTCGTCCCCGTCCGCGCAGAGCGCGAGATCGTGCGGCCGCACGAACAACTGCGATGGGCCCGCCACAGGCGGGACACCCGCACGTCCCGGGTCGGCCGCCGCCGTCCCTGCCGCGGCGGACGCGTCCAGACGCAGGCCGTCCGCGATGAACGCGCCGTCTTCGATCCTGCCGTCGATGCGGTTGCTGCGGCCGATGAAGTCGAAGACATAGGCGGACCGTGGCTCGCGGTAGATGTCGTCCGGCGTGCCGACCTGTTCGATCCTGCCGTCGCGCAGGATCACCACCCGATCGGCCAGTTCCAGCGCTTCCTCCTGGTCGTGGGTCACGAACACGGTGGTTCGCCCGGTCTGTTCGTGCAGCGCACGCAGCCAGCGGCGCAGTTCCACCCGGACTTTCGCGTCCAGCGCTCCGAACGGTTCGTCGAGCAGCAGCACGCTGGGTTCGATGGCGAGTGCGCGCGCCAGGGCGATGCGCTGTTTCTGCCCGCCCGAGAGCTGGTCCGGATAGCGTGCGCCGTGCTCCGGCAGCTGCACCAGGCGCAGCAGTTCCTCCACCCGCGACGTGATCGCGCTGCGAGGCGGCCGGCGTGCGCGCGGCCGGCTGCGCAGGCCGAAGGCCACGTTCTCGGCCACGGTCATGTGACGGAACAGCGCGTAATGCTGGAAGACGAAGCCGACGTTGCGCTCGCGCAGGCTGAGCGCCGTGGCATCGCGGTCGCCGAAGCGGATTTCGCCGGCATCCGCCGGCAGCAGCCCGGCGATGGCCCGCAGCAGTGTGGTCTTGCCCGAGCCCGAGGGGCCGACCAGCGCGATCAGCTCCCCGGCCTCGATGCGCAGGTCCACCGCGTCCAGCGCGGCGACCCCGCCGAAGCGTTTGCTCAGCCCGCGGATCTGCAGACCGATGCGCGCGTCCGACGCGCTCGACCACGCGCCGTCCGCCGGCATGGGCGGCGCGGCGGGGGCCGGACGGGACGGGGGCGGCCCGGGCCGCGGTGTGGATGGAATATGCGTGTTCGACATCAGTGTCTCCTGTGCGATGCGGCGATCCCGTCGGCGTGACGGGACTCCAGCCAGAACTTCACCAACAGCGTGATCAGCGCCATGCAGCTCAACAGCGACGCCGCCGCGAACGCACCGGTGCTGTCGAATTCGTTGTAGAGAATCTCGATGTGCAGCGGCAGGGTGTTCGTCTGCCCGCGGATGTGGCCGGACACCACCGAGACCGCGCCGAACTCGCCCATCGCCCGCGCGCCGCACAACAGGACGCCGTAGAGCAGGCCCCAGCGGATGTTGGGCAGCGTGATGCGCGTGAACATGGTCCAGGCGCCGGCGCCGAGCGAACGCGCCGCCAGTTCCTCTTCCACGCCCTGCTGCTGCATCAGCGGGATCAGCTCGCGGACGACGAACGGGAAGGTGATGAACAGCGTCGCCAGCACGATGCCCGGACGGGCGAACAGGATCCTGATGTCGTAGTCGCGCAGAATCTCCGCGAACCAGCCCTGGCTGCCGAACAGCAGCACCAGGCACAGCCCGGCGACGACCGGCGAGACCGCGAAGGGCAGATCGATCAATGCGATCAGCACGCGCTTGCCGAAGAAGTCGAAGCGCGCGATCGCCCAGGCCGCCAGCACGCCGAACACCGCGTTCACCGGCAGAACGATCGCCACCGTGAACAGCGTCAGCCGCAGCGCCGACAGGGCGTCGGGCGTGGTCAGCGCGTCCATCCAGGCGCGGAAGCCTTCGCCGAAGGCCGCGCTCAGCACCATCGCCAGCGGCAACACCACGAGCGCCAGCATCAGCAGTGCGGCGACGGAGATGAGCGCACGCCGCACCCACGGCGGTTCGCGCAGGGGGGAGTGGTCATGCATCGTCGGTGCCTCGTCGGCCGTGGGAAAAGAGCAGGGGGATCGCGTTGATCGCGAGCAGGCAGACGAACGAGGCGGCGAGCAGCAGCGCCGCGATCGCGATGGCACCGCCGTAGTCGTACTCCTCCAGTCGGATGACCACCAGCAGCGGCGCGATCTCGGTCCTGTGCGGCAGATTGCCGGCGATGAAGATCACCGAGCCGTATTCGCCCAGTCCGCGTGCGAAGGCCAGCGAAAAACCGGTGAGCAGGGCCGGCAGCAGTTCCGGAAACACCACGCGACGCAGCGCCGTGAGGCGCGAGGCGCCGAGCGAGGCCGCCGCCTCCTCCGCTTCGCGTCCGAGCGATTCCAGCACCGGCTGCAGGGTGCGGACCGCGAACGGGAGGCCGATGAAGATCAGCGCGATCACGATGCCGACCTGGGTGTAGGCGATCTTGACGCCCAGCGGCTCCAGCCAGCGGCCCACCCAGCCGTTGCCGGAATAGACCGCGGTCAGAGCGATCCCGGCGACCGCCGTGGGCAGGGCGAAGGGCAGGTCGACCAGCGCATCGAGCAGGCGCCGGCCGGGAAACCGATAGCGCACCAGGACCCAGGCCACCAGCGTGCCCGCCAGCGACGCGCAGACCGCCGCGATCGCCGCTGCGCCGAAGCTCACCCGCAAGGCCGCCTGGACGCGTGCATCCTGCAGAGCGCGCGTCCATGCCTCCGCGTCGAGGCCGGCGGCGCTGACCGTCAAGGCCAGCAGCGGCAGCAGCACCACCGCGCCCAGCCACGCCATGCCGAGACCCAGGCTCAGCCCGAACCCGGGCAAGGGCCGTGGAGGCCGGGCAGGGCGCCCGGCCCCGGACCGCATGCGCAGCCCCATGTCTCAGGGCTCCGGCCGGTAGATGCGGTCGAAGAATCCACCGTCCGCGAAATGCTGGGCCTGCGCCTTCTTCCAGCCGCCGAATGCGCCGTCGATGGTGACCAGCACGAGCGGTTTGAACTTCGCCAGGTCTGCAGCCGGCACGCCGTCCGGCGTGGCGGGCCGGTAGTGGTGCTTGGCGGCCAGCCGCTGGCCTTCCGGCGAGTAGAGGAAGCGCAGATACGCCTCGGCCTGCTTGCGCGTGCCGCGGCGCTCCACGTTCTTGTCGAGCCAGGCCACCGTGGGCTCGGCGCGAATGCTCACGCTGGGCAGCACCACCTCGAACTTGCCGCGCGTGGACGGCAGATCGAGCGTGAGCAGCGC
This sequence comes from uncultured Gammaproteobacteria bacterium, assembly GCA_965649985.1. Classification (GTDB taxonomy): domain Bacteria; phylum Pseudomonadota; class Gammaproteobacteria; order Xanthomonadales; family Xanthomonadaceae; genus Lysobacter_I. The sequence continues at coordinate 55,256 of CBFGMS010000014.1, read as the reverse complement.
CTCGTTTTCCCAGGCGATCATCACGTCGCCGATGCCCCGCTCGGCGAAGGTGGTGGCCGAACCGCGTGCGCCGGTATCCAGTACCGATACGTTGCGGAACAGCCGGCTCATGTAGTCCAGCACCTTGCCGCCGTCGCGGTATTCGCGCGAGGCCCAGGCCCAGGCGGCGAGGTAATTCCAGCGCGCACCACCCGAGGTCTTCGGATTGGGCGTGATCACCGACACGCCCGGCCGGGCGAGATCGCCCCAGTCGCGGATCTTCTTCGGGTTGCCCTTGCGCACCAGGAACACGATGGTCGAGGTATAGGGCGCGCTGTTGTGCGGCAGTCTGCGCTGCCAGTCGGCCGGCAGCAGTTTCGCGTTCTCGGCGATGGCGTCGATGTCCGCGGCCAGCGCCAGGGTCACCACGTCCGCCTGCAGGCCGTCGATCACCGATCGCGCCTGTTTGCCCGAGCCGCCGTGCGAGGTGGAGAGCTTCAGGGTTTCGCCGGTCTGCGCCTTCCACTGCGCCGCGAAGCGCGCGTTGACGTCGACGTACAGCTCGCGGGTGGGGTCGTAGGAGACGTTGAGCAGTTCCTTGTCGTTCGCGCGCGCGGTCGAGAAGGGAAGTGCGGCCGCCACCAGCAGGCCGGCGACGGAGAGTGCGGACAATGTGGTTTTCAGGAGCGTGTTCATGCAAACCTCGTTGGGGAGTGTCACGTGATTCGGGGCGAAGCGCCCGGATGGGCGCCGCACGGTGATTGCCCACCGCGAAGGCGCGGTTCAAAGGCGCGATGAAAAGATGCGATTCAGAAGGACAGCTGCGCGCGGGCGAGCACCGCGCGCTCGTCCCTGCGGTCCGCGCCCGCCGCCGCGCCGCCGTCGAATGCGGTGTGCGTGTAGTTGGCGACCAGCTTCAGATGCGCGTTGAGGTACCAGTTCAACCCGACGCTCCAGGACTCGGCACGCGATGCGGACAGCGCGGGGTTGGCGAACAGCGGGAACGCGTCGTCGTCGATGTCGAGCACGCCGTAGCGTCCGACGAGTTCGAACGCGCCCCAGCCCGCACCATCGGGCGAGAACGGCCGGTCGGGTTTGGCCACTCCGCGAAAACTTGCGTCCTCGCCGGTCAGCACGTAGCTGCCCGTGAGTTGATATGCGCGGTTTTCGATGCGCGCGCCGCGCCCTGCATCGGGCCCGGAGATCAGGCGCAGCGCCTGCTCGGAGGTGATGTGCTCGGCGAGCAGGCCGAAGGCGCCGCGGTGGTAATAGCCTTGCGGCGAGAGCCGCCTGCGCAGCCCGTCGCCGGCCACATTGCTTCCGTAATTGAAGAACTGCGCCTGGGCAGGCGTGCGATAGCGCGGCAACACGCCGTTGCCGGTGCCGAAGGTGTCGCCGCTGCTCGCGGCGATGCCGATGCCCAGTCCGGACAGCGCATGGTCCTTGCCCTTGAACGGTTCCCAGAACAGGCGGCCGGCATACTCGAATGCATCGTCCGTGTTGGCGGTGGCGGCGTCGCGCCCATCGGGCGCGCCGTTGTATACGCCCAGGACGTACTGCAGCCTGCCTTCGCGCAGGTCGCCCTGCAGCTGCACGCCGAGATCGCGGTTGGGGGCCAGTTCGGTGGGAAAGCCGCGTTCCACCATCGCCAGCGAACCGCCCGACTGCAGCCGCTCCAGGCCGACCGGGCCTTTCACCTTGCCGATCCGCAGTGTGGCGCGCGGGTCGAACTTCACATCGACATACGCATCCACGAGGCTGGCGTTGTCGCCTGCGAACTCGGGCGTGAGCCGGAAGCCGATCAGCGGCCCCCAGCTGCCTTCCAGCGTCGGGCGGATGCGGCGCATCAGGAACGTGGCGGATGGCGCGGCGCCGTGGTCGTCGGGGAAGAAGCGGCCGTCGGCCTGGACCAGTCCGCGCACACGGAGCTCGGCGCCGTCCGGGCCCTTGATCGAGAGTCCGCGGCCGACGGTGAGCGCAGTGGTGGTGGTGGGCGCCGGTGGCGCGGCGGCTTCCTGCGTCGGCTGCTCGAGTCTGCGCTCGATGGCCGCCAGTCGCCGTGCGAGCGTGGCCATGTCGATGTGCTCGGCCGCTGCGTGGCCGGTCTGCGGCGATGGCGGATGCGTCGGATCCACGCCGAGCAGGCGCTCGACCGCCGCCAGTCGTGCGGCGAGGTCGTCCGGGGATGGATCCGCCCCGGATGACTGGGCGAATGCGGATGACGCGCCGCACGCGACCAGGGTCGCGACGGCCATGGCATGGGACGCGCGCGGTCTGCGCGCGCACGAACGGGTGCGACTGGGCACGGAGGGCTCCTCTGGAAACTGAAGCCGCGTCCGGTGGTCCGGTCTGCGGTGGATGGTGTGGGTGGTGTCGCTGTATCGCGTCTCGCTGCGATGGGGTGCTGACGATGCGGTGCCGACGATGCGGTCTCGATGCAGCTTACCCGTCGGAGAAGCGTTGTTTCCTGCTGCGGGTGATCTGCACGATGCGTGCATTGTGCACGACGATGCCCACTTCGCCGAAGTCCACTTCGCGCAGGGCGGCGATGACCGCCTGCTCGCGTTCGTTCAGCGCAGTGTCTTCGGTCGCCGTTTTTGCGCCTGTGCGCGGCGGTTCGGATCGTGGGTCGTGTCCGCGGGTCATGTCTCTCCTCCCTGGGCAGCCCTGCCGTCGCGGTCGGCCAGGGTGCCGTAGGCGAAATCATGCAGGCTGTGGTGATCCAGCACGCTCGACAGCGCTTCGCGTGCCTCGCGCATCAGCAGGCGCAGCGAGCACCGCTCCGGTTGCGCGCAATCGGCGCAGGGCGCGTATGCGCTCACGCTGGCGCAGCGGATCATCGCCAGCGGACCGTCGATCGTGCGGATCACGTCGCCCACCATGATGTCCGTCGCCGGGCGCGCGAGGCTGTGCCCACCGCTTTGTCCGCGACGGCTTTCGATCAATCCCGCCTGGCGAAGCTCGACCAGGATGGTTTCCAGGAACTTGCCGGGAACGCCGGCGCGCGCGGCCAGGACATGCGCCCGCATCGAACTGCCGTCGCTCCATGCGAGTTCGGTGAGCGCGCGCAGCGCGTACTTCGCTTTCATGGTCATCATCGTCTGCAGGGCTCTATTCCTACTTGATGTGTAGGGATTAGTAGCGCAGCCCGGATGCCCGATCAAATGGCAAATGGTTATGAGAAGAGGTTAAAAAAACCTTCCGCGCGCGATCATGGCGGCCCCATCCCATGGCCGTCGCACCTGCGCATGGCACAAATGTGACGGCCTTCCGCACAACGATGCGTGGCCGCCCAGGATGTGCCGGCCCTCGGCGTGTGCCAGCCGTTCAGCGTGAGCGATACACCCGGTATTCCCAGGGGCGCAGGGACATCGCCGTGGCGCCGTCCAGAGCGGCTTCCCGGCCGCTGAAGTGATCGAGATACTCGCCGTGGTGGAGCGTCTGCTGGAAGCGCACGGTCTGCGCCTGCGCGGAGAGATTGAACACCGCGAACACCTTGGACTGATCGTCCTGGCGCACGAAGCTCAGCACCTGTGCGCCGCGGTCGTTGGGCACATGGATCATCGGAGCGCCCCAGCGGCCGTTGTGCAGGGCGGTGGTGGAGGTCTTGAACGCGATGAGTTTCGCGTACAGCGCGCCGTTGGCGTGCGTGCGCCACTGGATCGGGTCCTTCTCGAAGAACGCCAGGCGCTTGTCGTAGCCGGCCTCCTGGCCGTTGTAGATCAGCGGAATGCCTTCGCCGACGAAGGACAGCACCATCGCCGCCGGCAGCGCGTCGCCGAAGGCCTCGAATTCGGTGCCTTCCCATGCGTTCTTGTCGTGGTTGCTGACGAAGGTCATGCGCATGCCGCCGCGCGGGAAAAAGGCCTCGTTCCACGAGTAGTACACGTAGAGCGCGTTCACGTCGGCCTGGCCCTTGGCGATGCGATGCATCGCCTCGTACCAGCTCCATGCATAGGTGGCGTCGAACGCGCGTGCGTGCAGGTCGCGCGATTCCCATTCGGCGAGCAGGAAGACGCCATCGGACGGCCCGGGCCTGACCGCATCGAGTTCCTCGCGCAGGTTTTCCCAGAAATCCAGCGGCACGAAGCCGGCCACGTCGGCACGGTAACCGTCGATGCCGACATCGCGCACCCAGTAGACCATCGCCTCGGTCATGTATTTGCGCAGGCCGGGCTGCGAATAATCCAGATTGATGATGTCGTGCCAGTCCCACCACGGCGTCGGGTGGAAATCGCCCTTCCAGTCGCGGGCGTACCACTCCGGGTGCTGCTCGACCAGCGGGTTGTCCCAGGCGGTGTGGTTGGCCACCCAGTCGAGGATCACGCGCATGCCCTGCGCGTGCGCGGCGTCGACGAAGGCCTTGAGATCCTCGAGTGAGCCGAACTCCGGGTTCACGCCGTAGTAGTCGCGCACCGCGTAGGGGCTGCCCAGCGTGCCCTTGCGGTTCTTCTCGCCGATGGGGTGGATCGGCATCAGCCACAGGATGTCGACGCCCAGCGCCTTCAGCCGCGGCAGCTCGCGCTGCGCGGCGCGGAACGTGCCTTCGGGCGTGAACTGCCGCGTGTTGATCTGGTACAGCACCGCATCCTTCGACCACGCCGGGTTCTGCAGCGTGATGTAGGGCTTGGGCTGGTAGCGCGTGTCGGTCTCGGCGTTCACGGTGTTCGAGTGTGCGGTGGTAGTCGATGGCGTGGTGGTGTGCGATGCCTGGGCGGCAGGCGCCGGTGTGGAGGACGACGCCGGCGTGGGCGCGACGGCCGCGAGCAGTGCGATGGCGGCGAAGCGGATGGACAGACGCATGCGCGATCTCCCTCGAAGAGTGGCCGGCGAAGAGGGGTGGGTGTACGTCGACAGAGGATGGCGATCAAGTCGAATACGTTTTCAGGTGCATGCGCAGGCGTATCGTCGATGCGGCCGATGCGATGCGTGCGGACCATGCATCGCGGGCTGCGCTGCGCTCTCGCATGCCGTTGTGCCGATCGCCTCGAAGCGATGCGTCGCCTGTCGACGAGCGCACGATGTTGCGCTGCGGCAGGGGGCGCAGCCGGTGGCTGCGCAGCCGTTGTCGCTGGATTCCACGGCCTCCTTCGCGAGAAGGTCTCGCCGGCGCGCGGCTCGGTCGCGCCATGGGCCGGAGTTTGATCTTGGAGTTTGAGCTTGGAGTTTCAGCTGGTGCTTAAGCTTGGGGCTTCAGCTCGGTACTTCTGCCTGGTGTTTGAGTGTGATGCTTCAGCTTGTCGTCCCCAGCGCAGCGAGGGGCCTGCTTTTCCGCGCATCGCCGCATCCGCAAAGCAGATCCCTCGCTGCGATCGGGACGACAGATGTGAGCCGTTCCCCAATCCCGATGCCCTGATGCCGGCCGCCTGGATTCCGCGCCCCGCGTGTCAGCGCAGCAGAATCAGCGTCGCCAATCCGAGAAAACTCAGAAACCCCACCACATCGGTCACCGTGGTCAGCACCACGCCGCCGGCGAGCGCCGGGTCAATGTTCATGCGTTTGAGCGTCAGCGGCACCAGCACGCCGGCCAGTGCGGCGGCCACGAGGTTGATGGTCATCGCCGCGCCGATCACCAGGCCCAGCTTGAGGTCGCGGAACCAGGCCATCGCCGCCACCGCCACCACCAGCGCCCAGATCACACCGTTGAGCAGGCCCACCAGCACTTCCTTGCTCAGCAGCGCGCGCAGGTTGCCGCGGCCCACCTGGCCCAGCGCCAGGCCGCGCACCACCAGCGTGAGCGTCTGCGTGCCGGCGACGCCGCCCATGCTGGCGACGATCGGCATCAGCACCGCGAGGGCGACGATGCGCTCCAGCGTGTCCTCGAAGCGGCCGATCACCCACGAGGCCAGAAACGCCGTGGCGAGGTTGATGCCCAGCCAGATCGCACGGCGCTTGGTGGCGCGGGGCACCGGGCTGAAGAGGTCTTCCTCTTCGTCCAGACCGGCCGCGCCCAGCGCCTGATGCTCGGCCTGGTAGCGGATGATGTCGACCACGTCGTCGATGGTGATGCGGCCGAGCAGCACGTTGTTGTCGTCGACCACCGGCGCGCTGATCCAGTCGCGGTCGGAGAACTGGCGCGCCACCTCGTCCGCGGTCTCGTGCACGTCGATCGCCGGCTGCTCGTCGTCGATCAGCTGATTGATCGGCGTGCTCGCCTCGCGGGTCAGCAGCGACTGCAGCGCGATGCGGCCGAGATACTGATGGCGACGGCTCACCACGTAGAGGTGGTCGGTGTGCTCGGGCAGCTCGCCGCGCAGGCGCAGGTAGCGCAGCACCACGTCGACCGTGGTGTCGGCGCGCACCGTGACCACATCCGGATTCATCAGGCGGCCCGCGGTGTCCTCGTCGTAGGACAGCGCCTGTTCCAGACGCTCGCGGTTCTCGCGGTCCATCGACTTCAGCACTTCGTCGATGACCGTGTCCGGCAGGTCGTCGACCAGGTCGGCCAGGTCGTCGATGTCCAGGTCCTCGACCGCCGCCACCAGCTCGTCGGGGTCCATCTCCGCAATCAGGCTTTCGCGCACCTCGTCGCCGACGTGCACCAGCACCTCGCCGTCGTCCTCGGCGTCGACCAGGCCCCAGACGATGGTGCGCTTGCCCGGCGGCAGCGACTCCAGCAGGTTGCCGATCTCGGCGGCGGAGAGGGTGTTGATCAGCCGCTTGACCGGGCCCAGGCGGCCGCTGTCGAGCGCGTCGGACAACAGACGCAACTGGCGCGCGGTCTTGTCGTGGCGGATGGTCTCGGCCATGCGAAGGTTCCGGTGGGGGCGCGGCCTTCGGGGCATGCCACGGCGCGCGGGGTCAGGTGTCCATTCCCCGATTATGGACCTCGGTCGGTGGAATGCCCACCCCCGCCATCCGCCCGGAGGCCGTGGTGGCGGCTCATGAGCGGTGAACGTCGTCCCGCAGGCGCGCACGCGCGCGTGCAGGGATGCGCGACGGCTGAATGGCCCATGCGACGGCGCGGCGGCGTCGCTTGCCGCCTCTCCCTGCGTTGACCGGAATGCAGCGGCCATGCCTTGAATGCGTTGGCGAAGGCCGTGGTGGCCGTGGCCTGCCCACAAAACGCAGGCCCGGCGCTCGGCCGGGCCTGCGGATCAATCCTCGCGAGGCGATGCAGATGGCGCGGCCGGGGACGGCTCGCTCCTGGGCGCAGCCCACGCGCCCGGCCTGCATGCCCGGTGACATGCCCCGCTTACATGGACGTCGAGGTGTAGGTCATGAAGATGAGCTGGGTGGAGTTGGGCGACGGCAGGCTGGTGACCGTCGTGCCGTCCGCGGAGAGCACGATGCGGCCGTCGGGGCGGTACACCCAGCCTGCGCGCTTCGCGCCCAGCGACACCATCTGGTCCTGTTCGCCCCAGCCGTGCACCAGTTCCCGGACCGCCGACTTCGCGTTGCCGTTGGCGTCGATCTCCTGCAGGAAATACTTGGTGGCCAGGCGCTGGGTGTGGTCGGGCCTGGGGCTGTCGAAGGTGGAGGTGGCGTTGGAGACCATCATCTGTGCCCAGCCGAGCAGGTAGCGCGGCGTGCCACTGGCGTCGTTGCCCAGCGAGACCAGCTGCGGATAGGACAGGAAGTGGGTGCTGCTGCTCTTGATCCAGACCGTGGACAGCCGCGCGCCCGCGCTGTTGAAGCGCACCAGGCCGATCTTCGAACGCTCGGCGACGGCCGGGTTGCTGGAACCGACCATGACGCCGATGAACTCGCCGTTGGCGGTCGGCAGGATCGAGGTGCCGCCGCCGTTGAAGCGCAGCGGGCTGGCCGTGGACTTGAAGATGCTGTGGGTCAGCGCCGCGCTCGAGCCTTCCACGCGCATGAAGATGCCGCCCTTGGTGTAGTTGTTGGCGGCGTTGTTCCAGTCGGTGGTGCAGAACGCGCCGAACTTGCCGGTGGTGCTGAGCACCGGGCGATTGGCCAGGGTGTGGCCGCTGGCGCAGGCCCACTTCCAGCCGCGGGCCATGTCGATGCTGGTGCTGGAAGGCGTGGCGACGCGGGTGACCGCGATGAAGCTGTCGCCCTGGTGCTGGGTCCCGTTGGCGTCCTTGCCGGTGGTGGACTTCAGCGAGACGCCGTAGTGCGTGCCGGCCATGACCAGATTGTGGTGCCCGTACTCCCAGCCGCCGCCGATGGCCTTGCTCACCACGTAGCTGTTGAATGCGGACGTGCTGTTGGTCGGCGTGGCCGGACTGCCCTTCCACTCGTAGAGCCACATCTGGTCGTCCACGGCCTCGGAGGTGAGCCAGTTCTTCCAGTCGTTGCCGGCCGTCGTGTTCGGCAGGTTGGCCACCAGGTCCCGGGTCGCCCCGGTCGATCCCGACGCCCTGCGGCACAGGGCCGCGACCGTGGAGCAGCTGGCGTCCGCCACGATGCCGCTCATTTCCTTGCAGGCGGAGAAGACCCGGGAGGTGAAGTTGTTGACCGCGCCGGTGCTGGTGACGTCGCCGGAGAGCAGCATGCCCTCGTGCGCGCCGCCGGTGGTCCGGGAGGTCATGGAGGTGAAGAACTTCCTCACCCCGCCGGTGGTGCAGGAGGTGGTGTACATGCGCCGGGGGACGACGATCGGCCCCGGGTGGACGGCCAGGATCCGGATCACCCATTGGTGCTCGCCGGCGGTCGTGCGCGAGCTGGGCAGGGTGTAGAGCCCCGACGCGGTGGTGCCGGCCGCGGGGAGTGTCTGGGCCAGGGCGGCAGGCGCCAGCAGGGCCAGTGCCAGGGCGGCGGGGAGCACGGCGGCCTGTGCAGTCGTACGTGTACGCATGAGCTTCGTTCCTTGAGATCGGGTGTGCGGGCGGAGTGGCCACCGGCGTCGAGTCCGGGGGACGGCGCAGGGGCCGCGTGGGGACGGTGTTCCGTCCCGGGCGCGTCCGGCCGACGTCCCCGGCTTTGCCTTGGGCGTGGTGTGGATGGCCGGGCGCGGTGCCCGATGCGATGCCGGGTGCGGTGCCGCGTCATCGCGTCGCCATCCACGGCGACACTCTCGTCACCGGCCGCATCACATGCATGCACGGCCATCATGGATGGATCACGAGGCGATCACGAAGGCATCACGACGCCCGAACAGACCGCCTGATGCCGAAGGAAATGCGATGGCGCGCACGGGCCGGACGCGCGGTGCCGCGTGCAGCGCCCAGGCGATCTCCGGGCGGCCGTCGAGATCGGCGTGTCATGCCTCCGAGGCGTCGCCGGCCTCCGGCCCCGGATCGCGCACGGGCGCCCGCCGTCGTGCGCTGCGCGGACTCCGCGCAGGCTCCGATGTGTCCTGGCGCAGGGAGCCGTCCCCGGCCGGGCTCAGGTGTCGTGCCCGAGCTGCCCCTGTTCGAAATCGCGGGTCTTGCGCACGGCCAGCTGGTACTCGGCGCCGAGCGGGGCGTAGTGGCCCTCCAGCGTGGCGAGCAGGCCGTCGACACCGAGTTTCGGCGTGTCGACGGCGACGCTGGCGATCTGGCGCATGCGCGAGACCTCCTGGCGGCTGAGCCCCTGCCACTTGAGCTTCTTGCGCTCCCACCAGCCGAGCCTGGGCGGCGGACCGAGCTTCGGCGGCACCCACAGGTAGTCGTCGAAGATCATCACCCCGCCCACCTTGAGCAGGGGCCAGCTCATCACGCCGTCGGCCAGTGCGCCGAAGGCCGAATGCCAGCCGTCGATGTAGACGATGTCGTACGGCCCCTCGACCCTGCGCAGGCTGTCGAAGCTGGGGCCGGGCCACATGCGGATCTTGCGCGCATGCGCCGCGGTGTTGGCGCGGAAGCGGGCGGGGTAGTCGCCGTACACCGGGTCGGGCGCGAACAGATCCAGGCAGTCGATGCGGGCATCGTCGGCGGTGAGGATGTGCTCGCACAGCCACCGCGTGGAGCGGCCCTCGAAGCTGCCGATTTCCAGCATGCGCACCCCGGGACGGCCGGCGAAGTCGCCCAGCCAGCGCTGCCAGTGCGGGATGTTGTGTTCGAACCAGTTCTCCGAGAACTGGCCCGGCGTCTGGGCGTCGGTCATCGTGGTCGCGTCTCCAGGGGCGGATCCCCGCTGGATTGTATGCCGTCTCGCACCGCAGGCTGCCGGCGCGCCGGCTCAGGCGGTGATGCCCGCCTTGGCGAGCCAGCGTGCGATGCCCGCACGGTCGCGGGCGCGCAGCAGCGAGGCGGCACGCCCGCGCAGGGCGCCGTGGTCGAGTGCGCGGATGGCGCGGCGCACTTCCAGCAGCGTGCCGGGGTGCAGGCTGAGTTCTTCCAGGCCAAGCGCCAGCAGCACCGGCGCGAACAGCGGGTCGCCGGCGATCTCGCCGCAGACCGCCACCGGCCGTCCGCGGGTGCGCGCCACGCGGATGACGTCGAACAACAGACGCAGCACCGCCGGGTGCAGCGGCGTGTACAGGTCGCCGATCGCCTCGTTGGTGCGGTCGGCGGCCAGCAGGTACTGCACCAGATCGTTGGTGCCGATGGAGATGAAGTCGACGTCGTCGATGAAGCTCTGCAGCATGATCGCCGCCGAGGGCACCTCGATCATCGCGCCCAACGGCAGGTGTTCGGCGATGGCGCAACCTTCGGCGCGCAGTTCGCGGCGCACCACCTCCAGCAGGGTCTTCACCGCGCGGATTTCCTCGCGCCCGCTGATCATCGGCACCAGCACGCGCACCGGCCCGTAGGCGCTCGCGCGGACGATCGCGCGCAGCTGCGAGCGGAACAGGTCCATGCGCGACAGCGACAGCCGCACGCCGCGCAGGCCGAGCGCGGGGTTGGGTTCGTCGGTCAGGGCCAGCCCGGTGGCGTCGGCCTTGTCGGCGCCGATGTCCAGGGTGCGGATGGTGACCGTGCGTCCGGTCATGCCCAGCACCAGATCGCGATAGGCGCGGAACTGCTCCTCCTCGTCGGGCAGGGTCAGGCGCAGCTCGGCCGGGCGGTTGATGAACAGGAATTCGGTGCGGTACAGGCCCACGCCCGCCGCGCCCAGCGCGTGGGCCTCGGCCACGTCGTCGCGCGACTCGGCGTTCGCCCAGAGCCTGATGTCGACGCCGTCGCGGGTACGCGTGGGCTCGCGGCGCAGCCGGTGCAGCTGCTTGCGCTCGCGGGTGTAGTCCTTCACGCGGTCGCGGTGCGCACGCAGATCGGCGGCGTCGGGTTCGACGATCACCAGCCCGCTGCCGCCGTCCACCACCACCACGTCGCCGTCGTTCACCCGCTGCAGCGCCTGGTCGGCGCCGATCACCAGCGGCACGTGCAGGCTGCGCGCCAGGATGGCCGTGTGCGAGAGCGGACTGCCGCCGGTGGTCACCACCGCCAGCACGCCCTGCGCGTGCAGCTGGGCCAGCTCGGTGGGGGCCACGCTGTCGGCGATCAGGATGTCGCCGGCCACGCCCTGCAGATCGGCCTCGCGCTTGTGCAGGGCGGCGTGGATGCGTCCGACCACCTGGTCGATGTCGTCGATGCGGCTGCGCAGGTAGGCATCGTCCATGCCCGCGAACACCCCGGCGATGCGGTCGCGCTGCAGGCGCAGGGCGTAGTCGGCGCTGTAGCGGCCGGTGCGGATCATCTCGTCGATGCCGGCCAGCAGCTCGGGGTCGTCCAGCAGCAGCGCGTGCAGGTCGAGGAACTCGCCCACCTCGTGCGCCAACGCGCCGTGCAGGCGTTCGCGCAGGGCGTGCATCTCGGCGCGGACCACGTCCACCGCGTCGTGGATGCGTTCCAGTTCGGCTTCGATCTCCTCGTCCGGGATGCGGGTGTCGTCGACTTCCAGCGCATGCGCCAGGCGCACGCGTGCGCGACCGAGCGCGCTCCCGCGCGAGGCGCCCTGGCCGGACAGGTCTCTACGCATGCGCCTCGCCCGTCATCACGCGTCCTCGTCGAAACGCCGCTCGAACAATGCGGCCACGGCGGTGATGGCCGCCTCGGCATCCTCGCCGTCGGCGCGCACCACCACCTGGCTGCCCTGGCCCGCGGCCAGCAGCATCACGCCCATGATGCTCTTGGCGTTCACCTCGCGGCCCTTGGCCATGAGGGTAATGGTGGATTTGAACGGCGCGACGGTCTGCACCAGCTTGGCGGTGGCGCGGGCGTGCAGGCCGAGGCGGTTGGTGACGGTGAGTTCGCGTTCGATCATCGGTGGCGGCTTCCGGCGGTGGCGTGCAGCGGCGCGCGGCGGGGGCAGGGGGCGAGGACGCACGGGGCGGTGACGCAGGAGGTGAACGCCGGCGCCGACGCGGCGCGGCCGCGGGTGCTGCCGGCCGGGCGGTTCGAATCAGGGGTCATCGACGATGGCCCCGTTCTTGGCGCCGGCCGCGGCGACCGCGGGCAGCTCGGCCAGCGGCAGCTCGGCATAGTTCATCACCCGCAGCAGCATGGGCAGGTTGAGTCCGGCCACGCGCCGCGCAGGCGTACCCAGGCGGGTCAGGCGCTGCGCCAGGTTGCTGGGCGAGGCGCCATACAGATCGGTGAGGATCAGCACGCCCTGGCCACCGTCGACCTTGCGCATCGCGGCGCTGGCCAGCGGGAGCATGGTATCGAGATCGGCGTCGAACGCGAGCTCGAAGGCTTCCGCCTTCAGCGGCAGCTGACGCAGCAGGCGGGTCGCGACATCGATCAGGCCGCGTCCGGTGCCGGGATGGGTGAGGAGAAGGATGCCGACGGACATGCGGGCAACTTAACAGATGGCGGTGACGCGGCGGAAGCCGTCGCCGCGGATGTCGGTGCGCGGTCGCGCCGCGCCGGGATGCCGATCACGTGCCGCCTCCCGCAGCCTGTCGTCCCGAGCTGCAGGCGATTGACCTGCGTCGCCATCCATCCGCCATGTGCCGGACCACCCATCGATCCGGATACACCACAGATCAGGGTGTTTCGTCGAGTACCTGATGGAACAGCGCATTCAATCCCGGCAGGGCGGAAGCGTGACGTTCCACCTGCGGTCGCATGGTCTCCAGTCGCTCCAGCTCCTCGACGACGAATCGGCCGATCGTGGGCATCGCATCGCCCACCCAGGTTTCCGGCGCCTCGCGCTTGCGTGCGAGCAGATCGTGGATGTCGCCGAGCAGGTCCGGACGGTCGTCGATGAGATGCAGCAGGCGCTCGAACTCGATCGGCGCGGCGTGGCCGTAGCGCTCCAGCCAGCGCACCGACAGCACCGGGCGCAGGGCGTAGAAATACTTCTTCAGCGAGACCTGGTCGCCGCGCAGGTACGCGCGCTCCGTGTTCTTGGCCATGCTGCGGTAGTGGTACATGCCGCTCTCCACCGAGTAGGCGGCAGGCAGCAGCGCACGCGCGCCTTCGGCGAAACCGCCGCGTTCGATGTAGCGGATCGGCGACTGGATCCATTCCACGAAGGCCGGGTTCGACTTCCAGAACAGGCGCAGCGCCTTGCGCAGGTCCCAGCCGTTGAGGTCGATGTCGTCGGTGATGCCGTACTCGATGACATCGCGGCGTTCTTCCAGGTCGACCGCCTGGTACCAGCGCGGCGGATGCGCGTAGATGAAGCGCACGTCGTAGTCGGAATTGGGCGAGGCGAAGCCCCAGGCGCGGCTGCCCGATTCGACGGCCAGCAGGATGCGCACGCCGTGCTCGGCCTCGGCGCGGGCGAGGCGGTGCATGATCTCCGCGTGCACGTCCGGCGCGATGGCCGGGTGCGCGTCGGGGGCGGTGTTGGGCAGGGCGGAAGGCGGTGGCGCGCTGTTCGATGGGCTCATGTGCGTCCGGACGTGGCGAAGACGGTGATCTCTTCCCGGTCGTGATACAGCTGCCGCGCCCGCACCGTCAACGGCCGGCCGGCTTCGGTGGCGAAGCGGTCGAGGCACAGGCGGGTTTCCTGCCAGCGCTTCTTCATCGGCAGCTTGAGGTTGAACACCGCGTGGCGGCACCAGCCCTCGCGGAACCACTCGGCCATGCGTGCGGCCACGCGCGAAGGCTGTTCGACCATGTCGCAGACCATCCAGTCCAGCGGCGCGGCGGGATGCCAGCGGAAACCGTCGGCGCGCAGGTGTTCCACCAGGCCGGTGTCGAACAGATGCGCGCGCAGCGGGCCGTTGTCGACCGCGCTCACGCGCAGGCCGTGGCGGGTGAGCACCCAGGTCCAGCCGCCGGGTGCGGCGCCCAGGTCGGCGGCGCGCATGCCGGGCCGCAGCAGGCGCTCGCGTTCGTCGGCGTCCAGCAGGGTCAGCAGCGCTTCTTCCAGCTTGAGTGCCGAACGCGAGGGTGCGTCGGGGTGCATCTTCAGCCGTGGGATGCCGAGCGGCCAGGGCGCGGCGTCGCGCGGGTCGGCCACCGCGAGCACGGCGTGATCGCCGGAGAGAAAGCACACGTGCAGCCGTGGCCGGCGTGCGTCGTCCTGCGCGCTCAGCCAGCCGCCCTTGCGCAGTGCGGGACGCAGGGCATTGCCGAAACTGCGCGCCAGCCCGGCCAGCGGTTTGCCGGCGTCGCTGTCGGGGTGTTCCACCAGCAGGGTGCCGTAGGGCGGGCCCCGGCCCGCCGTCTTGCTTCTGCTGGCCGCGTCGGTGCCGATCGTACCGGTGTCGACGGCGACTCCACCCGCCTGCGCGTCCAGCGCCTCCAGCATCGGCCCGATCCGGTCCTTGGGATCCAGCCCGCGCAGCTCGGCGATCAGCCGCAGCTTCTGTCTTGCGAAGATCAGCGAGGCGAAGGGCAGGGCGCGCGAGGCGTCGCCGCTGTCTTCGCACAGGAACAGCACCACGCCGCTGTCGCGCTCGGTGCGCGCATAGCCGGCGAGACCGGCCGCGGCGGCGCGTTCGGTGAGTTCGGCGGCCAGTTCGGGCTCGAAGCCTGCCCGGCACCAGCACAGCAGTCCTTCGACGCCGGTCACCGGCTCAACCCGAGCGTCGCTTGAACAGCCACACCGACAGCAGCACCACGATCACCGCGGGGATGGTGTAGGCCAGCCGGTAATCGAACCGGAACACGCCGGCCAGGCGCACCACCTGGGTCTGCACCAGCCAGAAACCGAGCGAGAACACGATGCCGAGGAACAGCCGCTTGCCCAGGCCGCCGCTGCGCAGCGAACCGAAGGCGAACGGCACCGCCAGCAGGCACAGCGCGAGCACGTTCAGCGGATAGAACCAGCGGCCCCAGTAGTGCTCCTCGAACTCGCTGGCATCCAGGCCGTTGCGGGTGCGGTAGTCGATGCCGCTGCGCAGCTCGCGCGCGGTCATGTAGCGCGGGCGCCAGAGGTTGCGGGTGTTGGCCGCGAGCGCGGCGGCGTCGAGCTGCGATTCCCAGCGATCCTCGGCGGCCTTGGTGGTCTCCACCGACTTGTCGCCGAAGCGCGTGCGCTCGACCTCGCGCAGCAGCCAGCTGCCTTCCGCGTGCTCGGCACTGGCCGCGCGTGTCATCGACAGCAGGCGGCCGTCCTCGCCCAGTTCGAACAGGCGCACATCCTGCAGCGCGATCCAGCTGCGGCCGCCCTCGGTGCGTTCCTCGCCGGTCTGGGCGTTGAGGAAGATGTTGCCTTCGCGCGCCCACAGGCCGGAGTACTGCGCCACGATCATGTCGTCCGACTTGGCCGCGGCCTTGAGCGCATCCGCGCGCCGCTGCGCCCACGGGCCGAGGGTCTCGCCGTTGACCACCATCAGCGCGGTCAGCAGCGACAGGCTGATCACCACCGACAGGCTGATGCGCCGCCGCGACAGGCCCACCGCGCGCAGCACGGTCAGCTCGGAACTGGCCGCCAGCTGGCCGAGGCCGAGCAGGGCGCCGATCACCGCGGCGGTGGGGAACATCATGTACGCGCGGCGCGGCACGCTCAGCGCCACATGGGTGGCCGCGGCCATGAAGTCGTAGCGCCCGCGGCCCACATCGCTCATCTCGTTGAGCAGGCCGCCGATGATCGTGTCCAGACCGACCAGCACCGCCCAGGTGAGCAGCACCGCGCCGAACACGGTGCGGCCGATGTAGAGGTCGTGGATCCTGGGGAAGGGTCTCATCGCGAGGCTCGGGTCCGGGCGGTCGGGGGCGGCGGGGTCATGCCGCCATGCGCCGCGGGCGGCGCATGCGCCCGTCGCGGGCGTACAGCACGAAGGCGACGGTCAGCAGCGGCAGCAGCAGCCACCAGAGGCCGGCGATGGACGGCAGCTTGCCGTCCTCCAGCCACTCGGTGCCGAGCAGGGTGAGGAACATCGCCAGCAGGTACATCAGGAAGCCGACCACCAGGCTGCCGTAGCGCGCCTGCCGCGGCTGGCTGCGTGCCAGCGGCACCGCCAGCAGGATGAAGGCGAGGGTCAACAGCGGCGGCGCGATGCGGAAATGCAGCTGGGCATTCGCCGCGGGGCGGGCATCGGCGAGCAGGGCGGGCGTGGAGAGCAGCTCCACGTCGTCGGACCGGCGGCGCGCCGCCTGCTCGGGCAGGCGCAGCTCGTTGGCCTCGTAGCGCAGCAGGCGGTAGTCGCGGCCGCTCTGCAGCGGGCCCTCCACTTCGAACCCGTCGTTCAGGCGCAGGTGGCGCTCGCTTTCGCCGGCCACCGACAGCAGCCCGTCCTCGGCGGTGGTCACCCGGAACCGCGCCTCGTCCTGGCGGTACACGAACACCCGGCGCATCTCGCGGCTGTCGCCGGACCAGGCGCCGATATAGATGACGCCGCCGCCGCCGGGCAGCTCGGTGAACCGCCCCGGCTCCAGCCCGGCGATCAGCAGGTTGCGGCTGGCCGCGTCGATCATCCGCTGCGAAATGCTGTCGGCCAGCGGCGCCAGCCACAGCGAGCACAGCCCGACCGCGATCACGATCGGCCCGCCCACCAGCAGCAGCGGCCGCAGCAGCCGGCCGGGGCCGACGCCGATCGAGGCCAGCACGTGCATTTCGGCGTCGCGGTACAGGCGGCCCACGGCCAGCATCAGGCCCAGCATCACGCCCAGCGGCAGCATCAGCGGCAGCCATTTCACGAACACCAGCCCCAGCTGCGCCAGCAGCAGCTCGGTGGGCACCTTGCCGCGGGCCACGTCCTGCAATACGTCGGCGAAGGCGCCGCCCAGCAGCACGATCAGCAGCACGACCATCACCGCGAAGATGCTCTGCGCGAATTCGCGGAGGAGATATCGGTCGAGCCTGAGCATCGAGAGGGACGGGTCCTGGGCGGGGGCGGATCGGCGGGCGGGGCGGCCGGGTCTGGCGGCGGGCGTCGGACGTCTTCGATTACACTTGAGGACTTTCGCGCCGCCGGCTGTGCCGGGTGGGCGGGAATTGTACGGATTGCGCGCGGATCACGTGCGCGCGGCAGGTGGACGGGGGCATCCGGGTTCAGGCTCGCGTGTCCGCACCCGCCCGCGAGCGAACGCCGGACATGCCGCCCGGGTCGACGGACGCGCGTGGAATGGCAGGCGGGCGACGCTGCTTCCCGGGCCGTCCTCTGCTGCCCTCCATCACGCCAGAAGGCCGAAGATGGGTGGGTGTTGCCGGCCTGTTCGCCGATGTTGCGCGGCGGTCGAGGGCGTGCCCACCCGGCGCCGCGCTCGCGCCGATGGCCGGGCATTCCGGAGACCGCGGCATCGTCGTCGGCGCCGGCTGCAGCCATCGCCCGTCGCCATTCGTACATCCCGCGTCGTCCGGCCGCCTTCCGCGGCCAAGCGCTTTCCATTTCGATCACCAATGCAGGGACCGTCCGCATGTCCATCCAGCTCCAGTCCATCGACTACCGACTCTCCTCCGCCGACGCCGCGTCCGCCGCCACCGACTGCGTGGTCGCCGGCGTCTACGCCGACAAGAGCCTCAGCCCCGCGGCGCAGGCCCTCGACGCCGCCAGCGGCGGGCGCATCACCGGCCTCGTCGAGCGTGGCGACGCCAGCGGCAAGATCGGCCAGACCATGCTGCTGCTGGACGTGCCCGGCGTGACCGCCACGCGCGTGCTGCTGGTGGGCCTGGGCGAAGCCGGCAAGTTCGGCCCGCCGCAGTACATCAAGGTGGTGGGCGACGCCATCCGCGCGCTGAAGTCCGGCCCCGTCACCAGCGCCTTCCTCACCCTCTCCGAGCTGCCGGTGCAGGGCCGCGACGCCGCCTGGGCCATCCGCCAGGCCGTCGCCACCGCGGCGCAGCAGCTGTACCGCTACACCGCCACCCTCGGCGAGAAGAACAAGGACAAGGGCGCCAGCAAGCTGGCCACCGTGGAGATCGCCGGCGATGACGCCGACGCCCTGCACCAGGGCATCGGCATCGCCAGCGGCACCCAGTACGCCCGCGAGCTGGGCAACCTGCCGCCCAACGTCTGCAATCCCGGCTTCCTCGCCGCCCAGGCCCTCGAATTCGCCGCCGCGCACGACAAGGCCGACTGCGAAGTGCTCGACCGCGCGCAGATGGAAGCCCTGGGCATGGGCTCGCTGCTGGCGGTGGCCCGCGGCTCGGCCAACGCGCCCAAGCTCATCGTGCTGAAGTGGAACAATGGTGGCGATGCCAGGCCCTACGTGCTGGTGGGCAAGGGCATCACCTTCGACACCGGCGGCATCAACCTCAAGACCCAGGGCGGCATCGAGGAGATGAAGTTCGACATGTGCGGCGCCGCCACGGTGATCGGCACCTTCGTCGCCGCGGTGGAGATGGGCCTGCCGGTGAACCTCGTCACCATCGTCCCGGCGGTGGAGAACATGCCCGATGCCGACGCCTACCGCCCCAGCGACGTGCTCACCAGCATGTCCGGCAAGACCATCGAGGTGGGCAACACCGACGCCGAGGGCCGCCTGATCCTGTGCGATGCGCTGACCTACGCCCAGCGCTTCGAGCCCGCCGCGCTGCTGGACGTGGCCACGCTGACCGGCGCCTGCGTCATCGCGCTCGGCAAGTACGCCACCGGCCTGATGAGCAAGCACGACGATCTGGCCGACGAGCTGCTGGCCGCCGGCGAAACCAGCTTCGACCGCGCCTGGCGCCTGCCGCTGTGGGACGAATACCAGACCCAGCTCAACTCCGCCTTCGCCGACGTGTACAACATCGGCGGCCGCAACGCCGGCGCCATCACCGCCGGCTGCTTCCTCTCGCGCTTCGCCGAAGGCCAGCGCTGGGCGCATCTGGACATCGCCGGTGTCGCCAGCGGCGACGGCAAGATGGGCATGGCCACCGGCCGTCCGGTGGGGCTGCTGACGCAGTGGCTGCTGGACCGGAGCACGGCGGCTTGAAGCCGAAGACGGGCGCGCTGATCGGCACCGCAGTCGCCTACGCCTGCATGGGTGTGAACGTGATGTTCTCCCTGCATGCGGAGGCGACCGGTGGCGTCCTCGCCCACGTCACGCTGGCATGGACGGGATTCCTGGCGGGGCTGTTCCCCTTCGCCTGGGTCCTGTACGACCGCCGCGAACGCGGCCTGCCGCGCTCGCGCTGGTTCAACCTCTGGCTGGCGTACTTTCCGGTGCCGGCCACTGCGATCCATCTGTGGCGCTCCCGCGCTCCGGGCCGCCGCATGCGCCCGCTGTTCGGCCTGCTCGGTGCCATCTTCGGTGCCTATGCGCTGGCCGTCGCGGGCATCATCGTCGGCGCCGTGCTCCTGGCGGTCCTGGTCGGCTCTCCTGAAGTGTGAAGACATGGCCCGTGCCGATTTCTACCTGATCCAGAAACCCCGCTTCCGCGAGCAGCCGCTGCTGCTGGTGTGCGAGCTGGCGCGCAAGGCCTACGAGGCGAATCTGTGGGCCTTGATCCTCGCGCGCGACGCGGCGCAGGCCGAGGA
Source organism: uncultured Gammaproteobacteria bacterium (assembly GCA_965649985.1). Taxonomy (GTDB): domain Bacteria; phylum Pseudomonadota; class Gammaproteobacteria; order Xanthomonadales; family Xanthomonadaceae; genus Lysobacter_I. The sequence goes on along the minus strand of CBFGMS010000014.1, from coordinate 35,644 downwards.
GATCGACGAGCTGCTGTGGGCGTTCGACGAGGACGCCTACATCCCGCACCAGATCGCCGGCACCGACGAGGAGGACGCGCTCACGCCCGTGCTGATCGCTGGTCCGGAGACCGACATCGCCCTGCGCCCGCTGGTGATCAACCTGCGCGACGCGCCGGTGGCCGGCAGTTTCGAGCGCGTGCTGGAAGTGGTGCCCGCCGACGACTCGGCCCGCGGCCCGCTGCGCGAACGCTGGAAGCAGTACCAGGCGCGCGGGCTGCAGCTCAGCAAACACGATATGTGACCTCCGCCGACCCACCTTTCCCATGTCGTCCCGAGCGCAGCGAGAGACCTGCTTTTGCATCCTCAAAAGCGATGAAGCAGGTCCCTCGCTGCGCTCGGGATGACAGACAAAAAAACGAACCAGAGCTTCGACCCACCATGACCACTCTCGCCTCCGGCTACGAACCCAAAGATTTCGAATCGCGTCTCTATGCCGAATGGGAGGCGGGCGGTGCGTTCGCGCCGCAGGGCGAGGGCCCTGCCTACACCATCCTGCTGCCGCCGCCGAACGTCACCGGCACCCTGCACATGGGTCATGCGTTCCAACACACCCTGCAGGACGCGCTGATCCGCTACCACCGCATGCGCGGCCACCGCACGCTGTGGCAGATGGGCACCGACCACGCCGGCATCGCCACCGAGATGGTGGTCACCCGCAATCTGCAGATCGCGGGCCAGGGCGAGACCCGCGACTCGCTGGGCCGCGACGGGTTCATCGACAAGGTCTGGGAGTGGAAGCACCAGTCCGGTGGCACCATCGAACGGCAGATGCGCCGCCTCGGCGCGTCCGGCGACTGGTCGCGCAGCGTGTTCACCATGGACCCGATGGCCAGCGATGCGGTGATCGAGGCCTTCGTGCGCCTGTACGAGGAAGGGCTGATCTACCGCGGCCAGAAGCTGGTCAACTGGGACCCGGTGTTCAACACGGCGATCTCCGACCTCGAGGTGGAGAACCGCGAAGTGCCGGGCCACATGTGGCACTTCAAGTACCCGCTGGCCGACGGCCGCACCTACGAATACGTGGAGCGCGACGCCGACGGCAACGAGACCCTGCGCGAGACCCGCGACTACATCGCGATCGCCACCACGCGCCCGGAGACCATGCTCGGCGACGGCGCGGTGGCGGTGCATCCCTCCGATGCGCGCTACGCGCCGATCGTGGGCGCGCTGTGCGAGATCCCGGTGGGCCCGAAGGCGCTGCGCCGGCGCATCCCGATCATCGTCGACGACTATCCCGACCCGGACTTCGGTTCCGGCGCGGTGAAGATCACCGGCGCCCACGACTTCAACGACTATGGCGTGGCGATGCGCAACGGCATCCCGCTGTATGCGCTGATGGACGGTGCCGCGCGCATGCGCACCGACGGCATGTCCTACGCCGACAGCGCCGCGGTCGCGGCGCGTGCGGCCGCCGGCGAGGACGTGGGCGACGTCTCCGCGGTGAATCTGGTGCCGGAAGAGCTGCGCGGACTGGACCGCTACGAGGCCCGCAAGCGGGTGATCGATGCCATCACCGCCGAAGGTCTTGCCGTGACCGATGCCGACGGCAACCCGGTGATCGACGCCAAGCCGATCATGCAGCCCTTCGGCGACCGCTCCGGCACCGTGATCGAGCCGATGCTCACCGACCAGTGGTTCGTGAGCATGGATGGCTTCGCCCGTCGCGGTCTGGAGCTGGTGGAGAACGGCAGCGTGAAATTCGTGCCGCCGAACTGGATCAACACCTACCGCCACTGGCTCGAAAACATCCAGGACTGGTGCATCAGCCGCCAGCTGTGGTGGGGCCATCGCATTCCGGCGTGGTACGACGAGGCGGGCAACCTGCACGTCGGCCGCAGCGAAGCCGACGTGCGTGCGAAGGTGGGCGACATCCCGCTGCGCCAGGACAGCGACGTGCTCGAAACCTGGTTCTCCTCCGCCCTGTGGCCGATCAGCACCATGGGCTGGCCGGACGCCGAAGCGATGCGCGCGCGTGGCTTCGATGAATTCGTGCCGAGCAGCGCGCTGGTCACGGGCTTCGACATCATCTTCTTCTGGGTGGCCCGGATGATCATGATGACCGACCACTTCATGCCGAAGGACACGTCCGACGCCGATCGCGTGCCGTTCCGCGACGTCTACATCACCGGCCTGGTGCGCGACAAGAACGGGCACAAGATGTCCAAGTCGAAGGGCAACATCCTCGACCCGCTGGACATCATCGACGGCATCACCGAGGACGCGCTGGTCGCCAAGCGCACCACCGGCCTGATGAAGCCGCAGGACGCGCCGCGCATCGAGAAGGAGACCCGCAAGGAGTTCGCCGGCGGCATCGCCGCGCACGGCGCAGACGCGCTGCGCTTCACCATGGCCGCGCTCGCCGGCCCGGGGCGCGACATCAAGTTCGACATGGCACGCTGCGAGGGCTACAAGAACTTCTGCAACAAGCTGTGGAACGCCACGCGCTTCGCGCTGATGAACACCGAGGGCTTCTCGCTCTCCTCCATAGGAGGGGCTTCAGCCCCGAACACCGCATCGGAACCGGGATTCGCGGCTGAAGCCGCTCCTGCGAGCGTTCCCACCCCCGTCACCGACGCCGAGCGCTGGATCCTCTCGCGCCTGGCCAAGGTCTCGGCCGAGGCCGCCGAGCATTTCGCCACGTACCGCTTCGACCTGCTGTCGCAGGCGCTGTACGAATTCGCCTGGAACACGTTCTGCGACTGGTTCGTGGAGCTGGCGAAGCCCGCGCTCAACGGCGACGACAAGACGGCCGCCGACAGCACCCGCCACACCCTGCTGTACGTGCTCGAATCGCTGCTGCGTCTGCTGCACCCGCTGATCCCGTTCGTTACCGAGGAGCTGTGGCGGCAGGTCGCACCGAAGCTCGGTATCGCCGGCACGACCGTCTCCCTGCAGCGCTACCCGCAGCCGGCCGACTTCGCCGCCGAGGGCTATGCCGCGGCCGAGGCCGACATCGAATGGTTCAAGGCCGTTGTCTCGGCCGTGCGCAGCATCCGCAGCACGCTGGGCATCTCCCCGGCCAGGCAGATCGCGCTGCTGGTGCGCGGTGGCGCTCCGGACGATGCCGCGCGGGTGGCGAAGTTCGCCTCGCAGCTGACGTTCCTGCTGCGGCTGGAATCGATCGCCACCTTGGCCCAGGGCGAGGAACCGCCGCCGGCCGCGCCGGCCGTGGTCGGCGAGCTGCAGCTGTTCGTGCCGCTGGAAGGCCTGGTGGATCTGGACGCCGAGCGCGCACGCCTGGACAAGGAACTCGCGAAGGTCTCGACCGAGAAGGACAAGAGCGAAGCCAAGCTGGCGAAGTTCGGCGGTGCCGTGCCGGCGACGGTGGTCGAGCAGGAACGCCAGCGTCTGGCCGACTGGACCGCGAAGCTCGCCGCGCTGCGCACGCAGCGCGCACGCCTGGGCTGAGCCCGCGTCCGCACACCGCCACCGCGGGCGCATGCGCCCGCGAGGCTGCACGCGTGCGCGTGCAAAGCATGACGTGCGCAGGTGCGGCTGCGACCGTACGCATGCGCATGCGTGCCGCGCTGTACGCGGGGGAGTGTTGCGATGCCGCATCGACGGCTTTCGCGAGGCGGATGGCGACGACCTGGCAGCCACTTCCCCGCCCTGTGAACGTATGCAGCCGCATGCGTCACCGGCTCCGGTGGCCGGGCATGCTAGCGTTGGACATTCTCCGCACCGACCGTCCCGCATGAGCCAGCAGCGCCGCCGCACCAAGATCCTCGCCACTCTCGGCCCCGCCACCGACGCCCCCGGCGTGCTCGACGCGCTGTTGCTGGCCGGTGTGGACGTGGTCCGCCTCAACTTCTCGCACGGCGACCCCTCCGGCCAGCTCGCCCGCGCCGCCGCGGTGCGTGCGGCATCCGAACGCGTGGGTCGGGAGGTCGGCATCCTGGTCGATCTGCCCGGTCCCAAGATCCGCATCGAGACTTTCGCCGAGGGCAAGGTGGCGCTGAAGGCAGGTGCGCGCTTCGATCTGCTCGCCAGCGACGACGCGCCTCCCGGCGACGCCACCCAGGTGGGCGTGAGCTATCTCGGGCTGCCCGGCGATGTGAAGCCCGGCGACACGCTGCTGCTCGACGACGGCGTGGTGCAGTTGCAGGTGGACGCGGTGGAGGGCCCGCGCATCGTCACCACCGTGCTCAACGACAGCGTGCTCTCGAACCGCAAGGGCCTGAACAAGCTCGGCGGTGGCCTGTCGCTGGGCGCATTGACCGAGCGCGACCGTGAGCTGATCAAGATCGCCGCGGAACTCGAAGCCGATTTCATCGCGGTGAGTTTCTGCCGCAACGCCGAGGACATGCAGGAAGCGCGCCGCTGCGCGCGCGAGGCCGGCAGCGATGCGTGGGTGGTGGCCAAGGTGGAGCGCGCCGAAGCCATCGAGAACCTGTCCGAGATCGTCGACGCCAGCGATGTGGTGATGGTGGCCCGCGGCGACCTGGGCGTGGAGATCGGCGATGCCGAGCTGCCCGGCCTGCAGAAGAAGATCATCCGCACCACGCTGGAACGCCACAAGATCGTGATCACCGCGACGCAGATGCTGCAGTCGATGGTCTCCAGCCCCATCCCTACCCGCGCCGAAGTGCTGGACGTGGCGAACGCGGTGATCGACGGCACCGACGCGGTGATGCTGTCGCAGGAGACCGCCGCCGGCGACTACCCGCTGAAGGCGGTCGAGGCGATGGCGCGCATCTGTCTCGGCGCCGAGCGCCAGTTCGAGCACGACACCGACTTCGAGGCCGCGCCGCGCAACCTGCAGCGCGCCGACCAGGCCATCGCGATGGCCTCGATGTTCCTCACCGAGCACATCGGCGTGGGGGCGATCGTGGCGATGACCGAATCCGGCGGCACCGCGCGCTTCCTCTCGCGCTTCCGCGGCAAGGCGCCGATCTTCGCCTTCGCCCGCCACGCCGCCGCGCGCCGGCGCATGGGCATGATGCGCGACGTCTTCCCGATGGACTACGACAGCCGCGGCCAGACTCCGCGCCAGGCTGCGCGCGGCAGCATCGCCGCGCTGGTGGCGGCAGGCCTGCTGGAGGCCGGCAACCGCGTGATCTTCACCAGCGGCGAGCACATGGAAACCCACGGCGCCACCAATACCCTTCGCCTGCTGCAGGTAGGGGCGGACGGCAAGGCCGAGGGGCTCGGCGAGCTCTGAGCGCGCGTCCGTATCGCGCTGTCATGCACGCACCACGCACGCGCCACGCAGACCACAGTTATCCGCTGCGGACGCCTGCGCAGCGGGTGTCGTGGTGTGGCCGCTGTGCCGTCTGCAGGCCTGCGCCTTGCGCGCGATGGCCGGCTCGCCATGGGCATGAGCCCGTCGCGCGTGGAGGGATGAAACAGGGCAGCATCACCCCGCGCAGTCTCGATCCGCGAGACGCCATGCGCGCATGATGTCTGGGCGCGGACAGGCGGCCCGTCGTCCGTATCGCCACCGCTTCCTCACCCACAGACTCTCACGATGCACGGCAGGATGTGCCCGCACGGTACCGGCGATGGATGCGTCGGAACTGCCGGGTGCAACGCCCGCCGCATGGCATGGCGGGCGCGCGGGCGTGGACAGTCGGCGGCATGCATCGGCGGGCGGCCATTCGCGCATTCCCATCCTCATCGACATGGAGTCCCGCATGAAACAGTGCTTTGCCTTCCTCTGCGCCCTCGGCCTGCTCGGCGCCGCTGCCGCACCTGCGTCCGCCGCCGGCTGGCAGTCCCTCGGCCGCATCGACGCACTCACGGCGCTGCCCGACATCGCTCAGTGCCAGCAGCGCATCGTCAACCACTACTGGAGCTCCAAGCCGATCCAGTACCCCAACGCGATCAACAACTACGGGCCGACCAACATCCAGTTCGTCTTCGATCTGGATCTGCGCACGCTGCGGACCTTCACGAGCAATTCCGTCGCCAACTCGCGCTTCAAGACCGCGATCGACAGCTACGTCGCCCGCACCGAGCCGGCGAAGAGCCTCCACGCGGCGGTGTCGGTGGGCAGCTATCCGCGCGTGTCGCTGGAGGTCAGCTACGTCGATGCGCAGGGCCTGACCCAGGGCCTGGGCTACGGCATCGCCACCTCCGAGCTGCAGTATTACGAGCTGCAGCAGCTCTGCCCGCTCTGAGCACCCCGCGGCACCCGCGCAGGCCAAGACGGCCCGCGCGGGCCGGGGCGGCGCTTCGCCATCCGCACACATGCCCGTCGGGTGCGTGATCTTCGCAGGCCTGCTTCTTCGGAAGCAGGCCCATCGAAAGGTTGAGCGTCCCAAGCAGGCCGCTCATGAGTGCGACTTTCAGAAGGATGCCCTTCAGTCGCATGGCCTTCAGAGGCATGACCTTGTGCACAGCGACCTGCGGCATGCGCGTGGGGCCGCACAGGCGGACATCATCCCGGTAAAGACACGGGAGATGTCCGGATGATCGACGACATGGCGGTGGCGGTGGCGCGTCCTCTGTTGCTGGTGGTGCGCTTTGCGTGGTGGCTGGTCTGGGAGTGGCTGGTGTGGGAAGTGCTGTGGTGGATCGGCTGGCCGGTCTGCCGCGTGCTGAGCTTCGGCCGTCTCCCGCAGGATGGCTGGCGCGAGGCCGGTCGCGAGCTGGATCTGGAGTCCACCGTGGTCTTGCTGGTGGGGCTGCTGGTGCTGCTGGGCGCGCTGTGGGGCCTTCAGCACTGGGCGGGCTGAATCGGCCGCGTGCCGGAGCCGCCAGGCGCTACCGGCTTGCCGGCGGCGGTGAGGCACGGGACTGACTACGTATTCAATGCCGATGCCTCACGTGTGCTGCGATCAAGCAAGTCATTGATTTGAAATGGTGTTTGCGCCTGACGGCGGGCCGGGGAGCGGTTATAATGCCGGGCTTCACTTCGCCCCCGCCAATCACAGGACTTCACATGAGCATCGAACAGCTTGCCGACATCGCCCGCGCCATGGTCGCGCCGGGCAAGGGCATCATCGCCATCGACGAATCCAATGCCACCATCGCCAAGCGCTTCGCGTCGGTCGGCATCGAGAACAGCGAAGAAAACCGCCGCGCCTACCGCGAGATGCTGCTGAGCACGCCGAAGCTGGGCGAGCACATCTCCGGCGCGATCCTGTTCGACGAGACCATTCGCCAGTCCACCAAGGATGGCGTGCCCTTCACCAAGCTGATGATGGACAACGGCATCATCCCGGGCATCAAGGTCGACAAGGGCACGCATGCGCTGGCGGGTTGCCCGGGCGAAGTGGTCACCGAAGGCCTGGACGGTCTGCGCGACCGTCTGAAGGAATACGCGAAGCTGGGCGCGAAGTTCGCCAAGTGGCGCGCGGTGATCAACATCGGCGAAGACATCCCCACCAGCGCCTGCATCGAAGCCAACGCCCACGCGCTGGCCCGTTACGCCGCGCTGTGCCAGGAATGCGGCCTGGTGCCCATGGTCGAGCCGGAAGTGCTGATGGACGGCGCGCACGACATCGAGGAGTGCTACAACGTCACCGAAACCGCGCTCCGTGCCCTGTTCGATGCGCTGTATCTGTTCGACGTGCATCTGGAAGGCACCATCCTGAAGGCGTCCATGGTGGTCTCGGGCAAGGACTGCGAGGAGCAGGCGTCGGTCGATGAAGTCGCCGAGGCGACCCTGATCTGCCTGCGTTCGGCGGTGCCGGCCATCCTGACGGGCATCGTGTTCCTGTCCGGTGGCCAGAGCGACGAAGACGCCACCGCGCATCTCAACGCGATGAACCAGATGGGCCCGAACCCGTGGCCGCTGTCGTTCTCCTACGGCCGCGCGATGCAGACCGCCGCGCTGCAGATCTGGTCGGAAGACCTGAAGGGCAACGTCGCCAAGGCGCAGCAGATGGTCTATGCACGCGCCCGCGACAACGGCCTGGCCGCGCTGGGCCAGTGGGGCGGCTGAGGCCGGTTTTCCACGCCATCGCCATCGCCCCGCGCGGCCTGCGCGGGGCAGCCACGACGCCGGCCACGTGCCGGCGTCGTCGTGTCCGGGCCGCGCATCCGTCGCCGATGTGGCCGCGATCCGCGCATCCGGACCACGGCCAGCATGAACGGATCGCCGCATCGCGTTCCGTCCACGGCAAGGAACGTTGCGATGCCTGCATCGAAGCTAGGCCGAAGGTCATGGGTGGCGGGTCGCCGTGCGTGCGTTTTGCAGCGAATACGCAGAGAAACGCGGCGCAACACCCCCCTGCGTGATCGGATCATGATGAACTCATGAGCCCGATGCGCATCGTGTTCCACGAACGGTCGCTACAATCCGGCGCATCTCCGTGCAGCGCAATTCCGGCAGTCCAACCCATGACCCAGCGTCCAGTCTTTCCGCGATCCGCTCAAACATGCGTCCAGGACCAGGATGCGCCGCCGCCATGGTCCGTGCGCAGGCCGTCGTGGGGCCGCCTCGCGAGCTGGTCGCTGTCGATCCCGCTGTTTGTCGCACTGGCCGCCTGCGACCGGGACGCCGCAGAGAATGGACAGGGCGCGGGTGGGCCGCCGCCGGTCGAGGTCGTCACCGCCACCATCGCCTCGCAGCCGTTCACCGAACAGATCGTCGCGCTGGGCACGGTCAAGGCGCGCGAATCGGTGACGGTGACCGCCAAGGTGAGCGAGATCGTCGAACAGGTGCATTTCGACAGCGGCGACACGGTGCGCGCAGGCGCCCCGCTGGTCACGCTGTCCGACAACCAGCAGCGCGCCGCACTGGCGGAGGCCCAGGCCTCGGCCGACGAGGCCGGACGCCTGCTCAAGCGTCAGGAAGAGCTGGCGCGCCAGCAGTTGATCGCCCGCGCGCAGCTCGACAACCAGCGCGCCGCGCGCGATGCCGCCGCCGCGCGCGTGGCGCAGATCCGCGCGCAGCTGGCCGACCGCGTGGTGCGCGCGCCCTTCGCCGGCGTGCTGGGCCTGCGTCAGGTCAGCCCCGGTGCGCTGGTAACCCCGGGCACCGCGATCGCCACGCTCGATGCACTCGACCGGGTGTGGGTGGATTTCCCGCTGCCCGAATCGCAGCTGGCCCGCGCGGCGACCGGCCAGACCGTGGGTGGCCGCGTGGCGGCCTTCCCCGAGCGCAGATTCGAAGGCACGGTCTCCACCATCGATACCCGTCTGGACGAAACCACCCGCTCCGCGCTGGTGCGTGCGGATTTCGCCAATGCCGACCGCACGCTGCGTCCGGGCATGCTGGTCAGCGTCGAGCTGGGGACCGCTACGCGCGAAGCGCTGCTGGTGCCGGAGATCGCGGTGGTGCAGGTGGGGCGCGACAGTTTCGTCTGGCGCGTCGGGCAGGATGGCGGCGTCGAACGCGTGGTGGTGGAGATCGGCAGCCGCAGCGACGGCCGCGCGGAAATCCTGTCCGGCGTCGGCGCCGGCGACCGCATCGTGGTCGACGGCACCGGCAAACTGCGCCCGGGCGCGAAGATCAGCGAACGCGCGCCGTCGGCTGCGGGAGGCAGGGTCGACGAGACGCCGGTCGACGACACTCAGGCCGCCGACAAGCCCGCCAGCGGCAGGCCTGCCGCCGCCAGCGCCGCCGGAGGTTGAGCCATGCGCCTGTCCGACATTTCCATCGAACGCCCGGTCTTCGCCACCGTGCTCAGCCTGCTGCTGGTGGTGGTCGGCCTGATGGCGTATTCGCGCCTCACGCTCCGCGAGCTGCCGGCGATCGATCCGCCCGTGGTGTCGGTGGAAGTGAACTACCCCGGCGCCTCCGCGGCGGTGGTCGAAACCCGGGTCACGCAGATCCTGGAGGACGCGCTGGCCGGCATCGAGGGTATCGAGACGCTGCAGTCGCGCAGCAACAACGGCAGCGCGTCGATCACGGTCGAATTCACCCTGGAACGCGACATCGAGGCGGCGGCCAACGACGTGCGCGATGCGATCAGCCGCGTGGCCGACCGCATGCCCGACGAGGCCGATGCGCCCGAAGTGGAGAAGGCCGACAGCGACTCCGACGTGATCCTGTGGTTGAACATGAGTTCGACCACGATGGATACCCTGCAACTGAGCGATTACGCCGACCGCTACGTGGTCGACCGGCTGTCCTCGCTCGACGGCGTGTCGCAGATCCGCCTGGGCGGCCGCCAGCGCTATGCCATGCGCGTGTGGCTGGACCGCGATGCCCTGGCGGCGCGCGGGCTCACCGCCAACGACGTGGAATCGGCCCTGCGCAGCGAGAACGTGGAACTGCCGGCCGGCCGGATCGAGTCCGAGGCGCGCGATTTCACCCTGCGCGTGGAGCGCAGCTATCTGGCGCCGGACGACTTCGGCCAGATTCCGCTCGGCAAGGGCGCCGACGGTTACGTGGTGCGCCTGGGCGACGTGGCGCGGGTGGAGCTGGATTCGGCCGAGCGCCGTGCGTATTTCCGCAGCAACGGCGAGCCCAACGTCGGTCTGGGCATCGTCAAGACCTCCACCGCCAACGCGCTCGACGTGGCGCGCGCGGCGCGCGAGGAGGCCGAGCGCATCCAGGCGGGGCTGCCGCAAGGCACGCGCATTTTCGTCGCGTTCGACAGCACGGTGTTCATCGAGGCCTCGGTGGAGCGCGTGTGGTGGACGCTGTTCGAGGCGATCGGCCTGGTGCTGCTGGTGATCTGGCTGTTCCTCGGCAGCGCACGCGCCGCGCTGATTCCCGCGGTGACCGTGCCGGTGTGCCTCATCGCCGCGTTCATCGGTCTGTACGCTTTCGATTTCTCGATCAACCTGCTCACCCTGCTGGCGCTGGTGCTGTGCATCGGCTTGGTGGTGGACGACGCCATCGTGGTGCTGGAGAACGTGCAGCGCCGCGCGGACCTTGGCGAGCCGCCGGCGCTGGCGGCCAAGCGCGGCACGCGGCAGGTGGCGTTCGCGGTGATCTCCACCACCGCGGTGCTGGTCGCGGTGTTCCTGCCGATCGGTTTCCTCGAAGGCAACACCGGGCGGCTGTTCCGCGAGTTGTCGGTCGCGCTGGCGGTGGCGGTGGCCATCTCGGCCTTCGTCGCGCTCACGTTGACCGCGATGATGTGTTCGAAGCTGGTGCGTCCGCATGCCGAGCAGAAGACCACGCGTTTCAATGCCTGGGTGATGCGCGGCGTGGACCGGCTTGCCGACGGCTATCGATCGCTGCTGACGCGCACGGTGCGGCACCTGTGGCTGTTCATCGCGATGATGGTCGCCGCCATCGGTCTGAGCCTGGTGCTGTTCCGCGTGGTGCCCAGCGAACTGGCGCCGGCCGAGGACCGCGGCGTGTTCTTCGCCAGCATCGTCGGCCCCGAAGGCGCGGGCTACGACTACACCGTGGACCAGGTTCGCAAGGTCGAGGCGCTGATGCTGGCGCAGACCGGCGAAGGCAAGCCGCTGCAGCGGGTCAACACGCGCGTGCCGGGCAGCTTCGGCGCCAGCGAGGAAATGCACACGGGCCTGGCCATCGTGTTCCTGCACGACTGGCAGAAGCGCGACATCAGCACCGACGAGGTGGTGCAGCAGCTGCGCAAGCAGACGGCGGACCTGCCCGGCGTGCAGGTGTTCCCGCGCGTGCGCACCGGCCTCACCCGCGGCGGCGGGCAGCCCTTCCAGCTGGTGCTGGGCGGGCCCGACTACGCCGAACTCGCGCAGTGGCGCGACCGGATCATGGCGCGCATGGAGCAGAACCCGAACCTGTTCGGCGTGGATTCCGACTACAAGGAAACCCGGCCGCAGATGCGGGTGGAGATCGACCGCGCGCGCGCCGCCGATCTGGGCGTGCAGGTGGACGAGATCGGCCGAACCCTGGAGACGATGATGGGCGGCCGGCGCGTCACCACCTATGTCGACAACGGCGAGGAATACGACGTGATCCTGCAGGCCGAACGCGCCGCGCGCGCGACGCCTGCGGACCTGGCGGCCATCCAGGTGCGCGGCCGCGACGGCCTGGTGCCGCTGTCCAATCTGGTGAAGGTCAACGAGCTGGCCGAGCCGGGCAGCCTCAACCGCTTCAACCGGCTGCGCGCGATCACCATCTCCGCCGCGCTCGCGCCCGGCTATCCGCTGGGCGATGCCATCACCTGGACCGAGCAGGCCGTGCGCGAGGAGTTGCCCGACACCGCCCAGATCGACTGGAAGGGCGAGTCGCGCGAGTATCTGAAGGCCGGCGGCGCGGTGCTGCTGACCTTCGCGCTGGCACTGCTGATCGTGTACCTGGTGCTGGCCGCGCAGTTCGAGAGCTTCGTCCACCCCTTCACCATCATGCTCACCGTGCCGCTGGGCGTGCTCGGCGCACTGGCGGGGCTGTGGATCGCGGGCAGCTCGCTCAACCTTTTCAGCCAGATCGGCATCGTGATGCTGGTCGGGCTGGCGGCGAAGAACGGCATCCTGATCGTCGAATTCGCCAACCAGCTGCGCGACGAAGGCTTGGCGATCGGCGAAGCCATCCTCGAGGCCTGTGCGGTGCGCCTGCGCCCGATCCTGATGACCTCGGTCGCCACCATCATCGGCGCGCTGCCGCTGGTGCTGGCCGGTGGCCCAGGCTCCGCCAGCCGCAGCACCATCGGCGTGGTGGTGATTTTCGGCGTGGCGTTCTCGACCCTGCTGTCGCTGTTCGTTGTGCCGGCCTTCTACCTGCGCCTGGCGCGCTACACGCGCTCGCCCGACGCGATCAAGCACGAACTGGCCGAGATGGAGGCCAACACGCCCGCGGTACGCGGGCCGGCCTGATCCGCCCATCCATCCGGCCGTCCTGGTGCAGACGGACGGATGGCGGCCTGCCGTCTGTGCGCCTGGTGCACCTGCCCGCCGATGCGCAGCGCGATGCTCAGTCGCGGCGCTCGCCCAGGGCGTCGCGGTAGCGGGCTTCCATCTGCGCATCGAACACGCAGAAGACGACGCGCGTGGGCAGGACTCCGCGCCACCCGCGCACGCTCGCGACCGCGATGCGCACCGCCTGGTCGGGCGGATAGCCGAACACGCCGCAGCTGATCGCCGGGAACGCCAGCGAGGCCAGCCGGTGTTCCACCGCCAGCTCCAGACATGCGATGTAGCAGGCGGCCAGTTGCTCGGCCTCGCCGCTGCGCCCGTCCTCCCACACTGGGCCGACGGTGTGCAGGATGTAGCGCGCCGGCAGGTCGAAGCCCGGCGTGATCCGCGCCTCTCCGGTGGGGCAACGCACGAAGGGCGCGACCATCGGGATCGCGCGACAGGCCGCATGCAGCGCGGGACCGGCCGCGCGATGGATCGCACCGTCCACGCCGCCGCCGCCGGCGAGCGCGGCGTTGGCGGCATTGACGATGGCGTCCACGCGCAGCGTGGTGATGTCGCCGCGGACCACGTCGATCGACGGGGCATCGGATGGCATGGATGGCATGGCGGGTGGCGTCGGGTCCGTGGGGCAGGTCGTCGGTGCGGGCCTGGGCGGTGGGGAGCGATCGCCGATCGCCGCCGGCACTGGGTCTGCAGGCCGGTTCCGGCCTCCGGGTCTGCCCCGGTGCCGATGCGGCAGCGTATTCCATGCCGCAGGCCGACACCACGCGCTATGCTCGCGGCTGGCAGCCCGCTGCATCCCGCCACGCCTGCATTCCGGCAGACCTGACCACCGCGCGCCGTCGTCCCGTTCCACTGGAGGTCGATCCATGAGCGACATGCCCCTGCCGCAGGCCGCGATCACCGCATTGCAGCGCGGCGACAAGCTCGGTGCGATCCGCATCGTGCGCGAGACCACAGGCGTGGATCTCAAGCGCGCCGCCATGGTGGTGGAAATGCACGGGCGTCGTGGGGGTGCCTCCGCGGCCTCCACGGGCGCATCGGCCCGGCCGGACGTCGCGCAGCAGATTCTGGAATCGCTGCTCGGCGGCAAACGGGGCGAGGCCGTGAAGCTGCTGCGCGACCACGTCAACCAGACCGGCGGCAGCGACGTCAAAGCCGCACTGCAGACCGCAGAACGCGTGCTGGGCGCACACCGCAGCGACGCCGTGGCGAAGAACGAGCACCGCAGCGAACACCGGCTGGACGCCGAACGCGCGCGCGACAGCGCCCGGCTGCAGGCGCTCATCCACGAGAAGCGGGTGCCCACCGTGGCTCCAGGCGATGCGCCGGGGGCAGGCCTGGTGTGGGTGCTGGTGGCGATGGCGACCGCGCTGTTGTGGATGGTCCTGGCGGTGTTCGGCGGCTGAACCCTGCGCGTCGACGTACACTGGGCCATGCCCAGACCTCCGCACGACCCGTCCCGCCCGCGCCGCCCCGGCGCGCCTGCCGAAGACCCGTATCGCAAGTCGCGTGGCCTGCATGGCGATGCGCCTCCCGCGCAGGCGCGGACGTCCGCACGCCCGCAGGCACCCGCGCATGCGGCCGCCCCCGTGCGCGCTCCCGCGCATGCACGGCCGCCTGCGGCATCGCTCGACGACGGCGCCGACGACGACCCGTCGCTCGACACTGCCCGCGGCCGGCGCGACAGCGAGCTGCGTCTGTACGGATTGAACGCGGTGCGCGCGGTGTTCGCACGCCGGCCCGAAGCGCTGCGCAAGCTCTACCTGAGCGAGGCGCGCATCCCGCAGCTGCAGCCCGTGCTGAAGTGGTGCGTGAGCCGGCGCGTCGGCTATCGCGTGGTCGGCGAGGACGACCTGCACAAGCTCGCCGCCAGCGCGCATCACGAGGGCGTGGTGGCCGACGTGCTGCGCGAGACGCCGCAGCCGCTGTCGACCTGGTTGCGCGACCTGCCCGCCGGGCCGTGCTGCGCGCTGTGGCTGGACGGCGTGGGCAACCCGCACAATCTCGGCGCGATCCTGCGCTCCGCCGCGCATTTCGGCGTGGCCGCGGTGCTGCTGCCGAAACATTCCGACCTGGCCCTGTCCGGCGCCGCCGCGCGCGTGGCCGAAGGCGGCGCCGAAGCCGTGCCCTTCGTGCGCCTGGGCCGCGAGGACAACGCCATGGCCCAGCTGCGCGGCGCCGGTTTCGCGCTCGCCGCCACGCTGGTGCGCGGCGGCGGCGACGTGTTCGCCGCGCGTCTGCCGGAGCGCCTGATCTACGTGATGGGCGCCGAAGCCGAAGGCATGAATGCCGAGCTCGCACGCGCCTGCGACCTGCGCGTGTCGATCCCCGGCAGCGGCGCGGTGGAAAGCCTCAATGTGGCTGCGGCGACGGCGGTGTTGCTGGCGCAGTGGGCGCGACGCAGCGTGCGTTGACGCTGCGGTTACCGATCAGGGACGACCGGATCGGGTGCCGGGCACGGCTCAGTGCAGGCGCTCGATCACGGCCAGCGCCGCGGCGTAGTCCGCGGCTTTCGACGGGTCGCTCAGCATGCCGCGCAGGCAGACAGCGGTGGCTGCGAGTTTCAGGGTGCGTATCCGGTCCTCGTGCAACGCCTGCCCGACGCTCTGCAGCGCGGCGACCATTGCATCGGAGCACGTGCGGACCGCCTGCGCCACCTCGGCCGCATGCGCGAGCACGATCTCGTTGTCCAGCCGCACCGCGGCTTCCACCTGCGCGTTGAGGCGGTCGCCCAGCGTGGAGGCGGCATGCGCGGCGGATGCCTGTGCGCCTGTGTCGAGCGCGTCGGCTGCATCGCCGAGCACCGCCTGCGTGGCGGAGATGCCGGTCGTGGCGGTGTCCAGCGAGTAGATCTGCATCACGCCCTGCGTGGTCGCCGCCTGGGCGATGGTGTTCTGCTGCTGCTGCGCGGCCACCGCGTTCTCGTACATCAGGCCTGTGGATTGGGCGAGTGCCTGATAGAGCGTGCCCACCGCCATCGCCGGCGCTTCGGCGAGCACCTTCGTGTGGCTTTGGGTCAGGGCGTCGGTGATCTGCGGATTGACGCTGGTGGAATCTGCCATGGTCGTGTCCCTTCGATGTCGGCGGAAATCGATGCTGTGTGGTTACGGCGCGGCGTCCGCCGCCTTCGGCGCACTCCCGAACCCGCCCTCCGCCGCCGCCGCCAGATAGGCGAACACGGTGTAGGCCGCGGTGTTCTGCGCCAGCGCCTGCGGGTCGATCTTGTCCAGGGTGTCGTCGGGCGTGTGGTGGTAGTCGAAATAATCCGTACCGTCCTGCCGCAATGCCGCCCAGATGCCGCCGGCCTGGGTCAGGTGGATGATGTCCGGGCCGGGCCCGCCCGCGCCGGGCGCGTGGGCGATACCCAGCGGCGCCAGCGCCTCGGCGATGCGGGCGACGGCGGCCTGCGCATGCGGCGCGGCGTTGCTGTCGATGGCGTAGATGCGCCCGGCGCCGAAGTCGCTTTCGGCGGCGATCTGGTGGCGGCCGATCTCGCCGGCCGCCGCGCGGTTGGCGGCGTACACCTTGCCGCCGAAGAGGCCCTGTTCCTCGTTGGCGAAGGCGATCACGCGCACCGTGCGCGGCGGGCGCTGGGCCTTCGGCAGCTGTGCGATCAGCGCGCCGGCGGCCATGGTGATGCCCACGCCCGCACCGTCGTCGATCGCGCCGGTGCCGAGGTCCCAGGAGTCCAGGTGCCCGCCGATCACCACCACCTCCTCGCGCAGGCGGCGGTCGTGGCCGGTCACTTCGCCGATCACGTTGAACGATTGCGCGGTGCCGTCCCAGCCGCAGTCCAGCGCCAGACGCACGCGCACCGGGGCGCCCAGGGCGAGCAGGCGGGTGAGCTGCTCGGCATCGGGCATCGCCAGCGCGGCCGAGGGCACGGGCGTGAGCCCCTCGTCGAAGCGGGTGATGCCGGTGTGCGCGAAGCGGTGCGGCTCGGTGCCGGCCGAGCGCATCAGATAGCCGACGGCGCCGGCGCGGATCGCGGCCGACGGGCCGCGGCTGCGGATGCGGCTGGCCGGGCCGTAGCCGTTGCCGTCCTTCGCGCGCTGCATGGTGTAGTCGACGAAGGCGATCTTGCCCGCCAGCGAACCGGCGGGCGCGGCTTCCAGCGCGGCCAGGTCGGGAAAGCGCACGATCTCGCCCTCCACGGTGCCGCCCGGGCTGCCGCCCAGCGCGGTGAGATTCAACGGCTGCGCGTGCGCGCCCAGCACCTCGGCGCGCTCGCCGCGGCGCACCCACTTCGGGAACTCCACCGGCTCCAGCCACACGCGGTCGTAGCCGAGCTCACGGAATTTCGCCTCCGCCCAGCGCACCGCGCGCGCGTCGGCCTCGCTGCCGGCCAGGCGCGGGCCGATCTCTGTGGTGAGCGACTCGACCACGTCCCAGGCCGTGCCGTCGGCCAGCGCGCGTTCGCGCAGCTCGGCGGCGAGCGCGAACGCGGCATCGGGAATGTGCGTGGTGGCGGAAGGAGCCGCCGATGCGGTCGTCGATGCGCTGGAAGCGTCGGCAGGGGCCGCGGCCGCGAGGGACAGCGCCGCGCCGGAGACGAGCAGACAGGCGGTGGCGAGCAGCGTGCGCGGCGTGGCGATGCTGCGCCGGCGCGGTGCGGAACGATGGATCGACATCGGAATGGGCTCCAGACCTGCGGACGAAAACACGAATGCCGCGAGCCTAGCAGCTCGCGGCATTCGTGGGACGTGCGGGTGTGGAATGTAGGGTGCCGCAGGCGCGGGTTGCGCCTTTGCTCAGCGCTTCAGCGCATCGCGGATATCGCGCAGCAGAAGCACTTCCTCGCTGGGCGCGGCGGGCGCCGGCGCCGGCTCGGGCTCCTTGCGGCGCATGCGGTTGATGGCCCGCACCACCAGGAAGATGGCGAAGGCCACGATCAGGAACTGGATGACGGTGTTGATGAAGGTGCCGATGCCGATCTGCACCGCCGGCACGGCCTCGCCGGCCGCATTGGTGGTGGCCTCCTTGAGCGTGATCGCGAGATCCGAAAAGTCCACACTGCCGATCACGTAGCCGATGGGCGGCATGATGATGTTGTCGACCAGCGAGGTGACGATCTTGCCGAAGGAGGCGCCGATGACCACGCCGACCGCCAGGTCGATCACGTTGCCCTTCATCGCGAATTCCTTGAATTCCGAAACCATGCCCATCGTGGTGCCCTCTTGTGTGGGAAGCGGTGTGGAAGGACGCGCGAGGCGTCCGGACCGGCGTTACTGTACGGGATCGCGCCGGAGCAGGCACCGCGGTCCGACCGCGGCACGGGCGGGATGAGACCGGCGGAATGCACGCACGCGGGTGGGCGCGGCATCCGCCACGCGCGTGCGTGAGGGCAGGGAGGGTGCGGGGCGGTGACGGGCGCGGCGCGTGACGCGCGGCGTGGTTCAGACGATGCGGCAGCGCAGCTCGATCAGGTCGTCCAGGCGGCCGACGCACTCGTCGCCGCGCTGCAGCGCGGCGAAGCCCGCGGGCGTGCCCATGAACACCAGATCGCCCGCGCGCAGGGCGTAGAGCTTCGAGAGCTCGTGCAGGATCTCGGCCACGTCCCAGATCAGCATGTCCAGGCCGGAAGACTGGCGCTGCACGCCGCCGACGCTGAGCGAGAGCGTGCGCGCGGCCAGGTCGCCGACCTCGGCCGCAGGCAGCAGCGCACTGATCGGTGCCGAGGCGTCGAAGCCCTTGGCGATGTCCCAGGGCAGGCCCTTGGCCTTGGCCGCGGCCTGCAGGTCGCGGCGGGTGAGGTCCAGGCCGACACCGTAGGCGTGGACCAGCGCCATTGCGTCCTCGACAGGCAGCACACCCGCAGGCGCGTCGTGGCCCAGCGCCACCACCAGCTCCACCTCGTGGTGCAGATCGGCGGTGCCGGGCGGGTAGGGGACGTCGCCGTCGGTGACGATCGCGTCGGCCGGCTTCATGAAGAACACCGGCGTGCCGCGTTCGGCCTTCGAGGCCTGCGCGTCCGCGCCCATCTCGCGCGCGTGATCGGCGAAATTGCGGCCCACGCAGTAGATGCGTCGCACCGGAAACATGCCGAGGGCCTCGCCCTCGCGCGAACGCACGGGGATGCGCGGCTGCGCGGGGGCTGCGATGACATCCGACGTGGACGCACCGGGCATGGGCATTCCGGGCACCTGCGTGCGCTCAGCGGCCGGGGGCGGACAGCTGCGGCTTGCGCAGCACGCGGTATTCGGCGACGACCGTCTGCGCGTCCGCCGGCTTGCGCGTGGCGCCGCCGCGCAGGCTGCGCACGATCAGGCCGACCGCCAGCATCGCGGTGCCCACCACCACGGCCACCACCAGCAGCGCGGCGAGCAGGGCCACGCCGACCAGGCCGAAGCCGAGCTTCAGCAGCGGATGGCGCGGGCGCCGCGGCGCGAGGGTGCGCGCGAACACGATGCCCAGACGACGGCCTGCGGCCATCGCGAGCGGCTGGAGAAAGGCGGGAAGACGGCGGGAGAAGGCGTATCGGCGGCGTGCGCGCATGGAGAGGGGTCGTGTCACACTGTGGAAGTAACCAGAGCAGTATCGGGTGCGGAATGCAGGACGATGTAAGGACTTCGTTAAACATGACGGAAGCTGGGGGCGATTCCGCGACGCGCGTCAGCCTTGCGTCCGTGCCGGAGCGCAGCCCGATGGCGCTGGAGGCCACCATCGACGGGCAGCCGGAAGCGCTGATCCTCTATCGCGATGGCGATGCCGTGCGCGCCTGGCTCAACATCTGCCCGCATGCCGGCCGCCGCCTGGACTGGGCGCCTGGGCGTTTCCTGCAGGGCAAGGACGGCAGCCTGATCTGCGCCGCGCACGGCGCCAGCTTCGAACTCGACCGCGGCGACTGCACCGCCGGCCCCTGTCGCGGCCAGTCGCTGCGTGCGGTGCCGGTACGGATCGACGGCGACACGCTGGTGCTGGGCTGATCGCCCGCCCGGGCTTCGCGTCCCGCTGCCCATCCTCGCTACGGCCATCCCTGCATCGGCTCGTCCTGCATCGACCGGCCCTGCATCGACCGATCCTGCACCGGCCTCCGCGGACATCGCTCACGTGGTCCGCCGGGTGCGGCAGGTGCTGCCGTATCCTATGCGGATGACACCTCCTTTCGATGCGGTCGACTACGCCGCCCGTGTGGACTTCGTGGTCGAACTGGCGGGACGCCTGCATGCCTACGGCACCACCGCACACCGTCTGGAAGGTGCGGTGGGCGCGGTGTCGACCCGGTTGGGTCTGGAATGCGGCGCCTGGTCCAACCCCACCGGCATGATCCTGTCCTTCGGCGAGATCGGCCGAGGCCGGCGCGAGACCGTGCGCGTGGTGCGGCTGCCGCCGGGCGACACGAATCTCTACAAACTGTGCGAAGCCGACCGCATCGCGGAAGCGGTGACCTCGGGCGAGATGCGCCTGGAAGAGGGGCATGCCGCACTGCTCGCGCTGGAGAGCGTCGGCAACACGCGCCACGCGCGGCTGTGGACGGTGTTCGCCTTCGGCCTGGCGGCCGCCACCGTGGCGGGTGTGCTGCGTCTGCCTTGGCTGGACATCGCCACCGCCGGCGTCACCGGGCTGTTGATCGGCCTGCTGGACATCCTCACCCACGACCGCCCCCGGCTGAAGGAGGCCAGCGACGCGCTGGCGGCGATGCTGGCGGCCGGCATCGCGGTCGGCGTGGCCTGGCTGATCGGCCCGCTCAATCTCAATACGGTCATCATCGCGTCGATGATCGTGCTGATGCCCGGCATGGCGCTCACCAACGCGGTCAACGAACTCACCAACCAGAATCTGGTCTCCGGCACCGCGCGTTTCGCGGGCGCGATGGCGACCGTGCTCAAACTCGGCATCGGCATGATCGTGGTGCTGAGCGCGGCCGACCTGCTGGGCATCGTGCCGGACGTGCGCGCGCTGCGTCCGCAGACCTGGTGGGTGGAGGCCGGCTCGCTGCTGCTCGGCACCTTCGCGTTCGCGCTGCTGTTCCGCTGCGATCGACGCGATTACCCGCTGGTGATGGCCTCTGCGGCGATGGGGTATCTGATCGCGCGCGTGGTCGGCCTGGCGGTCGGTGTCGACAGCGGCAGCACGGTCGGCATTTTCGTCTCCGCGCTGGTGATGACCGCGCTCGGCAATGCCTACGGGCGCTGGAGCAACCGTCCCGGCGCACTGGTGCGCATGCCCGGCATCATCATGCTGGTGCCGGGCAGCGCCAGTCTGCGCGGCCTGCTGGCGCTGGTGCAGCAGCAGGACGTGATCGCGGGACAGGCCGCGGCGCTGGCGGCGCTGAATATCCTGATCGCGCTGATCGCCGGCATGCTGCTGGGCAATCTGTTGATTCCCACCCGACGCAATCTCTGAGGCCGACCTGCCTGTGTCGCGGCGCGGCGGGCATTCGGCTGTCGTCCTCGCTGCGCACCCTTCTGGCCATGCCGGCACGCGGGTGCCGCCAAAGAAAAACGCCGGCATGGCCGGCGTTTTTCGACATCGTGCTGCAGGCATGCGCCTGCGTGCGGGTCCCGTCATTCGATGACGTGACCGCATCACGTCGTCGGATCACTTGATCAGGAAATCTTCCGGCTTCTTGCCGGCCTTCACCTGCGCGGCCATCCAGCGCGGCTGACGGCCGCGGCCGGTCCAGGTTTCCTTCGGATTGGCGGGGTTGCGGTACTTCGGCGCCACCTTCACGCCGGCGCGCTTGGAGGCGGCCTTCTTGGTCGCCTTCTTCGCAGCCTTCTTGGCGGGACGGCCCGGGGACTTCTTCGCAGCGGCCTTCTTCGTCACCTTCGGGGCGCTGCCGGCCTTGGCGCCGAACAGTTCCATCAGGCTGTAGCCTTCGGCCTCGGCCATCTTGGTGAGCTTCTCGCGCACTTTCGACACCGGCGCGCGCTTGGCGAGCTTGG
This sequence comes from uncultured Gammaproteobacteria bacterium, assembly GCA_965649985.1. Classification (GTDB taxonomy): domain Bacteria; phylum Pseudomonadota; class Gammaproteobacteria; order Xanthomonadales; family Xanthomonadaceae; genus Lysobacter_I. The sequence continues at coordinate 14,021 of CBFGMS010000014.1, read as the reverse complement.
TCTGCTGCTTCTTGATTTCGGCCGAGAGTTTCTTCAGTTGGTCGAGGGTGTAGCTTTTGACGTCGATGGACATGTGGGCTCCGGGTGATGCGGAAAGAGAACGACGGATTCCGTGGTCCGCGAGATCCGCGCATGGAAAGCGCGCCGCGAACCGCCTGGCATGGCGTGGCCCTTGATCCGGCCTCGACATGCGAGCCCGCGCATGATAATCGAAAATGCACGGAAATTCAGGAAGATACAAACAACCCGTCTGTGCAGGAAGCGCTGCGTACACGGAATTCTCCGCGCATGCATCGCGCATCCATCCAGGATTCGCATCGTCGAGGCGCCTGGTGCCGCACCCGGTTTGCGGAGGTTTGGCGGTGTTTCAGGCAAAGAAAAAGCCCGTTTTCACGGGCTTTTCCGGCATCGGGGGCGTGCCCGCACGGGTGTCCGCCGACGGGCGTCAGGCGGATGGCATGCCCAGGCGCGCGAGCAGCGCGGCGCGATCCAGTGCCTCGGCCTCGCCGCCGCTGCGCGCGCGGTATTCGAACGTGCCGGCGGCCAGCCCGCGCTCCGACACCACCACCCGGTGCGGAATGCCGATCAGTTCGATGTCGGCGAACATCGGGCCGGGGCGAAGCCCGCGGTCGTCGAGCGCGGTGTCGATGCCGGCGGCGTTCAATTCCGCGTGCAGGGCCTCGGCCGCGGCCGCGACCTCGGGCACGTTCTTGGGATTGATCACGCACACCGCGACCTGCCACGGCGCCATGGCCGCCGGCCAGACGATGCCGGCCTCGTCGTGATTCTGCTCGATCGCCGCGGCGACGATGCGGCTCACGCCCACGCCGTAGCAGCCCATGGTCGGCGTGGCGGCCTTGCCCTGTTCATCCAGCACGGTCATGCCCATCGACTCGGCATATTTGCGGCCGAGCTGGAACACGTGGCCCACCTCGATGCCGCGCGCGATGCGCAGCGTGCCGGCGCCGTCGGGCGAGGGGTCGCCCTCAACCACGTTGCGGATGTCCGCGACCAGATCGGGCTCGGGCAGATCGCGGCCCCAGTTCACGCCGGCCAGGTGATACCCGGCCTCGTTCGCGCCGGTCACGAAATCGTGCAGGGCGGCGACGCTGCGGTCGGCGATGAGGCGAATGGCCGTTTTCGGCGCGACCGGGCCGAGGAAACCGGGCTCGCAACCGAGGTGGTCCTGGATTTCCGCCTCGGTGGCCAGACGGTACTCGGTCATGCCGGGCAGTTTGCCCAGCTTGATCTCGTTGACCACATGGTCGCCGCGGACCAGCGCGAGCACGAACTGCGGCGCGCCTTCGCCGTCCTCGGCCATGATCGCCACCGATTTCACGGTGCGCGCCAGCGGAATGCCGAGCAGTGCGGCCACGTCCTCGCAGGTTTTCTGGGTCGGAGTGGCGACCTTGCGCATCGCTTCGCCGGCCTCCGCGCGCACGCCGGGCGCGATCGCCTCGGCCAGTTCGACGTTCGCGGCGTAATCAGAGCCGTCGGAGAAGGCGATGGCGTCCTCGCCGGAATCGGCCAGCACGTGGAATTCGTGCGAGGCGCTGCCGCCGATCGCGCCGGTGTCCGCGAACACCGCGCGGAACTTCAAGCCCAGGCGGGTGAAAATGCGCGAATAGGTGTCGTACATGTTGCGGTATTCGCGGTCGAGGCAGTCGTCGCCCAGATGGAACGAATACGCATCCTTCATCAGGAATTCGCGTGCGCGCATCGCACCGAAGCGCGGACGGATCTCGTCGCGGAACTTGGTCTGGATCTGATAGAAATTCACCGGCAGCTGGCGGTAGCTCGCCAGCTCCTGGCGGGCGAAGTCGGTGATGACTTCCTCGTGGGTGGGGCCGTAGCAGTATTCGGCGTCCTTGCGATCGCGGATCTTCAGCAACTGGCCGCCGAACTTCTGCCAGCGCCCGGTTTCCTCCCACAGCTCCCTGGGCTGGATGGAAGGCATCAGCACTTCCTGCGCGCCGGCGGCGTTCATTTCCTCGCGGACCACCGCCTCGACCCGGCGCAGCACGCGCAGGCCCAGCGGGCTCCAGGTGTAGATGCCGGCGGCCAGCTTGCGCAGCATTCCGGTGCGCAGCATCAGTCGGTGGCTGACGATTTCGGCGTCGGCCGGGGTTTCCTTTTCGGTGCGGAGGTGGAACTGCGAAAGACGCATAGCGGACTCGTGGGGTTGTGACGCGCGGGGGCATTCCGCGCGCACGCATGGCGCGCGGGGAGCGGGGCGTGCGATGCACGCGAAACGTCCATTTTGCCCCATCCGGCGCCTCGCGTCCGTGCCGGCCTCGCGCCGGTCGATGCGAGGCCGCGGTTTATTCGCTGCCTTCCGATGCGCTCCCTTCCTCGCCGATGGCGTCGGAAGACGTGTCGGTCTGCGGTGCGGCGGCGGCCTGGGCCGGCGGCGTGCAGTTGCTGCGCAGCACCAGCCGGGCCAGCTGCAGCTGGCTCTCGCGCTCGACCGCGGTGAGATCGCGATCGGGCACGCCGTCGCCGTTGGTGTCGCGCTGCACGCGGCCGCCGCCTTCGATCAGGGCGATGTTGGCGCGGGCCACGCCGCACTGGGGGTCTTCCGGTGCGGTCGCGGCCGCAGACGCCTGCGTTTCGGGCTGGCGGTGGCTGATGACGCGGTATTTGGCGGCACCGCTGGGCGGCGGGGTCTGCGAGTAATGGGTCACGCCGCTGGCGTCGGTCCACTGGTAGACCTCGCCGGCCGAGACCTCGGCCGCGCACACGCTGGCGGCGATCAGCGCGCAGGCCAGCATCGCGCGGGGCGAGAGGGAGTTGCAGGCGGGCAGCCGGGCGGAAGACGGGCGGGGACGGAACATGGACAGCCTCGGGCGACGCGGGGGGAAACCAGGATTGCAGCACCTCGTCCGCGGGGGCGCAAGTTGCGACCGGGCGCACATCGCCGGCGCGATCACGCGTGCGGCCCCGGCCACGGCCGCGAGCGATGCCGGTGCCGCGGAGCGCGGGAGGGGGCCGCCCGCCAGGGATGTACAAGCGCAGGACACGCTCTACACTGCCCGCATGAGTGATTCCGCATCGCCCTCCCCGTCGCCGCAGACGCCGCCTCCGGCGCCTCCCTCCTTGCCGCCGCGCAGTCGCGGCATCTATCTGCTGCCCAACCTGTTCACCACCGGCGCCCTGTTTTCGGGCTTCTTCGCGATCATCGCCGCGGCCCAGGGGCGGATCGGCGAGGCCTGCGTGGCGGTATTCATCTCGGCGGTGCTCGATGGCCTCGACGGCCGGGTGGCGCGGCTGACCAATACCCAGAGCGAATTCGGGGTGCAGTACGACTCGCTGGCGGACCTGGTGAGCTTCGGCATGGCGCCGGCGCTGGTGATGTATCACTGGTCGCTGTTCGCGCTGAAGCTGGACGGCCCGACCCTGGGCAAGATCGGCTGGCTGGCGGCCTTTCTCTACGCCGCCTGCGCCGCGGTGCGGCTGGCGCGCTTCAACAGCCAGGTGGAACAGGTCGACAAGCGCTGGTTCATCGGCCTGCCCAGCCCGGCGGCGGCGGCGGTCATGGCCAGCTTCGTCTGGACCGCGCACGGTCTGGGGCAGGACGGCGAGAGCCTGCGTTACCTTGCGATGGCCATCACCGTGGTGATCGGTTTGCTGATGGTCAGCCGGTTGCGCTATCCGAGCTTCAAGGGCGGGCGCAAGGGCCCTGGGGCCGATCGCGTGCCGTTCCTCGCGGTGCCGATCGTGATCGTGGCGATCATCGGGGTGATGATCGACCCGCCCAAGGTATTGCTGGCCGTGTTCGCGCTGTTCGCGCTGACCGGCCCGCTGATCGCGCGCCGCATGCGCAGCCGCGGTGGAGAGAGCAGCGTCACGGGGGGCGATGGCGCATGAGCTGGAGCGGGCTGCAGCGCGACACGCTGGAGGCCATGGGCTTCACGGTGCTGCTGCCGCGTCCGTCGGCCGGCGGTGCGGGTGCTGCAGCACAGACTGCCGGCGACACGCGCGATACGCCGACGCAGCATGCCACACCCGCGCATGCCGCCGTCCCTGCGGCTTCCGTTTCGGACGCCGCCGCATCGCAACGTGCCGAGCCGCGTCCTGCGGCGACGACCCAGGACCGCCTCGCCCGCGCGCTGCTGCGTGCGGCCGGGCGTGCGCCCGATGCCGTCGACGCGGCGGCTCTTCTGTCGCAATGGCCGGAGACGGGGCGCCTGCGTCGCGACCCCGCGGCCAAACGCGCATTGTGGCCGCGGCTGCGTGCGCTCAGGCGTGCGGACGCATGAGCGCGCAGGCGCAGCCCGAGGCCGTCACCGGCTTCCGCGCGATGCGGATGCACGACCTGGAGGCGGTGATGGCGATCGAGGTGCGCGCCTACCCGTTCCCGTGGACGGTGGGCATCTTCCGCGACTGCCTGAGTGCCGGCTACCAGGCGTGGCTCGCGGTGCGTGAAGACCGCATCGTCGGCTACGGCGTGCTCAGCATCGCCGCGCGCGAGGCGCATGTGTTGAACGTGTGCGTGGACCCGGTCGAGCAGGGACAGGGCATCGGCCGCGAGATCCTGCGCATGCTGCTGCGCTGCGCGCGCCAGCATGGCGCGCAGCGCATCTTCCTGGAAGTGCGTCCGTCGAATCCGCATGCGATCGCGCTCTACGGCGACGAGGGATTCAACGAGATCGGCCGCCGCCCGCGCTACTACCCGGCGGTCGGCGGGCGCGAGGACGCGCTGGTGATGGCGATGGAGCTGCTGCCGCCGGAGTGAAACGGAGTGGATCGCCCGCGGGCACTGCGCTCAGTAGCGCAGCCCGCCGCCCTGGCCGTAGGCCCGAAGCACCGCGCAGGCCTCGTCGCGGGCGATGTCGCGGGTCACCGCGATGCCGCGCTTCTCCAGCTCGCCCACCCAGTCCGCCGGCAGCGGGCCTTCGTCGAATTCGGTCAGGGCCATCACGTCCTCGGCGCGGGCGCCGATCAGCAGACGGTCGATGCCCGCCCAGATGGTGGCGCCATAGCATTGGCAGCAGGGTTGGGCCGAGGTCGCCAGCACCACCGGGCCGACCGGAGAATCGTCGGCATCACGGTTGAGCCGTGCACGCTGGGTGCGCTGCTGGGCCAGCATGTAGGCCATGGTTTCGGCGTGGGCCACCGAGCAGCTGTGCGGCAGCACGCGGTTCACGCCCACCGCCACGATGCGGTGGTCCGGGCCGAACACCGCCGCGCCGAACGGCCCGCCGCTGGCGTGTTCGACATTGCCCTGCGACAGCGCGATGGCCAGTGCGACCTTGTCCAGGTCGGTGTCGTAGGTGCGCGTGGTGTCCACGGCGTCGTGCACCCAGGCCGGCAGGGTGAGGTGCACCTGTGCGTACAGCATCACATTGCCTCCGGCAGGCCGTCGCGCTGGTTCTCGCAGCGGTTCTCGACGCAGCGGCAGCCCTTCACCTCCTGGAAGCCGCAGACCGAGGCGATGCCTTCGCGCTCGCAGGCGGCACGCACCGCGGCGGGGTCCGTCTGCGCGTTCTTGTTCACGCACATCGGGAAATACCCGCAGCAGTTGCCCACATCCTTGACCGTGCAGTCGCTGTCGGTGCGGCAGCTGCGGTCGGGCGGGGCGGGCATCGCGCCGGGACGTCCGCCTGCCTTGGCGGCCGGCGTTTCGATGACGGCTGGCGCCGCAGGGGTGGAGGCCGGCGTCGGCGCGGCCGCGACGGCATCGCCGGCCGGGGCCGGCGACTGCGGCGCCGGGGCGGTGCAGGCGGCCAGCGTCAGCGCAAGCGCGCTCGCGGCCAGCGCCCGCCACAGGCGCGCGGGGTGCCGGCCCGCACCCGCAACGGTGCGGGACAGGGGGCTGTCGAGGAAGGCGTGCGGCATGGGCGGCTCCGTGGGGGCGGGGAGGGGATGCGGGGGGTGCGACGCGAGGCTCAGGCCTTCGCCGCCCAGGTGTCGCGCAGGGTGACGCTGCGGTTGAACACCGGGGACTCGGCACGGTGGTCGTAGCGGTCCGCCACGAAATAGCCCATGCGCTCGAACTGCAGACTTTGTTCCGGCGCGACGGTCGCCGCGGCCGGCTCCACCCAGCCGCGCACGCTGCGGCGCGAATCGGCGTTGAGATGGTCGCGATAGGTCTTGCCGTCGCTGTCGTCGTCCGGGTCGGCCACGTCGAACAGGCGGTCGTACAGGCGGATTTCGGCCGCGACCGCGTGCATCGCGCTCACCCAGTGGATCGTGCCCTTGATCTTGCGCTCGGCGCCGGGCATCCCGGGCCGCGATTCGGGGTCGAGAGTGCCGCGCAGCTCGACGATCTGGCCCGCGTCGTCCTTCACCACCTCGTCGCAGCGCACGATGCCCGCGCCGCGCAGGCGCACTTCGCCGCCGGGCACCAGCCGCTTCCAGCCCTTGGGCGGGACTTCGGCGAAATCCTCGCGCTCGATCCACAGCGTGCGCGAGAACGGCACCTCGCGCATGCCGAAGCTCTCGTCCTTCGGATGGTTGGCGAAGCGCAGCGTTTCCTCATGGCCGTCCGGCAGATTGGTCAGCACGAACTTCAGCGGGTCGAGCACCGCCATCCGCCGCGGCGCGCGCGCGTCGAGGTCTTCGCGCAGCGTGTTTTCCAGCACCGAATAATCGATCGACGAATTCTGCTTCGACAGGCCCAGGCGCGAGACGAACAGCTTGAGGGCGTCGGGGGTGTACCCGCGGCGGCGGATGCCCTGCAGGGTGGGCATCCGCGGGTCGTCCCAGCCGTCCACCAGCCCTTCCTGCACCAGGGCCATGAGCTTGCGCTTGCTCATCACGGTGTAGTTCAGGTTGAGGCGCGAGAATTCGATCTGCCGCGGCTTGGCCGCCTCGCGCGGGAAGCCCCTGTCGGTGAGCGGTTTCAGCAGTTCCGGCCGGCCGGCCAGATCCACCTTGTCCACGCACCAGTCGTAGAGCGGGCGATGGTCCTCGAATTCCAGGGTGCACAGCGAATGGGTGATGCCTTCGACCGCGTCGCTGAGCGAGTGCGCGAAGTCGTACATCGGATAGATGGGCCACGCGTCGCCGGTGTTCTGGTGCGGCACCTTCTTGATCCGGTACAGCGCCGGGTCGCGCAGGTTGATGTTGCCGCTGGCCATGTCGATCTTCGCGCGCAGGGTGTGGCTGCCGTCGGCGAATTCGCCGGCGCGCATCCGCCGGAACAGGTCGAGATTCTCCTCGACGCCGCGGTCGCGGTACGGCGACGGACGGCCGGGTTCGGTCAGGCTGCCGCGGTACGCGCGGACCTCCTCGGCACTCAGGTCGCAGACGAAGGCGTCGCCCTGGCGGATCAACTGCTCGGCGGCGAGATAGAACACCTCGAAATAATCCGAGGCGTGGCGCAGCTCGGCCCAGTCGTAACCCAGCCACCGCACGTCGTCCTGGATGGCACGGACGTACTCGGGGTCTTCCCTGGCCGGATTGGTGTCGTCGAAGCGCAGGTTGCAGCGCCCGCCGAATTCCTCGGCGATGCCGAAGTCGGTCCAGATCGCGCGGGTGTGGCCGAGGTGCAGATAGCCGTTGGGCTCGGGCGGGAACCGGGTGCGCACCGCGGCATGGCGGCCGGCGGCGAGGTCGTCGCGCACGATCTGCCGGATGAAATCCTGGCGGCGTTCCGGGGTGGGGTCGGTGCCGGGGATGGCATCGTGCACGGCGTGCGGGGCGGTTTCCGTGGTCATTCCTGTGGACTGCGTCGCGAAAACCGCGATTTTAGCCGAGCGGGGCGCTCCACCGGGGGTTTCGTCGGTCTGGCCGATGCTAATGTTGCCGGTCCAGGCGGCGATACGGCCGCCCGGATCGCATCGGATGCCTTCCCACCCCACACAGGGATGCGTCCGGGATGCGTCCATCCGCGTCGGATCGCGCCGGGTTCAGGGGGAACCGCACGATGAGTCGCAGCCATCGCCACTTCGAGCCCGGGCGGGATCGGGACGGCCATCGCCCGGCTGCGCATGCCACATGCGGAGATCCGATCTGATGCGGGCGACCACCGGACTGCAGCGGCACTGGTTCACCGTCGGCGGGAGCATCCTGCTGGCGCTGGCGGTGCTGTATTCGATCCTGGCCGGGCAGCCGCTGCCCGCCGAAGAGCAGGCGCTGCGCTCGGAACTGCGCGCGATGCCCGGCGGAAGCGCCGGCCCCGCCCGGCTGAGCGCCGATGGCGAAGCCCTGCTGCTGGCGCCCGGCGAGCGCGCCCGGGCCGTGCTGTCCTTCACGCTGCCCGTGCAGCGCGCGGATGCCCCGCACTGGGTGTTGTGGATGCCGCGCACGCCGGTGCGCGACGTGCAGGTGCGCGCGGGGGATCGCTGGTCTTCGCAGTGCATGAGTTTTCTGGAACCGCTGCCCGCCGAGGGCCCGATGCCCATGGGCTACATGGTGCGGCTGCCCTCGACCTGGGAAAGCACGATCGAACTGGAGATCGAGGCCACCGGCCTGCGCAACGCGGCCCTGCGCCCGCAGGTCATGTCCGAGGCGCTGGCGATGCGGCAGATGCAGCGCGCCACCATCCTGGCGGTGTTCGCCTACGCCAGCCTGTGCACGCTGGGGCTGATGGGGCTCGCGCTGTTCTACGCCGCGCGCGACTGGAGCTTCCTGTCGTTCTTCGGGTTCAGCGTGGTCTCGGCGATCCTGATCGCCACCTACAACGGCCATCTGTACCTCTTCGACGGCCAGGGCCTGGCGGCGGGCATGGGCGGCTCCGGCCTGCAACTGGTCGGACTGGTGTTCGAAGCGGCCTGCCTGCGCATCGTCCAGCGCTATGCCGACCTTTCCGTCGTGCGCCCGCGGTTTTCCCATGGAATGGACATCGCATCGGTGGCGCTGCTGATGATGGCGTTGCTGCTGGCGCTGTGGGGCGAGCGCTTCCCGGCGCTGTCCGGGTGGCTGATGCCGACGCTCTGGGCCGGCGGCGGTGCGGCCTGTCTGGCGGTGCTGCTCGACGCCCACCGGCGCAGGCTGCCGATGGCCGGCACCACGCTGATCGTGGCGACGGCGGTGGTCGCGGCGATCGCGCTGTGGGAAGCCGCGGCGCGCGGCCTCGCCAGGCTCGACATGCTGGCGCTGTACGGGTTCCAGGTGGGCATCGTGGTCACTGCGATGCTGCTCGGCGTGGGGTTGATCAGCCGCATCGGCAAGTACCGGCAGCAACGCGACCAGGAACAGCGCGCGCGCGCCGATTCGGAGCGTCGTCTGTATCGCGAGGCGGTGCGCGTGGAGCTGTTGACCGGGCTGCAGCTGCAGCTGCGCGACGCCGACGAGGCGCGGATCCACGCCACCGGCCTGCGCCTGATGCTGGAACACCTGCGTCGGGTGGTGCCGAACGATGCCGCGCTGGCGGTGCTGCGCGGCCACCACTCGCGCGACGCGCAGCAGGCCTGGCCCGCGGAGGTGCGCGAGGACTTCGTCGCGCAGGCCACGCAGCGCGTGGGCGGTCTGCGCCAGAAGCTCGGCCTGACCACCGAGGTGCAGCACCCGGTGACCCGTGGCGACGCGCCGGTGCCGGTGGCGATCGAGGCGGCGCTGCCCATGCCCGGCGTGCGTGCCCCGGCCTGGGGCCTGCTGCTGCTGGAACGTGCGGGCACCACCGCATTCCATCCGGAGGAGCTGTCCATCGCGCGCGAGCTGGCGCGCATCGCCGTGCAGCAGATGGACGAAGCCTACGCCGCGCTGCGGCTGCGTCAGACCGCGCAGGTCGACGCCCTGACCGGCAGTCTCAACCGGCACAGCGTGGATCAGGCGCTGGCGCGCGCGTTTCTGAACGCGCACCGCGACCGGCAGCCGGTGGGCGTGCTGTTCATCGACCTGGATCACTTCAAGAGCTTCAACGATATCTGCGGTCACGCCTGCGGCGACGAGTGCCTGCGCGTACTGGCGCGCACCATGCGCGAGACCCTGGGCGAGGACGACATCTTCGGCCGCTACGGGGGCGAGGAATTCATCGCCATCCTGCCCGGGCGCCAGACCGAGATGGCGCGCGCCGTCGCCGAATCGCTGAGGGTCGCGGTGGAGACCACCGAGGTCGAATGGGAAGGCCGCAGCCTGCGCCTGACGGTCAGCATCGGCGTGGCGGTGCGGATGGAGCACGAGTCGCTGCCGCAGCCCACGCTCGAACGTGCCGACAAGGCGCTGTATGCCGCCAAGCGCGGCGGCCGCAACCGGGTCACGGTGGCGCCCGCGGTGTTTTCGGGGCGGCCCACCGCCGCCTGACGGACTGCCCGGGCGGCGCGCTTGCGTCGGCGCCGTCCTGCCTCCATCTTCGGCGGTCTGTCCCCCACACCCTCTGGAGACCGCGATGCTCGGTATCGGCGCCTTCAAGCAGCGCATGCCCGCCCCCGACCAGGCCCTGCCCGGACGCGCGCAGCCGCTGCCGCTGCACAACGCACACCATGTCCACGGCCATCCGCTGCGCGACGCCTTCCCGGGCCTGGAGCGCGTCGCCTTCGGCATGGGCTGTTTCTGGGGCGCCGAGCGCGTGTTCTGGTCGCTGCCCGGGGTGTACACCACCGCGGTCGGCTATGCCGGCGGCTACACGCCCAACCCGACCTATCGCGAAGTGTGCAGCGGCCAGACCGGGCACACCGAGGCCGTGCTGGTGGTCTACGACCCCGCCGAGATCGCGTTCGAGACCCTGCTGAAGACCTTCTGGGAGCGCCACGACCCCACCCAGGGCATGCGCCAGGGCAACGACAGCGGCACCCAGTACCGCTCCGCGATCCACTGCCACAGCGAGGCGCAGCATGCCGCCGCGCTCGCCAGCCGCGAGGCCTATCAGGCACGGCTGCGCGAGGCCGGGCATGGCGCCATCACCACCGAGATCGTCCATCCGGCGCCGGCCTTCTATTACGCCGAAGACGAGCACCAGCAATACCTGTCGAAGATCCCCGACGGCTATTGCGGGCTCGGCGGCACCGGTGTGAGCTGCCCGGTGGGCGTGTCCGGCACGACGTCGGCCTGAGCGGAACAGGGCGGTTGCGGGTCCGGCCCCGGTCCGGCGCCGGATGGCGGGGCGGCCGTCAGCTGCCGCCGCGCCAGCCCGGTACCGCCTCGCGACCAGGCGCCACGTCGCGCAGGGCCTTGAACAGCATCCGCGTCTCCAGCGTGTTCCAGACCCGCAGCGCCACCTCGAAGGTGTCCAGCGGCTTGGTCAGGAAATCCTTCGCGCCCAGGCCCAGGGCGCGGTGCCGGGCGCTGCGGCTGGGGTCGGCGGTCAGCACGATCACCGGCAGGAACGCGTCGCGGTCGAGGGTGCGGCCCAGGGTTTCGAGGATGGCGTAGCCGTCCAGCTCCGGCATCTTCAGATCCAGCAGGATCAGGTCGGGCGCGAAGGCGTCGACCAGGTCCATGGCCCGCGACGGGTCGGTGGTCGCGACCAGCTGGGTGAAGCCTTCCCGGGCCAACAGGTCCTCGAGCAGGCGCACGTTGTCGTCCTCGTCGTCGACGATGAGGATGCGGCTGGCGAGGAGATCGTCGCGGTTCATGCGAGGGCCCGGTCGAGGGTGGCGAAGAATCTGGACACGTCCAGGGGTTTGGCGAGCACGTCCAGCGCGCCCGCCGCGCGCGCGGCCTGCACCGTGCGTTCGGTCGCATCCGCGCTCACCGCGACCACCGCGATGCCGGCGAAGCGCGGGTCCGCGCGCAGTTCGGCGATCCAGGTCTCGCCGCGCCCGTCGGGCAGGTGCAGGTCGAGCAGGATGAGGTCGGGCAGGATGCCGCCGGGCCGTCCGTCCGCGGCCGCTTGCAGCACCGCGCGCGCGCCGGCCAGATGCTCGGCATGGCGCAGGGTCCATTGCGGGCGTCGGGCCAGCAGCACGTCGATCAGCGCCCGGTTGGATGCGTTGTCCTCCACGCTGAGCACGGTGCGCGGACGGGTGGGGGCCGGAGCGCTGTCGCGGTGCTGCGGCGCGGCCGCGTCGTCCGCATGCTGCGCGGCCGGCAGCTCCACCCAGAAACACGCGCCGCGCCCCGGCGCATTGTCGAAGCCGATCTCCCCGTCCATGGCCTCCGCCAGCCGGCGGCTCAGCGCCAGCCCCAGGCCGGTGCCTTCCACCGCCGAGCGCTCGGCGCCCAGCCGTTCGAACGGCACGAACAGGCGGTCGCGCAGTCCTTCGGGCACGCCCGGGCCCTCGTCGTGCACCGCCAGCCGCACGCGGCCGTCGAGCGCCCGCGTCTCGATCCGCACCGCGCCGCCCTCGCGGTTGAACTTGACCGCGTTGGACAGCAGGTTGACCAGCACCTGGCGCAGACGCTGGACATCGGCGACCACCGCCAGCGCGTCGTCGGCCGGCACCTCCAGGCGGATGCCGCGGGTCTGCGCGTAGGGTGCGACCAGCGCCGCGGCCTCGTCCACGATGCGCCGCACCGGCACCGCCTCGAGCGCGAGGTCCAGGCGGCCGGCTTCGATCCTGGCGATGTCCAGCAACTCGCTGATCAGGCCCAGCAGGTGCCGGCCCGCGGACAGGATGCGTTCGACGTGGGCGCGCTGTGCGGGGGCGGGGGTCTCCAGCGCCAGCACCTGGGCGTAGCCGAGGATCGCATTCAGCGGCGTGCGCAGCTCGTGGCTGCTGCGCGAGAGGAAGTCGGTCTTGGCGCGATTGGCCTCTTCCGCGTCCTCCCGCGCGCGGCGGGTTTCGGCCTCGCGCTGGGCGAGCAGGCGGCTGGCCTCCACCAGGCGCGCGCCGACCTGGCCGAGTTCGTCGCGGTCGCTGCCGGCGAGATGCAGGGCGCGGCCCTCGCCCAGACGCGCGGCCTCCGCGGCCAGCTGGCGCGCGCGTCGGGCCAGGCCCGAGGTGAACCACGCCACCGACAGCGCCGCGCCCAGCCCGGCCAGCAGGGCGGCGATCTGGGTGATGACCAGATTGCGCTGGCGCAGTTGCTGGGCGATGCGGGCGCGCCGCTCCAGCTGCGTGGTTTCGTACTCGCGCATCCGCCGCAGCTCGGCGCGCAGGATGTCGAGCTTGGCCTTGCCTTCGATCAGTTGCCGCTCGGCGACGGCGGGGTCGATGCCCGGGGTCAGCAGTTCGCGCCAGCCGCGGCTCTTCTCGTCGAACAACGGCCGTACCCGGCTCATGCGCACCCGCTGCCGCGGATCGGTGAGGTTGGCTTCGAGCCGGTCCAGCAGCGCCGGCAGGCGGGGTTCGGACAGCCGATACGGGTCGAGGAAGTTGTCGCGGTGCACCAGACGGTAGCCGCGCACCGCCGCCGCGGTTTCCGCCAGCAGGCTGTGGGCCTCGTGCAGGTCGCTCAGCACCTGCAGGGTCTGGCGCACGTCTTCCTCGGCGCGTGCGGTCTGGTCCTCCAGCCGGGTGATCGCCACCAGGGCCACGCCGATCAGCAGCAGCGACGGCACCACCGCGGCCAGACTCTTGCGCATGATCGACGCGTCCATCCACTGGCGCAGACGGGCGAAAGGGCCGCGCCGTGCGGACGTGCCGCCGTCGGCGTCGCCCGGGCGCTCGGCGGGTGCGTCTGCGGGCAGGTCCTCGTGAGCATGGCGCGTGTCGCGCGGATCGATCGTGCTGTCGGTCGTGCCGTCGGTCGCGCTCATGCCGCCAATCCCTGCCGGGTGGCGTAGACCGCCGCCTGGGTCCGGTCGCCCAGGCGGAGCTTGTGCAGGATGCGCTCGACGTGCGCCTTCACCGTGCCGGGCGCGATGCCCAGTTCGGCGCCGAGTTCGGCATTGGTCAGCCCGCGCGGCAGCAGCGACCTGTGCTCCTGTTTCTCCCGCCGCGCGGCGCGACCTCGGCGACCACCGCGCCCAGCATCGCGGCCAGCGCGGCCAGCGTGGCGCGATCCTCCGGCTCGGGTCGCAGGCCGGTGGGCAGCGCCACAGAGATCAGGCCGAGCGTGCCACCGGTGCCGGGGATGGCCGCTTCCAGGGTCACCGGGACCGGGGACGCGCCCAGCCACCAGTCCGCCCCGCGCGCGCCGCGGGCGCGTTCCACCTGCTCGGCGACCCCCGGCCAGGCGCCGGGCAGGCTTGCGCCCGGCGGCAGAGCCCGGCCACGCCCGGCCAGCACCCGCCAACGGTCGCCGCGCAGAGC
>CBFGMS010000013.1:0-73705 GCA_965649985.1 uncultured Gammaproteobacteria bacterium | reverse complement strand
CATGCGCGAGGCGAACAGACCGGCCAGGAACGGCACCGGCGACACGTCGATGGTCTTGATGTTCTTGTACAGCCCGTGGTGCTCCTCCTCGATCAGCACCGCGCCGAAGCCGTTGAGGCCGATGATCAGCAGGGTCATGCCGATCAGGCCCGGCAGCAGCGTCACCAGGTAGGAGGTGTACTTGCCGGTCTTGACCTCGGTGGGCCGCAGCGCGGCGGCCGGGCGGCCGTCCAGATGCTCGTCGACCAGACCGCGCAACGCCGCGCTCTCGACCTGGTTCTCCGGCAGGGAGTTGGAGAAGACCCGGTACGCCACCGGCCCATCGGCGGCGGCGGCCGGTTCGATGCGCAGGTAGTGCTTGAGCTCGTTCTCGCGCAACGCCGCCTGCGCCGAGTCGATGTCGCCCGGATACTCGGTGAGATTGACGTAGTCCCGCTTGCGCAGCGATTCCACCAGCGCGCGGCTCTGCGGGCTGCCCACCGCATCGGTGTAGGCCACATCCAGCACGGCCCCGTCGCGCACCTGCAGCGGGAAACCGATCCCCAGCAGCAGCAGCACGGGCAGGACGTAGCTGAAGAACAGCGAGGTCTTGTCGGATTTGAGCTGCAGCATGCGCAGCTTGAAGAACACCCATGTCTTTTTCATTCGCGCAGGCCCTTGCCCGTATGCGACAGGAACACGTCCTCAAGACTGGGACGTTCGATGTCGAGGTTGAGAATCGGAATGCCGTGTTCGCGGCCCAGGGCGAGCATTTCGCCGAGCGTGCCGGCGACATCGGTCGTCTGGATGCAGAGCGTGTCGGTCCGCGCGTCCCAGAGGTGGGACTCCACGCCGGGGATCGCGGCCACGCGCTCGAGGTGGCTTTCGTGGAAGCGGTCGTTGGCGAACTGCACGCTCAGGGTCTGGTGCGCGGTGAGCGAGGCCACCAGCGCGGCCGGCTCGCCCTGGGCGATGATCCTGCCGCCGTTCATGATCAGGATCTCGTCGCACAGCCGCTCGGCCTCCTCCATGTAGTGCGTGGTGAGGATGATGGTCTTGCTGCCGTCGCGCTTGAGCTGCTCGATGAATTCCCAGGTGTAGAGCCGGCTCTGCGGATCCAGCGCCGAGGTGGGCTCGTCCAGGAAGATCACGTCCGGGTCCTCGAGCAGGGCGATGGCGATGGAGAGCCTCTGCTTCTGGCCGCCGGACAGTTCGTCGACCTTGGACTTCAGCTTGTCCTTCAGCCCCAGCCGCTCCAGCAGCGCGTCGGCCGAAACGCCGCCGCCCTTGCCGCCGACCGCCGCGCGCAGCTCCTGGTAGAAGCGGATCAGCTGGGCGACGGTGAGGAACTGGAAGTAATTGTTCTGCTGCAGCTGCACGCCGAGATGCGGCTGGATTTTCGTCATCTCGGTGGCCACATCCATGCCGAGGATGCGGATGGCCCCGCCGGTGATCGGCACCAGGCCCTCGATCATCGCCAGCAGCGAGGTCTTGCCCGCGCCGTTGGGACCGAGGATGCCGAAGCAGGTGCCGCGGCGCACCTTGAAGCTGACGCCCTTCACCGCTTCGAACACGCCGTAGTGCTTGCGCGCGTCGTCCACCACCAGTGCGTACTCGGCCTCGGCCGGAGCCGCGGCCGCGTGCTGCAGGGCGCCCGCTTCGCCGGCGGCGGTATCCGCGGGCGGTCCCTCCTCCTGCGGCGGGGCGAAGGTTTCGGTGAGCTCGTCGATCAGGACACTGTCGGGCATGGTCGTCATCAGGATTCCAAGGTCGTCGTCGCCGCGGAACGCGCACGTGACGACAAGGTGGTCATCCTGTGCGCAGGCTTCGAACAGGATGCCGCGGTAGCCGCGGAGTTTGTGCAGCAGTCCGGCGCCGTCGTGCGGGGGCGCGGCGGCATCGGCGTTGGGAACATCGGTCTGGAAATTGAACAGCACTTCATCGGCGAGCTCCGGCAGCGAGGGCGCCAGGCCCGCGGCGCGGGCGCGCGCTTCCATGGCCAGGTAGCCCAGGCCCGCGCGCTGCAGTTCCGCGGCCTTGTCGGCCGCGGCCTGCAGGGGCGTGTCGAGCGACACCGCGCACGGGATCTTGTCCAGGAACAGGCCGACGTGGTCGAAGAACGCGCGGTCGCCGCGCTGGCGCCCGTGGTGGTTGATCACCAGCCCGAAGCGTTCCAGCCCGGTCAGCCGCGCGACCACCCGCTTGAACGCATCGAAGGCCTGTTCGGCCGCGGCCGACCCCCGCGCCAGCGGCAGTCTGGCATGCACGATGCGCAGCGGTCGCGACGCACGGCCGGTGAGCGCGGTGGCCGTCGCGGCCATCGCTTCGACCACTGCGTCGCGGTCGAAACGCGCATCCAGCTGCGCGTCGCCGACGCGGTCGCCGCGGCTCTCCACGTCCGCGATGAAGCCGCGGTACGCGCAGGGGGCCGGGCCGGTGTCGCCGCGCAGTGCGGCGCCCAGCCGGCGACGCAGTGCGTCGGTGGACATGCCGTCCCAGATCAGGTGGTCCACGGACAGCAGCAGCCAGTGGCGCGTGTCCGACAGCGACACCCAGGCCGCGGCGTAGGCCACGCGCGCTTCCCGGCGGACGGCCTGCAGCGCCTGGAACGCCTGCGCGATGGCGGCATCCGGTGCACGCACGGCAGCCGCGTCCAGGCGGATGGCGGGGATGCGCGCGGTGCGCACCGTGTCGGCATCCAGCAGGTGCCAGCCGACGCCGTCGGGGGCGAGTTCGGAGCGCAGCGGATCCTGCTCGCAGGCGACCTGTGCGAACGCATCGCGCAGCGCGTCGGCGTCGTGCCAGCCGCGCACCTCGATGCACTCCACGCTGTCGCGCGCGTCCCAGCCCAGCAGGCCGCGCTGCATCGCGCCGAGGGGATAGGTCTCCTCGACCCGGGCCTCGGCGATCCGCGCGCGCCAGTCGTCCAGCGGCCCGGCCAGCGCCGCGGCGATGGCATCGGCCGGCACGGCCTGCGCCACGCGTGCGTCGCCAACATCCAGCGCGGCGGGGCCCTGCGCGCGAAGAGCATCGGCCTGCGCCTCGGGATCCGCGCAGTGGCGGACGAACGCGATGCCGGAGCCCTCGCCCTCCTCCCATGCCAGCAGCGTGCGAAGCGCCGCATCGTCCGTGGCCTCGACCGGCGGCGCCAGCAGCAGCGCGTCGCCGCTTTCGAGCGCGACGCGCACGGGGCGGCGGCCCCGCGCGGCGATCTCGGCCAGCACCGCATCCAGCGACACCGACCCGGCGCCGGCGAACGCCGCGATGGCCTGCACCGTGCGCAGGCGGTAGACGTCGGCCACGCCCAGTGCGATGCCGCGCTCGCGCACCCGGCCGAGCATGCGGATCAGCAGGATGGAGTCGCCGCCCAGGTCGAAGAAGCTGTCGTCGCGCCCCACGCGGGGCACGCCCAGCAGGTCCTGCCAGACCTGCGCGAGTGCGGCCTCGGTGCCGGGCGCCGGCGGCGCGTACGGCGCCTGCGCCGTGGCCGACGCGCCGGGCTCGGGCAATTGCGCGCGGTCGATCTTGCCGTTGGCGTTGAGCGGCAGCACCTCCAGCATCACGAACGCGGCCGGCACCATGTAGTCGGGCAGACGCTGCGACAGATGGTCGCGCAACACCTGCAGCGTCAGCGCCGGCGCATCCGGCCCGGCGACGTAGGCGACGAGCTGCTTGTCGCCGCCATCGCCGATCGCACGTGCCACGACCACGGCCTCGCGCACCGCCGGATGGTCTTCCAGGCAGCCTTCGATCTCGCCCAGTTCGATGCGGAACCCGCGCACCTTCACCTGGAAATCCTTGCGCCCGACGTATTCGATGCCACCATCGCGATGGCGGCGGCCGAGGTCGCCGGTGAGATACAGCCGCGCGTCGTCGGCGCCACGCGCATGCGGGTTTTCGCGGAACGCGGCGCGGGTCTCCTCGGGGCGGTTGTGGTAGCCGCGCCCGACCACCGGGCCGGACACCGCGATCTCGCCGATCGCGCCGGTCGGCACCAGCATCAGTTCGGCATCGACCAGATGCAGGCGCGCGTTGGCGACCGGGTGGCCGATCAGCACGCGGTCCACCGGGCCGTGCATCGGCTGGAACGACACGTCGTCGGAGCACTCGGCCGGGCCATAGGCGTTCATCAGCGGCACGTCCGGATATTGCGCGAACCAGCGCAGCACCAGCTCGCGCGACAGCGCCTCGCCGGTGGGCATCACCCAGCGCAGTGCGGGCAGCGCGCGACGGTACGGCAGGATCACCTGCATCACCGAAGGCACCGGTTCCCACACGGTCACCCCGGCGCCTTCCAGGCACGCCAGCAGCGCTTCGGGATCGCGCACGGTGGCATCCGGCACGATCTCCACGCGCGCGCCCAGCAGCGGCGCGGTGAGGAACTGCCACACCGAGATGTCGAAGCACTGCGAGGCGGTCTGCGCGATCACGTCGGCAGCGGTCAGCGACAGCGGCTCGAACTTCGCCAGCATGTTGTTGACCATGCCGCGGTGTTCGATCATCACGCCCTTGGGCTTGCCGGTGGAGCCGGACGTGAACAGCACATAGGCGAGGTCGTCGAGCGCCGGGAACGGCAGCGCGCCGGTCGCATCGGCCGCGTCGACGGCGGCCAGCAGTTCCGCGGCGTCCACGGCCGGCCCGCCCTTCCACTTGCGCTTGAGCCAGCGCCGCTCGGTGGCGTAGGCATCGCCCACCCACAGCAGCTGCGGGCCCGCGTCTTCCAGGATCTCCAGCCAGCGCTGCGGCGGATGGGTCGGGTCCAGCGGCAGGTAGGCGGCACCGGCCTTGTGGGTGGCGATGATCGCCGTCAGCAGGTCCAGCCCGCGCGCGTCGAGCAGGCCGACGACCGCGCCAGGACCCGCGCCGCGCGCACGGAGCGCGTGCGCCAGACGGGTCGAGGACACGTCCAGTTCGCGATACGTCAACCGCCGGCCCTCGCAGGCGGCCGCCACCGCGTCCGGCGTGCGCGCGACCTGCGCGACGAACAGTTCCGGCCACGTCGCGGTGATCAGCTCCGGGCGCGCGGTGTCGTTGAAATCGACCAGCAGGCGCGTGCGCTCGGTCTCGTCGAGCAGGTCGATGCGCGCGACCGGCGCGGTGTCGTCGGCGACCATCGCTTCCAGCACGCGGGTCAGGTAACCCACATGGCGCTGGATGGTGTCGCGGTCGAACAGCGCGGTGGCGAACTCCACGCTGCCGGCGATGCCGGCGCCGGACGGACCGATGTCGAGGGTGATGTCGAACTTGGAAGGCTGGACCTCGGGGGCGATCATCTCCACCGTCAGGTCGCGCAGCGACAGCTCGCTCCACTCCTCGTCCTGCCAGCTGATCATCGCCTGGAAGATCGGCGTGTGCGCGAAGCTGCGCGGCGGTTGCACCAGGTCCACCACCTGCTCGAACGGCACGTGCTGATGCGTCTGGCCGTCGATCACCCGGCCGCGCACCTGGCGCAGCAGCCCGGCCACGCTGTCGGGCGCGGCGAAGCCCACGCGCACCGCGAGCGTGTTGATGAAGAACCCCACCAGCGGCTGGGTCTCCAGCTGGGTGCGGTTGGCGACCGGCACGCCGATCACCACGTCCTGCTGGTTGGACAGCCGGTGCAGCACGATCGACCACGCCGCCAGCAGCGTGGCGTAGAGGGTCATGTCGTGACGCCGGGCCAGCGCCTGGAGGCCCGCGGTGAGCGTGGCGTCCAGATCGAAGCGGACCGTGTCGCCGACGTAGCTCTGGCGGGTCGGCCGCGGGCGGTCGGTCGGCAGCTCCAGCAGGGCCGGAATACCGTCCAGCGCCGCGCGCCAGTAGTCGCTGCCGGCCTGCATCGCGCCGTCGTCCATCCACGCGCGCTGCCATGCGGCGTAGTCGGCGTACTGGATGGACAGCGGCGGCAGCGGGTCGTCCGCACCGGCGCGGAACGCGTCGTACAACGCGCCCAGTTCCCGCACCAGCAGGCCGAAGGACCAGCCGTCCATCACGATGTGGTGGAAGGTCACCAGCAGCGCGTGTTCGGCATCGCCCAGCCGCGCCAGCCGGCCACGCACCAGCGGGCCCGCCGACAGGTCGAAGTCCGCGGCGAATTCCTCGGCCATCAGCGCCTTCAGCGCGATCTCGGGGTCGGGCTCGCCGCGCAGGTCGTGCATGCCCAGCGCGAAGCCGGTGTCGGCCGGCGCGAACCGCTGCACCGGCGTTTCGCCGACCTGGGCGAAGTGCGCGCGCAGCACTTCGTGGCGCGCCATGATGCGGTCCAGTGCGCGGACCAGCGCATCGGTATCGAGCGCGCCACGCAGGCGCAGCGCCCCGGGGATGTGGTAGCTCTGGCTCACGTCCTCCATCTGCGCCAGATACCAGAGCCGCTGCTGCGCATGCGACAGCGGCATGTCGCCGTCGCGCGGCACCGGCACGATCGGCGGCAGCGCATGGCGCGCGGCGCGATCGGCCACGTCGGCCAGTGCCGACAGCACCGGCTGTGCCAGCAGGTCGGCCACGCCGATGTCCACGCCCAGCTGGTCGCGCAGCAGTGCGATGGCACGCATCGCCAGCAGCGAGTGGCCACCCAGTTCGAAGAAGTGCGCGTCGGCGCCGATGCGTCCGGCGTCCACGTCCAGCACCTGCGCCCAGATCGCCGCCATTGCCCGCGCGGTGGGCGTGGCCGGCGCGACGTACCCGGCGGCGTCGCCCGGCATGACCTCCGGTTCGGGCAGCGCCTTGTCGTCGATCTTGCCGTTGCCGGTCAGCGGCATCGTCGCCACCACCGCCATCGCCTGCGGCAGCATGTAGTCGGGCAGGCCGCCACGCAGGAAGGCGCGGACATCGTCGAGGAAATCCGCGTCGTCCGTTCCCGAAGTCGCGTCCGCGTCGTCGCGGCGCGTCACCCATGCCAGCAGGCGCTTGTCGTTCTCGGCGCCGCGCACGGCCACCGCGGCGTCCTGCACCCCCGGATGCGCCTGCAGCCGGGCCTCGACCTCGTCCAGCTCGATGCGGAACCCGCGCAGCTTCACCTGGCGGTCGCGGCGGCCGACGAACTCGATCTGCCCATCCTCGCGCCAGCGACCAAGGTCGCCAGTGCGGTACAGGCGGCCACCGGCGCGCCACGGGTCGGGCAGGAACTGCGCCGCGTTGAGCTCGGGGCGGTTGAGGTAGCCGTTGGCCACGCCGTCGCCGCCGATCCAGATCTCGCCGATCAGACCCGGCGCGCACAGCTGGCCGACGCGGTCGACCACGTACACCGCGGTGTTGGCGATCGGTCCGCCGATGGACAGCGCCCCGGTGAGCGCGCCGCCGCGCTCGCAGATCCACGCGGTCGACAGGATGGTGGTCTCGGTCGGCCCATAGCCGTTGATGTAGCGGCAGCGCGCGCCCCACTGGCGCACCAGCTCGGCCGACGGCGCGGAGCCGGCGGTCAGCAGCGTGAAGTCGTCCGGCACGCAGGCCGGATCCATCTGCTGCAGGTACGGCGGCGGGAACGCCGAGAACTGGATCGCGTGCGCGGACAGGTACGCGGCCAGCGCGGCCGGGTCCATGATCAGCGCGTCCTCCAGCAGGTGCAGTTCCACGCCGGCCAGCAGGCCGCCGAAGATCTCGCCCGCCGAGGCATCGAAGGTGTACGGCGCGAACTGGGTCATGCGCCGGCCCGGGCCGAGCAGTTTCGCGTCCACGCACCACGCGCAGAAGTTCAGCAGCCCGCGATGCGGGATGGCGACGCCCTTGGGCACGCCGGTGGTGCCCGAGGTGTAGATCACGTACGCGGTGCGCTCCGCGCGGTTCGGGTCGCGGTCCAGCGCCGCGTCGTCGCCCGCCTGGTCCTCACCCGGACCGGCATCGTCGACACCGTCGGCGTCCAGCGCGTCCTCGATCGCCAGGCACGCGCCCGGCACGTCGGCCCACGCCGCACAGCCGGCGCGATCGGTCAGGGTGAGGCCAATGCCGGCGTCGTCGAGGATGAACGCGCGGCGCTCCGGCGGGCAGTCCGGCGCGACCGGCACGTATGCGGCGCCCGCGCGCTGGATGCCCAGCATCGCGGCGATCAGGCGCGGGCCCTTGGGCAGGCTCAGCGCGATGGCATCGCCAGGGCGCACGCCGTGGCCGCGCAGCCAGCGGGCGACGACGCGTGCGCGCGCGGCGAGCGTGGAGTAGCTCCAGCGTTCCGCGCCGAACACCAGCGCGTCGGCCTCGCCGCGCGCCTGCGCGACCTGCTCGAACACCTCCGGCAGCGTGCGGTCGGAAGGGTAGCCCAGCGAGGTCGCGTTCCAGTCCTCGATGGCGCGGCGGCGTTCCTCGGCGTCCAGCACCGACAGTCGCGACAGCGGCTGCGCGGCGCCGTCGGCGAAGCCCGCCAGCAGCGTGCCGAGCCGGCGCAGCAGCGTCGCCACGGCGGCATCCTCGAAGCGGCGGCCCTGGTAGGCCAGCTCCAGCGACAGCCGTTCGCCCGGATACACCACCAGATTCATGCCGAAGCTGGTCTGGCCGGTGCCGCCGATGGCATGGACCTTGAGGTCCCCCTCGCCCGCGGAAGCCAGCAGCGCCCAGTCGCGCGGGTAGTTCTCGATCACCACCAGCGTGTCGAACAGCGCCTGTCCGGGACGCGCGCCGCTCACGCGCTGGATCTCCGGGAGCGGCAGGAAGCCGTGGTCCTCGTTGTCCAGCTGCTGGCGCTGCACGCCGCGCAGCAGCGCGGACACCGTGTCGGTCGCCTCGGCGCGCACGCGCACCGGCAGCGAATTGATGAACAGGCCGACCATCGATTCGATGCCGGCCACCGGCGCCGCGCGACCGCTGGTGGTGTAGCCGAACAGCACCTCGTCCTCGGCCACGTACTTGCTCAACAGCAGGCCCCACGCCGCCAGCATCAGCGTGCCCAGGCTCACGCCCTCGGCCTGCATCATCCGCACCAGCCGCGCGGTGTCCTGCGCCGACAGATCGAGCACGTGCGAACGCTGCTCCAGCTGCGCAGCGCGCAGGTACTGCGCGTCGGGCAGCGGCGCCAGCGGCAGCTGCGCACTGGCGGACAGGTCCAGACCGCGGAAATAGCCGCGCCAGTAGGTCTGCGCCGCGGCGGTGTCGCAGTCGCCCAGCCAGCGCACGTAGTCGCTGTAGGACGGCGCGGGCGGCAGCGGCTGGGCAGCGGTCGCCGCACCGTAGCGCTCGAACACTTCGCGGATCAGCAGGCCCATCGACCAGCCGTCGATCAGCGCATGGTGGAAGGTCCACACCAGTCGATCGCGGGTGGCGTCCTCGCGCACCAGCGACAGCCGCATCAACGGCGCGTCGGCCAGCACGATGCCACGGTCCAGGTCTTCCTGCATGCAGCGCGCCAGCGCGGCCTGCGGGTCGTGCGCATCGCGCACGTCGACCTCGCGCCAGTCCAGCGGCGCGGCGTCCAGCACGACCTGCACCAGGTAGGCGCGGCCAAGGTCCACGAACGCGGTGCGCAGGATGTCGTGGCGCGCCACCATGCCATCCCATGCCGCGCGCAGCCGGTCCGCATCCACGCGGTCCAGCGCGATATGCACCTGCGAGATGTACAGCCCCCTCTGCACGCCGTTCTCGGCGAACATCAGCAGCCCTTCCTGCATCGGCGTGCACGGATACGCCGCGCGCATGCCGGGATGGCGCGCGCGCAGCGCGGCCAGCTGTGCGTCGGACAGCATCGCCACCGCACGGGTCCCGGCGCCGGGCGCCTCGTGCATGACGTCGTCATGTGCGCCACCGCCCGGACCGTCGGGGCCCTGCGCCAGCAGCGTGCGCAACGCCTCCAGCATGTCGGCCGCCAGCATCGCCGCCGCGGCTTCGCCCAATGCGGAGCGCCCGTGTTCCACGCGCAGGCTCAGCACGCCCTTGCGCATCGCGGCGCCGATGCGCAGCGCGTGCCGGTCGACGCAGCCGACCTCGCCGAGCTCCAGCGCGTGCGCGCCCTCGCCCGCCAGGTCGATGGCGAGCAGCACGTCGGCGATTTCGGCCGGCCCATCGCCGGAACCCGCCCCGTCGGCCAGTGCATCGATAGCCTCTTCCAGGGCCTCGTCGTGGGCGATCGCCTGCAGCGCGCCGAAGCCAAGGCCCGCGCCGGGCACTGCCGCGAGCGCGCGTCGGGTCTGCCGCAGGTGCGCCTCGGGAGATTGACGCACACCCTCCAGCCGCAGCGGATAGCGCACGGCGAACGCGCCGACGGTGCGGCACGGGTCCGTGTCGTCGTCGGCGGCATCGGCCGCGAACGAGCGGCCATCGCCTTCCAGTTCCAGGCGCACGGCGTCGCTGTCCTGGCGCATGCCGAGCGCGCGGGCGAGCGCGGCGACCAGCAGCGCACGGCCGTCGGCCGTGGGCCGCGCGGCAAGCGCGGCACTGGTCCCTGCATCCGGCGCGATCTCGATGGCCTGCCGCGCCGAGGTGTCATCCACGCCCTCGGCGGTGGCGATGCGCGCCACGGGGCCGGCCAACTGCGCGAGCCAGTAGGCCCGCTCGGCCTCGGCCGACGCGCCGAACGCATGCTCGTGCACGCGTGCGGCCCAGTCCTGCAGGCTCGCCCCGCGCGCGGTGAACACCGGCGTCACGCCGGCCCGGGCCGCGTCCAGCGCGATCCGCAGGTCGGCATCCAGCACGCGCCACGAGACCGCGTCGGCGACGAGCGGGTGCATCACCCACAACAGCGACTGGCCCTGCGCGCCACGGTGCCAGTGCCAGCGCAGCACGCGGCCCTGGCGCGGATCCAGCGCCGCAGCGGCCTGTGCGGCGGCCGCATGCAACGGCCCGGCCAGCTCGCCGTCGGACACGACGATGGCATCGGCCAGCACCGCGTCGTCGGCCTGCAGGCCTTCCGCGCGGTACTGCGCCATCCAGCCGGCGCCGGTCTGGCGGAATTTCAGGCGCAGCGCGTCATGGCGCGCGACCAGCGCGCGCAGCGCGGTCTCCAGCATCGCGGCGGTGGTGTCGGCCGGCAGCGGGATGCGCGCGAACCGCGCCGTGCCGCTGGCCGCGCCGCGCGCCAGCAACCGCAGCTGGCCCGGCAGCAGACGCTGTGCGCCGGTGGCCGGCGCAGGCAGGTCGACGGCGGGCCCGGCGGGCGCAGGCCCGGTGCCCGCAGCCGCATCATGGGCGGCCAGCTGCGCCGCGATCCCGCGGATGGTGCGCGCCTCGATCACCATGCGCTGGCTGAGCGTCAGCCCGCGCGCGGCGGCCGCCACCACGATCTTGATCGCCAGGATCGAATCGCCGCCGATCGCGAAGAAACTGTCGGTGACGCCGAAGCCCGACCGGCCCAGCACCTCCTCCCACACCGCCAGCAGCACGCGCTCGCGGTCGTCGGCCGGCGCCACGTGCGCATCCTGCACGTAGTCCTCCGGACCCGGTGCGGGCAGCCGCCCGCGGTCGGCCTTGCCGTTGGCGTTCAGCGGCATGTCGGCCAGCAGCACGAATGCGGCGGGCACCATGTAGTCCGGCAGCGTGGCGCGCAGCTGCGCGGTGAGTTCGACCATCAGCGCCTGCCGCGTCGCGGCATCGCCCAGACCCGCACGCGGCACCACGTAGGCGACCAGCTGCCTGCGCTGCGCATCGCCATGCACCGAGACCAGCGTCTGGCGCACGTCGGCATGGCGCGCGATGGCGTTCTCGATCTCGCCCAGTTCGATGCGGAAACCGCGGATCTTCACCTGGTGGTCGACCCGGCCCATGTATTCGATCTCGCCGTCCAGCCGCCAGCGCGCCAGGTCGCCGGTGCGGTACATGCGCTCCCCGGCCACGAACGGGCTGTCCATGAACTTCTCGGCGGTCAGTCCCGGCTGGCCGAAATACCCGCGGCCCACGGCAAGGCCGCCGATGAACAGCTCGCCCAGCACGCCCGGAGGCACCGGGCGCATGCGCTCGTCCAGCACGTACAGGCGGGTGTTCCAGATGGGCTTGCCGATCGGCACGCTGGCGAGCGCCGTGTCGGCGATGTGATAGTTGCTGACGTCGATCGCCGCTTCGGTCGGGCCGTAGAGGTTGTGCAGTTCGGCGCGCGATTCGGCGAGGAAACGCGCCGACAGCGCGGCCGGCATCGCCTCGCCGCTGACGAACACCTTGCGCAGGCCGGTGCAGGCCGCGGCCTCGCCGGCGTCGACGAAGATCTGCAGCATCGAGGGCACGAAGTGCAGCATCGTGATGGCGTGCTCGCGGATCGCGCGGCCGAGATAGGCCGGGTCGCGGTGCCCGCCCGGCTCGGCCATGACCAGCGCGGCGCCGCTCAGGAAGGGCCAGAAGAATTCCCACACCGACACGTCGAAGGAGAACGGCGTCTTCTGCAGGACGCGATCGCCCTCGGCCAGTCCGTATTCGGCCTGCATCCACTCGATGCGGTTGATCGCGGCGGCGTGCTCGTTCATCGCCGCCTTGGGCGCGCCGGTGGAACCGGAGGTGTAGATCACATACGCCAGGTCGCGCGGCGTGGTGGCGCTCTCCACCGCATCCGCCGACAGTGCGGCGATGGCCGGCCAGTCGCCGTCCACGCACACGGCGTGCACCGGCGTGGTCAAGCCTGCCTGCAGCGCCGGCAACAGCGCAGACTGGGTCAGCAGCGCGCGTGCGCCGATGTCCGCGATCATGTAGTCCAGCCGCTGCGCCGGGATGTCCGGATCCAGCGGCACGTAAGCGCCGCCGGCCTTCAGCACGGCGTGCAACGCGACCACCAGTTCCACCGAGCGCTCCATGCAGACGCCGACGATGACGTCCGGGCCCACCCCCAGTCCCTGCAGGTGGCGCGCCAGGCGATTGCTGCGCGCGTCGAGTTCGCGGTACGTCAGGCGCTGCGCACCGCAGACCACCGCCAGCGCGTCCGGCGTGCGCGCGGCCTGCGCCACCAGCAGGTCGTGCAGGCGGCGGTCGTGCGAATACGGATGATCGGTGGCGTTCCATTCCTCCACCACACGGCGGCGCATCGCCTCCGGCAGCAGCGGCAGGGCGTGCCACGCATCGTCCGGATGGGCGACCAGCGCGCGCATGCAGTGCGCGTAGATGTCGATCCAGCCGGCGACCGCGTCGGCGTCGTACAGCGCCGCGTCGTAGCCGATGCGCAGCGTGTACTCGGCGGCGTCGGAAGGATCGCTCGCGTCCTGCTCGATCAGGCTGAACAGAAACCCGTAATTGGTCGACTCGTAACCGCCGATCAGTTCGGCGCGCAGCGCATCGGGGCGCGCGGCGCCGTAGCGACGGCTCTCGATGTTGAACAGCGTGTCGAACATGTCGCCGTCGATCCGGCCCTTCACCGCGGCGTGGATCCGCGACAGCGGATACGCCGCGCCGTCGCGCATGCGGTCCAGCTGCGCGTTGACGGCCGCGACGATGCCGGCGGCGGTCTGGTCGGACGGGATGTCCAGCACCAGCGGCAGCGTGTTCACGCAGCAACCGGTGATGGTGTCCACACCGGCCACGGCTTCCAGCCGGCCGCTCTGGATCACGCCGCAGCGCACCTGGCTCTGCCCGCCCAGATAGCGCAGCAGGCAGGCGTAGCCGGTCAGCCACAGGCTGTTGATGGTGACGCCCGCCGCGCGCGCGCCTTCGCGCACCTGCGCGGCGAGCGCGGGGTCGATCGTGCCCAGGTGCAGGCGCACGTCGCGCGCGCCGGCGGCATCGCCGGCACGGTGCGGCAGCGCCGCCGCGGACGAGGCCCACGGCAGCCCGGTCCAGTAGTCGGCCCATGCGGCGTCCTGGCCGATGCGCAGCTGCTCGGCGACAAGGTCGGCGACGGTCGCCAGCGGCGCGGACGGCCGCCGCGCCGCGTCGCCGCGGGCATGCGCGTAACCGGCCAGCAGGTCGTTGACCAGCAGGTCGATGGACCAGCCGTCATGGATCAGGTGATGGATCGACAGGACGACGTGGAAGTCCTCGCCGCCGGCGTCGATGGTGTCCAGACCGAACAGCGGCGCACGGTCGACATGCACCGGCGCACGGCGTCCTTCCGCGATCAGCGCCTCGACGGTGGCCGCCTGCGCGCCGGGCGCAACCCGGTGCGTGCGCAGCGGCGGGTCGATGGCGTCCAGCACGACCATCGTGGCGCTGCCGTCGTCCCAGGCATGCGCGTAACTGCGCAGGCAGTCGTGGCGCTGGATCCAGCCGGCCACCGCGCGACGCCAGGCGCCGGCGTCGTAGGCCACCGGCAGGCGGTAGGCCATGAACACCTGATAGGTTTCCTTGTGGTGGATCATCTTCTGCTGCGTTTTGGTGGGGGCGTGCGCGTCGCGCACGCCAGCCGGCAGTGCATCCACCCGGGCCTGGTCCAGCCCGGCCAGCGGGACGTCCGAAGGGGTCAAGCGCGGCGGCGCGGCGAGGCAATGCGCCACCACCTCGCGCAGCGCTTCCAGCAGCGCCTGTGGCAGGCGGCCGGCGGCCACGCCCCAGGCTTCCGGGTCGTGATAGAGCGCGATGCGCAGCGCGCCATCGACGATGGCGCTCTCCACCGACAGCGCGTACGGGTTGGCGTTGCCTTCGCCCAGCTCGATCGCGGCGATCGGCACGTTGCGCCACCCGGCGCCTTGACGCTGCTGCGCGGACTTCACCACGCCCGAGAAATTGAACAGCACCCGCGGCGAGCGGTAGCCCTCGAACAGCGCACGTGCGGCAGGCGCGTCGGCCAGATACCGCAGCGCATAGAAATCGCGGCCACGGCCTGGCACGTGGGCGCGGGATTCCTTCAGCCCCATCAGCCAGGCGCCCAGGTCGGCAGCGGCGCCGTCGGTTGCCGGCATCGCGATGGCGAGGGGATGCACGCTGGTGAACCAGCCGACCGTGCGGTCGATGCCCTGGTGCCCCGCGAATTCCTCGTCGCGGCCGTGCCATTCGATGTCGATCGCCAGTGCACCCACGCCCAGCGTGCGGCCGATGGCGAGCGCGGACGCCGCCAGCACCAGTTCTTCGGCGCCCTGGCGGTAGCAGGCGGTCGCCCGCTCGAGCAGCGCGGTGGTTTCTTCGGCGGCCAACGCGCACTCGACGACCTGCATCGCCCCGGCGGCATCCTCGCGCAGCGGCAGCGCCGGCACGGCGGCCAGCGCGTCCAGCACCGGGTGCCAGCGCGCCACGCGCGTGTCCAGCTCGGCATCCAACTGCGCGCGCAGCTTCCCGGCCCACGCGCCGTAGGCGATGCTCTTGCCCGGCAGCACGGTCTCCAGCGCATCGTCGGGCGCACGGTACAGCGCGTGCAGGTCTTCCAGCAGGATGGCGTGACTGATGGTGTCCACCAGCAGGTGGTGCAGCGCCCAGACCACCCGCGCGCGATCCTGGCCGCGCAGCAGTGCGACCCGGAACAGCGGCGCCGCGTCCAGTGCGATCTCCGCGGTCATCCGATGGCGGATGTCCTCGGTCAATGCGTCCCACGCGGCCGCGTCGGCGTCCTGCGCGACTTCCTCCACCCGCAGCGCCGGCAGCGCCAGACCCGGCGCGGACAGCACCTGGGTCCAGGCCGCCACGCCGTCGCCCGGCGCGCGCACGAAGGCCGCGCGCAGCTGGTCGTGATGGTCGACAAGACGCGCGATGGCCGCCTGCAGGCGTGCGGCGTCCAGACGTTCGTCGGCGTCGAACACCAGCGTCTGGCAGAACCCGCCCGGGCGCGCCAGGTCGAGCGCGAAGAACCAGCCCTGGATCGGGCCCAGCGCGGCCTCGCCCTCGTGGCTGCGGTAGTCGCGGTCATCGCGGCGTTCCAGGCCGCGCAGCACGGCCACGAAATCCGCCAGCCTCGGCCGCGCCAGCAATTGCGTGGAGGTGGCGTGATAGCCCAGGCGCTTGAGCGCGGACATCACCACGAGCGCGGTCAGCGAATCGCCGCCGAGGTGGATGAAATTGTCGTCCGGCCCGATCCGCGGCTGCTGCAGCACATCGCCCCAGATGGCCGCGACCTGCGCTTCCAGCGCGTCCTCGAACACCACCGGCGCCTCGTGCGCTTCGGCGGCATCCAGTTCGGCCAGCATCGCGTGCAGGCGGCGGTAGTCGGTCTTGCCGTTGACGGTGAGCGGAAGCGCCGGCACCCACACCAGCCGGTTGGGCATCGCCCACGCCGGCAGCAGCCCGCCCAGGCGTTCGCGCACCGCGTCTTCGGGACGCGGCGTGCCCACGCAGAAGGCGATGAGCTGCTTGCTGGACTGCACGTCCACCACCAGGGTCGCGGCGTGCGCGATGCCGTCGATGGCGGTCAGCGCGGACTCCACTTCGCCCGGCTCCAGGCGATGGCCACGCAGCTTGATCTGGCTGTCGATGCGCCCGGCGAACACGAGCGCGTCGGCGGCGTTGAAGCTGCACAGGTCGCCGCTGCGGTACCAGCGCAGGCCATCGGCCGTGCAGTAGCGGTCGGCGTTGAGCTCGTCGCGATCCAGGTAACCGAGGGTGACGCCGGCGCCGCCGATGAGCAATTCGCCCACCACGCCGCGCGGCATCGCATGGCCGAAGCGGTTCACCACGCACACCGCGGTGTTGAAGATCGGGCCGCCGATCGCGATGGGTTCGCGTGGATCGGGCACGTGCGCGGCGTGCCAGGCCGTGGACAGGATCGTGGTTTCGGTCGGCCCGTAGGCATTGACGTACTTCACGTGCGGATGCCAGCGCCGGATCAGCTCGTGGTCCGGCGCGGAGCCGGCGGTCATCAGCGTGCGCAGCGTCGGCAGCTTCTCCGGCGAGAGGTGCTTGGCGTACTGCGGCGGGAAGGCCGCGAACGTCACGCCCTTCGCGGTCATGTAGGCCTGCAGCGCGTCGGGGTCGTCGATCAGCGCGCCCGGGAGCAGCACCGTGGCGCCGCCGTTGAGCAGGCTGGAGTGGATCTCGGCGACCGAGGCGTCGAAGGTGAACGGCGCGAACTGCGAAGCGATGTCCTGCCCGCCGAACCATTCGCCGAGCTGGGCGATGAAGTTGAGCAGGTTGCCGTGGCTGACCTGCACGCCCTTGGGGCGGCCGGTCGAGCCGGACGTGAAGATGACGTACGCGAGCGCGTCAGTGTCGATCGCCGCAACGGTCCAGGCATCGGCTGGCGGCGCGACGGCGGCCTCGGCGTCCACCCGCACGGTGTCCAGCACCTGCAGGCCCGGCAGCGCGGCGCGCAGCGGCACGGCGCAGGCCGGCTCGGCCAATGCGAAGCGCATCGCGGTGTCGCCGGCCATCGTTTCCAGGCGGCTGCCCGGCTGGGTCGCGTCCATCGGCACGAACGCCGCGCCGGCCTTCAGCACCGCCAGCTGCGCGGCGATCATCCCGTGGTTGCGTTCGAAGGACACGCCCACGCATGCACCCGGCGCGACGCCGGCGGCCCGCAGCGCGGTGGCCCAGCGGGTGGACAGCGCGTCCAGCTCGGCGAAGCTCAGGCGGCGCTCGCCATCGAACACCGCCGTGCGGTCCGGGTGCGCGGCCACGCATGCGGCGAAGCGCTGGTTGAGGTCGCCTTCGACCACGCGCGACGGCCCGTCGACGCGGCACGGACGCAGGCGCGCGTCGCCGCCGTCGGCGGCCGACAACGCGGCGACGGTGGTCTGCGGCGCATCGCGCAGCGCCTCCGCGGCGCGGCGCCACAGCGCCACGGCCAGACGCTGGAAGTCCTCGCCGAAGCGCTCGCTGGCGCAGTCGATGCGCCAGTGCTCGCCCTCGCGCACCAGCGCGAAATCCGCCGGTTCGGCCGCGCCTGCATCGCCGTCCAGCTGCACGGCATGGCAGCGCAACTGGTCCTGCAGACCCGGATACCGGGTGTCGCCCAACGCGATCCACGCCGTGGCATCGGCCCACTGCGCACGCACCGCGACCAGCAGGTCGTGCAGCGTGGTGCCTTCGTCCGACTCGGTGACCACCGGCCACGCATGCCCGCTGCGGGCGCCGCGCAGACAGGTCACCACCGGCTCCGCGTCGTAGCGCAGGCCGTGCAGTACCGCGTGCCATGCCGCGACCAGCCGTGCCGCATCCGCTGGCGCAGGCAGCGCGCCGCACGCGATGCTGCGACGGCCCGGCTCGGCATGGGTGCCCATGGACGCGTCGCGCAGCGGACTCGGAAGGTCCAGCGCATACGGGCTCAGCGGGGCGGGTTGGATGTCCAGCAGCAGTTCCATCGAGATCGAACTCCATGTATGCGCAACAGCAGTGGCAGTCCGCCCCGCCGGTGTGCGCGTTTCGCTATGCGGTCAATTCGGCCAGCAGCCGGGAGACCGTGGCCGCGTCGCGCCCGAACTGGTTCATCGAAGCCGCATGCGCCACGCGGCCACCGTATCCATACTTGATGAAGCTCGACAGCGTCCCGGTGGGACTGAGGTCGATGAAGCGACAGGGTTCGCGCTCGTGCAGCGCGCCGACCAGCTTGTGGAATTCGACCGGCTGCCTGATCACGTTCCAGAAGTGCTCGGCATCGAACCGCTCGACCGGGCCGGCGCGCATCGCGGAATACGCCGGCAGCGTCGACGGCGCCATCTCCAGGTCGGCGGCGAAGCGCCGGAACTCGTCCTCGATGGCATCCATCGCCGGCGAGTGGAAGCTGTGCTCCACCGGCAGGATCGCGGACACCACCGATGCCGCGTCCAGCGCGCGCTTGAGCGAGCGCAGCCTGTCGGCGTCGGCGCTGACCACGAAGTTGCCTTCGAAATTCACGCTGGCCAGGATGCAGCCGTCGTACAACTCCGGATGGGCGTGCATGTGCGCCACCGGCGCCAGCACCGAAAGCATCCCGCCGCCCGCGGCCTTGGCGCGCAGCAGCGTGGCCTGGTGCACCACCAGGCGCAGCGCGTCCTCGCAGCGCATCGCGCCGGATACCGTGGACGCGACGTACTCGCCCAGGCTGTAACCGAGCACCGCATCCGGGCGGATGCCGGCGTCCAGCAGGACCTGGGTCAACGCGTAGCCGATGCTGAAGAGCGCCGGGTGCGACAGCATGACGTCGGTGAGGTCGCGATGGCGGTTGGCGTCGTCGTAGAGCTCGGCCGCCATGCTGCGTCCGGTGAGCTGGCCGTAGATGGCGTCGCATTCGTCCATCGCCGCGCGGAACACCGCGTGGGTCTGGTACAGCTCCTTGCCCATCGCGTAGTACTGCGAGCCCTGCCCGGAGTACATGAACACCAGCTTGGGACGGGCCGGCGCGGCCGGCGGCGTCGCGTGGGCGTGGGCGTGGGCGCCGGTGCCTGCGTCCTCGGCCGGCAGCGCCATCGGCGCCTTGCGGATCCTCACGAACAGGCCCGACAGCACATCGCCCGGGCCGACCTCGGCGAAGGTGTCGACGCCGCGCGCGAGCAGCCGCGACATCGACTCGTACCAGCGCACCGGCTGGGTGATCTGGCGGGTGATCAGATCCGCGTAGCCGGTGGCCGGATACGGGCGTGCGGTGCAGTTGGCGATCACCTCGGCGGTCAGCGGACGCAGCGCGAAGCCGGACAGGAACGCGGCGAATTCGGACTCGACCCCGCGCATCGCGCGCGAGTGGAACGCGGCGCTGACGTCGAGCCGCACGAAGCGCGCGCCGGCCGCGGCGAACATGGGCTCGCACGCGGCGATCTGGTCGTAGTCGCCGGAGATCACCATCTGGGTCGGCGAATTGATGTTGGCCAGATCGATGTCGCTGAACGGCGAGGACGCCAGCAGCTCGCGCACCGTGTCCTCGCCCAACCCGATCACCGCCGCCATCGCACCGCGCGGCGCCTCCGACATCAGCTTGCCGCGCTTGTCCACCAGTGCGATGCCGGTCTCGAAGTCGAACGCCCCGGCCGCGAACAGCGCGTTGAACTCGCCCAGGCTGTGCCCCGCGTAGACGTCGGGTGCGCCCGAGGCGTCGCGCTTCTCCAGGAAGGTCAGCGCGGACACCGCGAACAGCGCAGGCTGGGTGTAACGCGTCTGCCCGAGCACACCATCGGGATCCTCCACGCACAGCGTGCGCAGGGAATACCCCAGCACCTCGTCCGCGCGCCGCACCAGCGGCGCATGCCGCTCGAACAGCTCCGCGCCCATGCCCTTGCGCTGGGATCCCTGGCCTGGAAAGGCCCATACGGTCGTCATCGTCTCGCTTCCATGTCGTGTCGTGATGGCTTCATGCATCGCGCGGCGTGCGCGTTCAGGCGGTCACGGCCGCCTGCTTGGCCGTCTTGGCTTCCACCAGCGCGACCACGTCGCCCAGGGTGTACAGGTCGCGCTTTTCCTCGTCCTGCACGCGCAGGTCGAGACGCTGCTCGAGCTCGTACCAGATCTCCAGCATCTCGCGCGAATCGACGCCCAGGTCGCCGCCGAGGTAGAAGTCCAGATCGACGGAGTCGGGCTCGAAGCCGGTTTTCTTGATCGCGTTGATCGCGTCGAGTACGGACTTGAGCGTTTGGGTCTTGGTGTCCATGTGATGTGTTCTCCAGCGTATCGGGTCGATGTGTCGGTCGCCACGCGGTGCGTGGCGACGTGAGTGGATGCGCGCGTCGGCCTACAGGCAGCCGAACTCGCGGGCGGCCTGGGCGATCATCGACACCGCGGTGTCGATCTCCTCGCGGGTGTGCGTCGCCATCACCGACAGGCGCAGGCGCTCGAGGCCCGGCGGCACCATCGGGTATTCCATGATGTTGACGAACAGGCCGCGCGCGTACAGTTCGCGGTTGATCTTGCGGACCATGCCGTCGGCGCCGATGAACACCGGGATGATCCCGGACTCGCCGCGGATGATCTTCAGGCCCACCGCCTCGAGCTGGTCCTGCATGTAGCGCACGTTCTCGTGCAGCTTCGTCACGCGCTCCGGCTCGCGTTCCAGCAGGTCCAGCGCGGCGGAGATCGCGGCGATCGTCGGCTGCGCCAGGCCCGAGGTGAACAGGTACGGGTAGGAGAAGTTGCGCAGCAGGAAGATGTGCTCCTTGCTGCCGGACACGAACGCGCCCTGCGCGCCGATGGCCTTGCTGCAGGTGGACATGCGCAGGTCGGCCTGACCGATCACGTCGAAGTGCTCCAGCGTACCGCGGCCGGTCTTGCCGACGGTGCCCAGCGCGTGGGCGTCGTCCAGGATGGTGATGATGTCGTGGCGCTTGCAGATCTGCAGGTAGCGCGGCAGATCGATGATCGTGCCGTCGACCGAGCGCACGCCCTCCACCGTGGAGAACACCTGCACGCCGGGCTTGGAGCGCGACTTGATCCGCTCCAGCAGCTCCTCGAACGCATCGAGGTTGTCCGGGTCGAAGGTGTAGAACGGCACGCCGGTCATCTTGATCGCGTTGATCACGCTGGCGTGGCTGTTCTTGTCGTACACGATGATGTCGTTGCGGTTCATCAGACCGTTGACCCAGCACAGGTTCGCCATGTAGCCGCCGGGCAGCAGCACGGCGTCCTCGTGGCCCGCGAGCGCGGCCAGACGCTGCTCGAGATCCTTGTGCTGCTTGGTGTAGCCGGAGAACGCGGGAGAACCGCCGGTCCCGATGCCGTACAGCTCGACGGCTTCGATCACCTTGCGCTTGACGTAGGGATCGTTGGACATGCCCAGGTAACTGTTGGACCCGAACACCAGCACCTCGTTGAAGGTGTCGCCGTGGAGCTCCCTGTATTTCATCCGCCGGTCCACCGGGCCGTGGCCTTCGCGGCCGGCCATGTAGCCCGCTTCCCGCTCCTTCAGATAGACGGCGTACTGGTGCGCAAGCCGCTGCTTGAACGGCTGCCTTTCGAGTTCGATCAGTGCCCTGGAATCCATGTATTCAACTTCCTCGTTGTTGTGTAAGAGTGTCGCGACGTCCGCAGCGGTGCGGTCAGGTGCCCATGAAGCCGTTCTGCCGGTACCACTGTGCGCAGTCGCGCAACATCCGGTCCAGCGGTGCGGACGCGTAGCCGAGCTCGCGCGCCGCCTTCGACGAATCGAAGTAGTAAGCGTGACTGAAGACCTTCATCCGGTACGCCTCCACCGGCGGTTTGCCCAGCGGCAGCGGCGCGAGCCGCTCCTGCAGCACCGACTTCAGGTAGAGCCGACGGTAGGAGAGCGTGGGCAGGTTCACCGGCTTTTCCAGCACATCCGACAGCGTCGAGAGGAACGTCGCGTAGGTCACGTCGTGCCCGCCGAGGATGTAGCGCTCTCCCGAGCGCCCGGCCGTGATCGCCGAGACATGCGCGCGGCCGACGTCGGCGGCGCTGCAGAAGCTGCCTCCGCCCGGCGGCACGAACGGCACCTGATCGTAGTTCGCGGCCAGCACCATGCGACCCCACTGCAGGGTGTGGTCGTAGGCACCGACGACCTCCGCCGGGTTCAGGATCACGCTGCGCAGGCCACGTGCGTGCGCGGACAGCACGATGTCCTCCGCTCGGCGCTTGGTCAGCGCATACGGGCTGCGCGCGCGGTAGCCGTCGAGCGGCGTGTCCTCGTTGGAGGGCGCGGCACCGTGATTGGCACCGATCGTGGACGTGGTGCTGGTGTAGACCAGGCTCTCCACGCCGTTGGCGAGGGCCGCATCCACGACATGCTGCGTGCCGCGCACATTGACGTCCTCCAGTGCCGGCAGGTCGCGCTTGTTGCAGCTGGTGTTGCCGGCGGTGTGGATCACCGCCTGCGCGCCGCGCATGGCCTCGGCCAGTCCGGCCGCGTCGTCCAGTCCGCCGCGCACGATGCGCACGCCGAACGGCTCCAGCCACGTCGTGTTGGCGTTCGGCCGAACCATCGCCGTCACCGAATGCCCGGCTTCGACCAGCGCCGAGACCACGTTGAGCCCAACGAACCCGTTGGCTCCCGTCATGAACACCTGCATTCCCTTGCTCCTAAACCCTTGCGTCCGTTGTGCGAATCCATGTGCCGGCACGCGCCGACGCTTCCCCTGGAAGGATGAGGCACGACGCCGCTTGCAGCGTCGTGACGCATCCTGCCGCCCCTGTCCCGATCTTCGACCGTGTCGTTGAACCGGCCGGCATGCTGGCCGCTGTGATGGCGTGGATCATTGCGCCGCATTCTCCAGCGC
This sequence comes from uncultured Gammaproteobacteria bacterium, assembly GCA_965649985.1. Taxonomy (GTDB): domain Bacteria; phylum Pseudomonadota; class Gammaproteobacteria; order Xanthomonadales; family Xanthomonadaceae; genus Lysobacter_I. The sequence goes on along the minus strand of CBFGMS010000013.1, from coordinate 50,867 downwards.
CTTCCAGAACCCCTCGCGCGCATCGCGCCTCGTGCGCATGCTCAGCGCCGCCGGATTGCGGTCAGGATGCGCCGCGAGGCCTTCCAGCAACGCCACGAGCTGCTCCAGCAGGATCCCCGCCTGTTCGTAATGCGGCGCGTCGGAGCGGTAAATCAGGCTCAGTTCGACCCCGTCAGCATACACCGACACCACCAGCTCCAGCCGCGCGCGCGCCTGCTTCGACAGCAGCTCGGACGCCAGATGCTGACGCGTCTCGCGCACCGTGCGATCGCTCGACGAAGAGATCGACGCATCGAAGGTCTCGAACACCACGACGCTGTCGAACAGATCCTCCTCACCCACCCAGCGGCCGATGGTTTCCAGCGACGGGCTGACGTAGACATGCTTGCGGATCAGGTCGTGCTGCAGGCCGGCCAGCCATTCGGCGATCTTCTGCCGGCCGACGGTGCGCACGCGCACCGGCACCAGACTCGGCAGACCGCCGGCTTCCACCGCGTGGTGGTCGCGCACCGTGCGGAACGCGCCGAGCACACCGAACTGCGCGCTGGGCGCCTTGGTGTAGCGGTTGACCAGAATCGCCCAGGCCGCGGCGACGATCGTCTGCAGATCCACCTGCTCGCGATGGGTACTGGCCTGCAGCGCAGCCACGAGGGTGGCGTCCAGCTGCTCGGTGACCTCGTGCAGGGATTCGACCGGCGATCCGCCGGAAACTGCGGTCTCGCCCGGCGCGTCGGCCGGCGATTTCAGCAGCGCCGGCGCGAGCCGGAACGCAGTGCCGGGACCACTGGACAGGGTCTCGCGCCAGAACACCTCGCGCGAACGGTCGGCGTCGTCGCCGGCCGCCGGGCCGCCTTCGCCGAATACCGCGCGCACGTCCATCGTCTCGTGATCCAGCGTGAACCAGCCCAGCGAAGCGCCGTCCTCGGACACGATCTCCACCCGCGGCGCGACATCCACCACCCGCGACGGACGCATCCGTGCACGCGGTGCGCGGGTCTCGTCCACCAGGCGATGGTGGCTGCAGTCCACCAGCTCGAACGGCATGCCCGGCAGCGCCACGCGTCGGCGCGGCGCGCCGGCGTGCAGCGCGCGCCAGTCGATGCCGCAGCCGCGGACCCACAGGCCAGCGAGCTTGTCGAGCTGCCCCGCGCGCAGCAGGGCATCGATGAAACCGCGACCCTCCTCGCCCGCCAGCAGTTCGGGCAAGGCTTCGGGCCCGCCTGCGAGAGCGGCGTACACGCCACCGCCGACACTGCCCGACGCCAGATAGCGTTCGGAGCGCGCCACGAAAGTCTCGCGCGAGTCGGCGACGATCGCCAGGCGGTGTTCGAACGCGGTGCGCCCGATCTGGCTGGAATAGGCGATGTCGGCGAACGGCACCGCCTCACTGCCCTCGCGCAGCATGGCGACCACGTCGGCGAGGTAGCGGCGCAGGCCATCGGCGCTGCGTGCGGACAACACCAGCACCGCGGGCCCCTCGGCCTGCGCGTCGGCCAGGGCCTGCGGGTGCGATTCGACCACCACGAACGCGTTGGAGCCGCCCATGCCGAAGGAGTTGATGCCCGCGGCACGCGTGCCGCGGCGGTTGCTCGGCCAGTCGGCCGCGTCGGTCGGGAACACGAACGGCGACTGCGCCACATCGAAGTTGCGGTTGACGTCCCGCAGCTTGGCGCACGGCGAGAGACGGCCGTGACGCATGCCCAGCAGGACCTTGATCAGCGAACCCACGCCGGAAGCGGCCTCCATGTGGCCGATGTTGGCCTTCGTGCCGATGGCGCAGAACGCCTCGGCGTCGGTCGTGCGTCGCAGCGCGTTGGCGAGGGCCTTCAGTTCGATGGGATCGCCCAGCTCGGTGCCGGTGCCGTGGCTCTCGATGCAGCCGATGTCCTCGGCCTGCAGGCCCGACGCGGCCACGCAGCGCGCGACGGTGTCCTCCATCACCCGGATGTTGGGCATGTACTGGCCTGCGCCGGTGCCCGAATGCGAGATCGTCGAGGCACGCAGCACACCGTGGATCCGGTCACCGTCGGCCAGCGCGCGGTCCAGGCGCTTGAGCATCACGATGCCCACGCCCTCGCTCGGGACCAGGCCGTTGGCGGCGCTGTCGAACGTGCGCTCCTCGCCGTCGGGCGAGAGCACCTTCATGTCCTGCAGCAATTGGTACTTGCTCTGATGCAGGCTGAGGTTGACGCCGCCGGCGAGCGCCACGTCGCATTCGCCGGCCAGGATCGCCTGGCGCGCGAGATGCACGGCGGTGAGCGAGGACGAACACGCCGTGGCGAGGCTCAGGCTCGGGCCGCGGAAGTTCAGCATGTAGGAGATGTGGTTGGCGAGCTCGCTGGCGACCGAACCGGGCGCGATGTAGCCGCCGTTGCGCGCCTGCAGTTCGGACATGATCCAGGTGAAGTCCTCGTTCATCGTGCCGATGAACACCCCGACGCTGTCGCCGGCGAGCGCCTCGGCCGTATAGACGGCGTCTTCCATCGCGCGCCACACGGTCCGCAGCAACACGCGCAGCTGCGGGTCGGCCTTCTCCGCATCACGGCGGCTCATGCGGAACAGGGAGGGATCGAACTGCTCGATGTCCTGCAGGAAGCCGCCGCGGGCGCGAATGCCACCGCGTCCGTCGGGGATCACACCGCCAGGGTGGCCGAAGCCGCGCTCTTCCGGGACGTCGATCAGGCAATCGAGCCCGGCCTGGAGGTTGCGCCACAAGACGTCCAGAGTCGGCGCCTCCGGGAATTCGCCGGCCATGCCGATCACCGCCACCGCGATCTCCGCGGGGCGTGGGGCGTCGATGGCAGGGGCCGTGTCGGCGCGACGCGTACGCGCCGGCGGCAAGGCCCGCGCGCCGGCCGGAGAGACCGGCGCACCCGGCATCGGCATTTGCGCGGCAGGTACGGCCACCGGCAATGCCGCGGGCGGCCCGGCCTGCGCAGCATCGGCCTGCGCCGCGGGCACGGCAGCGCCGACCGGCATCGTGGCGCCCAGCGCGTCGGCGTGATGGCGCAGCAGGTACTGCGCCAGCGAAGCCGGCGTGTCGTACTCGAACAACGCGGTCTTGGGCAAGGTCTCGAAGGACTTGCGCAGAGCGTCGTGCAGCTCCAGCAGCAGCACCGATTCCATCCCGCACTGCTCGAACGTGCGCTGCGGATCGATGCTGGACGGGACGGTCTTGAGGATCTTCGCCATGTGTTCGGCGATCAGGTCCTTCGCATGCGCCAGGCGTGGGTCGCCGCCGGCCGCCGGGCGGGGAGGCGCGGCGACGGTGCTGGGCGCCGCACGCAGCGGTGCGGGCGGGACGACGGGGGGCGGAGCCACCACAGCCTTCACAGGCACCGGCACCGGAGCGGACGCAGGTGCAGGTGCGGATGCCGCCGGGGGAGCCGACTGTCGCATCCCGGGCAGGCGCAGCGCACGAGCGATGCGGCCGGGATCGCCGACGGTCACGAACACCTGCGCGCGATCGCTCAGGCGCAGCGCGTCGAGCGTCTGCAGGCCTTCGGCCACGCTCAGCGCCTGCATGCCGGAGAACCCGAACACCGAGGCGTCACCGCCGGCGATTTCCATGCCGCCGCTGGCCCACAGCGGCCAGTTGATCGACAGCATGCGGCCGTGTCGACGGCCGGCGCGGCGCTCGCCCTCGCGCCACGACGCATAGCTGTCCATGAAGCGGTTGCCGACCGCGTACGCGCCCGCGCCGAGGTCGCCGATCAGCGCCGACACCGACGAGAACGCCACCACGAAATCCAGCGGCAGTGAGGCAGTGGCCCGGTCCAGCAGCACCGTGCCTTCCAGCTTGGGCGACAGCATCGCGTCGAAATCCGCATCGTCGATCGTGGTCAGCGGCTGATCGCCGGCCACGCCGGCGCAATGCACGATGCCGTGCAGCGCGCCGAACTCGGACTGCGCATACGCCACCAGGGCCGCGACGCTGTCGGGATCGGCGATGTCGGCCGCGCGATAGCGCACATCCACGCCGAGCGCGGCGATGGCGTCGATCTGCGCGCGCTGTGCGGGCGCGGGATGCTCCGAGCGCCCGGTGAGCACCAGCCGCGCGCCGCAGCGCTCGGCGAGGTCGCGCGCCACCAGCAGCCCCAGCTTGCCCGCGCCGCCGGTGACCAGATACACGCCGGCCGGCCGCAATGGCAGATGATCGTCGGTGCGCGCGCTCTGCAGCGCGGCCAACGGCGTGTCGCGCAGTATGCGCTGCAGGCGCATGCCGCCGCGCCAGGCGATCTCACGCCCGCCGCCGCCCACCGACAGCTCCTGCGCGATGGCCTCGGCCCACGCGTCGGGTGCCGCCAGGTCGCCCTGCAGGGTGAACAGCTCGAAGCGGTGGTTCACCGTCAGCAGCGAACGCGCATAGCCGGCGATGGCGTCGTGCTGCGGCTGCGGACGCGCGGCATCGGCCGCGAAGACATAGGCGCAGCGCAGGTGGCGGCCCGGCGCGTGGCGCTCCAGCGCGGCGAACAGATGGCGCACCGACTGCACGCCCAGCCGCAGCGAGGCGGTCGGCGCGGCATCGTCCAACGCTGCCGGCACGCGACCGTCGGCCGCGCCCACGCCCAGCGCATGCACGATCCAGGTCGGGAGACGGCCCGCCGCATCCAGGTGCGCGTACAACCGATCCCAGTCTTCGGCGCGCTGCGGTTCGATGCGGAAGTCCGCGTCCGACAGGGCCTCGAAGCCCGGCCCCGTCATCACCACCGTCGCGTTGGCGCCGAGCGTCTCGCGCAGGGCCTCGGCCAGTGCCGGCACCTCGCAGAGGATCAGCGTGGCAGAAGCGAGCGTGGCCGAAGCGGCGACACTGGATGTGGACGCATGGCCGGCGTCGGCATGCGCCGCGTCGGTGCGGGGCGACGGATCCATCGGCGCCGGCTCCCAGTCGTAATCGAAATATTGCAGGACGCGCGCAGCCTCCGGCTCGGCCTTCACCAGCGGCCGTGCCGAGAATCCGTGCAGTTTGACCAGCACCAGACCCGACGCATCGGTCACCACGATGTCGTACTTGCGCATGCCGCTCGCCCCGGCCGGCGCCGGCGTGGCGTAGGCCGGGTCGATGTCGCGCGCGGTCTCGGTGACGTAGGCGAAACACGTCTCCGGCAGCGGATGACGATATTCCAGTGTGTCCAGCGCGAACGGCACATGCGGCACCTGGGTGTCGAAGGACACGTCCTCGGTGATCGCCAAGCCACTGCGCAGCGCGGCGTCCAGCAGCGAGGGATGCAGGCCGAACGCGGCGCGGTTGGCGCGCAGCGGCGCCGGCAGCGTCAATTCGCACAGCGCGCCGCCGACCACGCGCCAGCGCGCGGTGGTCACCCGGAAGCTCTCGCCGAACTCGAAGCCCATGCGCCGGAAGCCGGCGTAGATCGCGGTCTGGTCCTGTTCGAGCAGCCGGCCCGACGCGCGGATCGCCTCGATGTCCAGCCACTCGTCGGCCACGGCCTCGTCGCGGTGCCGCAGGCGCAGCTCGCCCTCGACGCACACGCCGTCGTCGGACGCCCGCGCGATCTCCGCGTGCAGCCCATGCGCGTCCTGTTCCAACTGCAGCACCAGGCTGTCCGGGCCGTCGACGATCTTGAACGGCTGGATCCACATCAGGTTGCGGATTTCCGACACCTGCCACCCCTCGCCCACGGCGAGACCGCCGGCGGCGCGCACCATCTCGAGGTAGGCCACGCCCGGCAGGATCATGTCGCCGGGTTCGGCCTCGGTGCGCCCGGTGCGCACGATGTGGTCGCGCAGGTAGAACTCGCGGCCGGTGAACCGCTTCTCGTAACGCTGCGCGGACAGGGTGGAGACGTTGCGGTCCAGCAATGGGTGCAGCGAATCCTGCGTGCCGTCGACGGCACGCTCCTCCACCCAGTAGCGCTGGGTCAGGAAGGGCATCGTCGGGAACGGCATGCGTCGCGGCGGGGCAGTCCCCTGCGTCGCGGGGAACAGCACGTCGCGATACCGCGCCCAGTCGATGTCCAGGAACGAGACCCAGGCGCGCGCCAACTGGTTCCAGCGCCGGCCCTGCATCATCGAGCGGATCAGCGCATCCTTCTCGCCGTCCTCCAGGATCGTTTCCAGCTTCTCGTTGTGCTTGCGCACGCTGCCGTTGTGCAGCTGCGGGGCGGTGCCGCCCTCGCGGTAGTGCGCCAGCAGGCCGGCCAGTTCGGCGACGCTGCCGGCGAGCACGGCGATGCGCTCGTCCATCGCCTCGCGCCCCACCTGGGACGCATAGGCCAGATGGCGCAGGTCGATGTCGCGCGCACCGTCGCCGCGCAGGAAGGCGACGACACGGTCCACGTACAGGCCCAGGCGTTCCTCGCTGTCGGCCGACAGCACGAACAACACCGGCACCTGCGATGTATCCCTGGCCACATTCGCGGGCGCGGTGGGCATGCCGTACTGCTCGATCAGCAGATGGGCGTTGGCGCCGCCCGCGCCGAAGGAACTGATGCCCGCGCGGCGGTTGCGGCGCACGCGGATGCCACCCTCCTCGGCAGGCACGCGCCAGTCCTCCAGGCTCTGGACCACGCGGAAGGGGCTGCGCGCGAAATCGATGTTCGGGTTGAGCGTGGCCGAATGCAGCGACGGCGCAATGCTGCCGTGGCGCATCTGCAGCAGGATCTTGGTCAGGCCGGCCATGCCCGCGGCCGATTCCAGATGACCGATGTTGGACTTCACCGAACCGATGCGGCAGCCCTGCGGGGCCAGCTCGCCCGCACCACGTGCCTGGTCGAAGGCCTTGTTCAGGCCTGCGATCTCGATGGGGTCGCCCAGCGACGTGCCGGTGCCATGGGCCTCGATGTAGTCGATGGTGCTCGGGTCCCAGCCGGCCTGGCGCAGCGCGGCGCCGATCACGTTGGTCTGCGCGATCTGGTTGGGCACGGTGTAGCCGTTGGTCTTGCCGCCGTGGTTCAGCGCCGACGCCTTGATGACGCCATGGATGTGGTCGCCGTCCTCGATGGCCCGGGACAGCGGCTTGAGCAGCACCGCACCCACGCCCTCGCCCGGCACGTAGCCGTCGCCGCCCACGCCGAACGCGCGGCAGCGGCCGTCGGTGGACAGGTACTGGCCACCGGCCAGCAGGTGGTACTTGGTCGGGTGCAGGATCAGGTTCACACCGCCGGCGATGGCCATGTCGCAATCGCCGTTGTGGATCGCGCGGCACGACAGGTGGATCGCGGTCAGCGAAGACGAGCACATGGTGTCCAGCGCCAGGCTCGGGCCGCTGAGGTTCAGTACGTACGAGACGCGGTTGGCGATCGAGGAGAACGGCGGGCACGGCCGCCCGTACTGGTGCTGCGCGTCGCTGACGTCCATCAGCGCGTAGTTGCCCCACATCACGCCGACGAACACGCCGACCGAGCGGCCCTTGAGCGACTGGCGGGTGTAGCTGGCGTCCTCCACGCATTCCCACGCGGTCTGCAGGAACAGACGCTCCTGCGGGTCGAGCGTTTCGGCCTCGCGCGCGGAGATGTTGAAGAACCGCGCATCGAACTGGTCGATGTCGTCGATGAATCCGCCCCACTTGCTGTAGACCGTGCCCTTGTGGTTGCGGTCCGGATGGAAGTGGGCGCTGTGGTCCCAGCGCACCTGCGGGATCTCTGTGATGCAATCGCGCCCCGCGGCGAGGTTGCGCCAGAACCCGTCCAGGTCGCGCGCGCCCGGGTAGCGGCCGCTCAGACCGATGATCGCGATGTCCTCCCGGGCGGACGGGCCCGTGACGCGGCCGGCGAAACGTCCACCCTGCGGACGCAGGCGTGAAGGCACGGCCTGCAGCGCACTTGTGGACGCCGTTGCGGGCGACGCGGAGGCGTGGGGCACCGATGCCACGGCGGGCGCGACCGCGTCGGGTCGCAGGTGCAGCGCGGCAGCCCACTCGGCGACCGTCGCGAAGGCGTAAGGGCCGGCCGCGGACACATTTTCGTAGTCGCGCGCCAGTGCATGCAGAACGCGTTCGACGTTGATCGCGTCGAAAGGCCACTGCGCGAGCGGCGTCGCGGTATCGCAGGAGGCGGCCTCCGCACCGAGCACCGCACGCAGCCGCGCTGCGAGCGCGTCGGCCGCATCGATGGCGGTGAGCTGTGCCTGGGGGGCGGCCGGGGACGCGACGGGCGCTGGTGCCGGCGTCGCGGCGCCCGGCACCTTCGCGGAGGCGAGCGCCAGCGCGCGCACGCCGTCGGGCTGTTCGTCCACGAAATAGCCGGACACGCCCTCGATGTCCTGGTACTCGAAGAACAGCGTCTTCGGCACATCGCTGAAGCTGCGCTCCAGGCGTTCGTTGAGTGCCACGATCATCACCGAATCGATGCCGTAATTCTCCAGCGGCGCCTTCGGATCGATCGCGGATTCGGTCAGCTTGGTGACCTCGCTGACCAGCCCCACCAGGTGCGCGACCATGACCGCATGCAGGTCGATGTCGCCGCCGACCGGGGCAGCGGCGGGCGCGGCGGGTGCGGGGACGAAAGCGGCAGGGGCCTGGACGGCAGGTACGGCAGGCGCCGCGCTCGGAGCGGTCGGCGCCGCGCTGGCCGCGGGGACGCGCGCGGCCAGCACGTCGGCATGATTCTCGACCAGGTATTCGGCGATGCCGGCCAGTTCCTGGTATTCGAAGAACAAGGTTTTCGGCACCTCGCCATAGGTCCGCGACAGATCGTCGTTGAGCGCGACGATCATCACCGAATCGATGCCGTAGTTTTCCAGAGGCGCCTTCGGGTCGATCTGCTCCACCGGCAGCTTGGTGATCGTGGACAGCAGTTCGGACAGATAGCCCGTGGCGGCCGCCAGCAGCGCGCCGGCCGTGGGCGCGCCACCGGCGACGTCGGCCTGCGTCATCGAAGGCGCAGGTGCCGCGCGCGCAGCCACGGCCACCGCGGGTGCCGGCAGCGCGGCGCGCGCGCCGCGGTGAGCGGCGAACGCCAGCTGCGGGGCAGGCTGGATCGTCAACTGCTCGATGCGCACGCAGACGCGGCCCTGCGCGTCGCACACCAGCAGGTCGAAATGCGACTGGTCCGGAAGCGCGTCGGCCGGCACCCGTGCCGAACGCCGCGCGTAGGCCACCGCCTGGTCGCCGAGCGGGGCGAGGATCTCGACCCGGCCCAGGCGCACCGGCACGCGGATGCCCGCGGCGTCTGCCGTGAAGCCGCCCACGCCCAGACTGGTGCGGACCGCGCCATCCAGCAGCGCGGGGTGCAGCACGAAGTCCTCCGTGCGCGCGCCGGCGATCGGCGGCAGGCGCAGCATGCCCAGGGCTTCGTCGGCGCCGTGATGCAGCGTGTCGAAGACCTGGAAACTTTCGCCGAAGACGAAACCCATCGCGACGAAGGCGGCACCGATAGCCGGAGCGTCCATGCGCGCGCAGCGCGCCGTGATGGCGGCGAGGTCGAGCTGCGTTCCGCCGTCGGCCGGCGCGGCGGCTTCCTCCAGTGTCATCGCACCGTGCGCGTACACCTTGCGCGCGCCGTCGCCGGCCTCCGCGTAGATCTCGAAGGCCAGCGCGTCGCGCTCCGGCAGCAGCCCGATGCGGACCGGCAGCGCGTCGTCCACCAGGATGGGCTTGAGCCAGCTCACGTCGTGCACATCGGCCACGCGGCGGCCAGGGGCGGCCAGATGCGCGGCCTGTATCGCCAGCTCCAGATAGGCCACGCCGGGCAGGATGCGATTCTCGCCGAGGCGGTGATCGCGCAGGAAGAACTCGTCCGGACGGAAGGTCTTGCCGAAGGTCTGCTCGTCCAGCGTGGACAGGTTGGCGTCGATCAGCGGATGCAGCGCGGCCACGGATTCCGCGCGCGCCGACTGACTGACCCAATAGCGCTGACGCTGGAACGGATAGCCCGGCAGCGGGACGCGGCGGCGATCGGCCGCGACATGCAGCTGTGCCCAGTCGATGGCCGCACCGTCGACCCAGGCGCTGGCCAGCGCGGCCAGTTCACGGCGCGCGGTCCATTCCGCCAGCCGCGGCGCCACCTCGGCCACGCGTGCGGCGATGGCTGGATCGCGACGGGCGCCGTCGCGATGCCCGGTCCACACGCCGGTACCCGATGCCGTGCCGTTATCGGCGAACGCATTCAGCGCGGCGATCAACGCGGCCCGATCCGACGCGACGAACGCGGCGCGGAACTCCATCGCGACACGCCCGATCTGCAGCGTGTAGGCAGCGTCCTGCAGGGACAGGGCGGGCTCGGCGTCCAGGTGCCGCGCCAGACGCGCGGCCATCGCGCGCAGCGCGGTGTCGCGACGCGCGGACAGCACGAACAGCATCGGCTGGCCCGCGTCGCCATCGCGGTCGTGGCGCAGCGCGCCGGCATGCTGCCCGACGACGCGCCCTTCGACGACGCGCTCTTCAACGACATGCTCTTCCACGATCAGATGACCGTTGCTGCCGCCAGCGCCGAACGAGCTGATGCCCGCAAGACGCGGCAGTTCCACGCGCACGCCGTCGCGCTCGATCGTCGGCCGGTGCCACGTGCCGAGTTCGCGCTGCACCCGGAACGGGCTGTGCTCGAAGTCTATGTACGGGTTGAGCACGTCCGAATGGATCGACGGCACCAGCGTGCGGTGCCGCATCTGCAGCAGCACCTTGGTGAGGCCGGCGATGCCCGCGGCCGCTTCCAGATGGCCGAGATTGGATTTGGCCGAGCCGATCGCGCAGTACTGGAATTCCGGCTGCGCGAAGGCCTTGGTCAGGCCCGCGATCTCGATGGGATCGCCCAGCGATGTGCCCGTACCGTGGGCCTCGACGTAGCTGAGATGACGCGCGTCCACGCCGGCGGTGGCCAGCGCCTCCTGCACCAGCGCCGCCTGGCGCTTGGGATTGGGCACGGTGAAACCGGCGGTTTTGCCGCCATGGTTGACCGAGGTGCCGCGGATCACGCCGTAGATATGGTCGCCGTCGGCGAGCGCCTTGGACAGCGGCTTGAGCAGCACCGCGCCCACGCCCTCGCCCGGGACGTAACCGTCGCCGCCCTCGCCGAAGGCGCGGCAGCGGCCGTCGGACGACAGGAAATGCATGTCCGACAGCAGGTTGTACTTGTTCGGATGCAGCGACAGGTTCACCGCGCCGGCGATGGCCGCGTCGATCTCGCCGCAGCGGATCGCCTGGCAGGCCAGGTGGATCGCGGTGATCGAGGACGAGCATGCCGTGTCGATGGCGATGCTCGGCCCGGAGAAATTGAAATAGTGCGAGACGCGGTTGGCGACTGCCCAGTAGTAGGAATGGGGCGTGGTCCACGTGTCCTGCGGGCCGTCCACGCCGTGCAGCTGGTAGTCGCCCCACATCAGGCCGACATACACGCCGACCGGGTTGTCGCGCACCGCCTGCGGCGCCACCAGCGTCTCCGGCGTATAGCCGGCATCCTCGATCGCCAGCGTGGCGATCTCCAGGAACAGACGCTCGTTCGGGTCGAGGTTCTCCGCTTCCTTCGGCGAGATGTTGAAGAACAGCGGATCGAAATGATCCACGTCGCGCAGGAACCCGCCCCACTTGCTGTAGCTGCGCGCCTGTGCGGCCGCGCCGGGCTGGAAGCGGAACTTCGCGGCGATGTCCGGACGCGACTGCGGAATTTCCTCCACGCAGTCGCGGCCCAGACGCAGGTTCTCCCAGAACGCCTCCAGCGATTCGGCCTGCGGATAACGCCCGGCCAGGCCGATGATGGCGATGCTCTCGTCCACGCGCGCGATGCCGGCATGCCCGTGGACCGAGGCCGGAGACACCGCATACGCGGCGGCGCGCGGCACGGCGATGTCCCGCACACCGTGCGCCTGGATGTCCGCGGCGGCCGGTGTCGTGGTGCCGGCCGAATCGGCCGGATGCACGATGCTGCGGCAATGCGCCGGGTGGTTTTCGAGGAAATACGCGGTGAGATCGCCCAGATTCTGGTGCTCGAAGAACAGCGTCTTCGGCAGCGTTCCGAACGTCTTTTCCATCGCCGCGATGAGATCGATCATCACCACCGAATCGAAGCCGTAGTCCTTGAAGGGGCGGTCGTCCTCGAACTCCGGCGGGATGCCCAGCTCCTTGCCGAACAGCTCGGAGAGGTGACGCGCCATCGGCGCACGCCACGCGGCCGTGTCTCCGCCATCGGTGGTCGCGACGGCCACGGCCGCTGCCGGCAGCGCGCTTGCGGCAGCGACGCCCAGGACCTCGTGCACCTTGGCCATGTCGCCCGGCATCACCACGACCTGCGCGCGCGGCTGGGCCAGCGCGTACTCCAGCACGTCGATGCCCTCGGCGGTCAGCAGCGGCACGATGCCGAAGCTGCGACGCAATGCTTCCTCTTCCTTGTCGTTGAGGCGCATGCCGCCGTCTTTCCAGTACGGCCAGTTGACCGACACCGTCCTGCCCTTCGCCTCGCCCGCGGCGCGGCGCGTTTCGCGCGCATGTGCGAACGCATCCTCGAAGGCATTGCCGAAGCCGTAGTCGCACTGCCCCACGTTGCCCAGCACACCGGTCACCGAGGAGAACAGCACGAACAGCTCCAGCGGCTCGTCGCGGGTCTCGATGTCCAGGTTCCACGTGCCCAACGCCTTGGGCGCGACCACGCGGGCGAAGGACTCGGACGACTTGCGCAGCAGGAAGTCGTCCTCGATCACGCCGGCCGAATGCAGCACGCCGTGCAGGCGCTGGCCGTCTGCATGGACGGCCGCGACGGCGCGACGCACGTCGTCGCGGTCCGCGACATCGCACGCCAGATACACGGCGCGGCCGCCGAGTGCGGCCAGCTCTTCCAGCACCGGACGCTGCGCATCCGAGGGCGCCGATCGGCCGGTGAGATACACGGTCGCGGCGTAGCGGGCGCACAGATGCCGGGCGACGATCAGGCCCAGTGCACCCATGCCACCGGTGATCAGGTAGGCGCCGCCCTCGCGGAACGCGGCGGGCGATACATCGACGACAGCCGGCAGCGCGGCGGACGCGACCGGCGCGAACGTCCGGACTTCGCGCACGCCTTCGCGATAGCGCACGTCGGTGGCGGCATCGGTGGCGGCCAGCTCATCGGCGAGGATCGCCGGCAGCGCCGCGTCGTCGGCCAGATCCAGCTGCACCACGCGCCCGGCGAAGCTCGGCTTCTCGATACGCAGCGTCTTGTAGAAACCGCTGAGGCCGACCGCATCCGGCTCGGCCCATGCACCGGCCGCACGCGGCGCCAGATGCACGAAACGCGCGGTTTTCGGGCCGGAAAACAGGGACTTGACCAACGCGAACGCACTGCGCGGACCGAACGCGACGCGCTGTGCGGATGACAGCGTCGCATCCGACGGCGAGATCGCGACGATGCGGTCGAGCGGCACGCCGGCCGCCTTCCACGCCGCGATGGCCGCCTTGCAGTCCTCCAGCACGCCTGCACGCACGCGCAGGGTGTCGCCCGCGGCGGTGGCGTCTGCGGCCACGTCATCCGCGCTGATGGCGTCGTCGGCGTACAGATGCAGTTGCGACAGACGTGCCGCGGCGAAGCGCGGCGAAGCGCGCAGTGCACGGATCACGCGCTCGACATCGCCCGGCATGCCCACCACCACCAGCCCGGCCGGAGTTTCGCTGGCCGCAGGCAGCCCTTCGGTCACCCACAGCGGTGTGTACAGACCATCGGCCACCGACGCCGGCGGTCGGTGCGCCGGTGCCGCCGCTGGCGCAGCGGCGGCACCGCTGGCCGCCATCGGCAGATCGTTGAGCTGCGGCCGAATACTGAGCCCGCGAAAGGCCAGACGCACGCGACCGATACCGTCGTCGGCGCCGGGCTCAATGAGATCGATATCGACTTTCGGAATGGCGTCGGCGCTGGAATGCCCGGCCGACGCGCGCACCCAGGCATGCACATCGGCGAGCGTGGTGGCCGTTGACGGCACCAGGTCGCCGTGCACTTCCAGACTGTCCAGCGCGAACGGCAGCGACGGCGCGTGCGGACGCTCGCCGCCGTCGGGCTCGATGCCTGCGACGAAGGCGACCGCGGCCTGCAGCGCGGCATCGGCGATGCTCGGGTGCAGGACGAAATCGCCCTGCCCGGCCGCCAGGTGGCCCGGCAGCGCGATCCGTGCCAGACACTGGCCTGCGCCGGTCTGCAGCTGCGAAAGCGCGCGATGCGCGGCGCCGTAGCGCAGGCCCAGCGCGGCGAAACCGCGGTAGCAGGCATCTGCGGATACCTCGCCCTGCGCGCAGTCGCGTGCGATGGCGGCCACGTCCAGCAACGCCGGGGTACCGCCTTCGAACAGCTCCACGCGACCGCGGCAGAACACCATCGCAGGTACCGACGCATCGGCACCGGCGATCTCGAAGGCCAGCGTGCGCCCGACACCTGCCGCGGCGTCGGCCACCAGATCCAGGCGCACCGAGACCGGGGCGCCGTCCACATTCAGCGGACGCATCCAGATCACGTCGCGGAAACGCAGCCCGCTGGCGCTGGACACATCGACCTCGGCCGACAGCGCCTGCGCAACGGCGGCGCGCACCATCTCCAGATACGCCACGCCCGGCAGCACCGGGCGGTCCTTCACGACGTGGTCCGCGAGGAAGAATTCGCGCCCGTCGAAGGTCGATTCGAAGCGCTGGCGGCCCAGGGTGGACACGTTGCGGTGCAGCAGCGGATGCAGGCGCGCCGTCGGCGGCGTCGATTCGGCGGCGATGGCATCGGGAATCCAGAACCGCTCGCGCGCGAACGGGTACGCCGGCAACCCGACATGACGCGCCGGCTGGCCGGCGAACAACGGCGCCCAGTCCAGCTCGGCACCCGCGCAGTAGCACGCGGCCAGACGCGACAACAACGCACGCCGGCCGGCCTTCTTCGCCGGGGGCCATTGCGCGAGCAGCGCAGCGCCGTCGTCGTCGGCAGCAGGCTCCGGCGTGTAGGCATCGGCGAGCGTCGACTCCAGCGCGTCGATCAACGCCGGCACGCTGTCGACCACCCACGCCTGACGCACCGTGAGATGTTCGCGGCCGATCAGCAGGGTGCGTGCGATATCGGCCAGCGACGCGCGTCCCTCGTCGGCGCGCAACCAGTCGCGCAGCTCGGCCACACGGCGGCGCAGGGCGTCCGGCGTCTTCGCGGACAGCGCGATCAGCATCGGCGTGGGTGCGGCCTTGCGCGCGCGCGTGGCGGCCGCGCGCGGTGGCTCTTCCAGCACGACATGCGCGTTGGTGCCGCCGAAACCGAACGAACTGACTCCCGCGCGCAGCGGCGTGCCTTCGTCGAAACGCTCCCACGGCCGACTCTCGCCCAGCGCGTAGAACGGCGAGTCCTCGATGGCGATGCGTTCGTTGATGCGGGTGAAATTATGGAACGGAGGCAGCGTGCGATGGCGGAACGCCAGCAGCACCTTGATCACGCCGGCGATGCCGGCGGCGGCCTCGAGGTGGCCGATGTTGGTCTTGACCGAACTGAGCCCGCAGAAGCCGCTGCCGAGGGCCACACCCTGACGCTGCGCAAGCGTGCCGAACGCATCGACCAGACCCGCGAATTCGATGGGGTCGCCCTTCGGCGTTCCCGTGCCATGCAGTTCCACGAAGCCCAGCGAGTCGACCGGCACGCCGGCGCGCTCGTGCGCAGCGACGATGACCTCGGCCTGCGCGCGTGCGCTGGGATAGGTCAGCGTGTAGGTCTCGCCGCAGTGGTTCACCGCGCTGCCCTTGATGATGCCGTGGATCGCATCGCCGTCGGCGATCGCGCGCTCCAGCGGCTTCAGCAGGAGGAATGCCGCGCCTTCGCCACGCACATAGCCGTCGGCGGTGTCGTCGAAGGTCTTGCACGTCCCGGTGGGCGAGAGCATGCCCATCTTCGAGAACGAGATGTGGCGCGTCGGGGTGAGCAGCAGGTTGATGCCGCCCGCCAGCGCAAGCTCGCAGTCGCCGTATTCCAGCGCTTGGATCGCGCTGTGGATCGCGTTGAGCGAACTGGAGCAGGCCGTGTCGATCGGGATGCTGGGGCCGCGGAAATCGAAGAAATGCGATATCCGGTTCGCCACGACGGTGGTCGCCGTCCCCGTGGAGTGGTGCGCCTCGATCGAAGCCGTACTGCGCTCCTGAAGTTCCTTGTAGTCGTGGTTGAAGATGCCGACGATGACGCCGACGTTCCTGCCGCGCAGGCGGGACGGCGCGATGCCGGCGTCCTCCAGGCACGACCATGCGAGCTCCAGCATGATGCGCTGCTGCGGATCCATGGTCTGCACGACTTTCGGCAGCAGGCCGAAGAATCCATTGTCGAAGGCGTCGACACGATCGATGAAACCGCCCCATTTGCTGAGGCTTTTGTTGGTTTCGACCTTGGGATCGCCCCAGTACGCGCGCCAGTCCCACCTGTCCGGCGGCACTTCGGAAATATTCGCCTTGCGCCCGATCAGATTGGACCAGAAAGCATCCGCATCATCTGCGCCCGGAAAGCGGAACGACATCCCGACAATCGCAACATCCATCGTATCCATACCTTGTGACAATCTCCCTGATCGTCAGAATCCAACCGCCCCTTCGAAGCTCCATGCCCACCGGGCGCGCCCCACGCGTCCGATGAGATCGACCCATAGAAATCGACATTCAAGCCAAACGCGGAGAGCTTCCCGTGCAGGACAGCTTCCGACTCGACCCCCCGAAAATCTCCCTGTTTTTGAAGCGCAATCGCGTATCGAACGCGTCTCGCGAATTCAACGCGTGCAAGGACCTGCGGCACCAAGTACCACTGGAATCAGCACGTCAATCCCTACATCCCCACTCCAAAGCATGCCATCTCTCGGCCCGTCTCTACAAGTGGCGGGGATGATTGCGCGACATGAGCTCATGCACATGCATGCGTACGGCCTGCATGCATGCACCTGTCGGTCGGTGAGTCGACTGGAGCCGGATGCCCCGGACATCCGAACAGCCAGACCACTGGATTCCCGAGTCGCTCGGGCAAGGATATCGCCATTCCAAAGACACCATGATGACGGGACGCACGCCCGGAACCACGCGCGGATGTTGAAATCGAAAACAGTGCCGACTTCGATCCGTGGCGAGCACATGCTTGCACAGTCGAACAAACGCTTGGACGCCCATCACAGTCGGATCGCGCGGCGGAACGAGCGACTGCCTGCCGACGCCACAGATGTGTGTGGTCAACACGGCATGCGATGCTCCTGCGCGCGAGTATCGGCAGACCAACGTTGGAGAACGACAATCCAGAAGGTGAACTCATCAAGATGCACGCGATGAGTACGAAACGATCATCGACCACCGCGATCCTCTGCCCATCCGTCGGCAGGCGTCCGCAAACGGAACCAGCTGCGTCAGCGCTCCTTACCCTGCCGGGCTTCTGCGAAGCGGGGCTGGCGCTGATGCAGCGGATCGGCGAATTGCACCGGTAACTCCCCTGCACATGCAACCGCATGTTGCGCGACCGGCTCCACAAGCAGTTGTTGTCGGCCGCACGCCTGTCGAGGCGTTGGTGCGACAGCCCTCGTGGAGACCTTGCCCATGATGCCGCAGCCCTGAATGCAGGCGGAGAGCTGCCGGCTCAGCTGCCGGGCACAGCCAGTCAATCGCCCAGGGTTTCATAGACATCTCGGGGTCATGGAAAATGGGCTGAGTGGAGGCGTTCATGAGCAGCAAGCGACACACGGATGCGTTCAAGATCGAGACGGTTCGGCAGGTGATCGAGCGGGCTTCAAGGTGGCAGAGGTGGCCGATCGGCTCGGGATCACCACGCACAGCCTGTATGCCTGGCTGCGGAAGTTCGGCAAGCCTGACGTCGTGCAACGGGCCGAGTTGGACCAAAGCGCCGAGATTCGACGCTTGAAGGCCAAGCTTCGCCGAGTCACCGAAGAGCGCGGCATCCTGAAAAAGGCCGCAGCGTACTTTGCCAAGGGATAAAGATGAAATACGAATTCATGCAGACGCATGTGCAGGAGCTCCGGCCGTGCGCCATGTGTCGGGTACTCAAGGTGAACCATGCGGGTGACTCCGCTTGGCTGAAGTCGCCGCGGAGCGGGCGCGCCAGGGAAGACGCACGACTGCTCGGGTTGATCAGGCACCAGTGGTTGGCCAGCGGAGGCGTGTACGGGCATCGCAGGGTGACCAAAGGATCCGCGGCATGTTGGCGTGCGTTGCAGCCAGCATCGCGTCCATCGCCTGATGCGTGCGGAAGGTCTGCGCGCGCAGGTCGGTTACGGGCGCATTCGACGTCGCCGCGCCCGATACCGTGTGGGCCAGCGACTTCACATTCATCCGGACGCATGAAGGTTGGATGTATTTGGCAGTCGTACTGGATCTGTTTTCCCGACAAGTCATCGGTTGGGCGATGCGGGATCGAGCCGACGGGGATCTGGTCGTGCAGGCGTAGCTGGCGGCGGTCTGGCGGCGCAAACCCAGACCCGGCGTGCTGGTTCACTCGGACCAGGGGTCGGTCTACGTCAGTGACGATTGGCCGACGTTTCTGTCTGCCCATGGCTTGGTGTGCAGCATGAGCAGACGCGGCAACTGCCACGACAATGCGCCGGTGGAGAGCTTCTTCGGTCTACTCAAGTGCGAGCGCATCAAGCGACGCATCTACCCGACGAAGGATGCCGCACGGGCCGATGTCTTCGATTGCATCGAGATGTTCTACAGCCCAAAGCGCCGGCACGGTTCGAATGGCGATGTGTCGCCTGTAGAGTACGAGCGGCGCTACGCGCAACGCAGGTCCTGACTGTCCAGGGAACCCTGGGCGATTCAGCCGTTCGAAAGCACGGCGGGGATGCTCGTATCGTTCACCTACTCAGGTCCTTGTGAAGAAAACTGGGACATCCATCACCTCCCATGCCACACAACACGCCCCAGAAAAAACGGCGCCCCCCGAAGAGGCCGCCGTCGTAAGCATTTGGAGCGGGTGATGGGAATCGAACCCACGCTAGCAGCTTGGGAAGCTGCAGTTCTACCATTGAACTACACCCGCGTGTCGCTGAGTTTAGCGCGGTTCCGGCGCCCGGAAAACCGGGCGCCGGGATGTGACGGGACGCCGGTCAGAAACCCTTGCCGAAGGTGGCGAAGATGGTGGAGTCGGTACCGCCTTCCTGACCGATGGTGGTGCTCAGGCCGATGTTGGCGTCCATCCCGAACAGCTGGGTACGGGCGCCGAGGATGGCGGTGCCGTAGCTGTCGTCGAACTCCAGGCCCGGGACGGCGTACTGCAGCGAGCCGGGCACGGTCAGGGCACGGGCGAAGGCTTCTTCGGCGTAGTCCTCGAACTCGCGGTCGTAGGTGACGCGCACGTAGGGCTGCATGTGGTCGCTCACGCTGAAGCTGGCCTGCCAGCCGACGCTGCCGATCAGCGAGTCGAAGTTCTGGTCGGGGTAGCCCAGGGCGGTGGACTGGTTGGCGTTGTTCTCGGTGTAACCATCGACGTCGATGCGCTGGGCCAGCACGCTGAGCACCGGGCCGTGGGTGACCTTTTCGCCGACGAAGTCGTAGCCGGCGCTCACGCCCAGGGTGATGTTGCTGCCGTCCGGCGAGCCGGTGTGGCTGCGCTTGGATGGGCCGAGCCAGATTTCGCGGTCGACGTCGTACTGGACGAGGCTGTAGGCCAGCTGGCCGTTGACCCAGGCGCGCTCGCCGCGCCAGCCCAGGGTGCCGCCGATGGTGACATCGGTCTGGTCGTAGTCGCCCGCGTCGTTGCCGAAGTCGTAACGGTTGCGGCTCAGGCCGCCGTACACGCCGTAGGCCAGGTTGCCGCTGTGCCAGGTCACGCCGCCGGTGATGCCGGGGCCGACAGCGTCGTACAGCCCGCCGTCGTCGTAGCGCTGGATGTCGGCACGGGCGTCGACCCACCAGCGCATGCCGTCGCCGTCCGCCTTGGCGGCCATCTGGCCGGCGACACGCTCGGCGCGAGCGCGGCCGATCACGGCGGTGGAATGCGGCAGGGCGGCGACCAGACGCGGGCCTTCCAGCACCGAGACCGCGTACTGCGAGAGGATCTGGTGCGCGCGGCTGGTGGGGTGCACGCCGTCGGCGAACAGATAGGTGTTGGCGGCGTCCGGGCTGACCAGGCTGGTCGGGTTGCAGGTCAGCGAGTTAGCGGTGATCTGCGGCTGGCAGGCGGTGCCGGTGATGTTGGTGAAACCGTAGGCGCCCGGGTTGGCGGTCACTTCACGCAGGAAGGTGAAGGTGTCCAGCGGGATCACGCGCAGGTTGTTGCCGGCGAGCGCACCGAACAGGCTGCTGTTGTAGGTGGTGCTCAGCGCGGTGCCGGCGGCCTGGGCCGCGGCGCCCTGAGCGCGGAAGGCCGGGGTGAGACCGAGGTCGGGCACCGTGGCGACCAGGATGTAGCGGGCACCGGCGTTGCGCAGGGCGCCGACGATGCCGACCTCGGCCGTCACGGCACCACCGATGGTGAGCGTGGGATCGGCGCCGGCATTGGTGATGGCGAACAGGTCGTTCGCGCCGCCCCAGACGGTGTACAGCGCACGACTGTCGGCGCGGCCGCCATTGGCGGTGAGGTAGTTGTTGACCTGGGTGGCCAGCGAGGGGATCGGGCCGAGCGCGCCGGTGGTGTTCACGCCGACGCGGGCGCCGCCGGCGGCATAGTTCGGGCCGGTCTGGCCGTTGCCGTTGGGCGCGGCGCTGGTGCCGTAGAAGTCGGCCAGGTACTGCGCCCAGACGAAGCCGGGATTGGTCGTGAACTGGCCGGTCACCGGACGCACCGAGGCCGGCAGCAGCGGCCGGAAGAAGCCGGCGTCGGTCAGGCTGTCACCGAAGAACACGGTCTGCGTGTACGGGCCGCCGGCCATGGCCGGGATGGCGGCGACGGCCAGCGCGGTGGCAAGAAGAGCGCGCATGGGCCGCTTGGCCCGGGTGTGGAACGACATATCCCCTCCAGATGAAAAATGATGCGGAAAGATCGCCGGGCGATGCTGCAGGCGGCCCGCGACGGAAACTCCGTCCTGCCCGGACAATACACAGGCGGATGGCCGCGGCATGGTTTCACGAACCCATGCCGGACTCAAGTGCGCTCCGGACGGGGGTTTTCGGGCGATCCGCACCCCGCCTGCCGGCCGCCTTCGCCACGCATGGCGGCCGGGCACGGGCTGGGCATCCGCGCCCGCCGCGGCGACAATACCGCCCATGCAGACCGGGACCATCCACATTCGACTCAACGGCGAGAAGGCCAGCGTGCCCGCCGCCGCCACCATCACCGAACTGCTGGCCCTGCAGGGCCTGGCCGGCCGCCGGGTGGCGGTGGAGGTGAACGGGGAGATCGTGCCGCGCGGACGCCACGAGGCGCATCCGCTGCACGAGGGCGACCGCGTCGAGATCGTGCACGCACTCGGCGGCGGCTGAGCGTCGTCAGGCCCCTCCGGCTTCATCCGGGAAGCCCGCCATGACGATGGCGGACGGACTCCCGGGGGATTCTTGGGCGATAATGCGCGAATGACCGCAGACGCCTCCGTATTCCGCGACGACACGCTGGTCGTCGCCGGCAAGCCCTACCGCTCCCGCCTGCTCACCGGCACCGGCAAGTTCAAGGATCTCGACGAGACCCGCCGCGCCACCGAGGCCGCAGGCGCCGAGATCGTGACCGTCGCCATCCGCCGCACCAATATCGGCCAGAACCCGGACGAGCCGAATCTGCTCGACGTGCTGCCGCCCGACCGCTACACCCTGCTGCCCAACACCGCCGGTTGCTACACCGCCGAGGACGCCGTGCGCACCTGCCGCCTCGCGCGCGAGCTGCTGGACGGCCATACGCTGGTGAAGCTCGAAGTGCTGGGCGATCAGCGCACGCTCTTCCCCGACGTGGTGCAGACCCTCAAGGCCGCCGAGACCCTGGTCGCCGACGGCTTCGACGTGATGGTCTACACCAGCGACGACCCGATCCTGGCCAAGCGTCTGGAGGAGATCGGCTGCTGTGCGGTGATGCCGCTGGCCGCGCCCATCGGCTCGGGCCTGGGGATCCAGAACCGGTACAACCTGCTGGAAATCATCGAGAACGCCAAGGTGCCGATCCTGGTGGACGCCGGCGTGGGCACCGCCTCCGACGCCGCCATCGCGATGGAGCTGGGCTGCGACGGCGTGCTGATGAACACTGCCATCGCCGGCGCGAAAGACCCGGTGCGCATGGCGCTGGCGATGAAGCTGGCCATCGAGGCCGGACGCCACGCGTTCCTGGCCGGGCGCATCCCGCGCAAGCGCTACGCCTCGGCGTCGTCGCCGGTGGACGGGCTGATCGGATGACCGCAGGTCGCACCCGCGACGCGCAGGACGCGCCCGCCGCCGACGATGGGCTGGCGCTGGACAAGCCCTACACCATCGAG
The DNA here is from genome assembly GCA_965649985.1 of uncultured Gammaproteobacteria bacterium. Classification (GTDB taxonomy): domain Bacteria; phylum Pseudomonadota; class Gammaproteobacteria; order Xanthomonadales; family Xanthomonadaceae; genus Lysobacter_I. Next base: position 28,628 of record CBFGMS010000013.1, on the reverse strand, counting down.
GCCGGCACCCGGAAGATCCGCAGTTTCGTGCTGCGTCAGGGCCGCTTCACCGAGGCGCAGCAGCGCGCGTTCGATGCGCTCTGGCCGCGGTTCGGCGTGGACTACCTCGGCCAGCCGCGCGATCTCGACGCGCTGTTCGCCGCGCGGCCGGCGCCGGTGGTGCTGGAGATCGGCTTCGGCAACGGCGAGGCGCTGCGCTACGCGGCGAAGCAGGACCCGACGCGCAACTACATCGGCATCGAAGTGCACGCGCCCGGCGTCGGCCGGCTGCTGAACGCGCTGGCCGAGGACGGCAGCGACCACGTGCGGCTGTATCGCCACGATGCGGTGGAGGTGCTGGAGCAGGAGATCGCCGACGGCGCGCTCGACGAACTTCGCATCTATTTCCCCGACCCTTGGCACAAGAAGCGCCACAACAAGCGGCGTCTGGTCCAGCCGGAGTTCGCCGCGCTGCTGGTGCGCAAGCTGCGCATCGGCGGGCGCCTGCATCTGGCCACCGACTGGGAGGCCTACGCCGAGCACATGTGGGACGTGCTCGACGCCACCCCCGGCCTGCGCAACGTCGCCGGCCCGCGCGGCGCGGTGCCGCGACCCGACTGGCGCCCGCAGACCCATTTCGAGACCCGCGGCCAGAAGCTGGGGCACGGGGTGTGGGATCTTCTGTACGACCGGGTGGAGGGCTGAGGTGAACGCCCAGGCCTGCCACATCGAAACCCGCGCGCCAGCGCCCATCGCACCACGCAGCCGTCGGCATTACATCCTGATGGGCGGGTTGACGTTTGCGCTGCTGGGGCCGCCGATCGGTGCGCTGGCGCTGCTTGCGGTGATGGCCGGGATAGACCTGTGGCAAGGCGACACGACGGCTTGGGAATTGGTCCGTTTCGTACCGGCACTGCTCATCGTGCTTCTGTTTTCCTACCCGGTCGGCGTCGTGCCGGCCGCCTTGGCCGGCATTGCCGTCGGCGCACTCCAGCCGCATCTTGTCGGCTTGCGCAGCGCCTTGGCCGGTGCCGTCGCCGGCGGCTTGAGCACCCTGTTGTGTCTGCTGGCCCTGCGCCTGGACATTGCGGACGGAAAGTCGATCCTGTTCAGCACCATCGGCATCGTCCCCGGCGCGGTGCTGGCCCATCACTTCTTCCGCCGCAATGCCACGCATTCCGGCCCGGGACACTCCCAGCCCCCACGCGCGCACCCTGACCCGCAGTGAACGAAACCACCCTCACCCTCACCGGCGACATGCAGCTCGTACTCGGGCTGACCCTGCTGACGATGGTGTTGTTCGTGTTCGAGCGCATCCGCGCCGACGTGGTGGCGCTGATCGTGCTGGTGCTGCTGGGCCTCACCGGGCTGGTGGCGCCGGAGGACCTGTTCAACGGGTTCTCGGGCAACGCGGTCATGAGCGTGATCGCGACCATGATCCTCGGTGCGGGCCTGGACCGCACCGGCGCGCTCAACCGCCTCGCCGGCTGGCTGCTGCGCCGCGCGCACGGCGTGGAGCAGCGCCTGTTCCTGCTCACCTCCGCCATCGCCGGGCTCAATTCCTCGATGATGCAGAACCCGGCGGTGATGGCGCTGTATCTGCCGGTGGCCTCGCGGCTGTCTTCCCGCACCGGCCTGCCGCTGTCGCGCTTCCTGCTGCCGATCGGCGCGGCCATCGTGATGGGCGGCGGCCTGACCATGGTCGGCAACTCGCCGCTGATCCTGCTCAACGACCTGCTGGTGTCGGCCAACGCCAACCTGCCGTCCGGCCTGACCACGCTCAAGCCGCTGCCGATGTTCGCGCCGCTGCCGATCGGCCTGGCGCTGCTGCTGGCGGGGCTGGCGTATTTCCACTACTTCGGCAGCCGCCGGCTGGAGCTGGACGACTACGACAAGGGCGTGACCCCGGCGCTGACCCAGAGCTATTTCGCCAGCGCCTACGGCATCGACGGCGAGGTCTACGAACTCACGGTCACCGCCGACAGCCCCCTGGTCGGCATGTCGCTGGCCGAGACCGAGGGCCTGCACGACGCGCCGCTGATCCTCGCGCTGAAGACCGGCAACGAGTCGCGCCTGGCGCCGCCGGGCGATGCGCGGATCTGGGTGGGCAGCGTGCTGGGCGTGATGGGACCGCGCCAGCCCATCGCCGATTTCGCGCAGAACCGCTTCCTGCGCATGAGCGCGCGCCTGCGCGAGTTCGCCGACCTGTTCAACCCGGCGCGCGCGGGCATTTCCGAGGCGCTGATCCCGCCGACCTCCACGTGGATCGGCAAGACCGCGACGCAACTGCAATTGCGCAAGCGCTACAACCTGCGCCTGCTCGCGATCAACCGCGACAAGCAGGTGCTGCGCGAGGACGTGCGCGAGATTCCGCTGCGGGTTGGTGACATGCTGGTGCTGCACAGCATCTGGCAGGACCTGGCGCAGGCCGCGGGCAATCGCGACATGGTGGTGGTGACCGACTACCCGAAGGCCGAGCAGCGCCCGCACAAGTTCAAGATCGCGATGACCATCTTCGCGGTGGCGATGCTGATCGCGCTGTCCTCGCGCATTCCCGCGTCGGTGGCGCTGATGACCGGCGTGGCCGGCATGCTGGTGACCGGCGTGCTGAAGATGGACGAGGCCTATGCGGCGATCAACTGGAAGACCGTGTTCCTGATGGCCTGCCTGATCCCGCTGGGCTGGGCGATGGACTCCAGCGGCGCCGCGGCGTGGGTCGCGGGGCACACGCTGGACCGGCTGCCCGAGGGCACGCCGGTGTGGCTGCTGGAAATCGCCGTGGGCCTGTTCACGACCGCGTTCTCGCTGGTGATCAGCCACGTGGGCGCCACCATCGTGATGGTGCCGGTGGCGATCAATCTGGCGCTGGTCGCCGGCGGCGAGCCCACCGCCTTCGCGCTGATCGTCGCGCTGTCGGCGTCCAACAACTTCATGACCGCCTCCAACCCGGTGGTGTCGATGATCACCGGCCCCGCCGGCTACACCGCGCGCGAACTCTGGCGCATCGGCGGGCCGCTGTCGCTGGTCTACACGGGCGTGGTGGTGCTGATGGTGAACCTGCTGTTCTGAACCTGCTGTTCCGAGCCTGCGGCCCTGAATCTGCGGCTCTGAATCTCCTGTTCCGGGCCTGCCGCTGCGTGCCATGGCGGCCGCAGGCCAGCCTGCCACAGGCGCTCAGTCCCGCTCCGCCGGTGCTTCCACCACTGCTTCCACCACATCCCCGGGCGCGTTCGCCCGGCGCGTGGCGTCGGCCAGCGCATCCACCGCCACGCGCACGCGCTCACGCACCTGCGGCTCGTCGTCGCTCTGCCGGATGTCCTGGAAGGCGTACAACAGCACCAGGCGCTCGGCCACCACGGTCAGCACGCAGGCAGCGGCGACCCGTCCCTGCGTGGTCTTGCCCGCGACCTGCAGCTCCACCGGCAACACCATCGAGAAATGCACCGCATCCTTGTCGTCGATGGCGTACAGCGCGGGCTGCGAAGGGTCGCCGAAGCGGATTCCGGCCTCGCCCCCGGTCGCGGCGTCGAGCGTGCTGTTGGCCTGCCGCTCCACGGTATCCAGCACCTGCCCCATGTCGAGGCCGCCCATCTGTTCGATGGTGGCGCTGCGCAGCTGCGACCACTGCGACGCATCGATGACCACGGTCTCCATCCCACGCATCGCCTGCACCTGATAGGCGACATCCATGGCCTTGCTGCCGGACAGCAGGTGGACCAGATCCGCTTCGGTCAACAGGGCTTCGACCAGCCGGTTGCTCTGCGGCAGCATGCCCTGCTGGAAGACCAGCAGCTGGGGCGAGCGCTCGCTCACGCGCACATAGCCTTCGGGCACCTCCAGCCGGACGGCGGCACCGCCGATGTCCAGTGTCGCGGTGGCGGCGGACGCCTGCGGCGGGGCCGTGGACAGGCAGAGGGCAAGGCAGAGCAGCAGGCATCGCAGCATGGCGCGCATCCGTCGGAATCGGTGTGACCGGCCATCCTGCCCGTGCATGGCGGCACCGGCAAGCGGTGAGACGGGTGCCCAGACCTCCGCGCAGCGTGCCGCCCCGGCGCCCAGCGGTTAGGCTGTGGGCCTGACACACCCGCCGGGGAATGCATGCTCGACCGCGACCAGCTCAAGCGCGATGGCTACGCTCTGCTCCGCGGCGCGATCCCCCCCGACTGGCTGGACCCGCTGCGTCGCACGTTCGACGAGGGCGTGCTGGCCTCGGACCGCTGGCCCGTGCCGCGCGGGCCGGATTGGCGGCATTCCTTGCTTGATCTCGACCCCACGGTGCAGGCGGTCTGCCGGCTGCCGGCAGTGCTGGCGGCGGCGGGCACCCTGATCGGCGAACGGTTCTTTCTGGCCCAGGTGGAAGGCCGCGAACCGCTGCCGGGTGGCGGCCACCAGGGCCTGCACCGCGATTTTTCGGCGCAGCGCCCCGGAGACACGGTGAACGCACTGGCCTTTTTCGACGATTACGGCCCGCAGAACGGCGCCACGCGCCTCATCCCGGGCAGCCACCGCACTGCAGCCGCCGATGCCGCATGCGACCTCGGCGACGAAGCGCAGGCCGTGCAACTGGCCGGTTCGGCCGGCGACATCCTGGTCTTCGATGCCGACCTGCTGCACGCCGGCAGTTGCAATCACGGCGGGGCGCGCCGGCGCACGATCCTGATCGGATATTTCGCCGAATCCCGGTACGCCGACCATCTGGCGACCGCAGCCCTGCGCGCGGTCCGGATGGATACCCACGCGCGATTCGCGCCGGACTGAGCGCGCGCGGCGCCCGACCGACCGACCGTTCGTCGACGGGTGCCGCACGGTCGATGCAGGCGGATCAATGGTCTGCACGCGATCGCTGCATCGGCAACCGCGACGGCGACTCCCGCAGCATCATTCTGCTATGGATTTCACACTTGAGCCCGTCTAGGATGCGTGCGCCGTCCGCAAGGGCCGGGCGGCATCACCACGACGGACCGTCTCGCGGCCGGGCCCCGGGCGGTCCCAGCACAGGACATCACAGCCATGGAAACGACCAGACCCACCGGGTCGGGCCGCAGGCGAGGCGCGTTCGTGCGCAACGTCTGTGCGCTCGTCTTCGCATTCTCCTTCGTCATCTCCGCACAGGCGCAGACTCCGCGCTCGTTCGAGCAGGTCGTCGACATGCCGGCTCCCGAAGAGCCGATCACCCCCATCGACCCCATCGATCCGATCGACCCCATCCCCAGTACCGACGGCGGCTGGACCCGCATGCCGGTCGGTGGCGCGGATGAAAGCGGACGCGTGATCCAGTCCGAGATCATCCAGGTCGAAGGCGCCCGAGGTGTGGCCTACGCGCCCATCCCCGAGCTCATCCGCACCCAGCTGGTGGACGAGCTGGCGCTCGCCGAGCCGGGCGAAAGCGTCGTGTTCGCGCTCAACGCGCCGATCGTCGACGAGATCAACCGCTCGCTGGCGCTGGGTGCACCGACCCAGGCGCTGATCGACTACGCCAACCAGGACACCGAGCTGCAGCTGCTCGAGGAAGGCTTCACCGCCAAGGGGCCGTTCGGCTCGTGCAGCGACAGCCACATCACCAAGAACAAGCGCCTGCAGTACACCCCCCACTTCTCCGAGACCAAGAGCCTCGGCAACGGCTTCAGCGGCACGCTGAAGGCAGAAGGCGGCGGCAACCTCGACGCCAACGGCGAAATCAAGATCCGGGTGAAGCGCACCAAGGTGTTCTGGGTGTGCGTGCCCTACGGCGTGCGCTTCCAGCATGTGCGCGCGGTGGGCAACGTCACCCTCGCGAGCACGATCACCCTGACCGGCTCGATCAGCTACGCCAACCCGAACCCGATCGAGTTCCAGATCGCCAAGCCCTCGCTGGGCGGCGTCTTCTTCATGGCCGGCCCGCTGCCGGTGTACATCGGCTTCAACCTGCCGATCACCTTCGGCATCGAGATCCAGGCCAGCGTGGCCGGCCAGGTGCAGTATCGCGGCGGCCAGAGCATCACCGGCAGCTTCGACTATCTCTGCACCTCCAGCAATTGCACCGGCTACAACAACATCCAGAGCACGCTGAACACCTACGACAACCCGTGGGGCGGCAGCGTGTCGGGCCGGATCAAGCCGTCGCTGTACGCCGACGTGGGCGTGCGCGGCTTCCTGTACAACGAGGCGGTGGCCTATGCCCAGGTGGGCGTGCGCGGCTATCTGCACGGCGATCTGTGGGGCTATTACGGCAACACCTGCGGCGATGCCGACCAGAACGGCCATTTCGAGACCGTCAGTGCGCTGACCTTCGGCCTCGACTGGCAGGTCGCGATCACCGCCAGGGCCGACACCTTCTTCACCAGCCCGTGGAAGAAGTCGCTGTGGAAGTCGAAGCAGTGGTACATCGGTTTCTGGGACCTGCAGAGCGGCGGCTCGAGCGCACTCACGCCGATGATGGACGGCCCGGCCTCGGTCGGCGCCGGCAGCACCGCGACCTACAGGCTCAGCATGCGTCCGTGCTGGCCGTACGGCGACAAGATCGACTACACCATGGCCTGGGGCGACGGCACCAGCACCCCCTACAGCGGCGCGGCCAAGCCGCCGTCCTGGCAGCCGGTCGTCGCCACCCATGCCTGGGCCGCCACCGGCCCCAAAACCATGCAGTTGACCGCGTGGCGCGATGAACACGGCCGCAGGTTCGGCACCAACGGACGCACCACCTCGCGTCAGGTCCAGGTGACCAACGCGGCGCCGGTGAACATCGCGCCGAGCGCGCTGGCCGTGGCGTCCAGCACGTTCTGCTCCAGCACCGGCGTGCACTGCTACTCGCCCCATCGCGTGAACGACGGCGACCGCAGCACCGTGCTCGGCGGCTACACCAGCTGGTCGAACAACAGCGGCGTCGGCATGCCGCAGTGGGTCGAACTGCAGTGGAGCCAGGTGCGGACCGTCTCGCGCATCGACCTGTACACGAGCGAGGGCTACCCGATCAAGGACTACGACCTGCAGGTCTGGAACGGCACCGGTTGGGTGACCGCCAGTGCGGTGCGCGGCAATACCGCGTTGTTCCGCACCCACACCATCGCACCGGTGCAGACCTTCCGCATGCGCGTGCTGGCCTATTCCGGCCCGTCGCACCAGACCAGCTACGCGCGCATCAACGAGCTGGAAGTGTATTGATCGGATCGGATGTTCCGGCCGTCTTCACGGTGGCCGGAACGCGATGCATCCGGTGGTTCGACGTCGGCCGCGGGTTCACCCCCGAGGCCGACGCGTTTCCGGGCCTCGCTCCACGCACGTGCTCCGGCGGGAGGTCGCGTGCGCCGCACGCGCGCCGCCGCACATTCAGCACAGCACGCCGCTCACTCCGGCGGCGTCGCCATGCGTTGGCGCAGTTGCGCCAGACGCTCGCGGAACACGCGGGCCTCCCAGGCCAGCAGGCGCCAGGTCAGATCGGCCACGCAGGCGAAGGCCAGACCCACGATCACACCGCCGATGAACAGCGCGTGCGTGGCGCGGAGGGCCACATGCATCTGTTCGCCGATGCCGAGCCAATCCATCAGGGTCACGCCCAGCCAGCCGGTGAGCCCGTAGATCGGAAGGATCGTGAGCGGGTTGGTGACGAACTGCAGGGCGACCATCACCGTGAGATTGCCGCGCACCAGCAGCGCGGCGACGAAGGCCAGCAGCGCCTGGATGCCGTACAGCGGAAGAAAGGCCAGTACCGAGCCCAGGTACAGCGAGGCGATGACGTTCTGGCGCCGGAAGGACCACAGGAACGGCGCCTTCTTGGCGTGATGCGCGAACCATTTCAGCACCGGATAACGCGCCAGATTGGCCTTGCGCGGGAGCTTGCGCAGCACCCGGCGCAGACGGCGCTTGCGGCGCAGCAGGGCGCGGTGGTGGCGTTCGAAATCGTCGGTTGGGGGCGCCATCGAAACCTGTTGCGTCACCGCACGACTTCTCCAGGGACCCACAGTGTAGCGACGCAGTCTGAACATCGACAGACATCCGCAGGGCCATCCGGACTCCCACGTCGCGCCTGTGATCGCCCGCACATCATGGCGGTACGGCCTGCGGAGACCGGCGAAGCGCCGCAGCGTGCGCCGCAATCCGGACGTGCGGGCACCGCAGCGCAGCGGGAGGACAGGTACCCTGCAGTGCGCACGACGGGTCCTTCACTCTGCGCGAGGCTGAAAGAACCGTGATGCCGGCGCGTCGATTTCAGCCACGGTTGTCGCGCCTTGCCGAGACTGCACCCTCCCCCACGCAAGGAGTCGACCATGACCCGCCCCCTGTCCCATACCCCTGTTTCGCGCCGTATCGCCCACGGTCTCGCACATGGCAGCGCACGCGTGCTGCTGGCCGCCTCCATGCTGGCGCCGGCCGCGGCGTTCGCCGGCCAGCCCGATGCCCCGTCGTCCGAGGCGAACCCGCAGCCGCTTACCAAGGTCGAGATCGTCTCGATGCTGGAAGCGAAGGGCTACACCAGAATCAACGACGTGGAATTCAAGGACGGCATGTGGCAGGCCGACGCGCGCAGCGCGGACGGAGAGCGCCTGGACCTGAGCATCGACGCCTCCAGCGGCAAGGTGTACCCGGAAAAACTGGTGGCCAACCTGAGCGAGGACGACGTGAAGGCCAAGCTGACCGCGGCCGGCTATCTGGACGTGCATGACGTCGACTTCAAGAACGGTCTGTGGACCGCGGAAGCCGAAACCGGAAAGGGCCTCGATATCGAGTTGACCCTCGACCCGAAGACGGGCGAGATCCTCGGCCGCGAAAAGGACTGATGCGCCTCGCTTGAACGCCTGAAGCCCGCGTCAGGCGACCAGGCGCGAGCCCGCCGGTTTAACCGCTGGCCTGACGCGCTGGCCTAAGGTGCTGGTCCAACGTGCTGTCCCAACACACTCCGCGACCCTGCACAGGGTCGCGGAGTGTGCCGTTTACGCGGTGCAGTCCCCGCTCAGACGCGGGGACCGGTGGTCCGCTGCTCCAGCTCGGGCTGTGCGATCTGCTGCGCCTGTGCGACCTGCTCGGCGGCACGGACACCCTGCGACAGCGACGCATCGACCTGACGCGTGCTTTCCGCAAGCGGCTGGGTGCCGCCCGGGCCGATGTCCGCGAACGCGATGCGCTGCTGGGCCTGGTCGGTGTCGAAGGCGAAAACGCGGCTGCGGTCCTCGCTCACGGCGACACGCAGGCCCTGCGCATCGGGCTGCAGGCGGCCATCGAAGATGGTCTGCACCGCGTTGGCGGTCAGCGTGCCGGCCAGATTGGCGGCCTGTTCGCCCTGCGCCACGCCGGTGCCGCGCAGGCCGTCCTGGATGCCGTTGAACACGCCGTTGGCCGGGTGGGCCGGATGGTCGAGCAGCATGCCGGTCTGCTGCGGGGCACGCTCGCGCTCCTGGCCGGGCTGCTCGCGGTTCGGCTGCGCCTGCTCAAGCAGCTGGCGCGCGGTGCGCTCCTGGGCCTGGATGGAGGCGTCGAGGCTGGGGATCATCGAATCGCCCATGCCGTGGCGGAACACCGCCTCACCCGCCGTGGCCTGGCCTTCCCGGGCGACGGTGATGGTCTGGTAGAGGTTGTAGGCGTTTCCGGGGGTGTAGGGCACATGCGTGGCCCCGAACCCGCCGACCAGCCCGAGCGTGGCGCCCACTGCGGCACCCGCGGCCGGTGCCTGGTCGGTCACGCTGCGCACGCCGTGGCCGAGCGTGTCCGCGCCCTGTTCGAGACGCTGACCGATGCCCTGCCCGAGCGCGCGCTGGCTGTCGGCGATGACGGTGGCGCCGTACTCGATCTGGCCGCCGAGCCGCTGGGTCGCGCCGCGGATGGTTTCGGCGTCGGTCTGCGCGCCCTGCACCGCACGCTGCGCCTCCTGCTGGTTGCGTGCGTAGGACTGGTCGCCGTAATCGCGCCAGTCGCCGGCCTGGCGGCCGAACCAGCGGCCGATCGGCCCGGGAATCTCGCGCCCCAGCTCGAAACCGTTGGCCAGCGTGTGGCCGGCGCCCCACTGCACGTTGCCCTGCGCACGGTCGAGCCCGGACTCCAGATAGCCCGCGCCGACGCGCACGCCCGCGACCACCTCGCCGGTGCCGCGCACGGCCATGCCCTCGAGACTGCCGATGGCGCCGGTCACGCGCGCGCTCGCCTCGCCCTGCATGCGGGCGGTGAAGCTCAGGCCGTCGCCGGCCAGATTCAGGCCCTGCTCCATCACCTGCCCCTGCCAGCGGACGCCTTCGCCGACGAAGCGGCCTGCGCGGCCGGCGGTGGCGGCGGTGCTGAGCACATCCACCAGCGGGCCGGCGTAGGCGCCAAGCTCGCTCAAGGCCATCTGGTCCGGACGCGGGGCCGGGCGGCCGTCGGGGCCGCGGCCCTGGGGGTCGAGCATCGGGCGGATCTCGCCCGCCGCGGTCGGCAGGTTGCGCAGGGCTTCCACGCCCTGCCCCTGCGCCAGCACGCCAAGCGCGGCGCGGGCGGAATCGCGGGCATGATCCGGCAGGAGCTGGTCGACCTGGCGGTCGACCGCATCGCGGATGCCGGGCGTCTGCAGCAGGCTGCCGATGTCGTTGGCCAGGCGCCCGCCCTGCTGGCGGCGTGCCTCATCCAGCGACTGGATGCCGGTCTGCGCGTCGGTGAGCATCTCGCCGCCGACCTGGTAGGCCCGCACGTTGCGCTGCGTGTCGTAGACCGGCAGCGCGTTTTCCTCGGCGAAACGCCGCGCGGTCTCCGGGTGCAGGCCGGCGGCGTTGAAGGTGGTGGTGTCCCGACCGGAAATGGCGCCGGCCGCGGAGGCCATGCCGCCGCCCAGCGAGTGGCCGGTGATCTCGAAATCGAAGCCGGGCTGCTGGCCGAGCACGCGCGCCGCGTTCATCGCGCGGTCGTAGTAGTCGGTGCGCAGGCCCAGGCCCTGGGGAATGTTGTTGGCGAGGAAGTCCTCGGGGCCGCTTTCGCGCCGCCCGCCGGGCGCGGCCGGGTCGAGGATGGGGCCGGTGGACCCCTTGAAGGCCAGCACCGGGCGCGCATCGGGCCCCAGCACGGCGGGATCGGGCAGATAGATCTCGGCGCGGTACCCCGAACCGGCGGGGTGCAGGAGGTCCTGGATCTGCTGCGGGTTCATGCCCGGCAGACGTTCGGCCAGCAGCTCCGGGCGCTCGCTGCCGCGGATCCAGCCGGTGGGCGGCTGGCCGTCGCCACGGGCGGAGGCGTACACATCCGCGGCCAGTCCCGCCATCTGCCGGCCGTGGTAGTCGGTCGACAGGCGCTCGGCCTCGGTGCCGCGGCCCGCCTGGCGCAGGCTCTCCACAAGCTGGCGTTCTTCCGTGAGCTGGGCGCGGACCTCGTCCGGTGTCTGGCGTTCTTCCGGGCCTGGCATGGCGGCACCTTCCTGTCTTGAGGGCGGCTTTCGATGCTACCCGCTGATCCCTGCTGCCGGTACACCTGAACGACGCTTTCTGCTATCAAGATGGCCGGCCCGACCCTCTGAAACGGGCGATTTTCCGCGATGCATCCCGACTTGTTCCGTTTTCGTTCATGCCGCTGGCTCGCCCTGATCGCGGCACTGGCACTGGCCGGATGCCTGGCGCCCGCACCTGCCGACCGTGCCCACCAGGACACCACGGCCACGGCCACGGCCTCCGGACATGACGCCTCGCGCCATTTCTCCGGCGCGGCGCTCGCCGTGGCGCGTGCGGCCGAACACGGCGACGCCGCCGCCATCGGCCGCCTGCTGCGCGACGACGGCTTCGACCCGGACACCGCCTTCTCGCGGGAGAACGGGCTGCCGCTGGTCGCCTGGCCGGTCACGACCGGCAGCCCCGACGGGCTGAAGGCCCTGCTCGAACACGGCGCCGACCCCAATGCGCGCCGCCCCGAGCGCGACACCGACCGCTTCCACGACGGCAGCACCCGCGAGCGTCACCGTCACGACAACGCGCTGGTGCTCGCCGCACGCGCGGACGACCCGACATACCTCCGCCTGCTGCTGGAACACGGCGGCGACCCGAACACCCGCAGCATGGCCGGCGAGCCGCTCACCCTGGTCGCCTTTCTCGCCGGCAACCGCTGGGACAACGTGAAACTGCTGATCGAGGAGGGCGCCGACATCGACGCCGACACCTGGAGCGGGCCCCCGATCCAGTGGTATTCCGGCCGCGGCGGGTTCGCGCAGGTGTACTGGCTGCTGGAACGCGGTGCGGACGTCCGCGTGCGCACCCAGGGCTTTCAGCCGGCGCCACGCGACGCCGAGGGCCGCTACCTGCCGCAGCCGCACATGCCCGAGGACGGCCATGCCTGGCTGCTCTACGACGAGAACGGCAAACCGGTGCCGGCCGTGCGCGACACGGTGATCGACGACATCTACTGGCACCCCGGCAACCCCGACGCGCCCGAGTGGCAGCGCAAGTGCCAGCAATGGCTGCAGGCGCGCGGCATCGCCCGCCCGCCGTTGCCGGATCATCTGCGCGAGATGCGGCGCAGCTTCGGCTTCCCGCACGAGGAGTCGGAGATTCCGCTGCTCTGAAGGCGTCGGCGCTCGCCACCGGCGGGGCCGATGATGAGCAGCCCCCTCAGCCTGCGGTGATGCGGGTGTCGCACGGCAGCATGGTGCGCTCGCCTTCACCACCCCGCACCACCATGAACGGGCCGACCTCGACCGTCTGCTGCTCGCCTGCCAACTGCAGGCCAAGCTCGAGCGATCCTGCGCCGAAACTGCGTCTGGCCGGCCCCTGCACACAGTGGAAGCGCCACTCCGGGCCGATCTCGAAACTCGCCTCGATCACCGCGTCGTAGGGCTGCCCGTTCTGCTGCACCCGCGCGATCACGGCGGCGGTCTCGCGCCCCGGCGCGGGGGTGTGCGCACGCGCGTAGACGCCCGCGATCACGCGCTCGCCCGCCTGCACGCCCTCCTTCAACTGCACGCTGAGGCCGGCATCCCAGGGCTGCGCGCCCTTCTGGCGCACCTTCAAGCGCAGGGCCACGCCACCGGGCAGATCGGGCACACGCGTGTTGCTGGCCTTGCCGCTGCCGTAGGGCGTCCACTGCGCATGGCTGGCATCGCCGATCACGGTCTCCACAGGCGGCGTGGACAGTGCCGGTGCAGCCCATGCGATCCACAGTGCGACGAACGATGCGATGCGTGCGGAACGACGCGACATGACGACCTCCGAAGCGGCGATGCGGGCGAACGCAGCCTGCCACAGACGCGACCCGGCGACGCCGGCATCGCGGCGAATACGTTTTCAAGGTCGATGCATCACGCAGGCGGTGATGCGGAAAGCGTCGACACACCACGAGACGTACATCCGGTTGTTCTCTCCCCCCTTCAAGGGAAGCGCCGGGTGGAGGTAGGTTCGGCAAGGCAGACGCGAAGCACGCCTCCGCACGCGATCTATGGCTGCGCACACGCCGGCGTATACGCATGCATGTGCAGCGCACTCGCAGACATGCGTCGATGCACGCGTCGACAGCCTGCATCTGCAGGCACTTCGGACACATCGCGCATGCTGCGTCGCAGCATCTTCATGCGTATCGATACCGCTCGTCCGCGCGCATCGCATGAACACGGCGCGCGACGGGAGAATACGTTTTCAGCCGGCGCGTTTCGCCTTGTCCCTCGCGACAAGATCGAACACAGTGCGACGCGACCATAAAAGTGAGAACGCTCTCACAAGGTCGATACCGCTTATTCGTTGTCCCCCACGCATGCGGCCATGGCACGGCATCGGTGCACCGTCACCGGCGAAGATGGAACCCGCACGCATCGCGTAACGAACCGCGGCCCCTTTGTCGGAAGAATGCCCTGGAGGCCAGGATGCGCTTGTTCAACATACGCCGCGTGAGCGGGTGGCCCGCTGCGCTCGTCTTCATGCTGACCCTGCTGGTGTCGGCGTGCGATCTCAATCTCACACCGCCACCGGGCTGGGGCCAGACCCCGCCGGGCCATGGCATTCCACCGCCGCCCGAAGGCGGCAGCACTCCGGCCGGCATCTGCGATGCGACCGTGCTCAACACCGTCCTCGACCCGGTGCCGCCGTCCGCCGGCACCACGCCCATCGACGTGCGCGTGCGCTATCACCGCCCGGACGGCAACTACGCCGACTGGGGCCTGCATCTGTGGCAGGTGAACGAAGCCGGCCAGTACATCGCCGACTATCCCGGCGTCACCTGGCCGCAGCCGCTGGTGCGTTCGGGCATCGATGGCTACGGCGCGTATTTCGACATCCGCGCCGAGGCCTTCACCCAGGCCGGTGCCACGGGCTTCGGCTTCATCGTGCATCCGCCCAGCCAGGGCGGCGACCCCGGTGTGGATCGCACCTGGACATTCGCCGACGGCAACGAGTTCTGGCTGGTCTCCGGCGACAGCACGGTGTACCGCAGCAACCCGCTGACCACGGTGCCCGACATCGACACCGTCCGCGTGCACTACAAGCGCTTCGACGCCGATTTCGCGCAGTGGGGCCTGCATCTGTGGCCGACCAGCGGCATCGACACCAGCCGCCTGCAGGGGCTGACCCTGGACCAGTGGGGCAACCCGGTGCCGCTGTCGGCGATGCCCGGCTACAGCGTGGAAGGCCCGAACGAGATCGCGTTCGATCTGCCGGTGCTCAACCCGGCCGGCGACGCGAACCGCCGCAGCGTGGAGTTCATCATTCACGGCATGCCGTCCAACCCGAACGGCGGCGTGAACAACAAGGACGGCTGGAACGACAACATCCGCGTCAGTTACGGTGCGATGAGCATCGCGAACCGCACCGGCGACATCTGGCTGATCGGCGGCGATGCGCGCGTGTTCTATTCCACGCCCGACACCCGCCGCGTCTCCAGCACCGACGCGCGCGCGGTGTGGCTGACCCGCGACCGCCTGCGCTGGCCGCAGGTCGATGGCAGCGGCGCGTTCAAGCTGTACCACTCCGCCGCCGGCCAGCTGGACGTGCGTCGCGGCCAGCCGGTAGCCGGCGCCGACGGCGCGATCGCGCTCACCGTGGGCGGCGACGTGCCGGCCGCTGCGCTGGAGCGCTTCAAGTACGTCGACGGCGGCGTGACCCTGTCGGTGCCCGCAGCCTCCGCCGCGGCGCTGGATGCGGCACTGAAGCAGCAGATGGTGCTGGTGCAGGAAGACGCCAACGGCCGCGTGCTCGGCGCGACCACCGCGCAGATCGCCGGCCTCCTCGACGACCGCTTCGCCGCGGCGCAGGGCGTGGACGATCTGGGCGTGCACATCGACCGCGGCCGCAGCGGCTTCAAACTGTGGGCGCCCACCGCGCAGCAGGTGACGCTGTGCGTGTACGGCGCGCGCGGGCTGAAGAGCATCGCCCAGCCGATGCGCTACGACGCCGCCACCGGCGTGTGGAGCCATGCGTTCCGCGGCCGCCTCGACGGCCTGTACTACCGCTACGCGGTCGAGACCTTCGTGCGCGGCGTGGGCCGGGTGCGCAATCTGGTGACCGATCCGTACTCGATCAGCCTCAACGCGAACTCGCAGTACAGCTACATCGGCGACCTCGATTCCCCGTGGCTGATGCCGCCTGGCTGGAAGGCGGTGAACCCGCCGAAGACGGTCGACGCGCAGGAGGACATGTCGGTCTACGAACTGCACGTGCGCGATTTCTCGGTCAACGACCCGACCGTGAGCGCGCGCAACCGCGGCAAGTACCTGGCGTTCACCGAGTGGAATTCCGACGGCATGAAGCACCTGCGCGGCCTCGCCAAGGCCGGGCTGACCGACGTGCATCTGCTGCCCGTGTTCGACATCAACAACGTGCCGGAAATCGACTGCGTGCAGCCCGTCATTCCGCAGGCCGGCCCGGACTGGGCCGACCAGCAGGCCGCGGTGGCCGCGGTGCGCGATCAGGACTGCTTCAACTGGGGCTACGACCCCTGGCACTACACCGCGCCGGAAGGCAGCTACGCCAGCGACGCCCGCGACGGCGCCGCGCGCATCCGCGAATTCCGGGCGATGGTGATGGCCATGCATCTGGCCGGCCTGCGCGTGGGCATGGACGTGGTCTACAACCACACCACCGCCTCGGGCCAGAACGACCGTTCGGTGCTGGACCGCGTGGTGCCGGGCTACTACCACCGCCTCAACGGCGTGGGCGACATCGAGCGCTCGACCTGCTGCGACAACACCGCCACCGAGAATCTGATGATGGGCAAGCTCATGATCGATTCGGTGAAGACCTGGGCCCGCGACTACAAGATCAGCTCGTTCCGTTTCGACCTGATGGGCCACCAGCCGCGCACGGTGATGGAGCAGCTGCAGGCCGAGGTGAATGCCGAGGTGGGCCGCACCGTCGAGCTGTTCGGCGAAGGCTGGAACTTCGGCGAAGTGGCCAACGGCGCGCGCTTCGTGCAGGCCAGCCAGCTCTCGCTCAACGGCAGCGGCATCGGCACCTTCAGCGACCGCGCCCGCGACCACATCCGCGGCGGCTCGGGTTTCGACAGCGGCATCACGCTGCGCCGGAACCAGGGCTACATCAACGGCCTGCACTACGACGACAACGGCACCGGCGGCAACAAGAGCCGCAACGACCTGATGTGGTCGGCCGACATCATCAAGGTGGGCCTGGCCGGTTCGATCCGCGACTTCACGATGACCACGCACTGGGACGCCACCCTGCGCCTGGACCAGATCGACTACGGCGGCCAGCCGGCCGGCTACGTGGTCGACCCGCAGGAAGTGGTGAACTACGTCGAGAACCACGACAACTGGACGCTGTTCGACAACAACGCGATGAAGCTGCCCGACGGCACCAGCGCCGAGGACCGCGCGCGGGTGCAGATCCTGGGCGCGGCGCTCAACAGCTTCAGCCAGGGCGTGGCCTACTGGCACGCGGGCGTGGACACGCTGCGCAGCAAGTCGCTCGACCGCAACGGCTACAACAGCGGCGACTGGTTCAACCGCATCGACTGGAGCTACCGCGACAACTACTTCGGCACCGGCCTGCCGCCGGAGAACGAGAACGGCGCCAACTGGTCGATCATGGCCCCGCTGCTGCGCAACGCGCAGATCAAGCCGGGCGAGGCGGAGATCCGCTGGACCCGCGATGCGTTCCGCGACCTGCTGAAGATCCGCGCCAGTTCGCGCCTGTTCCGCCTGCGCAGCGCCGACGAGATCAAGCAGCGCCTGCGCTTCCACAACACCGGCAGCGGCCAGGTGCCGACGGTGCTGGCCGGCCATCTCGACGGCCAGGGCTATGCGGGCGCGGGCTTCCGCGAGGTGCTGTATTTCGTCAACGTGGACACCGTGGCGCAGACCCTGGACATCCCGGCCGAAGCCGGCAAGGCCTACCGCCTGCACCCGGTGCACACGGCCCACCACGCCGCCGACCGCCGCGCCGCACTGGCCGGCTACGACAGCGCCAGCGGCCGCTTCACCCTGCCGCCGCGCACGGCGGTGGTGTTCGTGGTGCCCTGAGGCGCCCCGGCCGCCCTGCGTCGCCGCGCGGTGCATCCAGCGCACCGCGCGGCGCGTATAGACCATGTGCGCACCCGTTCCTGACGGCGGGGCGCACGCAGTGTGTGCTCATTGTCTTCTCTCCCGGCGGCCGCGTGCCGCCGTCTTTTTGTCCGCGCTCCCGGCGTGGCCAGACGCATGCGCGGGTAGAATCCGCCGCGCATGCCTCCCGACACCCCATCGCACGACACGCTGGCCTCCGCCAGCAGGCTCCTCAGCCTCGTCCTGCGGCACCGGCCCGAACACATCGGGCTGGACCTCGATACGAACGGCTGGGCCGACATCGACACACTCATCGCCCTGGCGGCGCCCACGCACCGGATGGATCGCACCTTGATCGGCGCGGTGGTCGCCGGAAACGACAAGTAGCGCTTCGCCATCAGCACGAACGGCCGGCGCATCCGCGCCAATCAGGGGCACTCGGTCGCGGTCGATCTCGCCCTGCCGCCGGCCACGCCGCCGCCGCTGCTGTACCACGGCACCGCCACACGCTTCGTCGACGCCATCCGCCGCGAAGGATTGAAACCCGGCCGCCGGCAGCACGTGCATCTCTCGCGGGACATCGACACCGCGGTGAAGGTCGGCAGCCGCCACGGCAGACCTCACGTCCTGCGCGTCGACGCCGCCGCGATGACCGCGGCGGGGCACGTGTTTCATGTGTCCGAAAACGGCGTGTGGCTCACCGCGGCCGTGCCGGTGGCGTTCATCGACTTCGGGGATGAGACGGCGCCTGCCTGAGCGCGCAACGCCCGGATGGACATCGGACAGAGTTCGACGTGATCGATTGAATCCGCGCGCGGTGCGAACTGCGCGTCACGCCAGACTTCGCGCCTGCTGCACCCGCGACGCATCAAGCACGTGTCTTCCGCCACGGCTGAAACGCACGCGGCGGACAGACACGCAACTGCGACGCGACCCGCCTGTCTGTCTGTCGGCATCGTGTTCATAGGGCGACGTGAGGCGAAGCACGGCGGATCCAATCGGGTTACGACGTCGAGCAGAGGACCCGACAACGCCGAGCAACGGTATTTGCCAACCGTCGCAATGTCGCCGACACCGTTAGCCGGACAAGGCCACAGGCCGCACCCCGGGTGATCTGCAAGCCTAGCGGCGCACAAGACAGCCGTGGCCACGCCCTGCGCATGATCCCGCGTTCTGGCCGTGCGCTTACACGGGCTACTCGCTACCGATAGTGGCAGAAACGTCTCGTCCATCGCGCACCGTGTTGTGTCCGCACGGCAGTCCGCGATACTGTTTTCTCATAGCAGCACGATGCGTGCACGATCCAGCATGATCGTGGTCATCCTGTGCGAAGGTTACGGCAGCGAAACACCAGCTTGATGCGATCTCTGTGCCATTTACGATGGTCTGCGTACGGCAGAACCAAGTAGCCAAAACCGTGAAGCATTGAACACGAACAGGGCATTCCAGGATGAATCGAACGCAGAACCACGGTGTGCCCGGTATTCTCACTTTAGCCTCTCTGGCGCTGCTAGCTTGCTTGGCGCTCGCCTCGTGCCGTACCAACGACTACATGCTCGCCCGTCTGCGCGATTGGTCGGTGGCGACGCCGCCCCACCTCATCTCGCCAGAACGAGAGCACCAGACGGAGAAGGTGGCGATGTCGGAATGGCTGGAGAGCCATCTTGGCCGCGAATATCACGTGATCTACGCGGAGTTCGTCTGGCTGAATCCAGGGTTTGCGGACGAGCAGGCGATGGGCGACAGGGCCGGGGAGTTCATCGAAAAAACGCTCAAGGCGATGCCCGAGAGCGACAACCGTCCGGATGACGCCTATCGATTGCGACTTTGGAGGCAAGAGATCGGGGTCAACGGCACGCCGACCTTGATCGCATTCGTGGTGGCCACTGCGCCCGCCCCTGCCATGAACGGTCGCCGCCTCACCGGATTCCTTGTATTGATACCCAGCGACCAATTGCCACCGATCAATGTCTGCTGCTGATGATGGAAATGACCGCCATACACACAGCGTGCGGTGAGCTAGATCGTTCGCGCGGCAAAGGAGAAACTCATTGAAGTTTCATAAATTCATGATCTTGCTCGGATTGACTATCTGCAGTTTGACAGCCTGCCAGACCGTCCAACCGACCAACAGCACGCTTCGCGATTGGCAGGAATGGGCGACGCCGGAGCCAACTGATCGCGTATCGCCGCCGCAGGAGCAGCGACGCGCAAAGCAGGCGATGGTGCGATGGCTGGAAAGCCATATGCAGCATGAGTTCCGCGTGATCGATCAGCACTTCGTGCTTCTGGAACCAGGGTTCACACAAGGCGCTTCTATCGGGTCGAAGGCGAACCAGTACGTCAGAGATACATTGAATGGAGAGGTCCACATCGACGACTGGTTCGGCGACGACAATTACCTGCTTCTGATCTGGAAGTACAGCGACGGCCAACAGCCACGTTATCTGGCTTTTGCGATGACCCGCGATCCTCTTCTGGGCACAGATGAACGCCGATTGGTGGGCTATCTTGAGCTTGCACCCTCCGGACGATGAAAGCCAACTGAGCCAAGGGAATCGTCATGGCGAAGCAGGAAAGACAGTACACCGCGAAGGAGTTGTACGGCCCGGATGACCGTCCTCATGCGGCGGATGTTCGCCAGGACAACATCTACAACTGCTATTTCCTGGCGCCGATGGGCGCACTGGGTGAACAGCAGCCGGATCGCATCCGCGACGCGATCCGTTTCGATCCCGACACGGGCGATTTCACCGTCAGGCTCTACCGGCCACCCAACGCGGGGGAGCGAGACCAAGGCCGGACGACTCCGATCGAAGAATCGATCGTCGTCTCTCAAGACGACATCAACTACAACATCAGCAGAAAAGGCGGCGGAACCGTCGACAACCATCGCGAGCGCAATGGGCCCCTGTGGCCGACCGTCATCGAAGCCGGTTTCGCCGAGCTGTACGGGCGGGATGCGGAAGGGCGCGTCAATCTTGGTCGGGGCTACCAGACCATCGGTGCAGTCACAGGTGGCGGCGCTCTGGCCGATGGCACCTATGCGCTGACCGGAGAGCCGGGACGCAATCTGCGCATCGTCAACCCCGACGCTCCACCGCTCCGACCGACCGGGCCGAATCATGTCGCACGCGCTGAGCAGCCTCCGTACAGTGCACCTGCGCGCGGCACGCGACTGGAACTGGATGCGGCCTATGCCGACATCGAGCAGGCGCTGGCGAACCGCCGGCCGGTATCGATGGCGACCCAAGGCAGGGATGTACGCGACGGCCTGGAGGAAAGCCACGCCTACATGGTGGTCGGCGTGTCGCGCGCCCCGCAGACCAACGAAGCGCTGATCACATTGCGCAATCCCTATGCGAACAACGCACGCGCGGGCGAAGGCAACCCACACAACAGCCCCGCTTGGAGCGCAAACGACCCCGAGATCACGGTCAACCTGAACCGACTGGTCCGCGAAGGCAGTTTTGCCGAAATCAACATCGGCCCCGCCCCGCGCGTACAGACCGAGCAGCAGACTGCATCGCAATCCGCCCACGACCCGCGCAACCCCGAACACCCCGATCACAAGCTATATGCGCAGATCGAAGCAGGAGTGAGACGAATCGACGCCGAGAAAAGCCGCGCGTTCGACACGGCCAGCGAGCGCCTCGCCTTGGCGACCTTCCGCGACGCCAAGGCCGCCGGCATCACGTCGGCGGACCATATCGCATTGAACCAGACCGGCAAGCCCCAGCCCGACGGCGCGCAGATCGCCGCCGGCACGTCGCTATTCGTCGTGCAGGGCAAGGACCCGTCCGACCCGCTGGCCCCGCGGTCCGCGACCGATGTGAAGCAGGCCATCGATCAGCCCGTCGAACACCACCTGCAGAAGCTCGAACAGTTGCAACAGCAACAGGTACAGGCCCAGGCGCAGGGACAGGTCATGGACAGCCCGACGCAGGCAGACATTGCTCCGAAGGCACTGAGGCTATAGCGTCTGCGCCGTTATTTTTAAGGCGGGCTTGAGCCCGCCCTACAGTATCTTTGCTTCGTTGCGGTCGTAGGGCGGGCCCTGGCCCGCCTTGCGGGTCACCTGCGCATCACCCTCACCCACAGCCTTCAATCCAACCGCAGAACCCACAATCCACACATCAAACAAATCATTCTTCAGAAAAGGAAGAGAATTCACAGCTCTTGGATTTTTCGACAAGGAAACAGATATGACCAATGGCGACGCCCTGCGAGTTACTTTTACCCAATGTTTAATCGCTTTTTCCGGGGGCCTGGAATAATCAAGCTCACGACCACTCATTAGACCATAAACAAAATGATGGCCGAATGATCTCCCCATGTCAGGTATTAAAGACGGAGACGAATAATCCCTAGCTAAATTTGCAGGAAACACCCTGGATCTTCTTGAAGGCTTGCTCGCGCGCGAATAAAACTCGGCTTCGCGAGAGTTTAGAATATAATCATCATCGAAATCCGCCACTTTCTTTTCTTCTCTTTCGTAAAGAAGAAGCGAAAGACTTTTCGATCCACTTTCAAGTCTTTGAAATTGCCTCATCTTGAAGGCCGGATACCGGCCCGAAAAATGCTCGGCCTTCGCCTCATAGAAAGCAACGCCAGTACGACTTAAATCTTCATCTCTCACTACAACTGCAATGTCGCCATAAGAACTTTCAGCAGCCCCCGTCAGCTTGTAGATCTCTACCGAACAATACCAGAGAAGCGGACTTTCCGAATGCAATTGACCCACTCTATCGCGGCGAACAGGGATGGACTCAAAACGCTTTAGGATATCGCGCAAATTGCTTATGAGTAATCGGGAAATCCAATCCTCATTCCAGTCGACACCCAACACTCGCCGAATCACATCGTCGGCACTCTCATTGATCAGATCGGCGAGCTCCGCCGGTGTCACAAGATCAATTTCATCCGGCATATCAGGACCAATCTCCATGCTTGGATTCGAAATGGAACCGCAGCTCGGATAGAGCGCGAGGCCCGGGATCACGGAGAAGCCCGAGCCCTAGCTTCCCCTTCCATGTGCGTCATGCATATCACAGTCATACGCACGTCAGAATGCGAATTGCCGCTATGCACTTCACCACCCGGGTTTCGCGCTTTGTGCTCTACCCGAGCACGCCATCACCCCACCGCCAAAAACCGCACGATACTCCCCGCCGCATCCCGCCCTTCCTGGACCGCGGTGACCACCAGGTCCGCGCCGCGGACGCCGTCGCCGCCGGCGAAGACTTTGGCGTTGGCGGTCTGGTAGGGCAGCACGTCGCTGTCGGCGGGCAGGCGGTGGTGGGGCGGTGGGGCGGGCATGACGCGGATGCGGCCGTCGTCGCGCAGGGCGATGCCGTGTTCGGCCAGCCACGCGGGCGGGTCGGGCTGGAAGCCGAAGGCGATGATCACCACATCGGCCGGCAGTTCGATTTCGCTGCCGGGCACCTGTTCGGGGCGGCGGCGGCCGCGGGCGTCGGGTTCGCCCAGGCGGGTTTCGGCCACGCGGACGGCGCGCACATTGCCGGCGCCGTCGTCGAGCAGGGCCAGCGGGGCGCGCTGGAACAGGAACTGCACGCCTTCCTCGCGTGCGTTGGCGACTTCGCGCGCGGAGCCGGGCATGCTGGCTTCGTCGCGGCGGTAGACGCAGCTCACCTCGGCCGCGCCCAGGCGCACGGCGCTGCGCACGCAGTCCATGCCGGTGTCGCCGCCGCCCAGCACCACCACGCGCTTGCCGCGCAGGTCGGGCAGGCGCACCTGGTCTTCCCAGCCGGCGATGGGCCGGCCTTCGGCGTCGTCCTCGCCCACCACTATGCGGCCGTTCTGCACCAGAAAGGGCAGCGCCGGTAGCACGTGGGTCAGCTCCTGCCCAGGCAGGCCGCCGTCGGTGTAGCGGTAGCTGCCGAGGCCGAGGAAGACCGCATCGAATTCGCCCAGCAGCGCGTCCATGGACACATCTCGGCCGATCTCCACACCCAGTCGGAACTCCACGCCCATGCCTTCCAGCGTGGCGCGGCGCGTCGCGATGACCGACTTGTCCAGCTTGAAACTGGGGATGCCGAACTGCAGCAGCCCGCCGATCTGTTCGTAGCGGTCGAACACCACCGCCTGCACGCCCGCGCGGGCGAGGCGGTCGGCGCAGGCAAGGCCCGCCGGGCCGGCGCCGATGACCGCGACGCGCTTGCCGGTGCTGGGCGCCTGCGAGAGGTCGGGCGTCCAGCCTTCGGCCAGCGCCTTGTCGACGATGTATTTCTCGACCGCGCCGATGGTCACCGCACCGAAGCCGTCGTTGAGCGTGCAGGTCCCTTCGCACAGGCGGTCCTGCGGGCAGACGCGGCCGCAGATCTCGGGCAGCGGGTTGGTCTCGTGGCACAGCGCCGCGGCCTCGTGCACGCGCCCCTCGCGCGCCAGCTCCAGCCACTGCGGGATGTAGTTGTGCAGCGGACAACCCCAGCTGCAGTACGGATTGCCGCAGTCGAGGCAGCGTGAGGCCTGCTTCTTGGCCTCCGCTTCCTCGAAGCGGCCGTACAGCTCGTTCCAGTCGCCCTGGCGGCGGTCGTCCACCGGCACCCGGGCCGGCATCTCGCGCGCGTTCTGCAGGAAGGCCTGCGGGGTCTTCTTGCTCATGCGGCCACCGCCCGCAGGAGGGCCTTCAGGCCCGAAGACCGTGGCGACGAAGATGCATGGCGCATGCGAGGAATGACGTGCGAATCGCGCGCAATCGCGTGTGTGGTCGGGGCTGAAGCCCCTCCTACGATGCCGGATCGGCACGCGCGCGCGGTCGCACGAAGGAGGTCTTTCAGGCCCGAACGACGTGCATCAGGTTGCATGCGCCGAATGCGGAGCGATGAGAGCGGATGACATTGCATTGTCGGCGTGGTCGGGGCTGAAGCCCCTCCTACGAGGACGGACGGGTACGCTGGCGCTGCGAGCGGCAGAGAAATCCTTGTCATGCCGCGCGCCTCAATGTCTCGCCCAGCGTCTCCAGGCTCACCGCCTTGGGCTTCACCAGCCAGAACTTGCCGATGTAGTCGCGCAGGTTGTCGGTGAGGTGCTGCGCCCAGGCGCTGCCGGTGAGGCGGTGGTGGCGTTCGATGAGGTCGAGCAGGTGCGAGCGGTGTTGTTCGAAGCCTTCGCTGTTGATGCGCAGGATGTCGATCAGCTCGTGGTTGTAGCGGTCGACGAAATCGCGGTCGCGGTCGAGCACGTAGGCCATGCCGCCGGTGAAGCCGGCGCCGAAGTTCTGCCCGGTGCGGCCGAGCACCACCACGGTGCCGCCGGTCATGTATTCGCAGCAATGGTCGCCCGCGCCTTCGATCACCGCGGTGGCGCCGGAATTGCGCACACCGAAGCGCTCGCCGGCGCGGCCCGCGGCGTACAGCTCGCCGCCGGTGGCGCCGTACAGGCAGGTGTTGCCGAGGATCGGCGCCTCGTGGGCGGCGTAGCGCACGCCGGCGGGCGGGCGGATGACGATGCGGCCGTCGGCCATGCCCTTGCCGACATAGTCGTTGGCTTCGCCGACCAGCTCCATCTGCAGGCCGCCGGCGAGGAAGGCGCCGAAGCTCTGCCCGGCGGTGCCGGTGAAGCGCAGGTCGATGGGCGCGGCGCGCATGCCGTGGTTGCCGTGCGCGCGGGCGATGCGGCCGGAGAGCCGAGCGCCGATGCTGCGGTCGGTGTTCTCGATGGCGTAGTCGAAGCGGCCGCCGGCCTTGCGGGCGATGGCATCGCCCAGGTCGGCATCCAGACGCGCGGCCAGGCCGGCCGGCGGCGGCTGCAGCGCGCGCACGCCGCAGTGCGCGGCACCGACGAGCGCGGAGCCGGCGAGCAGCGGCGACAGATCCAGGCGCGCATGGCCCGGCAGAGTGCCGGCATTGCGGCGCAGCAGTGCGGTACGGCCCACGACATCCTCCAGCGAACGCGCACCCAGCTGCGCGAGATACCCACGGACTTCCTCGGCCAGGCCGCGGAAGAAATGCTCCACCCGTTCGGGCAGGCCGACGAAGTGATGCTCGCGCAGGCGGTCGTCCTGGGTGGCGACGCCGGTGGCGCAGTTGTTGAGATGGCAGATGCGCAGGTATTTGCAGCCCAGCGCGATCATCGGTGCGGTGCCGAAGCCGAAGGTCTCCGCGCCCAGCAGCGCGGCCTTGATCACGTCGAGCCCCGTCTTCATGCCGCCGTCGGCCTGCACGATCACCCGCTCGCGCAGGCCATTGGCGACCAGCGACTGCCGCGCCTCGCTCAGCCCCAGCTCCCAGGGCGTGCCGGCGTAGCGGATCGAGGAAATCGGGCTGGCGCCGGTGCCGCCGTCGTGGCCGGAAATGGTGATCAGATCCGCGCCGGCCTTGGCGACACCACTGGCAATCGTGCCCACGCCCGCATGCGCGACCAGCTTCACCGAGATCAGCGCCTCGGGGTTGATCTGGCGCAGGTCGAAGATCAGCTGCGCGAGGTCTTCGATGGAGTAGATGTCGTGATGCGGCGGCGGCGAGATCAGGCCGATGCCCGGGCGCGCGTAGCGCAGGCGCGCGATCAGGTCATTGACCTTGTGCCCGGGCAGCTGACCGCCCTCGCCCGGCTTGGCGCCCTGCGCCACCTTGATCTGCAGCACTTCGGCGTTGACCAGATACTCCGGCGTCACGCCGAAGCGGCCCGAGGCGATCTGTTTGATCTTCGAGACCTTTTCGGTGCCGTAGCGCACCGGGTCTTCGCCGCCTTCGCCGGAATTGCTGCGCCCGCCGAGGCGGTTCATCGCGATGGCCAGCGCCTCGTGCGCCTCGGGCGAGAGCGCGCCGAGGCTCATCGCCGCGGTATCGAAACGCTTCACGATGGATTCGACCGGCTCCACCTCGTCCAGCGGGATCGGCGTGCAGGCGGCGGTGTCGAGATCGAACAGATCGCGCAGCGCCGCCGGCGGGCGCTCGTTCACGGCCGCGGCGTAGTCGCGCCAGTCCTCCTGCGAACCGCTGCGCACCGCGCGCTGCAGGCGGGTGACCACGTCCGGGTTGTACTGGTGGTATTCGCCGTGCGGCGTGTACTGCAGCAGGCCGCCGATGTCGGGCAGCGCATTGTTGTTCCAGGCCACGGCGGCGATACGCGCGGCGTCGGCCTGCAGGTCCTCAAAGGTGGCGCCGCCGATGCGCGAAGGCGTGCCGGTGAAGCACATCTCCACCACTTCGGGCGCGAGGCCGATGATCTCGTACAGCTGCGCGCCGCGGTAGCTGCCGATGGTGCTGATGCCCATCTTGGAGAGGATCTTCAGCAGGCCCTTCTTGATGCCGCGGCGGTAGCTGCGGCCGATCTCGGTCACTTCGCCGTGCTTGGTCCTGAGCACGCCGCGCTGCCCGAGGTCATGCAGGGTCTGGTAGGCCAGATACGGATACACCGCGGTCGCGCCGTTGCCGATCAGGCAGGCGATGTGGTGCGGATCGCGCGCGGTGCCGGTTTCGACCAGCAGGTTGGACACGCAGCGCAGGCCGACGCGCACCAGATGCTGGTGTATGGCACCGGTGGCGAGCAGCGCATGCACCAGCAGGTGGTCGCGGCGCGGACGGCGGTCGGTGATCACCAGCAGCTGGATGCCGTCGCGCGCGGCGGCCTCGGCCTCGCGGCACAGGCGCAGCAGCGCGTTGCGCAGGCCTTCCTGCGGGTCGAAATTGAGGTCTAAGTAGCGGTGCGAATCGACGAAGGGCTGCATCGTCAGCAGCTGGCGCTGCTTGCGCTGCGAGAGCACCGGCGAGTTCAGCATCACGTGCCGCACCTGCTCCGGCCCGTCGATGAAGAGATTGCCCTCCGGCCCGATCTGCGTGGCCAGCGACATCACGCAGTCCTCGCGCAGCGAGTCGATCGGCGGGTTGGTCACCTGCGCGAAGGCCTGGCGGAAGCGGTCGTAAAGCGGGCGCACGTGCGCCGAGAGCGCGGCCATCGGGATGTCGTCGCCCATCGAGCCCACGGCTTCCTGCTCGGTCTCGGCCAGCGGGCGCAGGATCTGCTCGCGCTCCTCGCGGGTGAGCTGGAACAGCTTCTGGAAGCCGGCCAGGGTGGACGCATCGAACGGTGTGGCGGTGAGGTTCGGGTCGACCAGCTCGGTGTGCAGGTAGCGCATGCCCTGCTTCAACCACTGCTTGTACGGGGCGCGCGCACGGTTGATGACGTCGATGGCGTCGGCATCGAGCAGGCGCCCGGCCTCCAGATCCGCCGCGATCATCTGCCCGGGACCGAGCTTGCCCTTGGCGAGCACGGCGGTGGGCTCCAGGTTCCACACGCCGGCCTCGGAGGCCACCATGAATTCGCGTTCGTCGCTGAGCTGCCAGCGCGCCGGGCGCAGACCGTTGCGATCCACGGTGCATGCGGCATAGCGGCCGTCGAAGGCGACGATGCCGGCCGGCCCGTCCCAGGGCTCG
The DNA here is from genome assembly GCA_965649985.1 of uncultured Gammaproteobacteria bacterium. Classification (GTDB taxonomy): domain Bacteria; phylum Pseudomonadota; class Gammaproteobacteria; order Xanthomonadales; family Xanthomonadaceae; genus Lysobacter_I. The sequence continues at coordinate 854 of CBFGMS010000013.1, read as the reverse complement.
CTGTTGATCGCGTAATACTCGTAGAACGCCAGCAGATCGGCGTCCTTGTACTCCAGCGACTGCGTGGCCGGGGGGATCAGGATGCGCAGGGCCTTGAGCAGGTCCATGCCGCCGGCCTGCAGCAGCTCCAGCATCGAATCCAAGCTCTGCGAGTCGGAGCCTGCCATCTCGATCGGCGGGTCGAACTCGCGCGGGTCCACGCGCGCGTTGCGCCAGGCATGCGCACGGGCACGCGCCCACAGGCGGTTGCCGGCGATGGTGTTGATCTCGCCGTTGTGCGCCAGCAGGCGGAACGGCTGCGCCAGCGGCCAGCGCGGGCTGGTATTGGTGGAGAAGCGCTGGTGGAACACCACCGCACTGCTCGCAAGCTCGGGACGCTGCAGGTCGGGAAACAGCGTGGGCAGGTGCTGCGGCAGCACCATGCCCTTGTAGCCGATGCTGTGCGCCGACAGGCTGACCACGTACAACCCGTTCTGGCCGAGGCCGAACGCGTCCTGCATGCGCTGCTCGGCGCGGCGGCGCGCCAGGTACAGCGCCAGTCCGAACTCGTCCGCGCTCATGCGCGCGCCTTCCACGTCCAGCACGGGCACCACGAAGATCTGCTCGATCCGCGGCATGGTGGCCTTGGCGAGTTCACCGCAGACGCTGTCGTCCACCGGCACCGTGCGCCAGCCGGACACGGCCAGCCCCTGCTCGCGCAGGGTGGCGGCGAAGGCCTTCCTGGCCTGCGCCGCGGTGTCGTCGTCGTGCGGCAGGAAGATCAGGCCCGAGGCGTAGCGCTGGCCGAGCGCGATGCCGGCCTCGGCCGCGAGCGCGCGCAGGAAGGCGTCGGGCTGTTTGATCAACAGGCCGCA
>CBFGMS010000012.1:0-74221 GCA_965649985.1 uncultured Gammaproteobacteria bacterium | reverse complement strand
GACGAGGCCACGCGCGGGTTCGACCTCGATTTCTTCGCGCTGTTCTCGTCGATCATGGCCGAAACCGGCAACGCCGGTCAGGCCGACTACGCCTGCGCCAACGGCTTCATGGACCGCTACGCGGCCCATCGCGACACACTTGTCGCGCAGGGGCTGCGCAGCGGGCGCAGCATCGCCATCGATTGGCCGTACTGGCGCGACGGCGGCATGCGCATCGACGCGTCCGCACTGGAACTGCTGCGCGAAACGCGCGGCATGGTGCCGATGCCGACCGAGGTGGGCATCGCCTGTTTCCACGCCGCGCTGGCGCAGGAGTCGCCGCAATGCCTCGTGCTGCACGGCGATATCGCCCGGCTGCAGGCGCAGCTGGCGCCGCAGGCCGCCCAGGCCGAGGCAGGCGCCGCGCCGGCGCTGGACGAAGCCGGCCTGAAGCACGCGGTGCTGGATGCGCTGGCGGCGCTGGTGTCGGAGCAGTTGAAGCTGCCGGTCGGCCGGCTCGATGTCGAAGCCGATCTGGCCGAATGCGGCATCGATTCGATCTTCATCAACAAGATCAATCTCGCCCTGAGCAGGCACTTCAAGGCGATCTCGAAAACCCTGTTCTTCCAGTACCGCACGGTCGCCGAGATCGCCGAGCACCTGCTGCAGCGCTATGCCGAGGAATGCCGGGCCTGGGTGGCCATGCGCACTCGGCCCGCCGATGACGCAGGTGTCGCCGGCCCGACCCGCCCGGCTGCCGTGCATGTGGTGCCGTCCACGGCACGGGCAAAGGCCGGGACAGACTCCGCCCACAGCGGCGCCATCGCCATCGTCGGCATGAGCGGCATGTTCCCGCACGCGCCGGATGTGGATGCCTTCTGGCGCAACCTGGTCACCGGCCGCGATTGCGTCGACGAGATCCCGGCAGACCGCTGGCCGCTCGATGGGTTCTACGAACCCGATCCGGAGCGCGCACTGGCCCAGGGCAAGAGCTACAGCCGCCACGGTGCCTTCGTGGACGGTTTCGCGCGTTTCGACCCGATGTTCTTCGGCATCCCGCCGCGCGAGGCGCTGAACATCGACCCGCACGAGCGCCTCTTCCTGCAGGAAGCCTGGCGTGCGATGGAGGATGCGGGCTATTCCAGCGAGAAGCTGCGACGCGTGCACGAGCGTCGGGTCGGCGTGTTCGTGGGCGTGACCAAGACCGAATTCGAACTCAACGGCGCCCATGACCCGGCCGCCGCGGGGCGCTGGTACCCGCGCACGTCGTTCAGTTCGATCGCCAACCGGTTGTCGTTCTTCCTCGACCTGTCCGGGCCGAGCATGCCGATCGACACCATGTGCTCCTCCTCGCTGGTCGCGATCCACCAGGCCTGCGAGCAGATCCGGTTGGGTGCCTGCGATGCGGCATTCGCCGGCGGCGTCAATCTCTATCTGCATCCGTCGTCGTACTACTACCTCAGCTCGCTGCGCATGCTGGCGCCGGACGGCCGTTGCCGCAGTTTCGGCGCGGGCGGTTCCGGCTTCGTGCCTGGTGAGGGCGCGGGCGTGCTGCTGCTGAAGTCGCTGGAGCGCGCGCTGGCCGATCATGACCCGGTGCACGGCGTGATCCTCGCGTCGCACGTCAACCACGGCGGCCGCACCAACGGGTTCATGGTGCCGAACCCGCGCGCGCAGGCCGCGCTGGTCCGCGAGACGCTCGACAAGGCGCAGGTCGACGCACGCCATGTCAGTTACATCGAAGCCCACGGCACAGGCACCGCGCTGGGCGATCCGATCGAGATCGACGGCCTGCAGCAGGCGTTCACGCCGGACACGTCCGAGCGCCAGTTCTGCGCGATCGGCTCGGCCAAGTCGAACATCGGGCATCTCGAAGCCGCGGCGGGCATCGCCGGGCTGATCAAGGTGCTGCTGCAGATGCGCCATCGCCATCTGGTGCCGAGCCTGCATGCCGAGCAGGTCAATCCCAACATCCGCCTCGAATCCACCGCGTTCGAACTGAACCGTGAACTGCGGCCGTGGGCGCGCCCGGTCGTCGACGGCCAGGAAGTGCCGCGCATCGCCGGCGTGTCGTCGTTCGGTGCCGGCGGCGTCAACGCGCATGTGCTGCTGAGCGAGTCGCCGCTGCCCGCACGGGCTTCCGAGTCGGAGGCCGGGTCGGACGACGCGGCCAGGCGTGATGTCTCCGCCGAACCGGTGCCGGTGCCGCTGTCCGCACTGCGCCGCGAGCAGCTCATCGAGCGCGCGCGCCAGCTGCGCGACCATCTCGACGCCGAGGGTCAACGCTGCGATCTCGCCGCGCTGGCCTACACGCTGCAGGCCGGGCGCGATGCGATGGCGCAGCGCGTGGCCTTCGTGGTCGACTCCGCCCACGCGCTCCGCGATGCGCTGGATGCATTCGTGCACGGCCGCGCCCGCGAGGACATTTTTGACGCCGGTGCGATCGAGGATCTGGCCGAGCGCTACGCGTCCGGCGAGAGCCGCGTGCGCCGCGAACGCGCGGTCGACGCCTGCTTCGCCTCCTCGCGCGACATCGACGTGCGCGCCCTGGCGCGGCTGTGGATCGAAGGGGCTCATGTCGACTGGCAGCGGCTGTATGCGGGGCGGCCGCTGCCGCAGCGCGTGAGCCTGCCGACCTATCCCTTCGCGCCCGAGACCTATTGGCACCCGCGTCTGCCGAGCCTGCGCGAGACGCAGGCCGGCGTGTCGCTGCCGGCCGATGTCATCGCCACCGCGGCGGCCGACGATGTGCTGGTTGCGGTGCCGGTATGGCACGGGCTGGGCGAGGCGCAGTCGCTGCCCGCCTGCGACCACCATGCCGTGCTGCTGTGCGGGCCGCTGCGCACGGATGGCGACGCCCTTGCATCGGCACTGGCGCAGGACAACCCGGCCGCGGGGCCGCGCATCGTCTGTACGCCTCTCGCCAGCGACGCCGCCGATCCCGCCAGGCGTTATGCCGACCTGGCACGGCAGTGTTTCGAGCAGGTGCGCGCGCTCGTGGGGAATGCGCAGGGCGGTCGTGTGCTGCTGCAGTGCGTGGTCGCCGACGACGAGGACGGCCAGCTGCAGCTCGGACTGTCCGGCCTGCTGCGCACGCTGGTCATGGAACAGTCGCGCTTCACCGCGCAGGTGCTTGCGGTCGAGCCAGGACTGGATGCCGCGCAGCTGGCGTACCGCTTGCAGATGCTGCGGGTCCGCCCCCATGCCCATCTGGTGCGCTGGCGGGAGGACCGCATCGACGCCCTCGACTGGGAGCGTCTGCCCTGGCGCGGCGATGCCGCGCCGGTCTGGCGGACGGACGGCGTGTATGTGATCACCGGCGGTCTGGGAGCGCTGGGACAGGTCTTCGCCGACGACATTCTCGCCCGATGCCCGCGGGCCACCGTGGTCCTGACCGGACGTGCCGGGCCGCAGACTGCCTCGGTCTCCGAGGCCCGCCTGGTGCGCGAAGGCCGTGCGCAGTACCGTCAGCTCGACCTTCTGGACGAGACCGCGGTCGCCGGCCTGTTCGACGAGTTGCGTGCGCGTCACGGCGGCGTGCACGGCGTCCTGCACTGCGCAGGCACCATCGCCGACAACCTGATCGCGAAGAAAACCCCCGAGGAGTTCGCACGCACGCTGGCGCCGAAGGTGGAAGGCACCTGGAATCTGGATCGCGCAAGCCGCGACCATGCCCTCGACCTGTTCGTGGTCTTCTCCTCGATCGCCAGTGCGATGGGCAGCATCGGTCAGGCCGACTACGCCAGCGCCAACGGTTTCATGGACCGCTTCGCGGACCATCGCCGCGATGCGGTGCGTCGCTGCGAGCGCCGTGGCACCACGCTCGCCATCCATTGGCCCTATTGGCGCGAGGGTGGCATGCGGGTCGATGCCGCCACCGAGGAAGTGCTGATGCAGAGCATCGGCATGCGCCCGATGGAGACGGCGGTGGGCATCGCCGCCTTCCATCTGGCGGTCGCACTGGACCGTCCGCGCGTGCTGGTGGCGCAGGGTGACCCCGAGCGCTTCCTCGCGAAACTGCGCGGGGTGCAGCCTGCGCTCGTCGCTCCGGCCGTGCCGGCCACGGGTGCACCGGCCGCGCAGCAGCGGATGTCCTTCGATGCGATCCAGCGGCAACTGCGCGACATGCTGGCGCAGCTGCTGCATGCGCGTCCGGAAGACATCGCGCCGCGCAAACCCCTGGTGGAACTGGGCCTGGATTCGGTGCTGGGCACCGAATTCGTCGGTGCGATCAACCGTCGCTTCTCCACCGGGCTCTCCAGCGTCGGCATCTACGACCATCCGACCCTGCAGGCCCTCGCGGACTATGTCGTCGAGGCGCAGCCCGAGGCCGCCGCACCGTCGCCGGCCCTAGCTTCGCAAGCCGCCGCTCCTGCGCATGCGGTATGCGAACCGGCCGCGGCGTATCGGCTGCCCACTGCAGCGGTCACATCCCCACCGTCTGCTGCCGCCGCCGTCCGCGGCGATGCCGGCGACACCCGCATCGCGGTCATCGGCATGTCCGGGCGCTACCCGCAGGCCGAGAATCTGGATGCCTACTGGCGCAACCTGGTGGCCGGCCGCAATTCCGTGGTCGAGATTCCGGACACTCGGTGGGACACCGCCGCCTACTACGATGCCGACCCGGATGCCGAAGGGCGGATGTACTGCCGGTGGATGGGCGTGCTCGACCACGCCGATGCCTTCGACCCGCGCTTCTTCCGCATCACGCCGCAGGAAGCGCTGTACATGGATCCGGAGCAGCGCCTGTTCCTGCAGGAAAGCTACCGCGCGCTGGAAGACGCCGGCTATGCCGGCGAGATCGCCGACGGCCTGGGCTGCGGCGTGTATCTGGGCATGGAAAGCAGCGAATACGGCTGGCATTTCGCCAACAGTCCGCGGGTGGCGGAGACCATCACCGGCAACCATTCGGCCATCGCCGCCGCACGCCTGGCGTACTTCCTCAACCTGAAGGGCCCTGCGCTGGCGGTCGACACCGCCTGTTCGTCCTCGCTGGTCGCGGTGCATTTGGCCTGCCAGGCGCTGCGGGCGGGCGAGATCGACATGGCGCTGGCCGGCGGCGTGCGCCTCTGGCTCAGCCCGGTCACCCACATCGGCATGAGCCGCGCGCGCATGCTTTCGCCCACCGGCCAGTGCCGCACGTTCGACGACAGCGCCGACGGCATCGTGATGGGCGAAGGCGTGGGCGCGGTGGTGCTCAAGCGTCTGTGCGATGCGGAGCGCGACGGCGACGAGATCCTCGGCGTCATCCTGGCCTCTGGCACCAACCAGGACGGACGGACCAACGGCATCACCGCACCCAGCGTGAAGAGCCAGATCGCGCTGGAGCGCCGCGTCTACCGTGAACACGGCATCGACCCGGACAGCATCAGCTACATCGAGGCGCACGGCACGGGCACCAAGCTCGGCGACCCGATCGAACTGCAGGCCCTCTCCACGGTGTTCCGCGAGCAGACCAGCCGCGAGCGCTTCTGCGCGCTGGGCTCGGTGAAGACCAACATCGGCCACACCGCAGCCGCCTCTGGCGTGGCCAGCCTGCACAAGGTCCTGCTGTGCCTGCAGCACGGCCATCTGGTGCCGTCGCTGAACATCGAGCGCGAAAACCGGCATTTCGACTTCCAGCGCTCGCCGTTCTACGTCAACCGCGACTACGTGCCGTGGCAGCCCGGTGCGGGCGGGCGGCGCAGGGCCTGCGTGAGTTCCTTCGGCTTCAGCGGCACGAATGCGCATCTGGTGATCGAAGAATACCGGCGCGAGGACGCGCGGCCGTCGCATGATGCGTCCGCTGCCGTGCCCGCGGGCGAGCGCCTGATCCTGCTGTCGGCACGGACCGACGCACAGCTCGAACAGCGGGCGCGCGATCTGCTGCGCTTCGTCGAGGCACGCATCGCCGCGCTGCCTGCAGGCGTCACGGGCGATGCGCAGGCGGCGCAGCTGCTGCTGTCCATCGCCCAGACCCTGCAGCTCGGGCGCGCGGCGCTCGAGGTGCGTGCGGCCTTCGAGGCCGATTCCCTGCAGACCCTGCGGGACGGCCTGGCGCAGCTGTGCGGTGAGGCGCACAACGGCGCCGCGAGCGTCCAGCGCGGCCGCGTGGTCGAAGACGACGGCACGCTCGCGCTGTGGCGCACGGACGATGACCTGCGCGCGACCGCCGGCAAGTGGCTGGGGGCCAATCAGCTCTCCAAGCTGATCGGCCTGTGGCTGAAGGGGGTGGACTTCGACTGGCGTGCCCTGCAGGGCAACGCACGCGTGTCGCGGATGCGCCTGCCGACCTATCCCTTCGCGGAAGAGCGCTACTGGGTGGACCGTCGCGAGCACGATGCCGGGGAAGGCGGAGCCGCGACTGGCCGTGCGCTGTCAGGGCCGGCTTCAGCAGCGGGCATCGGGCCGCTGCATCCGCTGGTCCATCGCAACATCTCCGACCTGGAGCGTCAGGCCTATCGCACCCGCCTGCGCGCGGAGGCCTTCCTGCTGGACGACCATCGCGTCGAAGGCGCACGCGTGCTGCCCGGCGTGGCCTATCTCGAAATGGCGCGTGCTGCCGCGCTGCTCGCATTGCCCGATGCCCAGGGCGGGCATCTGGAGATCGTCGACCACCTGTGGGTACGTCCCATCGTGCTGGCCGACGCGGCTGCTCACGATGAAGCCGCTCACGGTCTCGACGTCACCATCGTGCTGGTGGACGAGGGCGAGGACGACGACGGTCTGCGCCGCATCGATTACGAGATCCTCACCGAACCGTCCGATGCGGACGGGGAATCCGACGGCCACGCGGGCGGCCATGGCAGCCCGGCCGAAGCTCTGCTGCACGCCCGCGGCACGCTGCACTGGTCGCCGCGGCCGGCCGAGCTGGAGATGATCGACCCGCAGGCGCTGGCCGCGACGATCGACGGTGACGAAGAAACGCCCGATGTCCTGTACCCGCGCTTCCAGGCGCTGGGCCTGCAGTACGGCCCGCGCATGCAGGGCATCGTGGGCCTGCGTACCGACGGCCGGGATGTGCTCGCCCGTCTGCGCCTGCCGTCGTCGCTCGGTGCAGAAGCCGCCGCCTACGGCCTGCATCCGGCGGTGATGGATTCGGCGATGCAGTGCACGATCCGCCTGCTCGCGGGTTTCGACGGCGGCAGCGCGGGTGCCGCGATGCCCTTCAGCATCGATACCCTGCAGATCGACGCGCCCACCGAGGCCGAGATGTGGGCCTGGGTACGGCCGTCCGAGGATGCGCCGGAAGGCTCCGGCAAGGTGGATATCGATCTGCTCGACAACGACGGCGTGTGCTGCGTGCGCCTGCGCGGGTTGGTCTCGCGTGCGCTCCCGCGCGGTGGTGCGGCGCCGTCCGCCCTGCGCGGCCTGCCTGCCCGGACCGGAGCTGTGACGGATGCCGCTGGGAGTGCGAAGCACAGCAGCATGCGTGCGCTGCTGCCGATCTGGAACCCCGTGAGTTTCGGCGACGACACCGTGCGTCCGGATGCCGCCGAACGCTGTCTGCTGCTGGGTGCCGACGCGGCCGTCGCCGGCTGGCTGGCGCCCGCGTTCGCTGCCTTCGAGACACTGGCGTTGCCGGCGGGTGCATCCGTCGAGGCAGTCCAGGCGGCGCTGGCCGAGCGGCAGTTCGATCACCTGGTGTGGTGCGCGCCGGATGTGTCGGCGGCCGGCACCGATGCCGATGTCGATGTCGATACCATCGTTGCCGCGCAGGAAAGCGGCGTGCTCGCGCTGTTCCGCATCGTCAAGGCTCTCACCGGACTCGAACGGCACGAACATGCACTGAAATTCACCGTGGTCACCCGCAACACCCTGCAGGTGTTCGAGGACGCGCCGGTGGCGCCGCATCATGCCGGCGTGCACGGGATGGTCGGCAGCATCGCGAAGGAAATGCCGCTGTGGCGGATGCGCCTGGCGGACATCGCGTCCATCGCCGACCTCGACGCGCGCGAGCTGCTGTCGCTGCCGTGGAGCGCGAAGGGCGACAGCCTGGCGCATCGGGGCGACACCTGGTTCCGCCAGGAGTTCGCCGACGTGGTGCGGCTGCCGCAGGGCGAATCGGCCTGCAGACATCGCGGCACCTACGTGGTGATCGGCGGCGCCGGCGGGCTGGGCGAGGTGTGGACCCGGCACATGGTCGAGCGCTACGACGCGCACGTGATCTGGATCGGGCGCCGTGCGGAAGATGCGGCGATCCGCGAGCGGCTGGATGCGGTCGAGGCGCTGTCGCCGAGCGGGCGGCGTCCCGATTACGTCTCGGTCGACGCCACCGACCCGGTGGCACTGGCCGCCGCGGTGGACGGGCTGCGCGCGCGATTCGGCCGCATCGACGGCGTGGTGCACTCGGCGCTGGTGCTGCAGGACCAGACCGTGCGCGCCATGGACGAGGCGGTGTTCAGGGGCAGCCTGGCCGCGAAGGTGGACGTGAGCGTGAACATGGAGCGCGCCTTCGGCGGATGCGACCTGGATTTCATGCTGTTCTTCTCGTCCCTGTCCTCCTACTACCGCGGTGCGGGGCAGTCCAACTACTGCGCCGGCTGCACGTTCAAGGACAGCTTCGCGCAGGACCTGCGCAGCCGGTACGACTGGCCGGTGAAGATCGTCAACTGGGGCTATTGGGGAAGCGTCGGCATCGTGACCGACCCGTTCTACAGGAAACGCATGGAAAGTCTGGGTTTCGGCTCGATCGAGCCTGAGGATGCGATGGCGGCGCTGGAATCGTTCCTGGCGTCGGACATGGAGCAGCTGGTGCTGGCGGAGGTCATCTCCGACGCGGCGCTGGACGATATCGTGGTGTCGGAGGAAATCCGTCATTACGCGGACGGTGTCGCGATCGGCACGGCGGTGAAGACAGTGGGAATCGCGTCATGAGCAGACAGGACTTCGCAATGCCGGTGCAGCCCTCGGACAGCGCGCTGATGGCCGCACGGATTCCCGCGGACTTCGAGCGGATCGGCGTCGAGATCGTGGCCGCGCAGCTGCGCGCCCTGTTCGCCGATGCGCAGGGCCTGTGCGCCCCGGATCGGGCCTTCGCCGGGCTGCGCCAGTCGCACCGTCGCTGGCTGGACGCCACCCTCGACCTGCTGGAACGGCATCGCCTGATCGAGCGCGACGCATCGGCGCGCACGCTTCGCTTCGCACCGCAGCCTCCGGTCGCCGAACTCTGGCAGCGCTGGGAACAGCGCGAGTCGGCGCCGGGCGTCGACGACAACCATCGTGCGTATCTGGCCCTGATCGGTACCTGCCTGCGGCATCTGTCGGAGATCCTCGACGGCTCCGTGCCTGCGACGGACGTGATGTTTCCCGGCTCGTCCGTGCATCTGGTCGAAGGCATCTACAAACACAACCTGATCGCCGACCACTTCAACATCGTGCTCGGCCAGGCGCTGCATGCGGAGCTGACGGCCAAGGCCGCAGAGGGCGAGCTGCGCCTGCTGGAGATCGGTGCGGGCACCGGTGGCACCACCGCGGCCCTGTTGCCGATGCTGCAGAGTTTCGGCGACCGCCTCGCCGAATACCGTTACACCGACCTCTCGCGCGCGTTCCTGATGCATGCGGAGGAGCACTATGCGCCGCGCCTGCCGGCGCTGAAGACCGCCATCTTCGATGTCTGCAGGCCGCTGGCCGGCCAGCCCATCGAGAGCGCGCGCTACGACGCGGTGATCGCCACCAACGTGCTGCACGCCACGCCGAACATGCGCGAGACGGTGCGCAACGCCAAGGCCGCGCTCAAGCGCGGTGGCGTGCTGCTGGTCAACGAGATCAGCGAGTGGTCCTGGCACACGCACTTCACCTTCGGCCTGCTGGAAGGCTGGTGGCTGTACGAGGATGCGCCGCTGCGGCTGCCGGGCAGTCCCGGCCTGTCCCCGGAAGGCTGGGCGCGGCTGCTCAAGGCCGAGCGTTTCCATGACCTGCGTTTCCCGGCCCAGCCCTGGCATGGCCTGGGCCAGCAGATCATCTCCGCGCGCAGCGACGGCGTGGTGCGCCAGCGCATCGTGGCCCCGGCCGCGCAGACGCCCGCACCGCCTGCACCACCCGCGCGGGCTGTGGCGGCGCCCGCGACACCGTCGCATGCCCCCCGTGTCGACGCACCCGCGCAGGCGCATGCCGCGCCGGTGCCGCACGACCACGAGAGCGCGCTGCAGGCGGCCTGTACCGGTCTGTTCCTCGAAACGGTGGCCGCCGCGCTGCGTCTGGACGCACGCGAGATCGACACCCAGAAGGCGCTCGAGCACTACGGCCTCGACAGCATCCTGGTGGTGCAGCTGACCACCCGGTTCCGCACCCTGTTCCCGAACGTGCGCAGCACGCTGTTCTTCGAAGTGAAGAGCGTGGATGGCCTGGTGCGGCATTTCCTCGACCAGCAGCGCGACGCCGTGCAGGCGCTGCTGACCGAGCGGGGGCTGTTGCACGCACCGGTCCAGGCGCCTTCGGCACCCGCCGACGCCGAGCCGCCCGCAGCGCCTGCCGTGCGCGCCCCTGCGGCATCCGTGGCCGCGCCCGTGACCGAATCCGTCTCCGGCGCGCGCTTCGTGCCCCGTCGCGGCGCGCGCACGCCATCGGCGGTGTCCGCGCAGACATCCGCGCCGGTGGTTCAAGTGCCTTCCGCACCGGCCATGCCAACGGCATCGCAGCCGCACGCGGCCGAGTCGCCGGCCGCTGCCGAGTCCCGCTTCGATGTGGCGGTGATCGGCGTCGCCGGCCGCTACCCGCAGTCGCCCGATCTCGAGGGCTTCTGGGACAACCTGGTCAACGGCCGCAACTGCGTGAGCGAAATCCCCGCCGAGCGCTGGCGCTGGCAGGACTTCTACGACGCGGAGAAGGGCAAGCCCGGCAAGAGCTACACCCGCTGGGGCGGCTTCCTCACCGACATCGACAAATTCGACCCGCTGTTCTTCCGCATCGCTCCGCGCGAGGCGAAGCGGATCGACCCGCAGGAGCGGCTGTTCCTCGAGACCAGCTATCACGCGATCGAGGACAGCGGCTACACCCCGGACACGCTCTCGGCCTCGCGCAGGGTGGGTGTGTTCGTCGGCGCGATGAACGCGCGCTACACGGTGCAGCCGCTGTACTACTCCATCGCCAACCGCGTGTCGTTCCTGTTCGACTTCAACGGCCCGTCGTTCGCGGTGGACAGCGCGTGCTCTTCGTCGCTGACCGCGATCCACGTGGCGATCGACAACCTGCGCAGCGGCATGTGCGAGGTGGCCATCGCCGGTGGCGTGAGCCTGATCGTCGACCCGCAGCACATGCTCGAGCTGACCGCGGTGGGCATGTTGTCGGAAGGCGCGGAATGCCGCTCCTTCGGGCGCGGCGCGGACGGGTTCGTCGATGCCGAGGGCGTCGGCGCTGTGGTGCTCAAGCCGCTGGCGGCGGCCCTGCGCGACGGCGACAACATCCAGGCCGTGATCCGCGGCAGCGCGCTGAACACCGGCGGGCGCACCCACGGCTACACCGTGCCCAGCCCGGCCGCACAGGGCGCCGTGGTGGCCGACGCGCTGGAGCGCGCCGAGGTCGATCCTGCCGATGTCGGCTATGTCGAAGCGCACGGCACCGGCACCTCGCTGGGCGACCCGATCGAAATCTCCGGGCTGGCCCGCGCCTTCGGCGCCAGCCGCACGGCCCGCGCGCAGCCTTGTGCCATCGGTTCGCTGAAATCCAACATCGGCCACTGCGAATCGGCGGCAGGCATCGCCGCGCTCACCAAGGTGCTGCTGCAGTTGCGGCACGGGCAACTGGTGCCCAGCCTGCATGCGGCGGTGGTGAACGACGAGATCGATTTCGCGGCCACGCCGTTCCGGCTGCAGCGCGAACTCGCTCCCTGGCAGCGGCCGCGCGCGCGCGACGGCGTCGGCGAAGCGTCGCGGATCGCGGGTATTTCCTCGTTCGGCGCCGGCGGCGCCAACGCGCACCTCGTGGTCGAGGAAGCGCCGCCCGTCACGGCTGCCTTCGCAGCGGCGCAGGCTCCGCAGGGCGACACGCTGATCGTGCTGTCCGCGCGCACCGCCGCGCAGCTGGACGAGAAGATCGTTCGCCTGCACGCCTTCGTCGAGCGCCACGGCCGTGATGTCGCGCTGGCCGATCTTGCCTACACCCTGCAGGTCGGCCGCGAGGCGATGGACGAGCGTCTTGCGCTCGTGGTCGGTTCGATGGACGCCCTGCGCCGGCAGTTGGCCGATCTTGCCGAAGGCCGGGTTCCGCACCCTGCGCCGGCGCGCGCCGGTGTGCGCAGGCAGAAAGAGTTTTTGGCGGCCTGTCGCGCCGATGCCGGCTTCACCGCGCGCATCGACGCCTGGCTGGCCGACCGCGATCTGGGAGCACTCGCCGACCATTGGGCGAAGGGCGTGGATGTCGACTGGTCGCGGCTGTACGGGCCGCAGCGCCCGCGCCGTGTGTCGCTGCCGACTTATCCCTTCGCCCGCGAGCGCCATTGGCTCGAACCGCAGCGCACGCTCGGTGGCGGCGCCACGCGCGCCGCCGCGCATCCGCTGCTGCAGCACGACACGTCCACGCTCCGTCATCCCGCCTACAGCGTCGAGCTGGACGGCCGCGAAGCGTTCCTGCACACCCATGCGGACGGTCGCCGTCACCTGCCACTGCTGCTCTGCGCGGAGATGGCGCGTGCGGCCGTGGCGACGGCCTGGCCCGAGGATGCCGGTGCGCGTGCGCTGCATCTGGACGCGCTCGACTTCGACCCGTCCGTCGGCATCGATGGCCCCTGCAGCCTGCACATCGCCCTGCTGGCCGACGGCGACGACGCGCTGCGCTTCGAGATCTACACCCGCACCGAGGCGGGCGAGACGGTGCTGTGCCAGGGCCTCGGCCGGTTCAGGCCGCCCGATGCGGCGGAGATGGTCGATGTCGCCGCGCTCAGGACGCAGCTGGCACAGGGCGAGACCCTGTCGCTGCCGGCCGGGTCCGGCGACGGTGCGGTGCAGCGCATCGTCCGCACGAGCCACACCTGCGTGATCGAATGCGCGCCCGGCCAGAATGGGCCGTGGATGCTGTCGCCGGGGCTGGTCGCCGCAGTGGGGCAGGGCCTCGCGTCGCTCGCAGGCGCTGTCTCGCCGGTCTCGCTGTTCGCGGCCGGGCCTCTGCGATTCCCGGTCGCATCCGTGGGCACCAATCCGGATGCCGCGTCCCGTCCCGCCTTCGTGGTGCTTGCCGCCGAGGGTGGCGCCGGGGCCGCAACGGCCTCGTGGTCGCTGCGCGCCTGTGACGCGCAGGGCAGGGTGCTGGTGCAGGCGAACGGGCTGGACATCGAAGAATCCGGTGAAGAATCGGGTGTTGCGCAAGCGCCGACGGACATCCCGTCCCGCCCGCAGCCGGTCGCGATCGCAGCGCATGCCGCGTCCGTGACCGCTGCTCGGGTGTCGAGCCCCTCGGCCGCCGCTTCCGAGACGCCCCGTCTCTCCGCCAGGGGCACGTCGTTGCACGTGCCGCGTGGTCTGCGGGCGCAGCTGCCGCTGCCGGGCATCGGGCCTGTCTTCAGCGCCGAAACCGGCGGGTCGTTCATCGGCGAGCCCATCGCCAAGCCCGATGCCATCCGACTTGCCGCAGTCGAACCGGCGCTTCCCGCTGCCGATGCCGGCCTTGCGCGCCCGGTCCTGCGTCTGCCCGCGCCGGATGCCGCGCGGTCTGCCGCTGCGCAGTCGCATGCCTTGGTCCAGGCTCGCACCTCCGGTGCGGAGGCCCAGGCTGCCCTGCAATTGCGCGATCTGGGCGCCGGTGTCTACGCCTTCGCCCTCGCGCAGGCCCGTCTCACGCCCTCGCTGGTGGACGACCTGCTGACGGTGCTGGCGTTCGTCGCGGGTCGCGACGATGCGCGGGTGCTGCTGCTGGAAGGTGCGGAAGACGGGTTCCTGCGCGGCGATGCCGCCGCCATGCGCGTCGCCACCGATGCCGGCCTGTTCCATGCGCTGGGCGAATGCCCGGTGGTGACCATCGCCGCGATGCGCGGCGGCAGCGACGGTGCCGGCTTCCTGTTCGGTGCGCTCTGCGATTTCGCCATCGCCGATGCCGACGCGCCGCTTGCGTTCGGCGACCGGGCGAACGGCCTGCTGCCCACGCCGGAGGCCGCCGCGCTGCTGCGCATGCGTTTCGGTGCGCCGCAGGCCGACGACCTGCTGTATGTGACCGGTGCCCAGACCGCAGACGCCCTTGCGCGCAAGGGCTGGATGCTGCCGGTGGTCGCCGCCGCCGACCTCCTGCCTAGAGCGCTGGCGCTGGCCGAACGGCTGGCGGCCAAGCCGGTGGAGTCGCTGCGTCTTCTCAAGCGGCACATGGCGCGGGAGTTGTCCGCACTGTGCGCCGCGCTCGGCGCAGGCATCGACGGCACTGCGGCGGTCGACAACACGTCGGCCCCTGCCGCTGCGGATCGGCCCTGGCCGGCACCGCCGGAGGGCATCGCACTGGAACCGTCCGCCGATGGCGTGCTGGTGCTGCGTCTGCTCGACATCGCCGATCTGCCCGCGGCCGTCCAACTGGCCCACCTGGGCGCAGCTCTCGCCAAGCTCCGGGCCTTCGCGGAAAGCGGCCAGCTCGCGGCCGTGCTCCTCACCAGCGCGCATCGCGGCTTCCTGCCCGGTTTCGGTGCCGACAGCGGCGTGGCTTCCGGCCTGGATGCCACCGAGGCCGCGGAACAGGCCCTGCACGGTGTGATCGAGACACTGGCCGCGTTCCCGGCGCCGGCGGTGGTGGCGTTCGAACGCGATGCAGATGCCGCCGGCTGGCTGCTCGGCCTGTCGGCCGATGCCTGCGTGTATGCGGCCGCCGGGCAGTGCTCGGTCGGTGCGCTCTGGAACCAGCCGCAGTCGCTGCGTGCCTTCGCCGTCAGGCTGGAGCGCGGCGCCGGGCGCGAGGCCGCGCTGCGCGTGCTGTTCGGCGCGCCGTCCATGGCCGCCAGCGCATTCGCGCCCTGGGCGGGTGCGCTCGCCGTGGACGATCCGATGCCCGCCGCGCGTGCGCTGGCCGCCACCAGCCCGCTGCGTGCGCGGAGCGTCCTTGCACAATGGCGCAGCGGGCGTCCGCTGCGCACGGTGGACGAGGCCCTGCCGCCGCGTCCGGACGCGGCCGTTGCGCCGCCGGAATCGCCCGTGGTGCAGATCGCGCGTCGCGGCAATGGCGTGCGCGTGGTGCGCATGGTCGAGCGCGAGGCGAAGAACATGTTCTCGCCGGCCCTGATCGAGGGCATCGAGACCGCATTCGCCCATCTGGACACCGATGCCGACTGCCGCGCGGTGGTGCTCAGCGGTTTCGACACCTACTTCGCCTGCGGGGGGACCCGCGAGAGCCTGCTCGCGATCCAGCAGGGCAAGGCGAGCTTCACCGACACCCGGCTCTACCAACTGCCGATGAGCTGCCGCGTGCCGGTGTATGCGGCGATGCAGGGGCATGGTATTGGCGGCGGCTGGAGCTTCGGCATGTTCGCCGACGTCCGGCTGTTCTCCGCGGAAAGCCGCTATATCAGCCCCTACATGCGCTACGGTTTCACCCCGGGCGCCGGGTCCACCCTGATCTTCCCGACCACGCTGGGCCTGGATCTGGCGCGCGAGGTCCTGCTCACCGCGAGTGAATACACGGGCCGCGAGCTCGGCGAGCGTGGCATGCACGATGCCTGCCTGCCGCGTGCCGACACCCTCGACCATGCCCTCGCGCTGGCCGATGCCTTGGCCGACCGGCCGGCGGCCGAGGTTGCGGTGCTCAAGCATCACTTCAGCGCGCCTTCGCTGGCGGCGATCGAAGCGGTGTATTCGCGCGAGCTCGACATGCATGCGCGCAGCTTCGTCGGCAGCGGCGAGGTGGTGGACGGTGTGATGCGCCACTTCCTCGACGGCGAGACGGCGTCAGGTATGGAGGCAGGCGGCGAAGCGCCTTCGATGCAGGACGGCAGCGCGGCCCATGCCATCGCCGCCGTCGCGGCACCTTCCGTGCCGTCGCCGGCATCCACCGTCGATGCGGCCGCAGAGGTCGAGGCGACGCTCCGCGGGCTGCTCGCTTCGGAGCTGCAGCTGGGCGAGGAGGAGATCGACGAGGACACGCCGTTCGTCGATCTGGGTCTGGATTCGATCACCGGCGTGACCTGGGTGCGCAAGATCAATGCCGCCTACGGCACGCGCATCGAGGCGACCAAGGTCTACAGCCATCCCAACCTGCGGCAGTTCCGCGATTTCGTCGTCGGCCAGCTGCCCGCGGCCGATGCCGGAGCCGCGCGCCAGGCCGTGGCCCCGGCGGCGAAGCCGGTGGCCGCTGCCGCGGGATCCGCGGTGCGCGCCTCGGCGGTCGAGGCTGCTCCCGCGGCGGCTTCCATGGCTGCATCCGCCCCCGCAGCGTCCGGTGCCGATGGCGATACCGAAGCCGCCCTGCACGCCGAGCTGCGGCGCCTGCTCGCGCAGGAGCTGCATCTGGACGAGGAAGAGATCGACGCCCATCGCCAGTTCGTCGAACTGGGCCTGGACTCCATCACCGGCGTGACCTGGGTGCGCAGGATCAATGCGGCCTACGGCATCCGGATCGAGGCGACCAAGGTCTACAGCCATCCCACGCTGGATGCGTTCGCTCGGTTCGTCGCCACGCTGATGCCTGCACGCACGGCGAATGCCGCGCCGCCGGCGGGCGGGCAGGGCGCTTCGCCCGCGCCCGCAGCGCTGCCTGCGCCCGTGTCCGCACCTGCGCGTAAGGGCGTGATGCGTGCACCGTCCGCGCGTGCAACCCGCGGCCTGCGTTCCTGGCGTTCCAGTGCACCGCAGCGACGTGCCGCATCGACGCGGAACGACGAGCCCATCGCGGTGATCGGCATGGCCGGGCAGTTCCCGCAGGCGGCGGATCTCGACGCGTTCTGGCGCAACATCGCCGCCGGCCGCGTCTGCATCGACACCGTGCCGGCGCAGCGTTTCGACATCGAGCGCTATTTCAGCGAGGACATCTCCATCCCCGGCACCACCAACAGCCGCTGGATGGGTGTGCTTCCGGATGTCGATGCCTTCGACCCGCTGTTCTTCAACATCGCGCCCACCGAGGCCGAGAGCATGGACCCGCAGCAGCGCCTGATGCTGCAGAACTGCTGGCACGCGATCGAGAGCGCGGCCATCGACCCGCGCACGCTGTCCGGCAGCCTCTGCGGCGTGTTCATCGGCTGCGGCGCCACCGACTACCACCAGCGTTCGCGCGAGCATCGTTTCAGTGCGCAGGGCTTCACCGGCGCGGCGATGTCGATCCTCGCCGCGCGCATCGCGTATTTCCTCAACCTGCAGGGGCCGTGCATCTCCATCGACACGGCCTGCTCCTCGTCGCTGGTGGCCATCGCCAACGCCTGCGACAGCCTGGTCGCGGGCAACTGCGACATGGCGCTGGCAGGCGGCGTGGCGGTGATGGCCGGGCCGATGATGCACGTGAAGACCGGTCAGGCGGCGATGCTGTCCACCGACGGCCGCTGCTTCGCCTTCGACCATCGCGCCAACGGTTTCGTGCCGGGCGAGGGCGTGGGCGCGGTGCTGCTCAAGCGCCTGTCCGACGCGCAGCGCGACGGCGACATCGTGCATGCGGTGATCCGCGGCTGGGGCGTCAACCAGGACGGCAAGACCAACGGCATCACCGCGCCCAACCCGGTGTCGCAGACCCGGCTCATGCGCGCGGTGTACGACCGGTTCGGCATCGATCCGGAAGACATCCAGCTGGTCGAAGCGCACGGCACCGGCACGAAACTGGGTGACCCGATCGAAGTGGAAGGCCTGAACAGCGCCTTCCGCCACTACACGCAGAAGAGCGGCTACTGCGCGCTGGGGTCGGTCAAGAGCAATGTCGGCCACTGCCTGTTCGCCGCCGGCATCGCCGGAGTGATGAAGGCGGTGCAGGCGCTGCGCCACCGCCAGCTGCCGCCCGCGGCCGACTTCGAACGGCTCAACCCGCACATCGATCTCGACGGCACGCCGTTCACCATCGACACCCGCCTGCGCGCGTGGCCCGAGAACGCGCGCGGCGGCCGCACCGCGGTGGTCAGCTCGTTCGGCTTCAGCGGCACCAACGCGCATCTGGTGCTGGAAGGCGCGCCCGCCGGCACCGGCATGCGGCGTCATGGCCAAGTCCCGGTCGGCGCACGGCCGGTGCTTGTGCCGCTGTCGGCCAAGTCCCCGGAACAACTGCACCAGCGCGCGCAGGACCTGGCGGCCTTCCTCGTCCGGCACGACGCGGCTGATGCGCCTTCGCTGGAGGATGTGGCCTACACGCTGCAGATCGGCCGCGAGGCGATGGAGGAGCGCTGCGCGTTCGTGGTCGCGTCGCTGCAGGACCTGCGCACGCGTCTTGCCGCCTTCGCCGCAGGCGAGCGCGGCAAGGGGCTGCATGTGGGCAACATCCACCAGCGCGCGTCGCGCCTGGCCTTCCTCGGACAGGACCGCGAACTGCGCGACGTGCTGATCCAGACCTGCCTGCGCGACGGCAAGCTCGACAAGCTGGCCGAGCTGTGGGTGGAAGGCGTGGACGTCGACTGGAGCGCGCTGCATCCGGCGACCGACGGCGGCGCTGCTGCGCCGCAGCGCATCGTGCTGCCGCTGTACCCGTTCGCGAAGGAGCGCTACTGGTTGGAGGACGATGCAGGCGAGGCCCCGGCCGACGCCGCGGTGCTGCATCCGCTGCTGCACGCCAACGTGTCGACGCTGCGCCAGCAGCGCTACCGCACCACGCTGCGCGGCGACGAGTTCTTCCTGCGCGATCACCGTGTGCGGATGGCCGAGGGCCGCGTGGAGCGGGTGTTGCCCGGTGTGGCCTATCTGGACATGGCCGCGGCCGCGATCCGCGATGCCATGCCCGAGCAGGCCGAGGCCGAGCGCGCCGGCACCGAACGCCTGGTGCTTTCCGATATCGCCTGGTGGCGTCCGGTGGTGGTCGCCGAGACCACGACGCTCGAGCTCGATCTTGGCTTCGACGCCGCCGGCGCGGTGCGTTTCGAGATCGCCAGCGTGCGCGGGACCGGCGGGCAGACCGAGCGCATCGTGCATTGCCAGGGCGAGGCCGGTTTCGCGCCCGCCACGCCACTGCGCCGGGTGGATCCGGCCAGCCTGGAACAGGCCGGCGGCGAAGTCTGGCAGGCGGCCGATGTGTATGCGGTGTTCGATCGCGTCGGGCTGCAGTACGGCCCCGCGCATCGCGGCCTGCACGCCGTGGCGCGTGCGGGCGGCCGGCTGGTGGCGCGGGTCAGGCGTCCGGCCATCGCCGACGACCCGGGCGGTTTCGGCATGCACCCGAGCGTGATGGATGCCGCCCTGCAGGCCTGCATCGGCTTCCTGCATACCCTGGAGGATGTGCCCGATGCGCCATCGGTGCCGTTCGCCCTGCGCGCGCTCACCGTGCATGCGCCGTGCCCGGCCGAAGCGCTGGTGGTGCTCACCGCATCCTCGCCGGCCGCGCAAGGCCGGGCCACCGCGTCCTGCGACGTGGCCATCCATGCGCCCGACGGCACGCTGTGCATCGCGCTGGAAGGCTTCCGCTGGCGCGCCGTGAACGCGCAGCGGGCGGACGCCGCCTCCGCGCCCGGACGCCCGGATGCGGGTGCCGGGGTCGATGGCGGAAGCGATCACGCGGCCTCCGACGACGGCTTCGACGAAGCGCTCTTCCTGTCCCTGCTGGACAGCATTTCGAAACAGGAACTCTCGGCCGAAGATGCGGCCGAACTTGGACTGATGTCATGAAAGACGAACTGTTGCCCGTATACCGCGCGGTCGCCGAAGGCCGCATGACCAAGGCCGAAGCGCTGGCGCACATCCGCGCGCTGAAGAACGACGCTCCGAGGGCGGGTTCCGCCGCGGAGACGCTCGGCCTGCTGCTCGCCGCAGACGATTGGCAGGCGATGCCGGCGGGAGGGGACGGCGTCGTGCCCCGGGAGGCCCGGCCGTTCGACCGCGTGCTGGTCTGGGGCGTCCCGCAGGCGGTGTTCGATTCGCTGAAGGCGCAGCGCCGCGATGCGGTGCCGCTCGGTGCGCTGCAGGCGGAGCTGCCGCCTGCCGACGGCGACAGCGACGGTCTTGCCGAACGCTATGCCCAGGCCATGCGCGATGGTTTCGAAGCGATCCGCGCGCTGCTCGGTGGTGCGTCGGCGCAGCCTGGCACCGCGTCGGCCCGGCGCCTGCTGCTGGCGATCGCCGACGATGCCGACGCGGTCTTCGCGAACGGTTTCGCGGCGATGTGCCGCACGGCGATGGAAGAGAACCCCACGCTGCAGCTGCGCTGTGTGCATGTCCCCGCCGGCCTCGACGCCGATGGGCTGGCGCAGGCGCTGGATGACGAGGGGCACGCCGACGCCGCGCGCGGCGCCCTGGTGCGCCGCAGGCGTGGCCAAGGCGAGGCCTGGGTCCGCGAGGTCGCAGGCTGGCGCGTGGTGGAGCGGCAGCCGCATGGCGATGCGCAGGCGTCGCCGGCGCTCGAGCACATCGTGTTCCGGGAGGGCGGTTGTTACCTGATCACCGGCGGTGCGGGTGGCATCGGTCTTGAATTCGCGCGCGAGATCGTGCGCAGGACCCGCCGCGCGCGCGTGCTGCTGGCCGGACGGTCCGCGCCTTCGCCGCATGTGCGCAGGGAAATCGAGGCGCTCGCACGCGATGGCCACGAGGTGGAGCATCTGCGTCTGGACGTCACGCGTGGCGACGAGGTCGACGCGCTGGTCGCGCGGCTGCAGGCGCAGGGCCGCACGCTCGATGGCATCGTCCACTGCGCGGGCATCACCCGCGACAGTTTCGTGATCCGCAAGTCCGTGGGCGATTTCACCGCGGTGCTGGCCCCGAAGGTCGCGGGCCTGGCGCATCTGGATCGCGCCACGCGTGGGCAGCCGCTGGATTTCCTGCTGCTGTGTTCGTCGTTCGCCGCGTGCTGGGGCATCGTCGGTCAGGTCGACTATGCCGCCGCCAACGCCTTCATGGATGCCTTCGCCACGCGCCGCAACCGTCTGGCTGCCGCCGGCCTGCGCTCCGGCCGCACGCTGTCGGTCGACTGGCCGCTCTGGCAGGACGGCGGCATGCGCATCGACGCCTCCACCCGTGCGCGCCTGCAGTCGCACACGGGCATGCAGCCGCTGTCCACCGCGAGCGCGATGCTGGCCCTGCATCGCGGGTTGTCGCTGGATCTCGATCGCATGCTGGTGATGGAAGGCGACCTGCCGCGCATGCTGGCCCTGCTGGACGGGCGTGCGGTCGAGGCATCGTCCCATGCGCCCACGCAGGCGCCGGCCGCGCCCGCGCCGCGCGCCGCGACGACCACCGTCCCGTCGGTGCCGCATGTGGCCTCCGCACCGGCGGCTGCCGGCGGTGCCGATTTCGACGCGAAGGTGCTGGAGTACATCACCCGGCAGTTCTCGCAGGTGCTGAAGATTCCGGCGTCCAAGCTGCGCCCCCAGGCGCCGCTGGAGCAGTACGGCATCGACTCGCTGCTGGCGATGAAGCTGGTGACCCACCTGGAATCGATCTTCGGAAAGCTGCCGAAGACGCTGGCCTTCGAGTACCAGACCATCGCACAGATGTGCGACTACTTCCGTGCCGAGCACGGCCCGCGGCTGTCGGAACTGCTGCTGCCCGCACCGACGTCGCAGCCGCAGGCCGATGTGGCGTCGCCCGCGACGCGGGCCGCCTCCGCACCTGCCACCTCCGAACCTGCAGCACCCAGAGCGGCGGCGGCCACCGGTGGATTGGGCCGCAGGCCCTCGGCGGCCTCTTCCGCGCCGTCGGCAGCCGTTCCGCGGTCATCCATGCCCGCCGTCACGGACGCCGTGACGGCCAGCGTGCCCGTGGCTGCACCGACCGCGGTCGGTGCCGACACCCTCCCGTCCTTCGACACCGATGAGCCGATCGCCATCGTCGGCCTGAGCGGCCGCTACCCCGAGGCCTGGGACCTCGACGCCTACTGGCGCAATCTGGCCGAAGGCCGCGACTGCATCCGCGAAGTGCCGGCCGAGCGCTGGCGCTGGCAGGACTACTACCGCGAGCCGAGCCCCGGCGCGGCGCTCGATGCGGGCGCGCACAGCAGCCGCTGGGGCGGCTTCATCGAGGGCGCGGACGAATTCGACGCACGTTTCTTCAACGTCACGCCGCGCGACGCCGAGCAGATCGACCCGCAGGAGCGCCTGTTCCTGCAGCACGCGTGGATGGCGATCGAGGACGCCGGCTACACCCGTGCCGGCCTGCAGGCACTGCGTGGTGGCCAGGTCGGCGTGTACGCCGGTGTGATGTACGGCGAATACAACCGATCGGGCAGTCTGGCGAGCATCGCGAACCGGGTGTCGTACGTGCTGAACGTGCACGGCCCGAGCATGACGTTGGACACGATGTGTTCCTCGTCGCTGACCGCGATCCATCTGGCCTGCCAGGACCTGCGCAGCGGTCGCACCGACATGGCGCTGGCCGGCGGCGTGAACCTGAGCCTGCATCCCGGCAAATACAGCATGCTGAGCGCGGGTCAGTTCATCTCGACCGCGGGCCAGTGCCAGAGCTTCGGCGAAGGCGGCGACGGGTACATCCCGGGCGAGGGCGTGGGCGTGGTGGTGCTGAAGCGTCTGTCGGACGCGGAGCGCGACGGCGATGCGATCCACGCGGTGATCCGCGGCAGCGCGCTGAACCACGGCGGCAAGACCAACGGCTACACGGTGCCGAACCCGCAGGCGCAGGCGGCGGTGGTGTCGGAGGCGCTGAAGGTGTCGGGCGTGGACGCGCGTCACGTGAGCTACATCGAGGCGCACGGGACGGGGACGAAGCTGGGCGACCCGATCGAGATCGCGGCGCTGGGCAAGGCGTTCCGCGAGTACACGCAGGAGTCGGGGTTCTGCTGGCTGGGTTCCGCGAAGTCGAACATCGGCCACTGCGAATCGGCGGCGGGCATCGCGGGCCTGACGAAGGTGGTGCTGCAGCTGCGTCATCGGCGGATCGTGCCGTCGCTGCACTCGGCGAAGCTGAACCCGAACATCGATTTCGACACGACGCCGTTCGTGGTGAACCAGACGCTGCGCGAGTGGGAAGCGCCGGTGCTGGAGGGGCGCGTGCTGCCGCGGATCGCGGGGCTGTCGTCGTTCGGCGCGGGCGGTGCGAACGCGCACATCGTGATCGAGGAATACACCGCGCCGGCCGCTGGGGCGGGCGCGACGGTGGGGATGCCCGCCGGGCTGCCGCTGCTGGTCAGCCTGTCGGCACGCACCTTCGAACAACTGCGCGGACGTGTGCAGGACCTGCGCGCCGTGCTGGCTTCCGGCGAGGCGCTGGATCTGGCCGCGATGGCCTGGACGCTGCACGTCGGCCGCGAGGCGATGGACGCGCGGCTGGGCATCCGCGCGGATTCGCGCGAGGACCTGATCGACAAGCTCGATGCGTTCCTGGCGGCGGGCGAGCCCGAGGACGGCGCGCTGGCCGACGACGTCCACTACGCGCAGACCCGTCGTCATCGCGACATGGTGGAGATGTTCGAGGCCGATGCCGATCTGCGCGCGAGCGTCGACCAGTGGTTCGCCACCGGCAAGTTCGCGCGCCTGCTGGAGATGTGGACCAAGGGCCTGGACGTGGACTGGCGCCGGCTGTACGGCGCAAACCCGCCGCGCCGCATGCATCTGCCGGTCTATCCCTTCGCTCGCGAGCGCTACTGGCGCGACGAGCCGCTGGTCGGCATCGCCCAGGTGCAGCGGTCGGCGGATGCGCTGCATTCGCTGCTGCATCGCAATGCCTCGCGGCCCGGCCTGCAGCGCTACCGCAGTGATTTCGCCTCTGCCGATCCGCGCGTGAGCGCCCTGCGCCGTCACGGCCAGGGCAGCCTGCCGCACGCGCTGCAACTGGAAGCGGCGCGCGTCGCGCTGACCGATGCCCTGTCGGAAGGCGGAGCGTCGTGGTCGCTGTGCGACGTGCGTTTCGGTGCCCCGATGGCCGTCGACGGCGACTGGCCCGTCTCGGTCAGCGTGCTGCTGCCGGGGCAGGGCGAGCGGCCTTCACTGTCGCTCGCGGCCTTCGAGGTCGGCTTGGGCGATGACGGCAATGGCGTGTTGTGCCAGGGCCTGGCGGAGCGCGTCGATGGGGAGGGGACGTCTGCGCCCATCCCTGCGGTCGATATCGGTACATTGCTTGCGCAGGCCTCGCCATTGTTCGCCGACCGCGCCGCGCTGCTGGCGGCGGAGCGCGGCATCGGTCTGGACGTCGATGCGCCGTATCGTGTGGTGGAGTCGATCCACCGCACCCGCGACGGCCTGCTGCTGCGTCTTGAGACACCGGCAGACACGGCCGCCCACTTCGCCGACTGCGCGATTCCGCCCGCCGCGCTCGACGCCGCGCTGCGCGCCGCGGTGTGGCTGGCGCCTTCGTCGCATCAGCCCTGGCTGCCGGCCGGGCTGTCGCGTCTGCGTCTGGCTGGTCCGGTCTCGGGCGCCGCGCCGCGGTATGCCGTGCTGCGCGTCGTCGCGCAGGCGGCGGACGCGCTGGAACTGACGCTCACGCTTTGCAGCGAACACGGCGGCGCGCTGCTGCATATCGACGGCCTGCAACTGCATCCCGCCGTGCTGCAGGCCCTGCCGGAACGCAGCCCTTTGGTGGTTCCCGCCAAGGCGCCTGCCCAGGCTCCAGTGCAGGGCGGCAGTACGCCGGTCGCATCGCCGGCGCGCGACACGCGGGCGCTTCCGACGCATCGCGAGGCCGTGCGTTTCCGCGCTGGCGCCGTGGCGGCGTCGACGGCGTCCACGCAGCTGTCGCTGCTCGCCGAGTCTTCGCCGCAGACCTCGGGGTTCGCGGCACCCGCGCTGGCCAAGCCGGCCGGCGTCTCCCTGCTCGCGCCGACGCAGAGCGCGGCGGCCGAGCCGCGGTCGCCGCGCGCGAAGCCCGCACTCGCCCTGATCGCACCCGCCGCGCAGGCCGGCACCGCGTCGTCTGCTGCCGGACAACCGGCGTCTGCCACCGTGTCCGACCGCGGCGCTGGCGTGTTCGCGCTGCGTCTGGATACCGGCAACCGTCTGGATGGCGCTGCGGTCGATGTGCTGTCGCAGGCGCTGGCGCACGCCGCCGAACTGCCGGAGCTGCGTCTGCTGCTGATCGAAGCGGGCGAGGGCGGCCTGCCGGCCGCGCGCGACCCGGCGCTCGACGCGCAGGATGTGGAGCGCCTTCTCCGGACGCTCGCCGCATTCCCGCTGCCGACCGCCGCGGTGTTGTCCGGCGATGCCTTCGGCATCGGCCTGCGTCTGGCCTGCACCTGCGATGTGCTGGTCGCGGTGGAGGACGGCCGCTACGGGTTCGTCGGCGATGCCGGTAACAACGTCGGCCCTGAGGTCGGCCCCGGTTCCGCACAGGCATGGATGGCCGCGCGCTTCGGCGAGCCTCTGGCCTCGCATCTGGCCTTCGCCGAGCGCGCGTTCGATGGCCGCGAGCTGCAGGCGGCGGGCCTCGGCTGCCTGCTGGTGGCGCGCCACGCCCTCGACGCCACGGTCGATGCCCTCGGTCGCAGCCTTGCCGACAAATCGCCGGCGGTGCTGCGCACGCTCAAGTCGCATCTGGCGCGCGAGTTCGCCGCTGCGGTCGCCGCGTTCGATGCGCAGTCGCCCGCGCAGTCCGATGCGCCCGCCGTCGTCGCCGATGCGGCCGACGCTGCTCATCCGGCGATCCTGCTGGAGTGGACCGCACCGGGCCGCGCCCGCCTGACCCTCCGCGCCGGTGTCGCCGCGGACGATGCCGGGCTGCTGCGTCAGCTCGTGCACGCGCTGCACGCCTGCCGCGAGGCTGCGGTGCTGTGCCTGTACAGCGAGATCGACGGGTTCCTGCCCGAGGCCGCAGCGACGACGGGCGATGCACTGGATGCCGTGCTGGCCGCCATGGCTGGCCTGCGCATGCCGGTCGTGGCGGTCGTCGAGCACGGCGCGCGCGATGCCGGCCTGCTGCTCGCGCTGGCCTGCGATCGGATGCTCTGCGGCCCATCCGGGGAATACGGCGGCATCGACCTGCAGGCGCATCGCACGCGTCTGGGCACGGTCGAGGCTTTGCTCGCGCGTCGTGCAGGTGCGCGTGGACGCGAGTGGCTGCTGTCCGGGCAGCGCTTCGATGGCGCAGCGTTGCGTCAGGCCATGCCGCTGCTGCCGGTGTCTGCACCGGACGCGCTGGCCGCGCGGGTCGACGCACTGGCGGAGCGTCTTGCGGCTCTGCCGCGCGAATTCGCACGCAAATCGCTGCCCGTGCAGCCGGTCGTGACGTCCCCAACGGACGACGAGGCCGCACTCGCCGCGGCGGAGCAGGGCGATCTGGTCCTCTCCAGCGATGTCGTGCGCGCCCATGTGGACGCCGACGGCGTGGTGCTGCTGCGTCTGGAGGACCGCCAGGCCCGCAACATGTTCTCCGACGCGCTCATTGCCGGCGTGCAGGAGGCGTTCGCGCGGATCGGCCGCCTGCCCAACGCCAGGGCGGTGGTGGTGGTCGGCTACGACACCTATTTCGCCTCCGGCGGCACACAGAGCGGCCTGAAGGCGATCCAGGAAGGCCGCGTGCGCTTCACCGATCTGGACATCTTCCAGTCGGCGCTGCGCTGCCCGCTGCCGGTGGTCGCGGCGATGCAGGGCCACGGCATCGGTGCGGGCTGGACGCTCGGCCTGTTCTGCGACTGCCTGCTGTTCGGCGCGGAAAGCCGCTACCTCAGTCCCTACATGAATTTCGGGTTCACCCCGGGCGCCGGCGCCACCGGGATCCTGCCGGAGAAGCTGGGCTACGACCTCGCCCGCTACAGCCTGTTCACCGGCGAGGAGATCACCGGCGAGACCCTTGCGCGGCGCAATCCGTCGCTCAGTGTGCTCCCGCGCGACCAGGTGCTGGAGGCGGCGCTGGCGCTGGCGCGCAGCATCGCCCGTCATCCGCGCGCGGACCTCGTGGCGTGGAAGGCGGCGACGGTCGGTCACCGTTTCGATGCCTGGCAGGCGCTGCTGGCCCGCGAAGTGGAGATGCACGAGGCGACGCTGGTCGGTCAGGCCGATGCCCTGGACCGGATCGAGCGCGGCTTCGGTGCCGCGTCCCAGCCCGCCGCGGTGCCGGTGGCGACACCGGTGTCCGCGGCGGTTTCGCTGCCGGCCGCCAGTGCGGCGCCGGCCCGGTCGCAGCCGGAGATCCTCGCCACGATCCGCCGTCTGCTGGCCGAAGAGCTGCGCATCGCCGAGTCGGAGATCGACCCGCAGACGGCCTTCGTCGACCTCGGGCTCGATTCCATTTCCAGCGTCACCTGGATCCGCCGGATCAACGAGAGCTTCGGGCTGTCGATCGAGGCGACCCAGGTCTACAACCACCCGAATCTGCAGAAGCTGGCCCGGTTCGTGGGCGACCGCATGCCGGCCGCCGCCGCTCCCGAAGCCGCCGCGCCTGCGCCGGCTGTGCCGGTCGTGCCGGCTCCGGCCATGGCGGTCCCGAACCTGCCTGCCGCCCCCGCCCGTGCGGTGTCGCCCGGCCCGGCGGCCCGGTCCGCGCCCGCGGTCAGCGTCGATCTGGGCGCGGTACGCCGCGTGCTGGTGGAACTGCTGGCCGAGGAACTGCGCCAGACCCCGGACAGCATCGACCCGGAGGTCGGTTTCGTCGATCTGGGCCTGGATTCGATCAGCGGCGTCACCTGGATCCGCGGCGTCAACCAGCGTTACGGCACGGCCATCGAGGCGACCAAGGTCTACACCTATCCGACCATCGCCAAGTTCACCCGCTACCTGCATGGACTGCTGGTCGAAGCCGCGTCGTCGCAGGGCGGCGCGCCCGATGCGGCGCTGCCGGCCGACGCTCCCGCGCCGGCCGGGCAGGGTGCCTCCATGACGGTCGCGAACGACGCCGGTGGTCGGCCTTCCACCGTGTCGATGACGTCTGGCTTCGACTGGCCGCCGCTGTCCACGTGGGTGCGCGTCGCGGACCCGGCCGCGGGGCCGGTGGCTGCCGGAACCACGGCCGCGTCGTCCGCCGCGTCGCTGCAGGCGCATCCGGCCGAGATCGCGATCATCGGCATGGCCGGCCGCTTCCCGATGGCCGCCGATGTGGACGCCTTCTGGGAGAACATCGCCAGCGGCCGCAACTGCATCAGCGAAGTGCCCGAGACGCGGTGGGACACCCGTGCCTACTACGTCGACGGCCAGCCCACGCTCGGCCAGAGCAACTCCAAGTGGATGGGCGTGCTCGAAGGGCACGACCGCTTCGACCCGCAGTTCTTCGGCCTCTCGCCGCTGGAGGCCGAGGCGATGGATCCGCAGCAGCGCCTGTTCCTGGAGTGCTGCTGGCACGGCATGGAAGACGCCGGCTACACATCGGAGCGTCTGTCCGGCAGCCGCTGCGGCGTGTTCGTCGGCTGCGCCTACGGCGACTACAACCTGCTCTCGCGCGAACAGCAGATCAACGCACTCGGCTTCACCGGCGGCGCGACCTCGATCCTGGCCGCGCGCGTGTCGTACTTCATGAACCTGCAGGGGCCCTGCGTGTCGATCGACACCGCCTGCTCCTCGTCGCTGGTCGCCATCGCATCGGCCTGCGACAGCCTGGTGACGGGCGGAGCGGACATGGCCTTCGCCGGTGGCGTCTACGTGATGGCCAACGCCGACATGTTCCTGAAGACCGCCCATGCCGGCATGCTGTCGCCCGACGGGCGCTGCTACACCTTCGACCAGCGCGCCAACGGCTTCGTGCCCGGCGAGGCGGTGGGCGTGGTGATGCTCAAGCGCCTGGCCGACGCCGAGCGCGACGGCGACAACATCCTCGGCGTGCTGCGCGGCTGGGGCGTGAACCAGGACGGCAGGACCAACGGCATCACCGCGCCCAATGCCGAGTCCCAGCAGCGCCTGATGTCCGATGTCTACAAGCGGTTCGACATCGACCCGGAGCAGATCCAGCTGATCGAGGCGCACGGCACCGGCACCAAGCTGGGCGACCCGATCGAGGTCGAGGGGCTGAAGGCCGCCTTCCTGCCCGCCACGCAGCGCAAGGGCTACTGCGCCATCGGCTCGGTCAAGACCAACATCGGTCACTGCCTCACCGCGGCCGGCACGTCCGGCGTCATCAAGCTGCTGCTCTCGCTCAGGCACAAGGCGTTGCCGCCTAGCATCAACTTCGAGCGCCCCAACGAGCATCTGGACCTCGACGACAGCCCGTTCTACGTCAACACCATGCTCCGCGACTGGGCGGTCCCGCCCGGAGTGACGCGCCAGGCCGCCATCAGCTCGTTCGGCTTCAGCGGCACCAATGCGCATCTGGTGCTGGCCGAATACGTGCCGCCGGCCGCCGCCGCGGTCACGGTGGCGGAGACGGCGCCGCCGCAGGGTGGGGTGATCGTGGCGCTCTCGGCCCGCAATGCCGAGCGTCTGCGCCGGAGGGCGGAGGACCTGCGCGCGTTCGTGCAGGCCACGCCGGACCTCGACCTGGCCTCGATGGCCTGCACCCTGCAACTGCATCGCGACGCGATGGACGAGCGCCTGTGCTTCGTGGCCCGCAGCGCGCAGGACGTGCTCGCCGGCCTTGGCGCCTACATCGACGGCAAGCCGTCCGCCGCCGGTCTGTCCGGCAGCGTCTTCGCCGGCAACATCCGCCAGGGGCGCGAAAGCGTGCGCCTGCTCAACGAAGACCCGGCCATGGCCGCGCTTGTGGTGGAGAAATGCATCGCCGATGCGCAGTACTCCAGGCTGTGCGAGTTGTGGGTGAAGGGCCTGGCGCTGGACTGGCGGGCCCTGTACGGCACCCGCAAGCCGCCGATGATGGCCCTGCCCAAGTACCCGTTCGCCGAGGAGAGCTACTGGATCTCCGTCGATCAGGCCGCATTCGCCCCGGCGGCGCCCGCGGTTGACCGATCCGGGCACCTGCATCCGTTGTTACAGGCCAAGGTCGCCGATTTGTGCGACTTGGGGTATCGTCCTGCTACCGGTGGCGGGGAGGTCGCCGGTCGCTCCACACAGGCGGTCAAGGCCATCCATCTGCCGACCTATGCGTTCGCGCGCATGCGTTGCTGGATTCCCACGAAAGAAGAGGTCGCCGCCCTCGCGGGCACGGCCTCGGATGGGCGCGCGGACGACATTCCGCCGTCGGGAAGACTGCTGCAGAACTTGGACTCCGTGGCGGCGCTGTTCGCCGAACTGGAGCAGGACCGCCTGACCGCTGAAGAAGTGACCGCGCGGGTCAAACAGCTCGCCTGAGCGCGAGCCGCTCCCGTATGCAGTAAGGAAACATAGGAAGATCAGGCTCCATGGTGGATTTCGTCGAGTACGTCGTTTCGGAACTCAAAAGCAGGCGACTGGGCAAGGCCAACGCGCTGGATCTGATCCGGCAGTTCTTCGGCCGCCGGGCCGGCGATGCGCAACTGCATCCGCTGGTCCACCGCAATGTGTCGACGCTGAGCCGGCAGTGCTACCGCAGCCGCTTCGGCGGCGGCGAGTTCTTCCTGCGCGATCACCGCGTGCGCATGGCCGACGGGGTCGCGACCGCGGTCCTGCCCGGCGTGGCCTATCTGGAAATGGCGCGGGCCGCCCTGGCGGATGCCGTGCCCGATCTGGCGGCCGAATCCACCCTCGCGTTCGAGGACGTGCTCTGGCTCGCGCCGTTCGCGGTGGGGGCCGAGCGCGAGCTGATGATCGAGCTGGAAGCCGAGGACGACGGCCTGGCCTTCTGCGCGTTCAGCGAAGATGCGGCCGGCCTGCGCACCGATCACGCATCCGGTCATATCCGTTTCTACGACGGTCTGGAGGATGCCTCCCAGGCCGAGGCGCTCGACCTCGACGCGGTGCGCGCCTCGATGCAGCGCGCGCACTGGGATGCGGCCTCGGTGTACGACACCTATGCGCGCGTCGGCATCGACTACGGCCCTGCCCATCGCGGCATCGTCGATCTGGACAGCGGCGAGGGCCAGGTGCTGGCCCGGCTTGCGCTGCCCGCGAGCCTGGAGGGCGAGGACAACGCCGCCTTCGTGCTGCATCCGTCGCTGCTCGACAGCGCACTGCAGGCGGCGATCGGCCTCGGCGACCGCGATGCGGCGCCGGCCGAGCCGATGTTGCCGTTCGCGCTGGAGTCCCTGTCCATCCTCGGTCCATGCCCGGACCGGATGCTGGCCTTCGTGCGCCGGTCCGGCGCCGATGCCGCCGACGGCAGCCAGCTCACGCTCGATCTGGACCTCTGCGACGAGGACGGCGTGCTGTGCGTGCAGCTGCGCGGCTTCCGCGCACGCCGCTTCGATACCCGTGGCCTGTCGGCGGCCACCGCCGAGCCGGAAACGCTGGTGGCGATGCCCGCCTGGGACGCGCCGGCAGCACGCGCGACCGCGCCGGCCGCATGGCCCGCACAGCGACAGGTGCTGATCTGCGACCTTGCCGGCGTGGATGCGCAGGCGCTGGCCGCGCTGCTCCCCGGTGTACGCGTCGATGTGCTGGACGCGGGCGAAAGCGCGCAGGACGAGGGCCGACCCGCCGATGCGGGCGCTTCCGACGCTTCAGCCGCGCCTGCGCTGCGCTATGAGCGTCTTGCGCTGCGTCTGTTCTCGCACCTGCAGGCCGTGCTGCGCGCACAGCCGGCGACCGGAACCTTGCTGCAGTGCGTGGTCGCCGACGATGCGCAGGGCGCCTTCGCGCTTGGCCTCGAAGGCATGCTCAAGACCGCGGCACAGGAAAACCCCGCGCTAGCGGTACAGTTGGTGGCGCTGGATGCGGCCGCCGATCTGCCGCGCATCCGTGCGGACCTGGACGACGCCGCCGCGCATGCGCCGCGTTCGCCGCTGCGCTACACGGCCGAGGGCCGGCGCGGCCTGGAATGGCATGTGTCCGCCGCCGAGGCCGGAACCGATGCCGACGCCGACGCGATGCCGCCCTACCGCGAAGGCGGGGTGTACGTGGTGACCGGCGGACTGGGCGGGCTCGGCCTGCTGCTGGCCGGCGACATCCTGGCCCGCACCCGTCATGCGCAGGTGGTTCTGACTGGACGCGCGGCGCCGGGTGCGGAGCTCGACGCCCGCCTGCAGGCCACCGGCCTGGGCGAGCGCCTGCATTACCGCCGGCTGGACCTGCTGTCGCTCGATGACTGTCGCCGGTTCTTCGCTGACGTTGCCGCCGATATCGGCGGCGTTCGCGGCGTGTTCCACTGCGCCGGCATGCGCGACGACGAGGTGTTGCTCAAGAAATCGGCGGAGTCGGTGTCCGCGGTACTGGCGCCCAAGGTGCGCGGCACCTGGAACCTCGATCAGGCCAGCGCCGAGGCCGATCTCGACGTGTTCGTGCTGTTCTCCTCGGGCGTGGCCGTCTTCGGCAACGTCGGTCAGGCGGACTACGCCGCGGCGAACGGGTTCCTCGATACCTTCGCCGCCTACCGCGACGGTCTGGTCGCGCAGGGACTGCGCCACGGGCGCAGTCTCGCCATCGACTGGCCGCTGTGGGACGCCGGTGGCATGCGCCTGGATGCGGAGGCGCAGCAGTGGCTGCAGGCACGCAGCGGCATGCGGCCGATGCGCACAGAGACTGGCCTGGCGGTGCTGCGCCGCGCGCTGCTGGCCGGCGATGTCCAGGTGCTGGCGGTGGAAGGCGACGGCCGTCGCCTGCGGCGTCTGTTCGATGCGCCGACACCCGCGCGTGCACCGGCCCCGCCGCCGGCACGGCAGGCGCCGCCTCGGGCGGCCGCCTCCGCGGCGCCGGCACCGGCACAGGTCGAGCCGGCTTCCGGCGGCGATCTGCTGGGTCGCTGCCGTGAATTCCTGCGCCGCGAATTCGCGCCGGTGCTCCGGATCGCGCCGTCCCAGATCGACATCCAGGAGCCCCTGGAGGGCTACGGGATCAATTCGATCCTGGCGATGAGCCTGACCGCGCAGCTCGAAAAGCATTTCGGCCCGCTGTCCAAGACCCTGTTCTTCGAATACCAGACCATCGCCGCGCTCAGCGAGCATCTGGTCCAGGCGCATGCACAGACGCTGCAGACGCTGTTCAATCCCAGTGCCGCTCCGGCCCCCGCTGCCATCGACACCGCGCCTGCCCGCGTCGTGCCCGCGGTGGTGCAGGCCGACCGCGCGCCCGCACGCGCCGCGCTGCGCGGCAAGACCTCCGCGCCCGCGCTGATGCGTCGCGGCCCGTCCTCGCGCCCGGCGTCGAACGAGGCCATCGCCATCGTCGGCCTCAGCGGCCGCTATCCCGAGTCCTACTCGCTCGATGATTTCTGGCGCAATCTGCGCGACGGGATCGATTGCGTGATCGAAGTCCCCGCCGAGCGCTGGCGCTGGCAGGACTACTACACCGACGACCGCGATACTCCCGGCCACTACAGCAAGTGGGGCGGGTTCGTGCGTGGCGCCGACGAGTTCGACCCGCAGTTCTTCAACATCTCGCCGCGCGAGGCGCCGTACATCGACCCGCAGGAGCGGATGTTCCTGCAGCACGCGTGGATGGCGATCGAGGACGCGGGCTACTCGCGTCGGGCTCTGCGCATTCCGCGCGCCGATGGCCTGCCGGGCCAGGTCGGCGTGTACGCCGGCGTGATGTACGGCGAGTACAACCGCTCGGGCAGTCTGGCGAGCATCGCGAACCGGGTGTCGTACGTGCTGAACGTGCACGGCCCGAGCATGACGTTGGACACGATGTGTTCCTCGTCGCTGACCGCGATCCATCTGGCCTGCCAGGACCTGCGCAGCGGTCGCACCGACATGGCGCTGGCCGGCGGCGTGA
This sequence comes from uncultured Gammaproteobacteria bacterium, assembly GCA_965649985.1. Taxonomy (GTDB): domain Bacteria; phylum Pseudomonadota; class Gammaproteobacteria; order Xanthomonadales; family Xanthomonadaceae; genus Lysobacter_I. The sequence continues at coordinate 40,632 of CBFGMS010000012.1, read as the reverse complement.
ACCTGAGCCTGCATCCCGGCAAATACAGCATGCTGAGCGCGGGTCAGTTCATCTCGACCGCGGGCCAGTGCCAGAGCTTCGGCGAAGGCGGCGACGGGTACATCCCGGGCGAGGGCGTGGGCGTGGTGGTGCTGAAGCGTCTGTCGGACGCGGAGCGCGACGGCGATGCGATCCACGCGGTGATCCGCGGCAGCGCGCTGAACCACGGCGGCAAGACCAACGGCTACACGGTGCCGAACCCGCAGGCGCAGGCGGCGGTGGTGTCGGAGGCGCTGAAGGTGTCGGGCGTGGACGCGCGTCACGTGAGCTACATCGAGGCGCACGGGACGGGGACGAAGCTGGGCGACCCGATCGAGATCGCGGCGCTGGGCAAGGCGTTCCGCGAGTACACGCAGGAGTCGGGGTTCTGCTGGCTGGGTTCCGCGAAGTCGAACATCGGCCACTGCGAATCGGCGGCGGGCATCGCGGGCCTGACGAAGGTGGTGCTGCAGCTGCGTCATCGGCGGATCGTGCCGTCGCTGCACTCGGCGAAGCTGAACCCGAACATCGATTTCGACACGACGCCGTTCGTGGTGAACCAGACGCTGCGCGAGTGGGAAGCGCCGGTGCTGGAGGGGCGCGTGCTGCCGCGGATCGCGGGGCTGTCGTCGTTCGGCGCGGGCGGTGCGAACGCGCACTTCGTGGTGGAGGAATATGCCGCGCCGGTGGTGGATGCCCTCGCACACGCGGGCATTCCGGTCATCGTGCCGCTCTCCGCACGCACCGCCGATCAGCTCGAGCGCAAGGCGCGCGACCTGCTGGAGCACCTGAAGCGCGAAGCCGAGGCCGGCACGGCGCCGGATCATCTGTCGCTGGCCTGGACCCTGCAGGTGGGCCGCGATGCGATGGAAGAGCGCGTGGCCTTCGTCGTCGACTCGACCGCCGGGCTTCAGCATGCGCTTGAGGCCTATGTGCAGGGCGATGCCGCCTCCGCCTATCGCGGCCAGGTGAAGGCGAACAAGGGCATGCTGCGCCTTCTGGCCGCGGATTCCGACTACGAGGACGTGCTGGAAAAGTGGATCGCGCAGCGCAAGCTGGAGAAGCTCGCGGAGCTGTGGTCCAAGGGGCTCGATCTGGAATGGTCGAAATTCCACGAGCGCCAGCGCCCGCGTCGCCTGCACCTGCCCACGTATCCGTTCGCGCAGGAGCGCTACTGGATCGATCCGATGCAGGGCCTGTTCCCGGTGGACGCCGGTGCGCAGACGCTCGCGCGTCAGGCACTGCATCCGCTGCTGCACGAAAACACCTCCGATCTCGAACAGCTGCGCTACTCGTCCGTGTTCGCTCCCGGCCAGTTCGCCGGTGAAGGCGAGCCGCTGCCGCTGCAGACGCTGCAGGACCTCGCCAGGGCGGCGGTGGCGCGCGCGGCAGGTTCGCCGGGTGCCGAAGCATCGGTGGCGCTCGGCGAAATCAGGCTGGGTGCGCCGTTCGTGCCGGACGGCCAGACCGCGCTGCACGTCGTGCTGTTCCTGGATCAGCAATCGCTGGATGAGCAATCGCTGGATGGCCACGATGCCATCGCCTTCGATATCTACAGCGGTGATGGCGAAGGGACGGTGCACGCTCAGGGCAGTGGCAGGGTGGATGCCGAGGCCGTACTGCCTGCTTCGGCACCGCGGCCTGTGGCTGCGGCGATGCCGCCGGCACAGTCGGCGGGTGCGTCGCTGCCGTCGATGGGCACCCCGGTGCTGCACAAGCCCAACGCCATCGTTCTGCTCGCGCCCGCACAGACGCCGGTCGTGGTCGATGCGTATCGGCCGAAACCCAATGCCTCCAGACTCGCCAGCCTCGCTGCCGACGTGGCGGCCTTCGCGCCCTCCGCGCCGCCGGTCGTGGCCCAGTCCGGCGTGCAGGCTGCGCCCGTTGCCGCCGTCGCGCCCGCTGCACCGGCCGTGGCTGAGGCTGTCACGTCGTCGGCGGGTCGCGAAGACCTGCGCGTCTTCCTGAAGCGCACGCTCGCGCAGGCCCTGTACCTGGACGAGAACGCGATCGACGATGATCGGTCCTTCGTCGACCTCGGGCTGGACTCGATCGTCGGCGTGGAATGGGTGAAGAGCATCAACAAGGGTCTGGGGCTGGAGATCGGCGCCACCCGCGTCTACGACTACAGCAACGTGGCCGCGCTGGCGGCCTACCTGCAGACGCAGCTGCCGGATGCCGGTGCGGCTGCGCCCGCGTCCGCGGCTCCCGCTGCCGCAGCGCCTGCCGTCCACACCCACCCGATCACGCAGGCCTCCACGGTTCAAGCGCCTGCTCCGGTATTCGCGCCGCCTGCGGTGCCCGAAGCTCCGCCGATAGCCCCCGCACCCGCTCCGGTCGCCGCACGCGCCAGCGCATCGGTGTCGGTGGCGGCCCCGCCGGCTGCGGCCGGGGGCATCGAAGGCCTGCTGCCCGAATTGCGCCGCACGCTGGCGCAGGCGCTGTATCTCGACGAATCAGCGATCGACGACGATCGCTCGTTCATCGACCTCGGCCTGGATTCGATCGTCGGCGTGGAGTGGGTCAAGACCCTCAACAAGGCGTTCGGTCTCGAGATTTCCGCGACCCGCGTCTACGACTACGCCAACCTGCACGCGCTCGCGAGCTACCTGCACGGCGAACTGCAGCGCGTCGCGCCGGAACGCATCCCCGCGGCTGCCGCGATGTCTGCCGACACGCCATCGGCGCCGCAGGCTCCGGTCGCCCCCCCGGCCGCGCCTGCAGCCGCCATCGCCCACGCGGTCTCCTCTGCACCGCCTGCACAGCCTGTCGTCGCCCACGGTGGGGCGCTGCGCCGCCGCGGCCGCGGCGAGCGCCAAGTGGCGCCGGCCGTCGTGCCTGCGGTCGCATCCGCAGCGGCCACACAGGTCGACGACCGCGTCGCCATCGTCGGCATGTCCGCCCGCTATCCGGATGCGCGGGATCTCGGCGAGTTCTGGCGCAATCTGCTGTCGGCGAAGAACTCGATCCGCGAAGTGCCGCGCGAACGCTGGAACGTCGACGACTACTACGACCCGACGCCCGGCAAGCCCGGCAAGATCTACTGCAAATGGCTGGGTGCGCTCGACGACATCGCGTCCTTCGACCCGATGTTCTTCCAGATATCGCCCTCCGAGGCGGAGATCATGGACCCGCAGCACCGCCTGTTCATGCAGGAAGGCTATCGCGCCTTCCAGGATGCCGGGTATTCCAGCGCCGCGCTCAGCAACCGCAAGTGCGGCGTGTACATGGGCATCATGAGCGGCGAGTATTCCTTCCTGCTGGCCAAGGGCAACCCGCTCACCGTCGAGACCACCGGCAACAGCTTCGCCATCGGCGCCGCACGCATCGCCTACCACCTGAATCTCAAGGGGCCGGCGATCCCGATCGACACCGCCTGCTCCTCGTCGCTGGTCGCGATGCATCTGGCCCGCAAGGCGCTGCTCGACGGTGAGATCGACATGGCGCTGGCCGGTGGTGTCAGCCTGTACCTGATCCCCGAATCGTATCTGGGCATGTGCCGCGCCGGCATGCTGTCGAAGGACGGCCAGTGCAAGACCTTCGACAACGGCGCCGACGGCTTCGTGCCCGGCGAGGGCGTGGGCACGGTGGTGCTCAAGCGCCTGTCGGATGCCGAGCGCGATGGCGACCACATCTACGGCGTCATCATCGGCTCGGGCATCAACCAGGACGGCAAGACCAACGGCATCACCGCGCCCAGCGTCAACAGCCAGATCGACCTGCTGCGCGACATCTACCGGCGCCACGGCATCGACGCGTCCACCATCAACTATGTCGAGACGCACGGCACCGGCACCAAGCTGGGCGATCCGATCGAGCTGGAAGCGCTGACCACCGTTTTCCGCGAGCACAACGGCGGCCGCAACGCCTGTGCGCTGGGCGCGGTCAAGACCAATCTGGGCCATGTCTCCGGTGCCGCGGGCGTGGCCGGCGTGCACAAGGTGCTGCTGAGCATGCGCCACGGCCAGATCGCGCCGAACGTGAATCTGCAGAAGGAAAACGTGCTGTTCGACTTCGCGACCTCGCCGTTCTATCCCAGCCGCTCCGCGCACGAATGGCGGCCGGCGGCGGGTGGCAAGCGTCGCGCGGCGGTCAGTTCATTCGGTTTCAGCGGCACCAACGCGCACGTGGTCATCGAGGAATACGTGCGCGTGCAGCCGGTGCGCCCGGCGGCCCCACGCACCTGCATCGTGCCGCTGTCGGCGCGCAGCGAAGCGCAGCTGCAGACCATGGCCGGCGATCTGCTCTCGATGATCGAGGCCAGCGGCCGTGAGCCGGGTGTGGCCCGGTTCGATCTGGTCGATCTTGCCTGGAGCCTGCAGGCGGGCCGCGATCCGATGCGCGAACGCTGCGCCTGGGTGGTCGACTCGCTCGACGCGCTCAAGGCCGCGCTGGAGGAATTCGTCATCGCCCCGGTCGCCGACGGCAGGCGCTGCCATCGCGGCAGCGTCGGCCGCGCCCAGGACGGCCAGGTGGCGACCGAGCAGGCGGCGGCCCTGCGCCGCGAAGACGCCACGCGGCAGAGCGCCGCGCTGGCGGCGCTGTGGGTCAAGGGCGCCGACCTCGACTGGTCGACGTTCTATCCCGATGTCATGCCGCGCCGGGTGTCGCAGCTGCCCGGTTACCCGTTCGCCCGTGAACGCTGCTGGGTCGATATCGATCAGGGCGCGCCGTTCGCTGCGCTGCAGACTGCGCAACCCTCCGCTGCATCGTCCCCGATGCAGGCAGCGGCTGCGCCGGCTGCCGAGGCACCCGAATCCGTGTGCTACGTGCCGACCTGGCGCAACGCGCCGCTGGCCGCTGCGCGTCAGCCGTTCGCCGCAGGCGATGTGCTGCTGGTGCTCGACCGCGACGAGACGCTGTTCGAGCGGCTCAAGAGCCGGCCGGGCGCCGCCTCCGCGCTGAAGGCGATGGTGTTGATCCGCATCGGCGAGGGCGCGCTGCGCGTGGCGTCCAACCACTACACCGTCGATCCGGCGCATCCCGAGCAGATGCAGGCCGTGCTGGAAGCGCTGCGTGCCGACGGCCTGGTGCCGACGCATGTGTTGCACAACGCCGATGCCGCGCGCCTGCCGTCGGATCCCGATGTTCTCGACGGCCCGGCGCTCGATGCGGCCCTGGGCCACGGCGTGGATGCCGTGTTCGGTCTGTGCAAGGCGCTGATGACCGGCGGCGCCCGGCAGTCGCCCTGCGTGCTGGTGTCCTTCCATCATGCCGGTGGCGACGAGGATGCGTCGCTCGCGCGCGCGCTGGCGGCGTTCTACCGCTCGCTGTCGCAGGAAAACAGCCGCTACAGCGGACGCACCGTGGTGTTCGAGTCCGCTTCGGATGCGGCCTCCGCCCACGACACTCTCGCCCTGCTGCTCGACGAGCTGCAGGCGCCCGGCCAGAACGAGGCGGAGGTGCGTTATCTCGCGCCCGCATCGGGCGCTGCGACGCGCAGCGTGCGCGTGCCGACGCTGCAGCCGCTCGCCACCGCCGTGAGCGAGGCACCGCTCAAGCAGGGCGGTACCTACGTGATCACCGGTGGCCTCGGTGGGCTGGGCGTGCTGTTCGCGGCGCACCTCGCCGAGCGTTATCGCGCGAAGCTGGTGCTCAGCGGCCGCTCGACGCTCGACGCACGCGGCACCGCAGTGGTCGAACGCCTGCGTGCCCTGGGTGCCGAGGTGGAGTACGTCGCGGCCGATGTCGCCGACGCGCAGCAGGCCCAGGCACTGCTCGACCGCGCCCGCCAGCGCTTCGGTGGACTGCACGGCGTGCTGCACAGCGCGGGCATCAACGACGATGCGCTGCTGCTGCACAAGAGCCGCGAGAGCCTGCATCGGGTGCTCGCGCCGAAGGTGCGCGGCACGCTCAATCTGGACCGCCTGACCGCAGGCGACGGGCTGGACCTGTTCGTGCTGTTCTCGTCCGGCGCGGGCAGCTTCGGCAACGCGGGACAGACCGACTATGCCTATGCCAACGCCTTCCTGGACGGTTTCGCGGAGCATCGCGAACGCCTGCGTGCCCGCGGCGTGCGCTGCGGCCGCAGCCTGTCGATCGGCTGGCCGTACTGGCACGACGGTGGCATGCACCTGTCTTCGGAAGACCTGCAGCGCATCGAGGCACGCACCGGCCTGATGCCGCTGTCCACGCAGGACGGCATCGCCTACTGGGAGCGTCTGCTCCGTTCCGATCTCACCCATGCGCTCGCATTGCACGGCCGCCCGGGGCGGATCGCGTCGCATTGCGACCCGTCCTCTGCGCAGGCTGCAGGGCCTGTTGCCGCGGCCATTCCGCAGCAGGGTGCTGCGCAACGTCTGTTGGCGGTGCAGGCCTACCTCAGCGGCCTGGTGCATGCCGAGACCAAGATCCCGGTCGAACGCATCGACATCGAGGAGCGCTTCGAGGCCTATGGCTTCGACTCGATCATGATCGGTCGCTTCAACGCGACGCTCGAAAGCGATCTCGGCGAGTTGCCCAAGACCTTGATGTACGAGTTCGAGACCGTGGCCGAGCTGGCCGCCCACCTGTGCGAGCGGCATGCGCAGGCGGTGGACGGTTTCCTGGCCAAGTCCGCGGTGGTCTCCGGTGCCGCTTCCGCAGCGGCACTGTCCGTCTCCGATGGCGGTCTGCCGGCTGTCGACGCTGCCGCGGCGACGCCCGTTCCCGCGATGCACGGCGGGGACAACGCGCCCATCGCCATCATCGGCGTGCATGTGCAGTTCCCGCAGTCGGACGGTCTCGAGGCGTTCTGGTCGCATCTGCAAGCCGGCCGCGACCTGGTCAGCCTGGTGCCGCAGGAACGCTGGGATGCGGAGGCGTTCTACGACCCCGACCCGGCCCAGGCCGAGCACGGCAGCATCTACTGCAAGTGGGGCGGCTTCATCGACGACTTCGACCGTTTCGATGCCGCGTTCTTCAACATCCCGGCGCGTGAAGCCGACATCCTCGACCCGCAGGAGCGGCGGTTCCTGCAGTCGGCGTGGGCGGCGGTGGAAGATGCCGGCTATACCCGCGAGCGGCTGAAGCAGCGTCATCCCAAGGGCAAGAGCGCCGATGTCGGCGTGTTCGTGGGCGTGACCACCAACACCTACCAGCTCCTCGCCCCCGAGGCCTGGCAGCGCGGCGAAGCGGTGACGCCCAGCGCGATGCCGTGGTCGATCGCGAACCGCGTCTCCTATGCGCTGGACCTGCAGGGCCCCAGCATGCCGGTGGACACCGCCTGTTCGTCCTCGCTGGTCGCGGTGCACCTGGCCTGCGAGAGCCTGCGGCGCGGCGAGTGCCAGGCGGCGCTCGCCGGCGGCGTGAACCTCTATCTGCATCCGGCCAAGTACCAGTCGTTCTGCCAGCGCCGCATGCTGGCGGTCGGCGACAAGTGCCGCAGCTACGGCGACGGCGACGACGGCTTCATTCCGGGCGAGGGCGTGGGCACGCTCATGCTCAAGCCGTTGCGCCTGGCCGAGCGCGATGGCGATCCGATCTACGGCGTGATCCGCGGCAGCGCCTACGACCACAGCGGGCGCTCCAACGGCTATGCCACGCCCAATCCGAACGCGCAGGCCCAGGTCATCGCCGAGGCGTTGGAGCGGGGTGGTGTGCCGGCGCGCTCCATCGGTTTCATCGAAGGCCACGGCACCGGCACGCGGATGGGCGACAGCCTCGAAGTCGCGGCCATCTCGCAGGCGTTCTCGCGCCAGACCGACGACCGGCAGTTCTGCGCGCTGGGCTCGCTGAAGGCCAACATCGGCCATGCCGAATCCGCCACCAGCATCGCCGGCATCGCCAAGGTGCTGATGCAGTTCCGGCACCGGCAGATCGCGCCCAGCATCCATGCCGAGACCGTCAATCCGGACATCGACTTCGCGCGCTCGCCCTGCGTTCTGCAGACCCGGCTCGCACCGTGGGAGGCGGCGGCCGGCCAGCCGCGCCGTGCCCTGGTCAACGCCTTCGGCGCCGGCGGCGTCAACGCCTGCGCGGTGCTGGAGGAATACCTGCCGCAGCCTGCGCCGGCGGCGTCCGCCAATGTCCCGGCGGGCGGTCCGCAGCTGTTCGTGGTCTCGGCCATGAACGCGCTGCGTCTGCGCGAGTACGTCGAAGCCCATCTCGAACGCCTCGCCACCCATCCGCAGACCGATCTGTCCGCGCTGTGCCGCACCGTGCAGCTCGGCCGCGAAGCCCTGAACGAGCGTCTGGCACTGCTGGTGCACAGCACCGCGCAGTTGCGCGACGCGCTTGCCGGCTGGCTGTCCGGCGGCGCGGCCGCCGTGCCTGCGCCTGCACAGTGCTGGCATGGCCGTCCCGACGGTTCGGCCGCCTCCGGGCGGGAAGCGCGCGAGCGCATGCACGCCCTGTGCGAGGCGCGCGATCTGCCGGCGCTGGCCCAGGTCTGGGTGCAGGGCGGCAAGGTGGAATGGGAGCGTCTGCAGCCGGCAACCCCGTCCGCCACGCTGGCCGGCGTTCCGGTCTATCCCTTCGCCCGCGACCGGCACTGGGCCATCGCGCTGGACGTTGGCGATGCCGACGGCAGCGCCTCGGCACGCGTGGCCTCGCGTGGGGGCGCCACCGCTCCGCCGCGTCTACATCCTCTGCTCTCGCACAACGTCTCCACGCTGGCGCGCGTCGGCTTCGATGCGATGCTCGATCTCGGCCAGTACTACGCCCGTGACCATCGCATCCAGAACCAGGCCGTGTTCCCGGGCGCGGGGTTCCTCGAAATGGCCTGCGTCGCGGCGACGCTCGCCGGCCAGCGCCGCGTGCGCCGCCTGAAGGACATCTTCTGGGTGCAGCCGCTCGCACTCGGCGAATCCACGCGCAACCCGACCATCCGCCTCAAGGATGCCGACCGCAACGGCGCCGGCTTCGTGGTCACCACGCTGGATGCCGACCACGAGGACGTGGTGCATTGCGAAGGGCGTGCGCTGTTCACCGAAGGCACTCCGCGTCCGGCCCCGTCGATGCAGGACTGGCGCCGGCGTTGCGGCGCGACGCGTGAAGGCGCGGCCTACTACGCGCTGTTCGAGCGTCTCGGCTTCCAGTACGGGCCCGCGTTCCAGGTGATCGAAGAGATCGCCACGGGCGAGGGCTGCGCCATGGCGCGCCTGAGCCTGCACCCGCAGCAGGCCGGCGATTTCGACCAGTACGTCCTGCATCCGAGCCTGATCGACGGCGCGCTGCAGGCCGTGGTGGCGCTGCTCGCGGCGGGCGAGGGCGGTGTGCCGCATCTGCCGTTCGCGATCGACGAGATCGAGATCTACGGCGGCCTCACGCGGCATTGCCATGTCCTGATCGAGCGGTCGGGCGGCGACGGCCACGACGGCATCCTGCAGTTCGACCTGCTGATCGTCAGCGACGAGGGCGAGGCGCTGGTCAGGATCGGCAACTTCTACGTCCGCGCACTGGTGCCGCCCGCTGCGGCCGCACCCGCGCGGGCCGAGGATGCGCGGCATCCGATGGCGGTGACGCCATGAACAGGACGGTCTCGATGGATGCAGCGGCGATGAACACCAGCACGATGAACGCGCAGGCGATGAACGGACGATCGACACGCAGCCCGGCCGATTACCCGATTGGCGAATTCCGCTCGGCCTTCGACGGTCGCGAACTGTTCTTCGCCGACCACATCATCCAGGGGCAGAAGATCCTGCCGGGCATGGCCTATCTCGAGCTCGCGCGCGCCGCCGTGGCCGCGTCGGCGCCGTCCGGCCCGGACACCATGCTGGTGCTGCACGACAGCGTGTTCGTCAACGCGCTGACCCTGAAGGACAAGCGTGAACTGGTGGTGCGGGTGTATCCCGGCGCACCCGGGCAGTTCGGCGTCGAGGTCACCACCGAACAGGGCGTGCACTTCCAGACCCGCGTCTCGCAGCAGAACCGCGACGACTACCTGGCCGATAAGGGCTACAGCGCCACGCTGGATCTCGCCGCGCTGCGTGCGGCCTGCACCCGGCCGGGCCCGGACAAGGCGGCGTTCTACCGCACCTTCCGCAACCGCGGCGTGGAGCTTGGGCCGTCGCACCGCGGTGTCGACGAAATCCTGCTGCATGCCGACGGCAATCACGAGGGCCTGGCGCGCATCCGCCTGCCGGGCTCGTCCGCGCGCGGCATGGCGATGGACCCGGGCGCGCTCGACAGCATCATCCAGAGCGGCATCGCGCTGGTCGACAATCCCGAGGCCAACGTGGTGCCGTTCGCGGTGACCAGCACGCTGGTGGTCGATGCGCTCGCCGACACCATGTACGTGCAGATGCTCCAGCGCGAAGACGGCATGCACTACATCGCCGCCGACGAGCAGGGGCGTGTGCGCGTCATCATCGAAGGCTTCCAGACCCGCGAGATCGACCTGCAGGCACGCCAGGACCGCCTGAATTTCCGGCGCCCCGCCTGGGCCGTCGCGCCCGCCGGGACGGACGACGGGCGCCTGGTGCGCGTGGTGGATGCCGGCGGCGACTACGTCCAGACCACGAAGGCGGTGCTCGCCGCCGCACAGGACCTGGCGCGCGACAAAGACACACCGGCACTGCTGGAAGTCCGCGCGCCGTCGGGCCACGACGACGTGCGCGGCCTCTGGGCGGCACTGCGTACGGTGAACCAGGAGCAGCCGCACATCGAGACCCGCATCCGCATCGGTGATGCGGTGCAGACGCTCGACTACCGCGATGTGGACGCCGAGATGGGCACCGAATTCGCCTGGCGCGACGGGCATACGGTGCTGGTCAGCGGCGGGCTTGGCGAGCTCGGCCTGCTGGTGGCTGCCGACCTCGCCGCGCGCAGTCGTGGCTGCACGCTCATCCTGCTCGGCCGGCGCACGCCGGGCGAGCGCGAGACCGCACGCATCGAGGCCATGCGTGCCGCGGGTGCGAACGTGGTGCATCGCGCCTGCGACGTGTCCGATTTCGCCCAGGTGCGTGCCGTGGTCGAGGAGTTCCCGGGTATCGACGTGGTGATCCATGCCGCGGGCCTGATCGACGACGCCCACCTGGTGCAGAAGACCGAGGCGACCCTGGACAGGGTGCTGGCGCCCAAGGTGGCCGGTACGGTCAATCTCGACCGCGCCACCGCCGACTGCCCGGTCGAGGTCTTCGTCGCCTTTTCCTCGGTGGCCGGTGCGCTGGGCAACGTCGGCCAGTTCGACTATGCCGCCGGCAACGGCTACATGGACGCCTATGTGGAAGCGCGCGCCGAGCGCGTGCGCCGCGGCGAAGCCCGCGGTCGCTCCCTGAGCATCAACTGGCCCCTGTGGGCCGAAGGTGCGATGCAGCTCGATGCGGCCAGCCGCGACAACCTGGCGCGTGTGTATGCGGTCAAGCCGCTGCCCAGCGAGGAGGGGTTGAAGGCCCTGCGTCTGGCCATCGGCAGCGCGCACGACCGCCTGCTGCCGCTGTTCGGCCAGAAGCAGGCGCAGGCCGCGTTGTTCGCGCCGCCCAAGGCGGCGAAACCGGCCGAACGCGGCAGCGAGCGTGGCGACCGGTCGGCGCCCGTCGCGGATGCCGACAAGCTGCAACGCGAAGTGCTGCAGGAAATGCGCATGCAGGCCGCGCAGCATCTGAAGATGAAGCCCAACCAGATCGACGAGAACGAGGACTGGACCGCCTTCGGCTTCGATTCGATCCTCATTTCCAGCTTCGTCTCGCATCTGAATCACGTCTACGACCTGAACCTGATGCCCACGGCGATGTTCGAGGCGTCCAACCTGTCGCGCTTCAGCCATTTCCTGGCCGAACACTACGGCGAACAGCTGAGCCGCAAGCTTTCGCTGGGCAGCGGCAAATCGACGGCCGCCAAGCCCGCCCGCGAGACCCGCGCTCCGGTGCGCGCCGCCGCGCCGGTGGAGCCGGACGGGCAGCAGGTCAGCCAGTTCGCACGCAAGTTCCGCGAGGCGTATCGCAGCCGCACCAGCTACCGCGACCAGGACGTCGCCGTGGTCGGCATGAGCTGCCGCATTGCCGGTGCGAACAACCCGGACGAGTTCTGGCGGATGCTGGAAGGCGAGAGCGACATGGTCAGCGAGATCCCCGCCGACCGCTGGGACTGGCGCGACTATCCCGGCATCAGCAAGTGGGGCTCCTTCATCGACGGCATCGCCGACTTCGACCCGCTGTTCTTCGGCATCTCGCCGGCCGAGGCCACCTACATGAGCCCGGAACAGCGGCTCATGATGCAGTCGGTGTGGGAGTGCATCGAGGACGCCGGCTACGGCGGCGAGCGTCTGAAGGGCACCAACACCGGCATCTTCGTCGGCGCCGGCCCCAGCAGCTACACCAGCCTGATGGGTCATCTGCCGGTGGAGGCCTATTCGGTGACCGGCAGCGTGTCCTCGGTCGGCCCGAACCGCATCAGCTACTACATGGACTGGCACGGGCCCAGCAACCCCATCGACACCGCGTGCAGCAGTTCGCTGGTGGCGGTGCATCGCGCGATCGAGGCGATGCGTTCGGGGCATTGCGATGCGGCGATCATCGGCGGCGTCAACGCGCTGATCGCCTCGGACGTCTATGTCAGCTTCAGCAAGTCGGGCATGCTGTGTGCCGACGGCCGCTGCAAGACCTTCTCCGACAAGGCCAACGGCTATGTGCGCGGCGAAGGCGTGGCGATGCTCATGCTCAAGCCGCTGCGCGCGGCGCAGCGCGACGGCGACGACATCTATGCGGTCATCAAGGGAGCGGCCGAGAATCACGGTGGCCGCACCGCCTCGCTCACCGCGCCCAATCCCAACGCGCAGGCGGCGGTGATCCGGCGTGCCGTGGCCGATGCCGGTGTCGACTTCAATCGGTACGGCTACATCGAGTGCCACGGCACCGGCACCGAACTCGGCGACCCGGTCGAGATCCGCGGCCTGAAGATGGTGGCCAAGGATCTGCTGGAGGGCGAGGCGGCGGAAGAGAAGCAGCAGTCCAATCCCTGCTTCCTCGGAAGCATCAAGTCCAACATCGGGCATCTGGAGTACGCAGCAGGTGTGGTCGGCCTGATCAAGCTCATCCTGCAGATCCGCCACAAGCGCATCGCACGCAGCCTGCACTGCGACACCATCAGTCCGCTGATCGATCTGCGCCAGACGCCGTACCGGATCGCCCAGCAATCGCACGACTGGGACGTGCCCGAAGGCCAGACCCGCATCGGTGGCGTCAGCAGCTTCGGCTTCGGCGGCGCGAACGCGCATGTGGTCATCGAGGAATACATCGAGCCCGATGTGACGGTGGACGCGGACGAGGATGCGCCGCAGCTGCTGGTGTTCTCCGCGCGCAATGCCGACGCGCTGCACGCCACGCTGCAGGCGTACCCGCAGTTCCTCGCCCGCATCGAACCGGGCCCGGACACGCTGGCGCGCATCGCGCACACGCTGCAGGTGGGGCGCGGCGAGATGCAGGAGCGCATCGCCTTCGTCGCACGCTCGGTGGAGGAGTGGAGCGAACTGCTCGCCGGCTATCTGGAGGCGAAGGACGACTTCCACCACCGCAAGGTGTTCCGTGGCTCCGTGCGCAGCGGCACCGGCGACAACCTGGATCTGGGCGACACCCAGGCCGGGCAGGAATTCATGCGCCGCCTGGTGGAAACCGGCGAGCTGGAAAAGATCGCGGAACTTTGGGTGAAGGGCGCGAGACTCGATTGGCGCCTGCTGTCGGCGACCGGATAGCGCCGGCCGTTGCGGGCGGTGAACAACATCAATTTCAGGCTTGGAGAAACGAAGGATGAAGGCTGTTGGTATCGAAGCGATGAATGCATTCGCCGGCACGGCTTACCTCGATGTGAGGAAGCTGGCGGAGCTTCGCAAACTGGACACGACGCGGTTCGAGAACCTTCTGATGAAGGAAAAGACCGTCGCCCTGCCGTACGAGGACCCAATCACCTTCGCGGTCAATGCGGCCAAGCCCATCGTCGACGCGCTCAGCCCGGAGGAGCGCGACCGCATCGAAATGGTCATCACCTGCACCGAGTCGGCGTTCGACTTCGGCAAGTCGATGAGCACCTATTGCCATTCGCTGCTGGGCCTCAACCGCAACTGCCGTCTGTTCGAGATCAAGAACGCGTGCTATTCCGGCGCGGCCGGCATCCAGATGGCGGTGAACTTCGTGCTGTCCCAGGCCTCGCCCGGCGCCAAGGTGCTGGTGCTGGCCACCGACATCTCGCGCTTCATGGTGGAGGAGGGCGGCGATGCGCTGACCGCCGACTGGTCGTTCGCCGAGCCCAGCAGCGGTTCGGGCGCGGTGGCCATGCTGATCAGCGACCAGCCGCACATCTTCCAGGTGGATGTCGGCGCCAACGGCTATTACGGCTATGAGGTGATGGACACCTGCCGGCCCACCGCCGACGGCGACGCCGGCGACTCCGACCTCTCGCTGCTGTCGTATCTGGACTGCTGCGAGAACGCGTTCCTGGAATACCGCAAGCGCGTGCCGGATGCGGACTTCGTCGAGACCTTCAGCTATCTGGCCTACCACTGCCCCTTCGGCGGCATGGTCAAGGGCGCGCACCGCAACATGATGCGCAAGATCGCCCGCGCCAAGCCGCAGACGATCGAGGAGGATTTCCAGCGCCGCGTGACGCCCGGCATGATCTATTGCCAGCGTGTGGCCAACATCATGGGCGCGACGATGTCGCTGGCGATCGCCAGCACCATCGAGCACGGCGATTTCGAGACGCCCAAGCGCATCGGCGCCTTCTCCTACGGCTCGGGCTGCTGCTCCGAGTTCTTCAGCGGCATCGTGCGCAAGGAAGGTCAGGAGCGCCTGCGCGCCATGCGCATCCAGGACCACCTCGACCGCCGCGTCGAACTGACCATGGACGAATACGAGCGGCTGCTGGTCGGCAGCAACGCGGTCAAGTTCGGTACGCGCAACGTCGAGCTCGATACCGCCTTCGTGCCGCGCGCGCGCAGCGCGATGGGCAAGCCGGTGCTGTTCCTGAAGGAAATCAAGGAATTCCACCGCGAGTACGAGTGGGTGGGCTGATGGAACTGCCGCGTTACGACACCCTGCGCATACGCATCGACGACGGCATCGCCACGCTGCAGATCCACCGTCCCGAAGCCAACAACGCCATCAACGACCGTCTGGTCGCCGAATTCGGCCATGCGCTGGATCTGTGCGATGTCCACGCCAAGGTGGTGGTGGTGGAAGGGCTTCCGGAGGTGTTCTGCTTCGGCGCCGACTTCGCCGAACTGCAGCGCAGTTTCGATGATGCCGGCGTGCCCAGCCAGGACCCCGCGCCGATGTACGCGCTCTGGCGCCGGCTGGCCAGCGGGCCGTTCGTGTCGATCGCGCACGTGCGCGGCAAGGCCAATGCCGGTGGCGTGGGCTTCGTCGCCGCCTGCGACCTGGTGCTGGCGGATTCCGCCGCGGTCTTCAGCCTGTCCGAGCTGCTCTTCGGTCTGATGCCGGCCTGCGTGCTGCCGTTCCTGGTGCGTCGCATCGGCTTCGCCCGGGCCAATGCGATGACGCTCATGACCCAGCCGGTCACGGTGCAGACCGCTCACCAGTGGGGGCTGGTGGACGCCTTCGAGGACAACAGCGAGAACCTGCTGCGCAAACATCTGCTGCGCCTGCGTCGCCTCGACAAGACCGGCGTCGCCCGCTACAAGCGCTACATGGCCGCGATCGAGCGCTCGGTGGATGTGGCCGAGCCGCTGGCCCTCGCCGCCAATGTCGAGGTGTTCACCGACGCCGACAACCTGCGCAAGATCTCGCGCTACGTGAAGACCGGGCAGTTCCCCTGGGAGGGCGGCGCATGAATGACGCCGCCACCAGCGCGAACCTGATCGCCCGCGATGCGGTCGACGTGCGTTTCGTCGCCCCGCACATCGTGCAGATCCGCATGCAGGACCGCGCCAGCCGGAACACCTTTTCCGAAGCGCTCACCGAGGGCTTGATGGAGGCGTTCGCCCGGGTGGAACAGGAACCCGAGTGCAGGGTCGTCCTGCTCACCGGCTACGACACCTATTTCGCCAGTGGCGGCACCCAGGAGCAGTTGCTGAATCTGTCCGATGGCCGTGGTGCGTTCACCGACCGCGCGCTCTACAGCCTGCCGCTGCTGTGCCCGGTGCCGGTGGTGTCGGCGATGCAGGGGCACGGCGTGGGCGGCGGCTTCGTGCTGGGCCTGTTCGCGGACCTGGTGGTGCTCTCGCGCGAAAGCATCTACACCACCAACTTCATGCGCTACGGCTTCACGCCCGGCATGGGCGCGACCTTCATCCTGCCGGAGAAGCTGGGCCTGTCCCTCGCCGGCGAGATGATGCTCACCGCCAACAACTATCGCGGCGAAGAACTGCAGCAACGCGGCATCCCGTTCCCGGTGGTCCCGCGCGAGCGGGTCATGGCGCATGCGATGGAGCTGGCGACGGCGCTCGCCGACAAGCCGCGCGTCTCGCTGGTCGCGCTCAAGTCGCACCTGACCGCGCGCCTGCGCGAGGCGCTGCCGGGCACGGTCGCCCAGGAAGTCGCGATGCACGCCGTCACCTTCGCCCAGCCGGAAGTCAAGGAGCGCATCGCCAGACTGTTCGGAGCCTGACCCGGATGCGCGCCCTGCGTTCCCATCCATCCTTCGGTGCGGCCGGTATGGCCGCGCAGACCGTTTTCCCCATGTCATTCCAGGAGAGACATCCGTGACCGTGCAAGAAGTGTTCGACATCATCGTGGGCCATACGCGCGAGGTTCTGCCCGAGCTCGAAAACCACGATTTCCAGTTTTCCGATTCGCTGCGCCAGCTCGGTGCCAACTCCATCGACCGCTCCGAGATCATCATGCTCACACTCGAGTCGCTGTCGCTGAAGATCCCCATGATCGAGGTCGCCAAGGCCGAGAACATGGGCGAGCTCGCGGAAATGCTGCATGCCAAGCGCTGAGCGCCACCACGGCGCGGGCCAGCCGGTGTCGGGTGCTCCGACGTCGGGTGGGCCTGGCGTGGTCGTGACCGGCATCGGCGTCACTTCCGCGATCGGCCAGGGGCGTCGCGCGTTCGGCGACGCCCTGCTGGCCGGTGCGCATCGCTTCGCAGTGATGCGCCGGCCCGAGCGCCAGGCGCCGGTCGGCGAGAACGGCGAAACGACCGCCTTCATCGGTGCCGAGATCGAACGGCTGCTGCTGCCCGACGCCATTCCGGCGGCCAAGCTGCGCACCGCCTCGTGGTCGGCGCAGGTGGCCGTCGCGACGTTGCACGAGGCCTGGGAAGATGCCGGACTGAGTGCGCTCGACCCGCGGCGCGTCGGCCTCATCGTCGGCGGTTCCAACGTGCAGCAGCGCGACACCGTGCAGACGCTGCTCAGGTACCGCGACAGGCCGCAGTTCATCAAGCCCACGTACGCGATGTCGTTCATGGACACCGATCTGTGCGGCCTGTGCAGCGAACTGTTCGGCATTCGCGGGCTGGCGATCACCGTCGGCGGCGCGTCCGCCAGCGGGCAGTTGGCGGTCATCGAGGCGGCGGAGGCGGTGCGTTCGGGCAGGCTCGATGCCTGCATCGCGCTGGGTGCGCTGCTGGACCTGTCGTATTTCGAATGCCAGGCGCTGCGCACGGTGGGCGCGATGGGATCGGACCGCTTCGCCGATCGACCGGATCTGGCCTGTCGTCCCTTCGACACCGACCACGACGGCTTCATCTACGGCGAGGCCTGCGGTGCTGTGGTGCTGCAGCGTGCCGACGGCCCTGCGGGCGCCGGCGCCCGGCGTCATGCCGCACTGCGCGGCTGGGCCCTGGCATGGGACGGCAACCGCAACCCCAATCCCTCGCTGGAAGGCGAGACCACGGTGATCCGGGAGGCGCTTGCGATGGCCGGCGTCCACGCCGCCGAGGTGGATTACGTGAACCCCCACGGCACCGCCTCGCTGGTCGGTGACGGCGTGGAAGCCGAAGCGCTGCGCAGCTCCGGTTTGCTGCATGCGCGCATCAACACCACCAAGTCGCTCACCGGACATGGCCTGAGCGCGGCGGGCATCGTCGAACTCATCGCGGTCATGCTGCAGATGGAGGCGGGCCGCCTGCACCCGAGCCGCAACCTGGAACGGCCGATCGATCCGGACTTCGCCTGGGTGGGTGCGGAGTCGGTCGAGCACAGGATCGAGTGCGCGCTCAACATGAGCATGGGATTCGGCGGCATCAACACGGCGGTATGCCTGCAGCGCGCATGACGCGCCTGCGCAACAGACACGACGATCATTCAGGAGAAGTGCGATGAAAACTTACATGTTTCCCGGACAAGGCTCGCAGGCGCGCGGCATGGGCGGCACCCTGTTCGACGAATTCGAGGATCTGACCAGGAAGGCCGACAAGATTCTCGGCTATTCCATCAAGACCCTGTGCCTGGAAGACCCGAACCGCGAACTGGGCAAGACACAGTTCACCCAGCCGGCGCTGTACGTGGTCAATGCCCTGTCGTACTACAAGCGCATCCGCGACAGCGACGAGCGGCCGGACTTCCTCGCCGGCCACAGCCTGGGCGAATACAACGCCCTGCTCGCGGCCGAGTGCTTCGATTTCGAGACCGGCCTGAAGCTGGTCAAGAAGCGCGGCGAGCTGATGAGCCAGGCCACCGACGGCGCGATGGCCGCGATTGTGAACGTGAGCCGCGACAAGGTGGAGGAGGTCCTGCGCGAGAAGGGTCTCGACCAGGTGGACGTGGCCAACTACAACACGCCGCAGCAGATCGTGATCTCCGGCCCTGCCGCCGACATCGCCGCCTGCCAGGACATCTTCACCTTCGATCGCGCGATGTATATCCCGCTGAACACCAGCGGCGCGTTCCACTCGCGGCTGATGGTCCCCTCGTCGCAGAAGTTCGAGGCCTTCCTGAAGAAGCGCAAGTTCGACGCGCCGAAGATCCCGGTCATCGCCAACCTCACCGCGCAGGCCTATCCGAAGGGCGCGGTGGCCGAATACCTGGCCAAGCAGATCCACAGCACGGTGCTCTGGAGCGACACGATCCAGCACCTGATGTCGCTGTCGGATGCGATGGAGTTCGTCGAGGTCGGTCACGGCGACGTGCTCACCAAGATGATCGGCAAGATCCGCCAGCTCGCTGGCAAGGCCGCGGCCGCCAAGGCAGATGCGCCCAAGGCGGACGCTCCCAAGACGGACGCCGCCAAGACGGACGCCGCCAAGAGCGCGCCTGCCGAAGCGAAGCCCGCCAAGTCCGAGCCTTCCAAGCCCGAGGCCGCCAAGGCCGAGCCGGCCCGTTCCGCCGCCGCCGCGCCCACCGGTGCCGCGAGCGACCGCCTGGCCGAGGCCCGGCGCAAGATCGATGCGTGGAATGCCGCGCACCCGGTCGGGACCAAGGCTCGTTCCTCCGTGTCGGATTACGGCGACCTGGTGACGCGGACGCCGGCCACCGTGCTGTTCGGTCATCGGGCGGCGGTGTACATGCAGGGGTACGAGGGCTACTTCGACCTCGACGAAATCGAAGCGGTGTGACCGGACGATGACCCTCCCCCTGGTCTTCATGTTCTCCGGACAAGGCTCCCAGTACCGTCAGATGGGACGGGAGCTGTACGACCGGCACGTGCGCTTCCGCACGTGGATGGACTATTGCGACGAGATCGCGCGGCCGCTGATCGGCGTGTCGCTGTGCGAGGAGCTTTACGCCCAGGGCGACAAGTCCCGGCCGTTTGACCGGCTCCTGCACACCAACCCGGCGCTGATCAGTGTCGAGTACAGCCTTGCGCGCGTGCTGATGGAGGCCGGGGCCAGGCCGGCGCGTCTGCTCGGCTACAGCCTGGGCGAATTCACCATGGCGATGGTGGGCGGCGCGCTGGACCTCGAAGACGGTCTGCGTTTCGTGATCGACTACGCACGGCTGATGGAGGAGGAAAGCCCGCCCGCCCGCATGCTGGCCGTCATCGATGTGCCCGACCTCGAGCAGCGGTACGCCGGACCACTGGCCGGCTGCGAGATCACCGCGCGCAATTTCGACCGGCATCTGGTGGTTACCGGCCCGGTGCCGCAGCTGGCGCTGCTGCAGCAGGCGCTCGCTGCCGACGGCGTGACCCATCAGCCGCTCTCGGTGAATTACGGCTTCCACACCGCGATGATCGCGCCGCTCGAGCACAAGGTGCTGGCGCTGGCGCGGCAGGCGGAATTCCGTCCGCTGAGGATGCCGGTGGTGTCCTGCCGCGATGGCAGCGTGCTGGATGCCGACACCGACCCGGCGATATGGCCGGAACATCTCTGGGCGGTGTCGCGACAGCCGGTGGCCTTCGACACCACCATCCGCGGCCTGCTCCAGGACGGCGACCACCATTTCGTGGATGTTGGCCCGAGCGGCACGTTGTCCACGTTCGTCAAGTATCTGCTGCCCGGGGGCAGTGCATCGCGTGGCGCATCGGCTGGCGCTTCGACGCATGGCGATGTCATCAATCCGTTCGGGAGAGACCTGCAGACTTATGGCAATGCCCTGGGTCGCCTGGGTCTGACCGACGCACATCTGGGCTGACGGGAGAGGAAGGATCTTGCCTGATTTCTACGAAATGGGGTTGCAGGTGCTGGTGTCCCAGCCGTTCAGCCGGCTGCTGGGCACGGAGCTGTGCGACCTGTCCGAGGGATATGCCGAACTGGCGCTGCGCATCCGCGAGGATTTGAAGCAGAGCTACGGCTACGTGCATGGCGGCGTGGTGAGCTACCTGGCCGACAACTGTCTCACCTTCGCCGGCGCCACGGTGCTCGGCAACTGCGTGACCTCGGAATTCAAGATCAACTACGTCATGCCGACCATCGGTGATCGTCTCGTCGCCAAATCGACCGTGCTGTCGTTCGCGCTGCGCCAGGCGGTCTGCGAGTGCAAGCTCTACGTCGAGCGGGGCAGGGAAACCGCGCTGGTCGCCGTCGCGCAGGGGACGATCGTCCGCATCGAGACCGACGTGAGGTCTTCCCCATGACCATGCGCGCGATCGTGTTCGACCGGTACGGGGCGGCGAAGGATGTGCTGCGGCTGGAAACCGTTGCGGTGCCGGTGCCGAAGGCGGACGAGGTGCTGGTGCGCGTGCATGCAGCCTCGGTGAACGCCGCGGATCTCCTCATGATGCATGGGCGCGTGCTGCCCGTCCGCCTGCAACTGGGGCTGCGGCGTCCGCGGCTGACCGGGCTGGGCCAGGATTTCTCGGGCGTGGTCGAGGCGGTGGGTGAATCGGTGGAGACGCTGCGGGCCGGGGACGCCGTGTTCGCGGAATTGCCGGCCGACCATGCGGGCGTAAGCCGCGCTTTCGCGGACTACGTCTGTGTGCCCGAGTCCCAACTGGTGCGGGTGCCGGCCGGCGTGTCCTTCGCGGATGCCGCCGCCACGCCGGTCGCCGGGTGCACCGCGCTGTTCGCGGTGCGCGACTACGGCGAAGTGGGGCAGGGGGACCGCGTGCTGGTCAACGGTGCCGGTGGCGGCGTGGGTTCGCAGGCGGTCGTGCTGGCCAAGCAGTTCGGCGCGACCGTCACGGCCGTGTGCAGCGCGCGCAAGGCGGGGACGGCGCGTGCGGCGGGAGCGGATCATGTCATCGATTACATCGAGCGCGACTTCACGGCCGAGGACATGCTGTACGACGTCATCATCGACACCGTCAGCAGCCAGCCCTTGTCGCACTATCGGCGGGTGCTGGCTCCGGGTGGGCGTTATGTATGGGTGGGTGGGGCCGCGGAGGGGGCGAAGGGGCCGATCACCCTGTTGTTGAAGGTGGGGAGGATGTCGCTGTCGGATGGGCAGCGGAGCTGGCGGGCGGTGACCCGCACCTCGACCCCGCAGGACCTGGCCACGCTCGCCGACTGGCTGGGCGAAGGCCGCTTCCGGCCGGTGCTGTGCCAACGCTTTTCGCTGGAACGGGCCGCCGAGGCGGTCCAACGCCTGGAGCAGGGGCTGGTCTGCGGCAAGCTGGTGGTGGAACCGTGAACGGGATGAAGCTGGCGTAACAGGGGAATGGGGCGCGGGTTCGCGTCCATCGCAGCGCCAGGGGGCGCTGCAGTACAGGGACCGGCGCGGCTTTCGTCCCGCAGGTATCCGCAAGTTGTTCCAGGCACTGCGCTTATCTATGATGGCGCGGGGGCTTGGGTTTCTTTCACGAGCTGGACGTGGGGGCGGATGCTCCGGCCGGCCCAAGGATCGACGAAGAAGATGGATCACGAAAGTCTGCAGGGACATACCGAGTCATATCTCGCATCTCTGATTTGCGAAGCGGCGGACACCGCACTGACCTTCGACCCGGAAACGCCGTTCGGCGAGATCGGCGTCAACTCGTTCCTGGTCCTGAAGATACTCAAACGGCTCGAGCAGGACTTCGGTGCACTGCCGAAAACCCTGCTGTTCGAGAACTTCAACGTCCGCGATCTGGCCGCCTACTTCGTCAAATCGCATCGTGATGTGCTGCTCGGCAAGTTCGCTTCCCTGCAGACTGCTTCCAACGCTCCGGTCGCACCGTCGCGCGTGCAGGCTCCGGCAGGTTCCGCAGACGTCGCCCCCGCACACCCCGCAGCGGCGCCGCCCGCTCCGGTGCGCAGTGCACCGCCGAGCCCTCCTGTCGTGGAGGTGCAGCCGCCGCTGGTGCCGATCCGCCTGATCGATCGCTATCCCCAGCTTGCCGAGCGCAGGCGCGAGATCTTCCATCGCTACAAGAACGAATCGTCCGTTTCCCGTGGCACGTCCACCATCGCGCCGCTGATCTTCTTCGGCGAACAGCGGGAAGGCTATTTCAACTGCGCCCAGGGCAGGGGCATGCTGCTGGCCTACGGTTACACCGGGCCGGCCGAGGGCTTCCTGCCGCTGGTCGAGCAGCTGTACCGCTACTGCGAGCGCAGCGGCCTGCAGTTCAACCTGTTCGCCGAGGATCCCCTGCCTCCGCTGTGCGGCAAGACCTTCTCGGCCACGCCGTTCGGCGTGATGCAGCGCGTGACCGATCTCGCCTCGTTCACGCTCGACGGCCAGAAGATGCGCCGCCTGCGTTACCTCGTCTCCAAGTTCTCCGGCGTGGGCGACTGCCGCACCGAGGAATACATCTGCGGCAGCGACCCGGACAAGGCGCAGGCGATCGCGCGCATCGTCGAACGCTGGTGCGAGAGCCGGACCAAGGTCAATCCGCTGATCCACCTGGTGAAGGAGGAAATCCTCGCAGGCACGCTGGACCGTGAACATCGCATCTTCTGCACGTATGTCGACGACACGATGCAGAACGTCATCCTCATCTCGCCCATGGTGGTCGGCGACGGTGCTTCCGGCTCCGGCTATCTGATGGACTTGGAGTTCTACGGCGAGGACATGCCGCTGGGCGGGCTGGAATTCGCGATCGTCAACATGATCCGCATGCTGCGCGAGGAAGGCTGCACCCTGTTCAGCCTCGGCGGCACCTATGGCGTCAAGCTCGGCGATGCGCCGACCGCCGACCCGGACGTGGAGAAGATCCTCGACGACCTGCGCGAGCAGAACATCTTCAACGACGCCGGCAACCTGCAGTTCAAGAACAAGTTCCGTCCGGACAACCGCGACATCTTCCTGTGCCGTGCCAGCGATGCCGGCAGGGCCGACAACGTGCTCGACATCATCCTGATGATCGCCGACCCGTCGGCGAATCAGGGCGAGGACCTGCCCGATGTGGTTCCGCCGCAGGCCGCGGCCGCACCGGTGGCCGCAGCCGCGACGGGTGCGTCTGCGCCTGCGGCTGCCGGCCACGGCCCGCGCTGGGAGGCACTGGCGGCCGCCGGCTACAACCCGATGAATCTCGACGCGGCGCAGGTCGACTTCGACCTGAAGACCGACTCCTGGGCCCAGTTGCGCATGCCGGCCATCGACAAGCGCATGGCGCATCTCATCGCGCAGATCCAGCAGCCGGTCGATCTCTCGCGCAGCCTGCGCGGGGTCTTCCCGTTCAAGCACTTCACCATCACCGAATCCGGGCGCACCGCCGAGGATCTGTTCTGCCGCGCCTGGCAGCAGAAGGGCGTGGTGCCGCAGAACCTGCTGTTCCCCAGCACCATCCTGCATCAGATCGACAAGGGCTTCACCCCGCGCGAACTGCCCGATGCGGCGGTGTTCCGCCTCGACGGCGACGACGCCCTGAGGGGGCAGGTCGACCTGCAGGCCCTGCAGCGCGAGCTCGACGCACAGCCCGGCCGCATCGGGTATGTGTGCATCGAACTGGCCGACAATGCCGCCGGCGGGGGCATGGTGTCGGTGCCGCACCTGCGCGAGGTCCGTGCACTGCTGGAATCCAGGGGCGTCGCGCTGGTGCTCGATGCCACCCGCGTGCTGGAAAACGCGCTGCATGTCCTCGAGTCCGATCCGGAATGGCGCGATGCCACCCTCTGGCAGGCGGCGGAGGCCTTGCTGTCGCAGGCCGACGTGGTGGTGGTCAGCCTCGCGAAGGACTTCTGCGTCGACAAGGGCGGATTGATCGCGACCAACGACCCGGCGCTGCATGAACGTCTGCAGGCCCTGCAGCAGGGCAGCAGGGCGGTCGATGCGATCGATCGCAAGTGCATCGCGCTGTCGATCCAGGACCACGATTTCCTCGAAGCCCAGATGCGGCGCCGCGTGGACGCGGTCCGCACGCTGCGTGCGCGCCTGGCCGATGCGGGTCTGCCCGTCGTCGGGCCGGCGCTGTCGCACTGCGTGCTGGTCGACGTCAAGCGTCTGGCGCACTTCCGCGATCTGGCTCAGCCCTTGCCGGCATTCCTCGCCTGGCTGTACGCGGCCACGGGCGCCCGCGCCGGTGCGCACAGCGTCGGCATGCAGAAGGATGGCCCGCTCAACGGCCTGGTGCGGCTGGCGCTGCCCATCGGACTGAAGCCCGACGCCGTGCGCACTCTGGGCGATCGCCTGATCGCTGCCTTCAGCGACGTGCGCGACATCCCGGACCTCGTGCCGGCCGATGCCGGCGCGGAGCGTCCCGGCGATCTGCAGGCCCGGTACCGCCTGCAGCATCTTCTGATGCCCGCAGCTGTCGCTGCGCAGGCGGCCGCACCGGCTCCTGGCCAGCCCGGCACGCTGCCGGCGTCGCATGCGTCGGCTGGCATCGCCAGCAACGCCGCCGGCCCGGCGATGCCCGGAACGGGGCCTGCATCGTCCTCCTCGGCTCCCACGCGTGCCGACGAGGAGATGGAGATCGCCATCGTCGGCATGGCCGGCCGCTTCCCCAAGGCGCGCAATGCCGAAGAGCTGTGGCGCAACCTGACCCAGGGCGTGGACTGCATCAGCGAAATCCCGCAGTCGCGTTTCGCCCGCCGCCGCAACCGCGATGCGCTGGGCCGGTACCGCGGCGGCTTCATCGACGAGATCGACCGCTTCGACTCGCTGTTCTTCAACATCTCGCCGCGTGAAGCGGAAACCATCGACCCGCAGGAACGCATCTTCCTGGAAGTGGCGTGGGAAGCGCTGGAAGACGGCGGCTATTACCCCGAGGCCTTCCAGCAGGAAGAGCACGGCGCGCGCCGCGTGGGCGTGTACGTCGGTGCGGTGTGGACGACGTATCAGATCGTCGGTGCCGAAGAGCGCCTGGCCGGCCACATGGCGGTGGCCAATTCGTTCCTGTGGAGCGTGGCCAACCGCGTCTCGTACTTCATGAACTTCATCGGGCCGAGCATGGCGGTGGACACCGCCTGTTCGGCCAGCCTCAGCGCCATCCACCTGGCCTGCGACGCGATCCGTCGCGGCGAGTGCGCCGCGGCGATCGTCGGCGGCGTCAATCTCGACGTGCACCAGTGCAAGCAGGAGATCACGGTCGCCGGCGGTCTGCTCTCGGAGGACGGTTACTGCCGCGCCTTCGGGCGCGGTGCCAGCGGGTACGTGCCGGGCGAGGGCGTGGGTGCGCTGCTGCTCAAGCCGCTGGCCAAGGCCAGGGAAGACCGCGACAACATCTACGCGGTCGTCAAGGGGTCGGCGATCAGCCATGGCGGCCGCAACAGCGGCTACGCGGTGCCCAACTCCAGGGCGCAGTGCGAGGTCATCACGACCGCGATGCAGCGTGCGGGCGTGGATGCGCGCAGCATCGGCTACATCGAAGCGCACGGCACCGGCACCGAGCTGGGCGACCCCATCGAGATCGCCGGCCTCAACCAGGCCTTCGAACGCGACCAGGTGCCGCTGCACAGCTGTGCCATCGGTTCGATCAAGACCAACATCGGCCATCTGGAAGCGGCGGCCGGCATCGCCGGCGTGTGCAAGACGCTGCTGCAGATGCGCCATGCCACGCTGGTGCCGTCGCTCCACTCCGCGGATCTGAACGAATTCATCGATTTCGCCCATTCGCCCTTCGTGGTGCAGCAGCAGCTCGAACCCTGGCGGCCGAAGGTCATCGACGGCGCCCCGCAGCCGCTGCGCGCGGGAATCAGCTCCTTTGGCGCCGGCGGTTCGAATGCCCACGTCATCCTCGAAGCCGCCACGGGCGCCACGCAGGCCAGCGAGCCGGCCGCTGCACACGGCCCGCGCATCTTCCCGCTGTCCGCGCGCAACGAGGAACAGCTGCGTCAGGCCGCGTCACGCCTGAAGGCCTTCATCGAGACCCACCGCGGCAGCGATTCGCTGCCGAGCCTCGACGACATCGCCTTCACGCTGCAGATGGGGCGCAAGTCGTTCGATCACCGCGTGGCGATCGTCGCCGACGGCTTCGAACAACTGCTCGACCGGCTGCGCCAGGTGGCGGAGGACGGGCGTGGCGACGGCATCCTCGTCGGCCACGTCAAGAACGCCGAAGGCATCACCAAGCTGCTCAACCGCAAGGAAAAAGAGGCCTTCATCGCGCTCCTCGCGGAGTCGCGCGACCTCAACAAGCTGGCCCAGCTCTGGATCGACGGGCTGGTGTCCGACTGGCAGGGCATGCAGGGCCAGACCCGCGGCCGTCGTGTCTCGCTGCCGACGTATCCCTTCGCCGACAAGCGCCATTGGCTCGAGCCCGCCGCCGGTACCGGGCCGGTCGCGTTGCTGCCCGGCGCCGCCCAGGCCTCGCTGCATCCGCTGATCGACAGCAACGAGTCCACTTTCGAGCGCCAACTGTTCCGCAAGGTCTTCACCGACCGCGAATTCTTCATCTACGACCACCTGGTGTCCGACATCCCGACGCTGCCGGGCGTGGCGTATCTGGATTTCGCGCGCAAGGCGGGCGAAATCGCCGCCGGTCGCAAGGTCTCCCGCATTCGCAACATTCTCTGGGTGAGCCCGCTCACCGTCGAGAACGGCGTGCCCAACGAGGTCTTCATCGAGCTGAAGCCGGCGGGCGATGCGGTGCAGTTCGAGGTCTTCAGCGAGCGTGCCGACGCGCCCAAGCGCCTGTACTGCCAGGGCAAGCTGTATTACGCCGTGGGCGACGCGCCGCAGGACGAATACGTCGATCTCGATGCCATCCGCGGCCGCTGCGAGAAGGTCATCGACGGCGTGCAGGCCTATCCGCTGTTCAAGCAGCTGGGGCTCGGCCTGGGGCCGACGTTCCAGGCCTTGCGCGAAGTGCATCGCAACCCGGATGTGGCCTTCGAAGTGCTCGGAGCGCTGCGCATCCCCGAGGGCGACGAACTGCGCTTCGACGAGTTCGTGCTGCACCCCTCGCTGGTCGACTCGTCGTTCCAGGCGGCGATGGGCGCGCGTCTGGTCGGCACCACCGGCGAGATGTACGTGCCGTACTCGCTGGGTGAAGTGGAGATCCTGCATCCGCTCACGCCGGTCTGCTACAGCTACGTCACCGAGGCCAAGGACGAGAGGAAGACTGCGTCCAATCTGTCCAAGATGGACGCGCTGATCGTCGACGAGACCGGCAAGGTGCTGGTGCGCGTGCGCGATTCGGTCGGTGTGCCGCTGCTGGATGTGCACGAGAAACAGGGCCAGGGTGCATTCGCCAAGGCCCCGGGCGGCCACGATGCCGAATTCCCCACGCTCTATTACGGCACCGAGTGGCAGTCCGCCGCGTTCGACACCGCGCGCCCGGCGCCGGCCGTGCAGGGCACGGTGGTGTTCTTCGCGCCGGATGCGGGCAGCATCGATGCGATGCGCGCCTCGCTGGCCATCCATGGCGGCGCCAGGCTGGTGTCGGTGCTCGCGGGCGAGGAGTTCGCGCAGTCCGGCGACCTGGATTTCCGCATCGCCGCGCACCGCCGCGAAGACTTCGACCGCCTGTTGAGTGCGGTCCGCGATGCCCACACCGGCCCGCTGCAGGTCTGTTTCGCGTGGTCCTCCCTCCCGCTGGACGCCGGCGAGACGGGGCAACCCGCGGAAACGCGCATCGCCGATGCGCTGGACCTGGGTGTTCACCCGTTCCTGCTGCTGGCCCAGGCCATCGGTGCGCTGAAGTGCGAGGCCGACACGCGGCTGCACTATCTGTACTTCGCCACGCCGGACGAATGCCAGCCGCAGAACGAGGCGATCCAGGGCTTCGCGACCATCCTGCGCGCGGAATCGCCCAAGCTCGCCTGCAAGATCCTCGAATTCGTGCGCCCGCAGCCGGAGTTCGACCCCGCGTTGGTCGACGCCCTGCTGCGCGAGTTCGTCGACGACACGCGCGCGCTCGGCATCCGTCATCGGGACGGCGGCCGTTTCGTGCGCCGCATCGAAGCCTGTCCGACCCCGGCGCTGTCCTCGGCCGCCGCGCCGATCCGCCAGGGCGGGGCGTATGTCATCACCGGCGGGGCCGGCGGTCTCGGCCTGATCTTCGCCGAGCATCTGGCGCGCGCGTACAAGGCGCGTCTGGTGCTGAGCGGGCGCAGCGCGCCCGGCGAGGCGATCGAGGCCGCGCTGGAGGGCATGCGTGCGCATGGTGCCGATGTGCGCTATGTGCAGGCCGATGTCTCGCGCCGCGAGGATGTCGAGCGTCTGGTCGGCACCTGCCGCGATGCCTTCGGTGCCGTGCACGGCATCATCCACAGTGCGGGCGTGCTGCGCGATGCCTATATCCGCAACAAGACGCGCGATGAAATGGCGGCGGTGTTCGCGCCGAAGATCCTCGGCACGGTGCTGCTGGACGACGTCACCCGCAACGACGCGCTGGATTTCTTCGTCACCTTCTCGTCGCTGGCCGCACTCGCCGGCAACGCCGGCCAGTCGGACTACTCCTTCGCCAACCACTTCATGGATGCCTTCGCCGCGCAGCGCAATGCGCGGGCGCAGCGCGGGCTGAGGCAGGGCAAGGCGCTCAGCCTGAACTGGTCGATCTGGGCCGAGGGCGGCATGCGCCTCGACGAACAGACGGCGCTGTTCTTCGAGCGCAATCTCGGCATCAAGGCGCTGCAGAGCGATGTGGGCATCGAGGCCATGATGCTCGCCCTGCTCGGCGAGCTGTCTCAGGTGGCCGTTCTGCAGGGCGTGCGCGAGAAGGTGGAGCGCGCGTGGGGCATCGGCGCCAGCGCCGTGCCGACGCCTGAACCCGCAGCGGCGGCACCGGCTGCAGCTGGTGCCGCGAAGCCCGCAGCGGCTCCCGCTGCCGCTGCGACGGACGGCGATGGGCTGGCCCTGGCCGTGCAGAAGGCGCTGTCGGCCATCGTGATGGACTTCCTCAAGATCGATGCCGACGACATCGATCTGGACACCATCCTGCTCGACCTGGGCTTCGACTCGATCGGCCTCACGTCCTTCAGCAATCTCGTCAACCAGAAATACGACCTGGACATCACCCCGGTCCTGTTCTTCGAATACCCCAACATCCGTGAGATCGCCGCGCATCTCGCCCGCGACCATCGCGAGAACATCCAGCGCGTGCACGGCGGTGGCGCCGCGGCCGGTGCTGCACAGCCCGCCGCGCAGACCGATGGCGGTGCGGGGCAGGGCAGTGGGCCGGCGCCGATCGCCTTCAAGCAGAAACCGGCGGTGCTCGATGCGTCCGCAGTCGCGGCCGACGCCCCCTCCGGCGGTGCATTCTCGCCGCAGCGCCGCTTCGTCGAACGCCCCATCGCCATCGTCGGCATGAGCGGCGTCATGCCGCAGGCGGACGACATCGAGGAATACTGGGAAAAGCTGCGCAACGCCGAAAACAACATGGTCACCCTCATCCCGCCCGATCGCTGGGACTGGGAGGAGTACTACGGCGACCCGATGGCGGAGAAGAACAAGACGCTCTCCAAGTGGGGCGGCTTCATGCGCGAGGTCGACAAGTTCGACCCGCTGTTCTGGGGCATTTCGCCGCGCGAGGCGGAGATGATGGACCCGCAGCAGCGCATCTTCCTGGAAAGCGTGTGGGGCGCGATCGAGGACTCGGGCCACAGGGTGTCCGACTTCGCCGGCACCCGCACCGGCCTGTTCGTCGGTGCGGCCACCCGCGACTACATCGACATGATGGCGATGCAGCATGCCGAGCTGGACGGCTATTCGGCCTCCGGCACCTCGCATGCCATCCTGGTCAACCGCGTGTCCTTCCTGCTGGACCTGCACGGCCCCAGCGCACCGCTGGACACGGCCTGTTCCAGCTCGCTGATCGCGCTGCACCGCGCGATCGAGTCCATCCACACCGGCAGCTGCGACATGGCCATCGTCGGCGGCGTGCAGGTGATGCTGACACCGGCGGGCCACATCTCCTTCGGTGCCGCCGGCATGCTGGCGGACGACGGCAAGTGCAAGACCTTCGATTCCCGCGCCAACGGCTACGTGCGCGGCGAAGGCTCGGGCGCCATCCTCATCCGTCCGCTCGAGGATGCCATCGCCGACGGCGACCACATCTACGCCGTGGTCAAGTCCACTGCCGAGAACCACGGCGGCAAGGCGACCATGCTCACCGCGCCCAATCCCAACGCGCAGGCCGAGCTGCTGGTGGAGGCCTACGAAAAGGCCGAAATCGATCCGCGCAGCGTCGGCTACATGGAATGCCACGGCACGGGCACCAGCCTGGGCGATCCGATCGAGATCCAGGCCATGAAGAAGGCCTTCTCCGACCTGTATCGCAAGCACCAGCTGCCGCCGCCGGAGCAGCCGCACATCGGCCTGACCTCGGCCAAGACCAACATCGGCCATCTGGAGACCGCCGCCGGCATCGCCGGCCTGCTCAAGGTGCTGCTGTCGATCAAGCACAAGCAGATCCCGGCCCTGCTGCATTTCGAAAAGCTCAATCCGTACATCAACCTCGACAAGAGCCCGTTCTATCCGGTCGACAGCACCCGCGACTGGACGCCGGCACTCGACGAGAACGGCAGGCCCTTCCCGCGCCGCGCCGGCATCAGCTCGTTCGGCTTCGGCGGCGCCAACGTGCACGCGGTGCTGGAGGAGTTCCTCGACGCGCACTACCCCGCTCGGACCGTGCCGCAAGGCCCGCAGCTGATCGTGCTCTCGGCCAAGGCCGGCGACCGGTTGCGCGCCAACGCGGAACGCCTGCTGCGGCATCTGCGCATGTATCCGGATCTGGCGCTGGCCGACGTCGCCTACACCCTGCAGGTCGGCCGCGACGCCATGTCCGACCGCATGGGTCTGGTCGTGTCGAGTCTGGATGAACTGGTCCAGCGCCTGCAGGCGCACCTGGACGGCGATGCCGAGACGGCGGGCGTGCGCAGCGGCAGCGTGCGCCGCAAGTCCGAGATCGGCACGGTCGATGCCCAGACCATCGGCAACGCACTGCAGGCGCGCGATCTCGACGCGCTGCTCGACATCTGGCTCAAGGGTCAGGAGCCGGACTGGAAGGCGCTGTACGCAGGCCATGTCATGCGCCGCTGCAACCTGCCGACCTACGCCTTCGCGCGCGAGCGCTACTGGTTCGCCACCAGTCCCGAGAAGCAGAAGGCGCTGTCGGCCACGCAGGCCATGGTCCACCCGCTGCTGCACCGGAACGTCTCGGTCTTCGGGCGCCAGTCCTTCGTCTCGGATGCGGATGTCCTCGCGAAGTCGGTACGTGCCTTCTGCGTGCGGCCGGAAGCCCGGCTGCCGGCGCTGCTGCCGCTCGAGATGGTCCGGCTGGCGATCCGCGAATCGGTGCCGGGCCTCCCGCGCCTGCCGAGGATCGCGCTGCGCGACCTGAGCTGGTCCGGAGCAGATCCGACGTCGCAGCACCGAGAGCTCGCGTTGCATCTGCATGCGGCCGGCGCTCATGCCTTCGACTTCGCGCTGCTCGGCACGGCCTCCGTCGACGATGTGGACACCGGTGCCGTGCTGCTGTGCGAAGGCGGTGGCGACCATGGTTCGGGACAGGACCCGGATCGCATCGATCCGGCGGCACTCGGCAGACTCTTCGGACCGGATGCGCATGCCGGGGCAGATGCCTACGACCGTCTGGCGGCTGCCGGCCTGCAACGCGACCGCCTGCCCAAGGGCATCGTGTCGCTCCGCGCCGGGGATCGCCAACACCTGCTGGCATTCGACCTCAACGGCGCCATCGCCGGTTCCGATGCCGATGCCCTGCGCCCGCTGTCCCTGCTGGGCATCGTGGAGACGGCATGCCTCGGCTTCATGGCCGAAGCCGGCATCGACGTCGCTTCCACCGAGGCGCTCTCGCTGGACAGCGCGCTTGTGTTGCCGGTGGAGGCCCACACGGGCCTCGTCTGGGTGCGGGCGTCGCGTCGAGACGGCGACGAGCCGGGATGTATTGAGGTCGATGTCGATGCGATCGACGACCAGGGGCGTGTCATCGTCAAGCTCAAGGGCCTGCGCTACAGCCTCCCGGACGGCATGGCATCGCCCTTCGCGAGCAAGGAAGAGTTCGAATCCCTGCTGGAATCGATCTATGCATCGACCCCGACCTCGCTGCACGGCGGGGCGGGGCGTCCGCCACAGGGCGTCGAATTCAGTGATGTGCTGGACGCGTTGTACACGACGCACGAGACCTGAATGAAGAGCCTATTTTTCTCCGCTGCGCGTGCACGACAACATGACCCTCGCCCGCACCCGCTGCAGGCGGGGCCGTCGCGGTCTGCCGCCATTTCGCTGCTGGCACTCGGGGTGGCGTTCGGCGCGTATGCGCAAACGCCGCCGCACATGACTCCGCCGGAGACTGACAGCGATTTCCTCGAAGGCATCGTCGTCGACCCGCCCACGGAGATGGCACCGGCTGCTCCGGCTGCGCCGGATCCGGGTGGCGATGCGCTCCCCGCAGCGCCACCGCCGCAGGGCGCAGGTGGCGATGTGCCTGCGTATCCCGACGAACTCGAAATCGACATGGGTTTCGATGACTCTGCCGCCGAGGCGTCCAGCGGCGATCCGCCTGCCGGTGGCGAGCTGACGGGCGAGCCGCCTGCGGAGAGCGAATTCGGCGGCGCCGAGTGGACGATCGACGATGGCGATCCGACCGCCGGCGCCACCGGCGAGGAGGGCCGGCTTTCCGCGTGGCTGGACCCGCTGCGCGTGAGTCTCACGCATGAGACCTCATTCAAGTTCGCCGAGCCGAAGCGTGTGGTGAACAATCGCTCGTCGGTCCGGCTGGAATATTCCAAGCCGCTGGCCAGCAATCTGTATTTCCGCCTGGACACCAAATTCAATCTGCACTGGGGCAACGACCATCGCGCCAAGGCGAAGGACGAAAATCCATTCCGCGAGCTGGTGACGCGTGAAGCGTATCTGCAGAGCAGCTTCGGCGAGACGAGCGTCCGGGTCGGCCACCAGATCCTGCCGTGGGGTGTGTCCGAGGGCGGTGCGATCACGGATGAGATCAGCCCCCGCAACAATGCCGAGTTCTTCTTCATTTCGCTCGAAGAGTCCCGCGTCGGGCAGATGATGCTGACGATGGACCATTTCGGCGCGTCCGGACAGTGGAGCGCCTTCTTCGTGCCGCGTCCGGGCTACAACAAATATCCGGATATCGGGTCCGAGTACGACATTCCCGGCGCCTTCGAAAAGGATGCGCCGGACGACGACTGGGGCAACGCCGCCACCTACGAATTCGGTGCCCGCTGGAAGCGCTCGTTCGGCAAGAGCGACTTCAGTCTCATGGCGGCCCGGCTGATCGACAACGATTATCTCGTGCGCCAGCAGCGGTTCCAGATGTACGGAATGACCGCGAACATCGCGATCGACAACCTGCTGCTGCGGGCCGAGGTCGCGCTGAAGCAGCCGCGTGCCTTCTTCGCGAACTCGGCGGACGGCAGCGGCGTCACCATCGTCGAAAGCGATCAGTTCGATTCCAGCTTCGGCTTCGATTATTCGCCGGGCGGACGCCAGCTCACCTACAGCGCCGAGCTCATCTGGAGCCGGCTGCTGGACTGGGAGGGCGACATCCTGGGTCGCGAGCAGAACGAGTATTCGCTCGTCGGCTCGGTGAGCAATCGGTTCCTCAACGACGAGTTGACCCTCAGCTGGCTGACGATCTACGTCCGGCCCTACACCAGTTTCCAGCACAAATTCCTGAGTTCCTATCTGATCGACGACAACTCGATCGTCTACTTCGAAGTCTTCTACCCGGACGAGCGGGACTCGCGCAGCGGCACATGGCCCTACCGCGACCAGAAACAATTCGTTCTCAGATACCAGTATCAATTTTAAGGACAGCCGGATGGATCACGTGATACGCATCTTCCCCGAAGATGTTTCGAAAAAATTCCGGTCGATGGATGTCGACGTCCAGGCGACTGCCGTCGCCCCGGGCGCCGATGCCTGCACACGCTTCAGGAGCATGCAATGAGTGCCGTCGCTGAACCCTCCCTGCTGGACTCCATCGTCGGAACGGTGGCCTCCACGCTGAAGATTCCGGTCGAGCGTCTCGATGTCGACGCCGACTTCGATTCCTTCGGCATGGACTCGATCATCGCGATCGAGTTGATGACCAATCTCGGCAAGCGCCTGAACATCTCGATCACCCCGGCGCAGTTGACCGCCGTCAATTCGATCCGCGAACTGGCCGACGCGATCGGCGCGTCGGCGGCGCCGCCGGCTGCGCCCGCAGTCGCGCCGAAGGCGGCTCCGCCTCCGTCGGCGACGAAATCGGCCGCGCCGGCCGCGCCTGCACCCGTGCGCGCTGCTCCGCCCGCACGCCGTCGCCAGGCGGCCGCGCAGGATCGGGGCGATGTGGTCTCCCGTCTGTTGCGCTTCGTCCATGACGAATACGGCGTCGATCTGCGTGGCGAGCGTTTCGCATCGGAAGAAGCACTCGTGGAACATCTGCTGGTGCATCACGCCGAAGCGCTCGCGCACTATTATGGTCTGGGCGAAGCCGAAAACGACGATGGCGCTCACACCGGCGACATGCAGCCTGCCGTGCCGCTCGGGCCGCCCGAGATCGCGGTGGTCGGCATGGCCTGCGCATTCGCCGACGCGAACACGCCCGAGGCCCTCTGGCGCAACCTGATCGGCGAGCATTGTGCGATCAGGCCGCTGGACGGCGATCGCTGGGCCGGCGCGCAGAGCGCAGACGCGCTCGCGGCGCAGCGCTGGGGCGCGCGCATCGCGGATGTCGACATGTTCGACGCCGAGTTCTTCGGCCTCAGCGAGGACGAAGCGCGGATGTGCGACCCGCAGGAACGGCTGATGATGCAGTCGGTCTACCACGCCCTGCAGCATGCGGGCCTCCGCGCCGACACGCTGCGCGGGTCGCGCACGGGCCTGTTCCTCGGGTACGAATACGCCGAATACGAGCACCACATGCGCAGGAACCTGCACCGCATTCCTGCGGCGCCTGCGTTCAGCTCCTCGAGCCCGATCTACTATCTCGCCAACCGCATCTCGTTCCTCTACGACTTCAAGGGGCCGAGCGAAGTGGTGAACGCCAGTTGCGCATCCTCGGGCCTGGCGATCCACCGCGCGTGCGTGGCATTGGCGCAGGGGGAGTGCGATATCGCCATCTGCGGCGGCGTCTCGCTGAACCTGTTCGCCGACGACTACGCCGCGATCGGCCGCTACGGCCTGCTCTCGCCCGATGGCCGCTGTGCGGTCTTCGACGACGAGGCCAACGGCTTCACCCGGGGCGAAGGCCTGGGGCTGCTGGTGCTGCAGCGTCTCGACGATGCCGAGCGCGACAACATGCGCATCTTCGCCAAGGTCGTCGCCACCCATCAGGGCAATCGCGGCCGTGCGGCGTTCACTTCCGAAATCAAGCACGAGGCGATCACCCAAGTGATCGCGGAATGCTATGAGCGGAATGACATCGCGCCCGACACCATCCGCTACATCGAAGTGGACGGTTACGCGACGAAGTGGGGCGATTCGTTCGAGTTCGAAGGGATCCAGAACGCCTTCCGCGGTGTCGGCGGTGGCAGCAAGACGTGTGCTCTCGGCAGCATCAAGGGCAACATCGCGCATGTCGAACCCGCGAGCGGCGTGGCCAGTGCCATCAAGGTCGTATTGTCGCTGCACGAGGGGCGTTTCCCCGCGACGATCACCAAACGCAAGGTCAACGCCTTCATCGACATCGACTCCAGCGCGCATCCGCTCTACATCGCCGACAGGCCCCTTCCGTTCGACACGCTTCGCGCAGGCGATGCGCCGATCCGGGCCGGCGTCAACTCGTTCTCCGACAGCGGCATCAATGTCCATCTGGTGTTCGAGGAATATCGAGGCGCATCCGCCGGCACGTCCGCGGGCGCGGCCGCAGCGCAGGGGCGCACCCAGCTGTTTGCGTTCTCCGCGCGCACGCGCGAGTCCCTTCTTGCCTATCTCGATGCCTACGCGGAACGCCTGCGCAGCGATGTGGATGCAGCGGATTTCGAGGATCTGGCCTACACCACGCAGATGACGACCGAGCCGATGGAGCATCGCGTCGCGCTGGTGGTCTCGGATCTCAAGGAGCTGACATCGGCGCTTTCCCGCGCGCGCAGGCTGGTCGCGGAAGGCCGGTCGTCCGAAGGTGCCGGCCCGGTGTTCGTCGGCAACGTGAAGCGTGACGGCAACGGCCGCATCTTCGATGTCATCCAGTCGCAGATCGGCGAGGAGCGGCTGCTGGACAACCTGCGTGCAGGCCAGTTCGGCGAGATCGCGTTGCTCTGGGCCGGCGGGATCGACATCCCGTGGGCGGCCTATTGGCGTGCGGTGGCCACGGCACGTCGCGGTGAAGGCGTGCGTGCCCCGCGCCTGCTCGACGTGCCCGTGTATCCGTTCGCGAAGCGCCGCTTCTGGCTGGACTTCGACGACTCCGGCGATGCGCCGCGTGAGGCCACGAAGGCGCCTCAACCCGCGAAAGCCGGGGCTGCGGGTGCCGAGTCTGCCAAGGCTGCGCCGGCGCCCGCACCGGAAGCGGGTGCCGCAGCCCTGTGGCGCTTCGTCGCAGGCGATGGTGATGGCGAAGGCGAGGGTGATCTCGCGCTCGACGGCGAAGACACGTTGCGCCTGTTCATGACCCAGGAGGCCGCGCGCCTGCTCGGTCGCGCGCCCGACGAAATCGACGAGGACCTCGACTTTCTCTCCCTGGGCTTCGATTCGATCGGCATGGCGGGCCTGATCCAGCAGCTGATCGATCTGCTGGCCGAGAACATCACGCCGAGCGTGGTCTTCAAGTTCACCGACATCCGTTCGCTCGCCGGCCATCTCGCCAATACCCATCCTGCGAAGGTCGAGCGGATCCGCGTGCTGCGCGTCGGCGATGCGCAGCACGCGGTGGCGCCCAGGCCGAAGCCCGCCACCAGGAAGAACGACGACATCGAGGCATGGTTCCACAGCCGGGAGGCCGCATCGGGCAGCCTGATCGTGCCCATGCAGACGCAGGCGAGCGGTACGCCGATCTTCGCGGTGCCCGGCGCCGATGGCAGCGTCTTCTCGCTGCGTACGCTGAGCCAGAGCCTCGCCGGCGTTCGCCCCATGTTCGCCTTCGAGGCGGTCGGTCTGGACGGCAGTCGTCCGCCGCTGCGCACCGTCGGCGAGATGGCGGATGCCTACATCGAAGCGATGTCGGCGATCCGGCACACGGGTGAAATCGATCTGCTGGGCTACTCCAACGGCGCGGTCGTGGCCTTCGAGATGGCCCGCAAGCTGACGGAGAAGAAGGCCCGGATCGGGCGGTTGGTGTTGATCGACCAGCGCTGCCCCACGCTGAAGAGCGGTGACGCGACCGACGACATCGTCGGTGTCTTCGCCGATCTGATTCCCGCGCTCGGCGGCGAGCGAGGCATCGATCTGGATGCGTTCGCCGCGACCCCGGCCGACAAGCGTGCGGACTATCTCTTCGGGCTGATGCGCGACAACGGCATCGGGATATCGAGAGAGCAGTTCATCGCCACCTACGAATTCGCGCTCGCCAACGACGAGGCCTGCCGCCGCTACAAACCGGCGAAGATCAAGAAGCAGATCACGACGGTCGTCGTGAAGGCGATGGCGACGGGCGGCGACGACCCGGCCGACCTCGGCTGGAACAGATATCTCGCCAAGCCTGCCGTCTGCATCGGCATCCAGACCGACCACCTTTCGATCGTAGGCAAAGAAGCCAGCGCCGATATCGCCGGAATCTTCTCGTAAGACGGGAAGCGGGCGACCAAGATTTCATCCTCAACAGGAGCGTAACTGATGTCTTTTCGACAGAGAACCATAGATCGTTTGACGGAGCATTTCGGAAGTCTTCCGGATGCCCTGCGCAGAAGACGGTGGCTGGTGCTGACCGCGTTTTTTGGTTTCCTGGCGCTTTGCGTGTTCGGCCTGGGCAAAGTCCGGATGGACATGACCATCGAGGGCTGGTTCGACAAGGACGATCCGACGCTGATCGCGTTCCACAAATACCATGCGGAATTCGGCAGCGAAGACGGTCTGTACATCATCTACAAGCCGAAGGACGGCGACGTGTTCTCGCACAAGTCGCTCGAGGCGGTGCGCGGGATACAGGACGAACTGGTCAACTTCAAGGCGCGCCTGAAGCCTGACGAACAGTCCGCGCTCGAGCACATCGTCAAGGTCAACAGCCTGGTCACCGCGCCCGTGCTCACCGCCGAGGGCGATCTGCTGGTCTCCCGTGCGCTGGTCGGCAGCACGGTTCCCACGTCTCCGGAAGAACTCGCCAAGATCAAGGCGACGGCCGAGGCGCAGAAGCAGTTCCCCCTGCAGTTCTTCTCCCGCGACGGCAAATATGGCGGCATCTACATCGAGACCAACTTCGGCGCGATTCCGGTCGACTCTGAGCAGGCCACCGGCGATCTCGAACTTTCCATCGAAGATCCGACGGCGGTCGCCTTCGATGAGAGCGACGAGACGGTGCCGGAATTCAAGCCGACCGACATGGCGGAATACTACGCCCTGTACGAGGAAGTGAAGAAGATCATCTACAAGCCGGAATACACCGAGCACCTGGACTATTACGCCGTCGGCAATACCGCCGCGGCCGAGCAGGACCTGAAGATGGCCGAAGAGATGGGCAATCTCTACATGGCCGCGCTCGGCATCATGATCGTCCTGCTGTGGTTCCTGTTCCGGTCGGCCTCGGCCGTGGTCTGGTCGATCCTCATCGTCATCCTCAGCACCATGTTCACCCTCGGCGTGGCGGGTCTGACCGGCATGACCGTCACCGGCTTCCTCATCCTCACGGTGCTGCTGATCCTGACGGTCGGTATCGCGGACTCGGTGCACATGCTCACCGGCTACACGCACATGCGCCGCGACGATGTCGAGCACCAGGAAGCGCTGCGCAGGACCTACAGGTACACGGGCGTCGCGCTGCTGCTCACGGGCGTGACCAACATGATCGGCACCATGGCGCTGAACATCACGCCGGTGAAGCCGATCCAGAACTTCGCGATCATGTCGACCCTCGGCATCCTGTTCGCGCTGGTCCTGTCGATCTACCTGCTGCCCATCCTCGTCGATTTCTGGCCCACCGTTTCCAAGAAGGTGAAGCCGCAGAAGGCCGCGAAGAAGCCGTTGCTCAACGTGATGCCGGTCCTGAAGCGTCAGCTCGAGAAAGTCGTGCCGATGGTGGAGAAACGGCCGGTGGCCTTCATCGCCCCGTTCATGCTGCTTCTCGCGCTCTGCATCTACGGGGCCACGCTGGTGAAGGTCGATACCCAGATCCTCGACCAGTATCCGGAAGACTCTCCCTTCGCCAAGAGCGTCAAGATCGCCGACGAGCACATGATGGGCGCCTACAGCATGGTGGTGTTCCTCGATTTCAACGAGGACGCCGCGCTGCAGGACCCTGAAGTCCTGAAGGCGATGGACAAGCTGCAGAGCGACTTCGAGACCAAGTACTCGAAGTACGTGGTCATGACCAATTCGCTGGCGGACGTCGCCAAGGACGCGAACCAGAAGCTGAATGGCGGCGGTGCCGACCAGTACCGCATCCCCGACACCCGCGAGGTGCTGGCGCAGACCCTGTTCCTGTTCAACAGCGCCGACCCCACCGAGCGCCAGCGTCTGGTGGACGACAACTACCGCAATGCGAACATCCGCGTCGCGCTGCACAGCTACGGCTCGTACGAGTACTACGCCGTCTTCAACGAGATGCGCGCCGACATCGACGCGATGATGGCTCAGCTGAAGGTGAAGTACCCGGAGGCTGAAGTGTCGATCACCGGCGTGTTCGCACTGGCGATGCAGGCGTCGCAGTACCTCACCAAGAACCAGGCGATCTCGTTCGGTGTGGCGATCGCCTTCGTCAGCATGATCCTGCTGGTCGTGTTCGGTTCGATGAAGGTCGGCCTGATCGCGCTGATCCCCAACCTGATTCCGGCCTTCCTGACCCTGGGTCTGCTGGGACTCACCGGTGTCACGCTCGACTTCTACACGATGATGCTCGCGCCGATCATCATCGGCATTTCCGTCGACGACACCGTCCATTTCATCTCGCAGTACCAGCGGCAGCTCACGAAGGATGGCGACGTGCACGCGGCCCTGCGCCGGACCATGTCTGAATCCGGGCAAAGCATCGTGTTCACGGCGCTCATCCTGGGCCT